>NZ_LN852696.1:0-600000 GCF_001244545.1 Candidatus Stoquefichus sp. SB1 | reverse complement strand
AATTGATAATACCGTTATGAATTCATCATAACGGTATTCTTTACTTTTCTTGAAATGAGTACCATTTATTGTTTGGATTGATTCTGACGACTTTTCCAAACATTTGCCAAAATGTCTTTAAGAACTAGCATTGCATCTAATTCATTCAATTGATATTCTCGTCGTAATTCATCTAACATCTGACTTATACCATGAGCATAATAGGGAATATTGACTTGATTTTGATAATGAAGCAAAATAGGATATTTCTTTCCCCACGCTTTTGTCCAATCAATTTTTGCTTCTGTTTCCTCACTGGTTTTTTCAATAATCTCTTGAATGTCTTTGATATCAACATCAAAATCAATGAGTTCATCTAATGACATGTTATAAAGAACTGCCATTTTCTTCGACTGACGGATATCTGGAAGTGTTTCATTCGTTTCCCATTTGGATATTGTCTGTCTACTCACTCCTAGTTTTTCTGCGACTGTTTCTTGAGAAAGTCCACATCTTTTTCTCGCATGAAATAAACTATTTCCTAGATTCATTGTTATTTCCTCCTTATTTTTTATATTCTATATTATATCGTTTCATAAGGATAAACTCTACCAATGGCAATTGTCAAAAATGCTCATTTCTTTAACATAATCAATTGAAATGCTTATTTTTTTAGAATTCTCTTCAATGCAGCAGTATCCAACAAGAGATTCACTGTTTCAAATTTTCCTTTATAGAATACACCCCAATTATTAAAAACACATGGCAATTCTTTTGCTTTTTGTAATGTATCAACTTGAATCAAAGATACTGAAACACTGTTTGTTTCACAATATTCTTTAATAATTTCTATGTTTTTATAGATAAAAGGACATTGCATATCATAATAAATTGTTAATTCTTGACGATCAATCACACCATTCTTCGCATTCTGGGTAAATTGTGGCAATGTTCCATCCAATGAAAGAGCAAGTAATTCATATCCATAATCAGTTGTATCTACAACTTTAAATCCAAATTTTTTAGCAAAAGCTTGATCTGTAAGCCAATGTTTTTGTTTATTTGATGCCAACATACAAATTCCAGATTTCCCTTTTGCTTTGGCATCTGTCAAACAATACTCCATTAACTCTTTGCCATAGCCTTGTCCCTTATAATTTCCAGAAACCCATAAGCAATATACATAATAATAATTATCTCCAACAATAGGAACCCACGCTGTTTCAAGTGGTGCATACTCAATAAAAACTGTTGCTTTTTCATTGAGTTTTCTAAAAACATGTCCTTCTTTTAATCGTTCAGATAACCATTGTTTTTTTGCTTCTATTCCTGGATGAATTTTTTTACTACGAATAATACAACATAGATGTTCATCAGCAAGATTCTCTGTTGTTAAATTAATAAAATCATGATTCATATAAGTCTCCTTTTCATCTTTAATCATTATTGATAAATAATTCAAATTTAACGATAACCATAGATACAATATAATCCATCTTTTTCTTCATAGAAAATATGATATCTTTTTAAGATAGATTCAAATATCTCACTCCCATCAATAACTTCTGGTTCAACCAATCTCCCACGATATTTTAAATAACGAGGACGAACATGAATCCATTCAATCTGAAAATAATACTCTTGAGGTGGAAATGCACTACTCCAATCACCACAATAATCAACATCACCGTCATCAAGATAATGACAAAACGTATTCTCTTCGGTGAGATATTTTATATCAAATGGTGGAGGAAATGGCATTTCTTGTTTGATTGCTGTAACTAACTCATTCCATTTCGTATTATTCATATAACTACATAAATGACGTTCACTGATAATGCGTTGAACTTTTTCCTTTAAACATTTTGGCATTCTTTATCACCCATACTCTTCTCTACTTATTATCATTATTCTTTCACTCAATGAGAATTTAACTCTCTATCTATATCACATTCTATTTGTTGACTTGTTTGCTTTAATGATTCTAGCCAATTATGAAAAACTTCTAAGGTTATTAACTCTTCATTTTGATATATATCAATTTCTGCTCCTGCCTGACTGAGCTCATTTATCATATTGTCAAAAAGTTCTTTTTTATCAATTCCATTAATATCTTCTACAACATCATAATACTCTAAATCAAATGCTATCACAAAATCATTGTCTTCTATCCTCTTTTTTATAGTCCCAACAGATAGAGAACTATCAAACTTTCTCATAATTTTAATGTATTTAATAATTGAATGATCATTTTTTATTTTTAATTGTATCAAATCCATTTCTATAGTACTCCTTAATCCTCATTTATTAGTTTTAAATCAAATCTATAAGAATTATCATTTTGCATTTCTGATTTTTCTGATATTTTTATTCATGAAATGTCTTCCCATATTTCTATATAAAAAAGATTTCAGTACCGACATTTCTTGATGATGTTCTTTAAGCAAATCATCTGGACAATCATAATTTCCAAAATCTTGGTTAATGCCTTCGCTTTGAATATAAGTATTGTTTTTTTCAAAATCTATAACAGGATTATGAAAATTCTTCACAGCGACACCATAGCCACAAAAAGCACCTGTACATTGTGAGTTTATACGCTGTAATTGTGAAAGGTACTTTTTATCCAATATAAATGCTTCTAATTCATACCATATCCCATCTAGATAGACTTCAATCCAACTATGAAAAATATCTTGAGGAGCAAGTTTGTATATAAGACCTGTCATTGCTCCTTTTTGTAATTTCTTATCAATAGTAAAACCATGTATTCGACAAGGAATATGAACTCCTCGAAGCAGAGCCATAAATAAAGTTCCCTTTGTGTTGCATTGTCCATATCCATCATCAAGTACTTTTGATGCAGGAATACTATCATCTACATTATAACCAAATAGAATTTCATCACGGACAAAATTATAGATTTGTTTTACTCTCTGATATTCATCAACCCTATTCCATTCTCTCTTCGTTATCAATTGCTGAATATTATGTGCAGAAAAATTGAGCATAGGTGTTTCTTTTAAAAACTGTTCCATTTGTTCTTCCTTATAAATTCCAATTTGATGATTAGATAATTGACTCTCACAAAATTCTCTGATGCCGTCATGAATCCATAAATTACAATTACAGAAAATGCCATCTCCTTTATCTTCAAGATACGAGATAGCTTTATCATATTGTTGATGATATACATAAGTTAAAGCAATTCTTAATTCTTCGTGATAAGGTGAATTGGAAATACCCTCATAAAATGAATCTAATTGAATTGTCTGAATAGTTTGATAAAAATGCTCCAAATACTCCTCAACATATTCTTCTAATTCTTGTAAGCTTCCATTTGGTAATTCATCATACCTTTGATATATCTCTACACCATGTACAGTAAAAGCACCAACGGCACGTAAGCTCAATGGCTCTTTTTTATTATTTGACATATTTAAGAAATTCCACAACAAATCATCAATCCAAAGAGGTTTAATATTTTCTTTTGTATCACAGATAAATCTTCCATCCATTGTAAAGCCAACATTTATCAAACATGTTAAAAACATATCCTCTTTTTGAAACCAGATCATATAATCTTTTTTCTTAAATTTATATTTCTTGATTTTTTCTTTCAATATCTTAGGTAATGTTTTCTTTAGTTCTCTTAATTGTCTTTGTTGTTCTCTTGTCATATCTGTAACGTCCTTTTCAACACAATATTTTACATCTGCTTATCCAATTCCACAAATGATAATTTAACGATTATTGATAATGGAAATAATCTTTTGTTGATATACATCAATAATACAATGATTTGTAAAACCAATGCATTTTAATTCGCCATTATCTTCTTTTGTAATATCGAAATATATATCACTAAAGTAATTTAAATGATTATTTATTGAAAATTCTTCAAGCAATTGCTGTATTTGCCAAACGACTTTTCCTGATTTAAAACAAATAATATTATTGTCTTTTGAATAACTTAAATCTTTATTCCTATTAGGAAGTTCAATTAAAATTGTATAATCACCAAATGTAATAATCTTTTGCATCTCCTCTTTGTTTTTCATATCTTTTCTCTCCACATTTACAAATTTTATCACCAGTTAGATCTTCTCTATGCAAACAAGGAAGATATAAACAATCAACATGATATCCCCTGATGACTACTATATCTATTTCAAAAATAGCACTTAATCATTCTGTTCCATCCTTATAAAACGGACATCTTATACCTATGCATTGCTTGTTTTTATTTGAAAATGTACATTTGACTTCTTGATTAACTAATTCAATTCCATATTGCTCTTTAACAAAATCAATAGCAGTTAATATAGATAAAAATGCATTTCTTTTACAACATCTTGGACCACCTATATCTGCAATTTTTCCCAATGCTTTTGACACATAATTTAAGTTATCTTTGTAATATTGATTATGACTTAAAGGTCCAGTTTCATGAATAATTGCTAACGCTGCTCCAACAGAAGCAGAAGAACCACACATTCCCCATTGACCACAGGTAGCCCCTGGCATTTTCTGACCTCTCACTATCATTTCATCTAATGCTTTATCTAAATCAAATTCAACACCTGCATTATGCATAGCTGTTAAAAAGCAAGAACCATCTAATACATGATGTTCTGGTCCATGCATATGAATATAATCTTTCTTCATTATACTTAAAATCAATTCAATTGGATTTCTTATATCTGAATTTAGACATTCATTTTTTATTAACTTATATTTTTCGTCCATATATTTATCCTCTATACGTATAAATTTTTATAATTTCCATAATCTGTAATTTGTAGCAATGTTATGTTAAACTTCTTATTTTCCTATTTTCTATTATGAGCAATACTGTAAATATAATTTCAAAAACTATCATCATCAACGCTAACACATATCTTGTAGAATAGCAGCCCACAATTAATGATGCAATAGGAATAATAACAGACATAAATACATAAGATTTTGATTTATATAGCCAGCCATAAGGCAACAAATGCGCCCCAAAAATCATGGCAATAACCATGAGCATTTTCTCTGGTACTGTTGGATAAACCCACATTGCAATTAACAAATATAACATTTGATTAATTGAAAATAATATACCTAAATTATTTAGTGGATTCGTTTTGTCTTGAAATTGAATTTTGAAAAATTTAGACATCAAAAATGCTAAAGGTAATAATGGCGCAGTACAACAAAATGTAAACAAGTTCTTAGTAAGAATTGGTAAATCTAATATTTGTATCACTGTTACTAAAATCCAGATAATAATAGAAGCTGAAATAAAATGAATACCTTTCTTTTGCTTTATTGCACAATCTATTCTTAACTCCTCTAAATTCATAGCGTTTATCTCCTTTACAAATTCTAATTTATCTAATAAATCAAAGCACCTATTTTTTTATTAACTTTTTAAGTTCTTTATCAAAGTCCGATATTATATGTTGATGTTTATTAAAATCATCATATTCTAATATAGCTTTCTTGTCTGCTTGACTCTTTGAAATAGAACCTTTACCTTGTAATATATCATATTTTCTAAAAGATAAGAATTCATTAATACTTATCGCAAAATCATTCATAGTAAAAGTGGTTTCTCTTTCAATTAAATCTTCAATATAATCAAAATATCCAGTGACAGTACGTTCTAATTGTCTTATTTGTTTTTCACTTAGATAGTTCTTAGCAATAGTAACATCACTTTTTAAAATACGTCCATCAGGAGAATTTTTCCATGTTGTTAATCCCATATTATCCTCATTATGATCTGCTTTTGAAAAAATAATCTCTGCAACAGTCTGACCAGTAATAGCATAATGAAACTTATTTTGAACCATTGCGTAAAAATCACGAGTAGTTGGGGACTCACTATCATAATCTATGCTACATTCAGCATATATATCGGTGATCTGTTGCCATATTCTTCTTTCACTCGCGCGAATTGAACGTACTCTTTCAAGAAGTTCTCTAAAATAGTCTTTTCCAAACGCTGTTTCACCCTGTTTCAATCTTTCGTCATCTAACACAAATCCTTTTATCATATATTCCTTTAAAATACTTGTTGCCCATATTCTAAAATTTGTAGCTCGTTTTGAATTAATTCGGTACCCAACTGATATAATGGCATCTAAATTATAAAATCGTGTTAGTTTTTTTTGTTGCCTGCCACTCATTGCTCCATGTTGAGTGGTTATTTCCATTTTGGAAATAACCACTTTTTCATCTAATTCTTGCTCATCAAATATATTCTTTAGGTGTTTACTTATTGCAGGAATACCAACTCCAAATAATTCTGCCATTCCTTTTTGAGTCAACCAAATTGTCTCATCTTTTATTAGCGCATTTACTGACATTTCATCATTAGGAATTTTATAAATTAAAAACTGGAATTTATTTTTCATTAATATGTTCCTCCTTTTAAATAACTACTGAAAATAACAACCAAAATCCTCTTTCATTACTGCTCATATAATACTTGTAATCATTCTATGAATTATATATTATAAATTTTAATTGAACGAGTAATTATTTTAAAATTTTTATTTTAGATGGTATTTTAGATTTATCAATTGGCGTATTTATTATAGATATATCTTTTAAATTATCCATACTAGAAAAATCTGGTAATACTTGTAGATGTTTTAAATCTTGTAATTTCAAACTTTTTAAACTTTCTATTTTTTCAATGATAGAAATATCTTCTAACTTTGGAATTCTCCATAATTCCAAATACTTTAATTTTTTTAAAACTTCTATTGAATTAAAATCATTTACACTACACCATAGTATCGATAATAATTCTATATTAGTATTTTCTAAAAAATAAAAGTCATCAATTTTTATTCCTCGAAGAATCAATCTATTTAAATTCGGTAATTCATTAATTTTTTTTAAATTTTTCCTTGCTTTTTTTCCCAGAAAAACATTTTTAAGATTTCTATATGGCAATAGCCACTTACAATCAAATAATGGTGTGCCTCTCATTGTATCAGCAATTATTGTAATACTTTCAAGATTGGGATTTAAATTTTTAATAAAACTATAATCTTTTAAATCAAATAAATTAACTGATAATTCTTTAATGTTACTAAGGTTACAAACCTTTTCAATCTCAATTGCTTTAGGATTATTTGCTAGATGTCCATCTAACTTTAATTTTGTTAAATATTTCATATTAGAAAGATCATCTAAATCAAAAGTATTATCTCCCATAATATTAAATACTCTAAATGAGATATCTGGTCTTAATTCTAATATTTTATCAATAACATTAAATGCTTTTTTAGGTAAATTACTTTCAATTTGAAGCACTTCAATTTTATTGTTATTTACAATTTCTTGAATTTTATTTTTATCTATATCTTTATAAGATAATGTATTAATAACACCGTTAGATGTTGTTTTGTTTCCTATATTAATAACATTAGAAAAGTTTATCCATGCTCCCATGACTCAATACCTGTCTTTCTTTTACAAATTCTAATTTTCATCACTCTTCATCAGGAAACTCGAATTTGTACACTTCTATTTTTCTTTAATACTGTCACTAAATCGCTTTAAATCAACTTTAACTTCATCTGAAAGTTTATCATAATCAACATTATCAATAGCACCTTGTAATGCATATAGATGAACTAAGCATACATTTGGATATTGTTTTTTTAATCGATAAAACGCCTCTTTACTCCCTAGCCTCATTAAATCTTCTGATGAAGCAACACCAATTGAAAAAAGTTTTGTTTTCATTTCTTTTCCAATGTTTAACATACTATCTAAACTTCCCATAAAATATCTCCTTTGCAAATTTTCATTCTTTCTCATCTTTATAACTTCTATAAACTAGAATTGCATTAAAGTTCTCCAGTAGGAATTTTTTTATTTTTATATGCTGCAATAAGTTTATTAAGCCATTCATCTTTATAGTTTAATACAATACTGTCATAAATTAATCCAAAATCATCGGAAACATAATCCGACAGTTCACCCTCGATATTTTCCTCAATTATCATGAATGCTTTTTCTCTTATTTTATCTTGTTCTTCTTTATTTTTATGAGTATAGCTCTGAGCATTTTTCAATGCTTTTATTTCTTCATCAACTCGACACCATTCAGTATCAAATGGGTCACAATCTCTACTGTCAAGACATTCATCTAGATAGTCTTCATCAAATGCATCGTAGTCAATGCGGTTAAGACAATTCAAAAGTTCATTCATGAAATCCATATTTCTTTTCCTCCATAAAATTCTCATTTATAATATCTCATTACATATCATTATCTTTCCATTTATCTTCCCAATAGGATCCACAAAATTCAAAGCTTGATAGTTTTTGAACATCCAACTTTAACTGATATTGATTTTCAAACTCCTGTTCAAGTGTACCTATGAAATACCATTCTAATAATGTTTGAAAATCTGGAACTGCAGGTCTTCCATACAGTAATCCATCTTCTTTTAAATATTCTTCTTTCCAATCAAACTCCTCATGATCAAACCAAACAAGTGACCATGTTGATTCATCATCTTTATTTGCTTTCTTTTTTGCAAGTTTCAAATCAATACACAATGGTCCCCATCCTGCGCCCCAATCACCAATAGGTAAAAAATGAAGATAGGAACCTTCTGGTGCTTCACAATAATCAATAGCTATTGACCTGAACTCATCAATTATTTTTTCTAAAGATTTTACATCTTTAATACGATTTAATATTAACCATAATGGCTCCAATCCCTCAACTTTATCCCTATTAACTATACCACTTATTTTAAATAAATGATCATTAACAATTGATTTTGGAAGTTGATAGGCCATTAAAAATTCTTTATAAAGTGATGGTATCTCTATTTGATATTTTTCTTCTAATTTTTCAATATCTTGTTTTGTTATAAGTGATGGCTTCAAATCCCCTTTTATCCATCCTTTATTTAATAACTCAAAAAAGGCGCCTTGAATAAACTCTTGTTCATTTTCTATATTCATATGCTTGTTTTTCCTCCCCTTCATCTTCATATCTACAGACATCTTTTCTCTAAACTATTTAAGTTTCATCACATTTCAATAAAAACTTAGTCAATATTTCATATGTTACACACTTTTTTAATTTAACATAATATGATACCTATAAATATTCTCTTCATTCTTTGATATGGTCATTCATTACATACGCTTACCATATATTTCTGCATTTATCTGCCATTCACCATCATCTTTTACTGTAATATTTTGCCAATGAAAATAATTATCCTCAATCTTAACAAAAACCCATTTTCTTGTCTCGTCATCTATAAATGTAAGAACAATTTGATCATCTTGCTTTTTCGCTTCAAGTCGGATTATTTTTCCTGTATATCCGTAAGCAACATCCCATGCATGTGTATTAGGATTATAAATACGTAATGATGTTCCATATTCATATTCAGGCAAGATAATTATATCCTGGATAGCCATTCCTTCAAGCACCCATGCAAAATGCCACTCACCTTTTATAACATGTGAAATCTGACTATCAAAATAATCTATTTGCCATTGTCCAATTAACTTTTCAAAATAATTATATTCTTGAGGAATTGCCTCACTTTTTTTATCACTTATTAATGCTTGAAAGAAATCCTGCATATCCTTCATCTCCATTCTTTTTGATAATTGTCTTAATCAAAAAATTTACCTTTATAAAAATTCTCATTATCAAGTTTCTTTGCTGTCATTCTAAACAAAACACAGCCATCTGGACAAACGATATCTTTACTATATGGAGTATCGCCACCGATATTTCTTAAATCCCCACCACTTCTGACAGCTTCCATAATAGGAAACATCACTGTCATGACTTTTGAACAGATACCCTGCCCATCCTGATTTACGGGGCAACCATATGTACATGTATACTTATCCCCTATTTCTTCTCCATTACGACAATATCGTTCTGTATGATCACTGCGAAGAAATCCAATAACTTCAATTTCCCATTCATATTCCTCATCATACCATTTTTTCATGATAATTCTCCCCTCTCTTTTGCAACTGCAAAATATACATATATTATAGCATACCTATATAATGAAAAGACTATTTTTCTAACTGAAAAAAATAATCACTTCTCTTATTATAGAAAGTGATTATGACAATGTTTTTATATCTTCTTGTACCCAATCAAATATCGCCTGCATTTGTGCATCAGTTATATTATCTAAATGAATTCCACAAATACAACTCACAACACAACGATACTTCTTGACTGCTGCCTTCACATACATTGTTGCAATGATATCATCCTTATGTCCTAATTGATTCCATGTATTCAAAGTGACATGAACTTCATTTTCCTTAATATAAGGTTGTCCAGTGACGATACTACCAATATGTGCATTTTGATTATAGACACAAATAACCAGGTCATTCCCCAGCCATTTGAATGTCCTTTCCATACGATTCTCTCTCATCTTTTCTTTTCCTTTCTTTACAAATTATGATAAAATATTTTTCTAAGGAATAGGTGAATATTATGACTATTGAACAATTACAATATTTCTATGCAGTGAGTGTTCATAAAACATTTTCACTAGCTGCAATAGAAATGAACATCACACAATCTGCCTTATCTAAACAAATTGCCAAATTAGAAGAAGAACTAGGTCTTTTGCTTTTTGATCGCAGTCATCGTCAGATTACTCTTACACATGAAGGTCAACTCCTTTTAAAAGATGTAAAAGTCATTTTGAAAGACCATGAAAAAATGTTAGACCATTTACACTCCATAAAAGATAAACAACATAATACAATCAAAATAGCCATGCTTCCAATCTTCTCACATTATGACTTGGCACATAAATTAAATGAATTTACCCAAAAATATCCCCATATTCATTTGATAATAGATGAAATTGAAGAGCGTGACTTACATCATAAATTAGATTATCATGATTATGATATTTATATTTTAAGAGGACATTATGAAGAACTTGATTCTTTTGGGCATATATTACTTTATGAAGATAGTTTAGTCGCTGCTGTTTCTAAACAACATCCTTTATCACATCTTCAACAATTATCAATAGCCCAGTTAAAAGATGAAAAATTGTTATTGCCACCTCTTTATACGAGCATTTCTAATCTTGCAATAGAAGCATGTCATCAAGCTGGCTTTGATCCTATTATTAATAGACATGGACGAATGGAAACCATTTTAAGCGGGGCTAGTGAAAACAATGGGATTGCATTATTAATGAAAAAATCATTACATATCTTTCATCTCAATCAAGTCAAAATTCTTCCATTCACTGAAAATATTCATGGTGATATTCAACTTTATTATTCATTAAATTCTCAACATAGAGATGCTATTGAAAAATTTGTTCAAACTTTACAACCCATAAAATTTTAGAAAAGCAGTCATGAAGGCTGCTTTTCTTATTGCCAGCGTTTAAACTGATCAACTTCAATACCAAATTGAGAAAGGATTTTACCAATCATATGTATTTCCATATCTTCAATTGTTTGAGGTAAGTTATAGTATGTTAGCATAGGCGGCATAATCATGACATGATGTAATCTAGATAAATGTGTCAGATTCTCTAAATGGATTGGTGACAGAGGTGATTCTCTGGTCACTAATATTAATTGTCTTTGTTCTTTAATTGTCACATCACAACTTCGCAATAGTAAATTATCAGAATACCCATGCGCAATTCCTGCAACTGTCTTCATTGAACATGGCACAACAATCATCCCTGCTGTTTCAAACGTTCCACTGGCAATACTTGCTGCAACATTATGGTTATCATAAACATAGTCAGCTAAAGCCAGTACATCAGCAATTGCCATATTCGTTTCTTGCAAGATTGTCATTTGTGCACCAGTGCTGATAACCAAATGGGTTTCAACGTCTGGATTTGTTCGTAACACTTTTAATAAATGAATAGCAAGTGGCATTCCGCTCGCTCCACTTATTCCCACAACAATTTTTTTCATATTACACCAACGCCATAATATAAGCCATCCAAATATAACTTAATGGCATGACAATGACCATTGCAGGGATCATATCAGCAATTGGAAAATTCTTGAGTTTAACCATTCTAAAACCAGTTGCTAACATGAGAAAGCCACCACACGCCTTAAAATCAGCAATCATATCTGGTGAAGTCATTGGGAAGATGAAACCAGCACATAAAAATAATACAAAGAAAATAAAGAATTGAGGAATGGAAATAACAGAAACAACATATCCCAAGTTGCAGGCAAAGATGGCTGCTGTGAAGAAATCAAGAATTGATTTTGAAATGAGGATAGAATTATCACCCGTCATTCCAGCAGTTAAAGAGCCATATATACCTGTTCCACTAGCACAAAATAAAACAATAATTGTCACTAATTGTGTTAAAAACTCCTCTTCACTTAATTCAGAACTGTTTTTAAAAACTTTAGCGATTGGTTTTTGCATCAAAGTTGCTGCTTTTTGAATCCAATCCCCTAAATGTAACAATAATCCGATTGCTGTTCCAATAATAATCGCAAAGATAACAGCAGGCATATTTTTCATCAGTCCAATTGAACTGATTCCCATCCCCATCGAACAAACACCAAAAATAAGATTAATCTCTGTTTTAAATTTTGGACTTAGTTTATGTCCAACTAATGCTCCAGCTATTCCACCAAATAAAACGGAACAAGCATTAATAATCACTCCTGTAGGCATTTTTCTTCCTCCTTACTTAAACATATCTGGTAGCCAATGCTTGACATCAACATCCATGAACTTTGCTCTTTCAAAACGATCTTTTTGATCAAATGGAACTGTACAATCAAAAATTGCCTTACAAGCAATACCACGTGCTCTGATATGTGAAGAATACTGGGGATCATTTGATGGATCCAAAGGATGACATTGTACACCAGGAATCGTAATCAAATCTAAATCAGCCTGGAAACGTGTTGTCATTGCCCATATCACATCTTTCATATCGAATGGATCAACATCTTCATCAACAAGGAAAACATGTTTCAATTCAGCAAAAGCACTAAATGCTAATAAAGCGGCTTGTCTTTGTCGACCTTCATCCGATGGAACAGATTTTTTAAATTGCATGACTGCAATATATTTTCCACCACCACTAGAAGCACAATAAACATTTTGTAACTTCCCTGGCATTGCTTTATCTACCATTGTTAAAATACTGGCTTCTGTCGGAATTCCTGCCATTGAAACATGTTCCTCGCTTGGTCCAATACATGTTTGCATAATTGGATTTTTTCTCGTTGTGACAGCTTTAACTTTAATAATTGGTAACTCTGGATTTGCAGGTCCACAATATCCTGGGAATTCTGGCATAGCTTTTCCTGTGTGAGAATTGATGTCTTCTCGAATACGTCTTCCTGGTAATATTTCTCCTTCAATGACATACTCAGCATTCGCAATTGCTCTTTCATCAATTGTTAAACATTGAACAAGTTCAACTGGTTCATTTCTTATTGCGCCAGCAACTTGTAATTCATCATATCCTAGAGGTGTCGTTGGTGCTTCAAAACATGATGCAATTTCAATTGCTGGATCAACACCAATACTAATTGAAATAGGTAAAGCTTCACCTTTCGCTTCTGCTAATTCTCTAAAATATCCAATATGACGTGCTCCTGGTTGTAAGAAAATAGATATTTCATCTTTAGATTGGAAACACATACGATGAATTGTAACATCAGATTCACCTGTTTCAGGTGAAGATGCATAACACATTCCAAGTGTAATATAAGGTCCTGCATCTTCTAAAGTGTTCGTTGGTGCAGGTACCAATTGACGAATATCAAAATCAGGATCATCAGCAAAATATTTCACTTCCTGACATTTTGCCTGTTCTTGAGGAACCACAATCGGTTTTATTGGATTGTTTACTGAATCTTTTAATAAGAAGCCTAATTTGTCTGATGGACAATCTAATAGATATCCTACTCTGGTACGACTTGCTAGTAACCCAATCGCCACTTTTGCTCCTGGATGACCTTTCACATTGTTAAAGATCATGGCAGGACCTTCTTGAGTTGGACGCATAACTGTCCCTCCTGCTCCCACATGACGATAAACACCTGATAACTCTCCTAATGGATCAACTTCTATATCTGTTTCAACCAATTGCCCATCAATAGACTGTAACAATTCTAAGGCTGAACGTAAATCATTCACTTTTTTCTTTGACATATATTTCTCCTTCTCTATATGATTTTGAAGGTACAACTCTGTTTTCCCCTCTTAGCCTTATCTATCTTAACACTTACAAAGCTTCTCAAACAATTCTTCTTTAGATGCTTTCTATTCCAAAATGGAATAGAAAAAAGTATAACTTTTCAATTATACTTTCATTAATGACTATCACAATTTATAAATCTTTTTTCTAACTCGATAACTTTTCTACGAAGTGTATCGCTATCACTCTTTCTATCAATATACAAATCATCTTCATTTAAATGAATTTCCTGATCAAGAGTGATAATAATCACCTGTTGCAAATCATTCTTCTTGGCTAAAATTTCCTGATATTCTTGATACATATCTTTTTTATCATAATGTTGTGATAAAACAAATACAAACTGACTACACATATACAAAGCTTGTTCCAGCTGATAACCATGATGTATTTCATGATCATTATGACAAACATGCCAATGATTAAAAGATAGTTCAGCTATCAAATCATTCACGAGGAGTAAATCTTGAAAAGAACTCATCATATATATATTTGTTTCCTTCTCTTTAAATTGAAGTTGATGAATCGCTGTATATTCCTTTAACAAACAACGTAACAAATGACTTTCACAAATAAGTTCATTATGTTTTGCAGAATACTTTTTTATCTTAGGATGACCTTTTAATGATATTTTATTTAAATCACCCACAACATCATAATAACGATCTATAATATCAATTAAAGATATATCATCATCAAGAACATTTTGCGAAACTTGTGAAGAGATGGGCCATGTTAAAAAATCTTGATCATAACTAAAAGTTATTTGAGCTTTTCCTTTTTCATCATGACCAATATAACGAGCTATTCTCCCTTTATGTGTGCCACTTTTTATTTTAACAAAACCAAATTGTTTTTTCATTTTTCACCTACTTTATCGTTAATGAATAGAATCATTTTGATTTCTATTTCCAGCTGCAAACTGATTCGCATTAATATCCAAGACAACTCGTTTAGGGGCAATGAGACTCTCTTCATGTTGACATACCCAACGTTCATTTTCATCACGTCCATCCATGGTTTCTCCATCTTTAATAACATCACCATTCATAAACAAATAAGATGCAAAATTATGAATATATTGAATCACAAAATGATGATCTAAACCATGAAAATGTATTTGTAAATCTGGGATTCCTAATGAAATCAATCCTGTTGTATCTACCAGCATATCTTCACTATCTTGAATATTGAAAAAACGGACATTTAATCCACCATCTAAGAAATGCAAATCTGGATTATTCCATTGACTTTGTAAATAAGCTGTAACTGGCATCAACTTTTGAGAATGAGGCCAATATAATGCAACACATTCTGGTAGAAGTTCTAATAAAATATCAATATATTGAGAAAGAATCTGACTTCTTTCTATGTGATCAAGTCCTCCAGCCATGAAATCACCAACCATAAGTTCATATTGACACTCCTGTAAAAGTTCCTTTGCATCATCACATGTCCAACATTGATAAAGTGCCATTTCAGGAATAGTTGTCTGATCAAAAGGAATAACATTGGTAATCATAACTTGCATTGGTACCTGCTCTCCACCTTGATAAGTGACAACATGCTTGCGTAATGCATAAGTCGATAATTCTCCAGTTGAAACTTTATCAACTTCACCAAAATGTTCTTTTAACTTTGTATATAATATCTCATGTGGTATTTTGATAGTTTCTTTAAATAACAATTTTATATAATAAACATTGGCGAATTTTTCTGCAAATTCATCCATACGAACTGATTGTCTTTTCTCTTTCATATGTTATGTCCTCCCTAATGAACCCAACTCTATATTGGATCTTTATTTCTTCCTATTATCTTCATAAATCAACTTACTCATCTATGAAACAAAAGTCACCAAAATACTTGTAAAATCAATATCAAGAATCTTTATACTTTCTATATTTCATCACCAAAAAAATCAATAATACTTATATGAATAATTCCACTGCAAGAATGATTAATCTTATCCATAGATTAAACACGCTTCAGATAATTAAATAAATCTTCCAAATTTACATTCAAGCACTTTCTTTTTCCTACAAATAGTAAAGTTATTTCGATACAACAAAATAACTTTTTATTTTATATATTTATTTCGATGAATTATGATATTTTTAAACGAAATTTTAACTTTTATATCTCTAGTATATAATTATTTACATACAAACTTTAAATCAAACATGATTGAATCAATAACCGCTTGGGGAATATGATTATCTTGATGAGTCAAACTATCAATAATATCTGCTTTTAATGTTTGAGAAACATGTTTATAAGGATTGCGCTGGCTCACTTTGATTTGAATATGATGACAAAATTTTTCATCTGGATAGTTATACATTGCTAATAAATATGGCAATCTTTCCCAAGAATCTTCTGCTAACAAAATCCGTAACAAATAACGTTTTTGATGTTCACAAGAAACTTTTAAATATTCTTCATAAACACACTTTGCTCCATAATGAACTTTATATTTGATAATTGATTGATAAGCAGCTTTTGATAATGATACCCTCTCATCTAATAAGAAACGCCAATAAATTTGAAATCCATTGTCTTTCATCAAATGACTTAATGCCTGAATCGTCACTTTGACTATTTTTTCATCATGATGCTCTAAAAATGGTATTAAAACTGGGATGTCCTGCTGCGTTCCACATTCACCAACACCTAATATTCCTACTCGATAATTGAGATGTTGAAGATAAAAAGATAAACAATCAAACTCCGTATGTTTTTTCAAAAGAAAACGAATGTAGTCTCTTATTGCATAACTTTTATCTAACAAGAAGTCTTCAATCCCATCCCAAACATTTTGAACAATAGCATAATAACGAAAAATTGCTTCTTTTCTTACATAAAAAGTAGGATGATGTAAATACAATTGCAGCTGACTCATATCTAACTGTTCACTTTGTAACAAATATCTTGTTAACATCAACAAACAGAAAGAATCTTTTTCTCTCGTTAATAATTCTTCAACAATATCAATGGATAAAAGAGAATGTTCAATTGAAATTTGATAAAAAGTCTTACGAATAAAAACATCTAAATGACACAAATAATGGATATCCAAAAGAGTAAGACATTCTTTTAAATAAGTTATATAAAGCTTTTCCATATCATCAAATTGATCTTGTTGACGTCGCAAAGATTTTTTTACTTTCATAAAAACATAAGATAATTCAATGAATTCTTCTATTGTACACTCAGATAATTGAGATTTTGTGATTCGATAAGCAGCATTTTGAACTTCTGGTACCCAATCATTCATTCTCATGAATATAAAAGATAATGTATGAGGATAAGCAGATAATAACTTTAAACATTTTTCTCTAAAATAACCACTTGGATGAAAACTTCCCATAATCAGTAAACTCTCATAGCCTATGTCATTGTCAAAATATATAGACATTGCCTGTATATCAATATCTTGCCAATTGATTGACCAAAGCATAGACGTATAACTACGCCATTGTTCTTCAACTTTTAAGATTTGTGGAATTGTTAAACCTGAAAGATAATGATATCCAATTTTACCAAGTCGAATGATTGCCTCTGGATGATCATAACTTAAAGCCTGATATGCTCTTGCATAAAGAGATAACCAATCTTTGGGATGGGTTTCTAATATTTCAAGAGATTCTATGATATAATCAGGAATCTTACGTTGATGAGAAAACATTTTATTGATCATTTTCATTTAAATAATGCAATAATATTTCCACAAAGATCGAATAAATTGGGACACTATCCAACAATGACTTATTCTTTAATGGCGCAACACTTGGAAGTAATAAGAAGAGATCTGATTCACTTTCTAATGATGTTGAAGGATTCATTGTCACAATAGCAATCTTACAGCCATTATTTTCTTTTAAATTATAAGCTTCCTTAACAATATGGCTATTCGCACTCGCTGACATGACAATTAATAAATCCTGATGATTCGTGATAAGATCAATTGCTTTGACATTGGCTGTTCCTGGTAAAACATCAGCATCGATACCATACATTGCAAGAGCATATTTTAACTGCAAACATGTAACTTCAGAATTAATCTCTCCTACACATCTGACTTTTCTTGCTGTTATAATCATATTTGCTAAAAGTTTCAAATCTTCATCTTTTAATGTATAATGCAACAATTTAATTGTATCCATATATATCTTTTCAACATTAATAATCTTCTCATTTTCATCTTCAATAACTCGTTCAGCATTGCTTAAACTATTCACATATTTAACACAGTCATATCTAAATTCAGTATATCCACTATATCCCATCTTTTGACAAAAGCGCAGTATTGTTGTTTTGGTGATATGAATCTTTTCTGACATTTCTGTTAATGAATACATCTGTACCTTATTTAAATCATTCAAAATCAATTCACATGCTTTTAATTCATTCTTTGTTAAAGTATTTTTCTTTAAATTAATATTTGATAAAAAGTCCATAATATCCTCCTCTTTACTTCTTTATTATACCTTATTTGTGAATACATTCCAAAACTAATTTCAAAAAGAAAAATATTGCAAAAAGAATAACACATCGTGTTATTCCATATCTTTTAATGACTCACCTAAATTCACTCTTTCAATTTGTTTTGTTAAAATATAATTGACAATAAAATAAGTCAATAATCCTACAATAAATACCAGTCCATACAATTCATAAGGAATATAAGCTTCTATATAACCTGAAAATTGCATAAATGCAAATAATAACAATTGATTTAAACCAATGCTACATAATGGTATCGAAACTATTAAAGAAATGACGACAATAAAGGTTGTCGCCTGTAAATAGAGTTTTTTAATTTCTTTATTTTCATATCCCATCACTTTTAAAAATGACATATAAAGTGTATTACGATCTAATACCAATTTTGTCAATATATAGATAACCACAAAATAAACAACTAAAGAAACGCTTGTCATAATAGGAATCAATTGTGCAAAGGTTGTTGTCATCTGTTCACCAATTTTTATCATATCGTCTTTTGTTATTGTTGATAAAATATACATATCATCAATATCCAATTTTTGGTCTGAAAGATAAGCATTAAAATAATCATGATCTTCTGCTAAAAGTTTATTACACAATTCTTGTGATGTGAAGGCTGCAAGCATTCCTCTATCTTCATTCATACCATCAACAATCAAATCATAATTTTTTTCTGTATAAGGATTCGTGAAACGAATCATATCACCCTTTTGAACATTCATTTTATGTGCTAAATCATAGCTCAAAATTATATGATTCTCTTGAGTTGGCAAATCCATTTGATAATATTGACTATCCTCACTTAATCCATAAAGTGTTACATCCAAATTCAAATCGCCTTGTTGATAATAGGTTTTTAAAGTGGTCATTGTTGCCTTTTCCGCATTTTTAATTTCCAATGGAGCCTTTAAAATATATTGATAATGAGCATGAATACTTTTTTCCATATGATCAAGATATCGATTGATTGACGGTGTCATCATAAAACCAAACAGAAAGATGAAACTGGCAAAAAAGATACCTAAAAACAACATAACATATGTTCCTTTATTTTGGATAATAATACGTTTTTGAAAACGTTTTATAAACGATTTCTCTTTTAAATGAATATATTTTCGTTTTTTATATTTACGTAAATCACGTCTTAAAAAGCGTAAAGGTGAAATACGCATTTTATAATTTAATATCAGATACAAAACAACCATCATAAAAATAAAAGGAATGAAAGTTGTTGAGATAAATGCTTCCTTCATAAAATGAATATCTAATGGTGGTAAGCAATAACTATTCTTATACATATCCATAAACAATGGTGGAAATAGTGTATATCCTATAATATTCCCAATAATAGATGCAATTATTGTTATGATCATAGGTAATAACATATAGTGATGAACGATTTCTCTTTTGGTATATCCATTAGATAATAATGTTCCTATAACTGGAGCTTGTTCTTCAATAATTGTCTGACTAATCACCACAAAAATAAATGCCAGAATAACAACCATAATATAAAGTAATGTTTGAATCATGGGAATATCACTTCCCATATCATTAGGAAGAAACGAAATACATTGGTTCATCTCAGATGTTAACATCTGTGTAATCTGATAACCATTTTGCTGACAAATATCTTTCAGTTTGGTTAACTGATCATAATTTTGTTTTTCACTAAGTGGTGATGTATTGATATAACTATATTGATAATTGATATTGAACTCACTATATTTATCAAAACTTTTATCATCTACAATTCCAATTCCAAAATGAATAGGATCCATCATTAAATCACTGCTTTTCTCAATTAAGGAACTATAATCAGGAACAGATATCAATCCTACAATGGTCACACTATAATGATTAATGCGAATTGTTGTTCCAATTTCATAGTTATTCTTGACTGCAAAAAGTCTATCTAGTGCTATTTCATGATTATTTTTTGGTAAACGACCACTATGCACTGTTGCTTGATTGACATAGTCACGATTTTTAAATAAGCGAAGTGTTGTCTCATCATTTATTTCTTGTTGACTGTAGAAATTTTCATAGAGTTGTAAAGATTTTTCTTCAATTTCATGAATTGTTTTTTGATTGATTTTATTTGTAACAGTCAATTGTCCATCTTCAACATGACTAGATATCTGATTATCTTTTAAAACATCTTGATATCCGTAAGCAACTGTTAAAAAGCCTGAAACAGCACTAATCATTACAATCAAAATAATCATAATTGATAAATATCTTGCTATATTTTGTTTAAACTCTTTTTTAAGAGCCTTATTAAGTGGATTTCTCATCATTCTCACCTACCATTCAATATCTTTCGCTGCCATAGGATGAGGATTTACCTGAATATCAATGATTTGACCATCTTTTAAATATATAACCCGATGAGCCATCTTAGCAATTGCATCATTATGTGTCACAATAAGAATTGTTGTCCCATAATCTTGATGCATTCTTTCCAAAAGTTGCAAAATATCTTTTGATGTATAATAATCTAAAGCTCCGGTAGGTTCATCACACAATAAGAGACTTGGATTTTTTGCGAGTGCACGTCCAATTGCAGTCCTTTGTTGTTGCCCACCTGATAGCTGATTAGGATATTTATTTTTATGTTCCTCTAATCCTAATTTTTGCAAAAGTTCTTGAACATCAATCGGAGAAGAACTTAAATAAGCTCCAGATTCAATATTTTCTTTAACAGTTAAATTAGGAACAAGATGATAGGATTGAAAAATAAATCCCAATGTTTTTCGACGATAGTGTCCCAACTCTTTTGAAGACATCACAGTTAAATCCTGTTGACCAACGAAAAGATTTCCTTCATCAATCTCTTCAATTCCACCAATTAAATTTAATAATGTTGACTTTCCTGAACCAGAAGGTCCTAACAAAACACATATCTCACCTTTTTCAATTGAACATTGAATCCCTTTTAAAACCATCATGCGACTTTCACCTTGACCATAAAACTTTTTAATATCTTTCATATCTAAATACATTCAAACCCCTCCTATCATATTTTGAATAACATAACAGTGTTATGTTATGTTGAAAAAGAAAAGGAATTACTTCCTTTGTAATGCTTCTTGCATCAGTGCATTAAATCCACCTCTTAAAAAAGTCACAACAATTTCTATTTGTGCAAGTGCTTTTTCTTCACTAAAATCATGAGATAAAACATGCAAGAATGCTTCGACTTGTAAATGAGACAACCAATGCATAGTACATTCATTAAAAACTGACTGGCTTATTCCTGTCAAATGACTTATCACTTTACGGTTATGTTCTTCTAAAAAATCAATAATCTGGTCAAAGTAATGCTCATACGGTGTTCCTTGTGAACAATGAATCAATAGTTGTCCAATATCCTGATGAGCATAATAAGCAGAAATTAACTGTTGTCCAAATGCAATATCAAAATCCTTTTCATATTGAAAAGTCTGTTGATACATTTGATCTTCTTGAGTTGTATGATTCTTTAACATTTCCATCATTTCAGATGCAAAATCATGAACTAATGTCTCATAAAGATCGGCTTTATCTTTAAAGAAAAAATAAAGTGCACCTGTTGTCACACCTGCTTCTTTACATATGTGACGAAGTGATGCTTTTTGATAACCACATTCTAAAAATTCAGTTTTTGCACATGCTAGTAACTTTTCTCTTGTATCATCTTTATGAACCATAGTTCCCACCTCACATAACACTGTTATCTTATCATTAACAGTATCTTGTGTCAAGGACATCCATAGACTTTAAAATATTTCATATAATCATTATAAATTCTCTTCAACAGGATACTTCATTTTATTTTTAAGCATCTTTGAACAAATCATCTTTTTCACATCAACATCAAAAAACTGAGCCAATTGAAAACTATAAATCATGACATCCGCCAATTCCTCATAAACATGTTCCTGATCATATTCATCATCCCATTGAAAACATTCCAATAATTCTGCTGCTTCAATAATAATTGATTTAGCTAGATTATCTGCTGTATGATATTTATGCCAATCACGTTCTGTCACAAAATCATCTACCACTTTTTCAATCATTTCTAATTGATCATGTGGCTTTTTCAAATTATATTCAAACATTTCACTATAATCTATACCAGCACTTTGACGATGTAAATCAGCAATACCTGTAAAATAAAAACCATGTTTCTGATATAAATTTCTTGCTGGTAAATTCCCCTGCGTTAAATCTAAACGTAAAGCTAAACAGTTTTGTTGTCTTGCAAGATACTTGATTTTTTGAATCATAATTCCTGCATATCCTTTTCCTTTCAATCTAGGATCAATCGCAAGCGTATGAACAACCATAACTTCATCTTCTTTTGCAGCAACTTGCCAATCTACATTTTCATATCCTAAATCTTGATCATGATTTAAAATAACTGAACCAATGATTGTTTGATTTTCCTTTAAAACATAGAGTTCTTTTTTATCCATTGCTTCTTGAGCAGATTCTTCAGTTGGATAAATTCCTCGAGGCCAGCGAGGATAGTTTATTGTTTGACTCAAATCTTCATGAATTCTTGAATAAATCATCCCAACTTCATAAAGATCATCATTTTCTGCCTGTATGAATTCTAATTCTTTTCTCATTCTTAAACCCTCTTTTCAAGAGTTCATTATACAATATAATAGAGAAAAATCAATCATCTCACTTATCGACACTCTACTTTTAATCCTCTTTAAACTTACGCAGTGAATACATCCACTGCTTGATAATCCAATGTCTTGGCAAAAACTTAACAATATAATAAAGACAGTGGACATATAAGGAACAAATTGATAAATCTTTTCCCTTCTTAGCATCTTTCATCGCCTTTTGAACAACTTGAAGAGGACTCACAAGACCAGGAAATTTCACTGGTTTGCCATTAATTTCTCGCATTAGCATTTTTGTATCAACCCAACTTGGACAAACAGCAGTGACAGTGATTCCTGTTGACTTTAATTCTTCACTCAGTGCTAAGGAATAACTTTTTTCAAAAGCTTTAGTAGAAGCATAGAGATTGATATATGGAACAGGTTGAAACGCTGAAGCAGAAGAAATATTCAATATTTTACTGCCTTTTTTCATAAACGGAATACAATAATGACTTAATATAACAGGAACTTGGCAATTCAATTGAATTGTTTGTTCTATTTCCTCATCACTAAAATGAAGAGATGGCTTCATTTGTGCAATTCCTGCATTATTAATGAGATATGCAACCCAAACCTTACGTTGATTCAGTTGATCTTTTAAAGACAACAAATCCTGTGAATTCGTTAAATCCATACAAATACACACTATCTTTTGACCATATTGTTGTAAAATAGCAGCTAAACGTTCTTTATTTCTGCCAATCACCCAAATCTCATCAAGTTCTTCTTTCATAAGTTCATCAACAAAAGTTCTCCCAATTCCACCGCTTGCCCCTGTCACTATAGCAATTTTTTTACCAACATCTTCATTCATCTTTTTCTCCTTCTTTTACTCATCTTTTAACAATATACGTTCAAGATCCTTAACCGTAATCATTTCATATTTCGTTGTAAATAACTTTTTTAATGCATAAAGATAAACAACTCCCCAATAATAATCTGCCAATTTCATTGGTGACCCTTCAACGACAGTCTTTTCCTTTTGTCCTTGCTGTATCATTTTAGCAACATACTTATACAAATCAGACTGATAAGTTGTCTTTTGTGAAATATAATTATTTTCCTCAAACATCGCTTGTGTATTCAATGCAACTTTTGCTGCATAACTTTCATCTTCTTCTAATTTTTTCCATATCGATTTTGATAACTGATGTATTTTCTGTTTTGCTGATATTGGCAATAAAGTCAGAACTTTTAATTCCTGAATATCCTGCTTATTATGAATCAATGAAAAAATCTCATGAAACAATTCTTCTTTTGATTGAAAATAAACATAAATTGTTCCTTGAGCTATTCCAATATATTTTGATAAATCACTTATTTTTGTACCAGAAAAACCATTCTTAGCAAAATACAACATTGAATCATGTAAAATTCTAGAACGCATTTCCTCACGAATTTCCTGACATTTTTCAGGAGACTTAGGCATAGACACTCCTCCTTTTTTTGAATGAATAAATATTCATTCAAATTATATGACTTCTTCTCTCAATTGTCAATTGCATATGATTACACTTCAAACATAAAAACAAATGATAAATGAATTGACAATTTTTACTTTTCATTTATCATAACTATATGGGGTGAAATCATGAATAATCAGTTAACAAAAGGATCTATTACAAAATCACTATTATTGTTTTCTTTACCAATGATATTAGGAAATTTGTTACAACAATTTTATAATATAGCTGATACATTTATTGTTGGACAATACCTTGGTTCAAATGCTTTAGCTGCCGTGGGTTCCTCGTTTACAATCATGACTTTCTTAACTTCTATTATTTTAGGATTATGTATGGGAAGTGGAATTTTATTTTCTATGCTTTTTGGAGCAAAACAACATGATAAAATGAAAACAGCCTTTTTTGTTTCTTTTATTGGTATTGCAATCATGGCTATTATTCTCCAATTATTATGCTTACTGTTTATTCATCCTATCTTATCATTTCTCAATATCCCTTCAGATATTTATCAACAAACCTATGATTATTTATTCATTATCTTTTGGGGCTTCTTCTTTAGTTTTCTTTATAATTACTTTTCATCTGTACTGCGAGCTTTAGGTAATTCAAGAATTCCCTTGTTATTTCTTGCGATTGCAACACTTATTAATATTGTTTTAGATATTTTCTTCATTGTTCAGATGCACCTAGGTGTCAGTGGTGCAGCCATTGCGACAATTATTGCCCAGGCAATGAGTGGGACTGGAATAATGTTATATGTCTGCTTAACCCAAAAAGAACTTCTTCCCCAAAAACATCATTGTTATTTTGATCGTGATATTTTTATGAAAATAAGAGATTATTCACTTTTAACATGTATTCAGCAATCAGTTATGAACTTTGGAATTTTAATGATTCAAGGTTTAGTCAATAGTTTTGGCGTGATTACAATGTCAGCATTCGCAGCTGCTGTGAAAATAGATTCTTTTGCTTATATGCCTGTTCAAGATTTTGGTAATGCCTTTTCAACATTTATTGCCCAAAATAAAGGTGCCCATCTAGAAGATAGAATTCAAAAAGGACTCAAATCAGCTATTGTCATTTCCACAATTTTTTGTCTCATGATTTCATGTGGCGTGTTTGTTTTTGCAAAAGAACTGATGATGATTTTTATTCATCCACAAGAAGTCCAAATTATTCAACAGGGTATCCAGTATTTACAAATTGAAGGCATATGTTATTTAGGGATTGGTTGTTTATTTTTATTATATGGTTATTATCGTGGAGTTGGAAAACCTGGTATTTCTGTTATTTTAACAGTGATTTCTTTAGGAACAAGGGTTTTACTCGCCTATCTTTTTGCACCAACACTTGGAACTCTTGTGATTTGGTGGGCTATTCCTATTGGCTGGTTTCTAGCAGATATCACAGGTATTCTTTATGGCATCAAAAAAGAAAAATGGTTTCAAACACAACAAATTGAGAAGAATAAAATAATGGAAGGAGAAAACATATGAACTATCAAGATTTAGAAACATTCATTTTAAAACGTCAAGCACTTAGTCAAGCATTAACATTATTTTCATGGGATCAGGAAACAGAGGCACCTGAAGATTCAATGGAACAAACAACAACCTATGTTGGTATATTATCAAATGAACTCTTTCAACTGATTACCAATCCTCAAGTCCGCACACTCTTAACTGATTTAAGCCAGCAGGAATTACCAGTCCATCAAAAAGCAGTTGTCAGAGAATGGCTCAAAGATATTCAACGTCTTGAAAAAATTCCAGCCGAGAAATATCAAGCGCATCAGGAGCTCCTTATGCGTGCTCAGAATATTTGGCAAAAGGCCAAAAAAGAAAACAATTATGAATTATTTATGCCCTATTTACAACAGATTGTTGAAAACGAAAAAGAATTTGCAACTTATCGTCAAAAAGACAATGAAAAACTATATGATATTTTACTAAATGATTTTGAGCCTGGTTTCTTAAGTTCTCATCTAGATGAATTTTTTCAACAATTAAAGCAAGAGATTGTGCCATTATTGCAACGTATTCAAAATGCTCAATATACAGTTGACAATTCATTCAATACACAATCTTTTGATATCGCAAAACAAAAACAATTTAACCGTTGGCTGGCCCAATATGTTGGTTTTGATTTTCATAAAGGTGTCATTAAGGAAAGCGAACATCCATTTACAACCAATTTTCATAACAAGGATGTCCGCATTACAACCCATTATTATGAAAACAATTTAGAGAGTGCTATTTTTTCAACAATTCATGAAAGTGGTCATGCCATTTATGAAATGAATATTGCTGATGAGATTACAATGACTCCGATTGGTACAGGTGCATCTATGGGAATGCATGAATCACAATCGCGTTTTTATGAAAATGTGATTGGGCGTAGTCCACAGTTTTGGAAATCGATTTATCCAAAATTACAAGAAACATTCCCACAACAACTTAATGAAATTTCCTTTGAAAAATTTATCGAAGGGATTAATCGGGTTGAAACCAGTTTGATTCGTACTGAAGCAGATGAATTAACTTATGCTCTCCATATTATGGTCCGTTATGAACTTGAAAAGAAAATGTTTGAAGAAGATATTGATTTTCAAAAATTACCTGAACTTTGGAATCAACTCTATCAAGAATATTTAGGTGTGACTCCACCAAATGATAGTGAAGGTATTTTACAGGATATTCATTGGGCTGGTGGAGATTTTGGATATTTCCCAAGTTACGCAATTGGAAGTGCTGTTGCTGCCCAAATCTATGCTTACATGCAAAAACATACTGCTATTGATGAATGGATTGAAACAGGAAACTTTGAAGCACTCAAAAACTACTTGCGTGATCATCTTCATCAGTATGGTGCTATTTACAACACCAATGAACTCTTATTACAATTGACTCAAGAAACATTTAACCCTCAATATTACATTGATTATCTTAAAAATAAATATACACAACTCTATCACTTATAAGACCAGCTCATCTGGTCTTATCTTTATTATCACGCTTATTTTTGATATAATAAATAAACAAAGGATGTGACAAACATGACAATCTTAGAAAAACTTTATAAAAATGAAAACTTTACGCCAACAGAACATAGCATTATCCAATATCTTTTGGAAAATGTTCATTTGATTTCTGATATGACAATTCAACAGCTGGCACTTGTCACACATTCTTCAAATGCTGCCATCATTCGAATTTGTAAAAAGTTAGGTTATCGTGGCTATAAAGATTTTAAACTTGCGTTAGTCAGAGAATTAGAATCTTCTAAATTTATCAATCGTTCCATTAATTTTAGCACTCCTTTTTATCAGTCTGAAACAACACAAGATATTATCAATGATCTTTCTTCCCTCTATCGTGAAACCATCCAACTGATTCAAAGTCATTTGAATATATCAGATATTGAAAAAATCAGCCATACTATGATCAACAGTCAAAGAATTTTTATCTTTGCTTTTGGTGACTCACGTATTACTGCCATGAATTTTATCAACAAATTAATGAAAATCAACATTTACCCTATTTTAGCAACTGATAATTATGAAGAAATTGCAATGGCTTATAATATGACTACTCAAGATTGTGCCCTTTTTATTTCCTATACAGGTATGAATGAACGTTTTCTCTCTATTCAAAAAATTCTTAATCAAAAAAAGATTCCTATCATCACTTTAACTGCCAATGAAAGCAGTCCATTATTAAAGCAAAGTTTTATTTCTATTACGATTCCAAATATGGAAAACGATCATAAAATTGGCACTTTTTATTCACAGATTTCCTTTCAGTTTATTTTAACAATTCTTTATTCTCTTATCTATAAAGAAGATTATACCCAGCATCACCATCATAAAAAGATGATTGATGCCTCTTCACGATAATCATTTTGTACCAAAAGTACAAGAATTGAGACTTTCTTTATAAAATATTTGTACCATTTTTACAGAGTTATTCATAACTCTTTTTTTCTTGAGAAAAGGATGTAAAATAGATATTGATAAAGAAACAAAGGAGGGAATGAAATGAAACTCGGTATTTTAGGTACTGGCATGATTGTTAAAGATTTGCTGCCAATGATAGATCAATTGAAGATTGAACGAATTAAACTTTTAGGAACAAAAGAAACATTACAAGAAACAATTCATTTATGTGAACAGTATCATTTAGATGGTTATGAATTGGATTATGAAAACATGCTGCAAGATGATATTGATACAATCTATGTGGCTTTGCCAAATTTTTTGCATTATCATTTTGCAAAAAAAGCTTTGGAAAATGGCAAACATGTGATTATTGAAAAGCCTATAACAGCGAATCTCAATGAATTAAAAGAACTGATCACAATCGCAAAAGAAAAACAACTGTTTATAATGGAAGCAATGAATATCCACTATTTGCCGGCTTATCAGGCACTCAAGGAAAATATCACCAAAATTGGAAATCCAAAAATTATCAGCTTCAACTATAGTCAATACTCTTCACGTTATCATGCTTTTCAAGAAGGAAATATCTTACCCGCCTTTGATTATCATAAAGCAGGTGGAGCATTGATGGATTTAAATGTCTATAACATTCACGGAATTGTCGGTTTGTTTGGGAAACCTCTCTCTATCCATTATTTAGCAAATATGGAAAAAGGTATTGATACGAGTGGTATTCTAACACTGGACTATGGTCATTTTAAAGCTATCAGTATTGGTGCTAAAGATTGTCAGGCCCCTGTGATGTTAACATTGCAAGGTGATCAGGGTGTTATTCAAATCAATACGCCAATTAATCAATTGAAAGAATTGACATTCATTAACAATCAAAAAGAAGAAATAAAGATCAATAAGGATGAACAAAAACATCGTTTATATTATGAATTCAAAGAATTTATTCGCATGATTGATGAACATGATCAAAAGAAAGTCAATGACATGCTCAATATCAGTCTTATTGTCAGTGAAATCATGCAAGAAGCTAGACTTCAAGAAGGGATCGTGTTTGATAATGACAAATAAAATTTTAACTATTGGATATATTGGAAATGGAAAGAGCGCCAATCGCTACCATATGCCTTTTGTAATACAGAGAACTGATAAAATAAAAATTAAGAAAATCTTTACTTTAGATCATTCTAAGGATATTTGGGATGAAATCCCTGGTGTCATCTATACTGAGAGTCTTGATGATCTTTTGAATGATCCTGATGTTCAGGTCATTGTTATCTCTACTCCTTCTGCTTTTCATTATGATTATGCTAAGAAGGTTCTTCTCTCTGGTAAACATTGTGTTGTCGAGAAACCTTTCGCTGATACTTATCAGCAGGCTCAGGAAATCTTTGATTTGGCTAAGGAAAAAGGGCTGATTGTTCAATGCTATCAAAATCGTCGATTTGACAGTGATTTCCTCACTGTTCAAAAAGTCATTGAATCAGGTAAACTCGGTGATTTATTAGAACTGGAAATGCATTTTGATTACTATCGTCCTTACATTCCTGAATCAGTTCATGAATTCAGTTCCATCAATTCCTATCTTTATGGACATGGCTGTCATACCCTTGATCAAGTGATTTCTTATTTTGGAAAACCAGATCATATTCATTATGATGTCAGACAATTGTTAGGTGAAGGACGCATGAATGACTACTTTGATTTGGATTTGTACTATGGGACATTAAAAGTTTCAGTGAAATCAAGTTACTTTAGAGTGAAGGAAAGACCTAGCTTTGTAATTTATGGGAAAAAGGGAATGTTTGTGAAGGAGAAAAAAGATAAACAGGAAGAACACTTGAAATTATTCTATATGCCTTCTCATGATGACTTTGGTGTAGACTTGCCAGGTGAATATGGAACACTGACATATTATGATGAGAAAGGTTATCATGAAGAAAAGGTTGTTTCAGTGAATGGTGATTATGGACGTTACTATGATGCTTTATACGAAACAATTATCAATGGAAAAGAACCACTTGTCAAACCTGAACAAACACTTTTACAAATTGAGATACTCGAAAAAGGAATTGCCAATTTAAAATAAAACCAAAAAGAAAGATCATACTCCGTTATAAGAATATGATCTTTTTTTAATCAATTTAACTGATAATGCCTCTTTCATAAGCATATAATAAGACTCTTAAATGAAGCATTTGCTGAAACAATTCTTTTCCAATATCTGTATCTTTAACTAACATTCTATGATCATAATCTTCAATATCTTGAGATTGAGAATGAATATCACTATTTATCCTTAACACTCTTTGAATTCCTTTAAAAGGAGTATGTGATTTTAATTTCAATCCCTGTGAATGAGATATTAAAGTATATCCAGCAATTCCTGTTTCTTTTTGATATGTTTTACAAAAACCACCATCAATAATAATCACTTTTCCATTTGCTCGTAATGGTTTTTCATTACATTTGACTGGTGTATGTCCATTGATAATATGAGATGTTTTTTCATTCATATGAAACTCTTTTAAAATCTTTAGGCAATATTTCTCCTGATTATAAAAATAATAATAAGGATTACGCTGTTCTTCCCATGTCTTTTCATCATTGATAAAAAATCTTTCAAATGTTTTTAAGATTCTGCCAGAAAGCGGTGAATTAATACCACACCATAAATAGAACATAAAATCAATTGCATTGCTTTCTTTATGAAAGTATGCCTTTCTTGCTTGCTGATCACAAAAATCAAAAAGTTCCTTTCCCTTGTAATGATAACCATTAATCTCAATACCAATAAAATGACCTTCTTGATCCAATGGAACACAGCCATGATAAAGCAATGTATTATTGGTACATAAATACATACTTCCCTTTTGATAAAGAAACGAAACATGTTGATGAAGTTTCTCACTATGCATAAATTCTGATTTCAATTTTGTCATTATCATCTCTTCTTGTTCATTGCATTTGTAACAGCAATCTGCTTGAGAAATATTTTCTAAAGTGTATTTTTGATCTCCTAATAATATCTGATTATCCTTTATCAAATGAAGTTTTAATTGCTCATCCATCTGATATTCAGGATGCTTTAAAATCAATGCACCTTCGCTCTTTAATAAAATCACTGATATACATAAAAGCATGGCATCATAACAATCAAGATGTGGATATTTTTCTACTGCATATCTCTCTAATGCTCTTAAAGAAATAGCATAACTATTTTCTAAGAGTTCTTCATTATGATAATTTAAACAATTCCTGACAACCCTTGCAATACATGCTTCATTGCCACATACCGCACCCATCCAAAGAATATCATGATTTCCCCATTGAATATCTACATTATGATGTTTCATCAATAATTCTATAATTTTATCAGGTCTTGATCCACGATCATAAATATCTCCAATAATGTGTAAAGTATCAACCGCCAATCGTTTAATCACATCCGTCATAACAACAATAAAATCATCTGCCATATGAACAGAAATAATCGTCTCAATAATCTGTTGCTGATAATTCTTTTGACAAATACTATCATGATCTCTTTCATTAATGAGTTCCTCAATAATATATAAATACTCCTCTGGAATAGCTTTTCTGACTTTTGAACGTGTATACTTTAAAGATAGTTTCTTCATTAAAAAAATTAAATGATAAATATTGGTTTGATACCATTGTTTATTAAGCAAACCTTCAGTCTTGACCTTTTTGATTTTTTCATATGGATAATAAACTAAGGTTGCGAGTTCTTCCATTTCATACTTTGAAAGTTCTTTGTCAAAACAGAATTTAATTTTTTCCTTAATAACCCCAGAGCAATTATTCATAATATGCAAAAACGCATCATATTCACCATGTAAATCTGACATAAAGTGTTCAGTTCCTTTAGGTAAATTGAGTATCGACTCTAAATTAATAATTTCTGTACCAACATCTTTTATAGTTGGAAACTGTTTTGATAAAAGTTCATAATATTCCATATCTCTTTCATCAAATTGAACATGTTTGATTTCTTCTTGATAATCCATACAAGCACTCCTCTCAAAGAAAAAAGAAGATTTCTGTTTTTCACTTCCATCTTCTTCTCTCATTTAATCAATTTGTATTGAATATGAATACGTGTTTGTTCGTAAAGCTTTCACTATTTGAACATTTCTTTTTTCTTCAAATATATCACTTTCATTTAAACAAGTAGATAATCCTAACCATGGTTCAATCGCAATGAATGGACCATGATTTGGTGAAGACCATAGAATAAGATAAGGAAAATCATGATATTGAACTGTGACTTTATGAGAAGATTTATGTGATGCTAAAGTGACTTGACGAGATTGAATTTCATCAAAGATGATTGCATCTTTTTCAAAGAGAGCATGCGTTAAAGGAAGAATTTTTTGTTGATGTAATAAGGGAGTACGCTGCTGAGTATCAATGAGTCCTGTTTCTGTTATAGGTAGTGGAACAGAACAATTTTCTTCTTTTTCAAATTCTATATAGTAATCATTATAAGTTTCATCTTCTTGTAAAGGACAGTTAAATCCAGGATGTCCACCAATAAAGAATGGCATATCTTCATTTCCAAAGTTTTCAATGATATAGTTGACTTGAATTGTTTTTCCAGTTAATTTATATTCAATTAACAATTTAAAATGATATGGAAAGGCTTTGAATAATTCAGCATTTGTCATGATTGAAAAGACAATGCGATTCCATTCTTGGCCAACGTATTGAAAATCTAATTTTCTAACCAGGCCATGGCGTGGCATTTTTAATACCTTTCCATCTTTAGTGATTGCCTGATCATTTCTTAAACTACCACATATTGGGAAGAGAACTGGTGCTTGCCCACTCCAATAACGAGAATCACCTTGCCAAAGATATTCAATCCCTAAAGGGTTCTTGATTGATGTCAATGTGCCACCTACTGAATTAAAAGTCAGTGATAGAAATTCATTTTCTAAATAGTATTCCATAAGATCACCTTTTAGGCCTTTCCTTCACTACCACAAACCTTAATCTTATTCATAACATATTTCTTAACTTCTTCACGTCCTTGAGCATTATACTTTTTAGGATCAATTGTATCTGGTGCTGAATGTAAAATTTCATTGACGCCTTTAGAGAATGCAATACGTAAATCTGTGGCATAATTCACTTTACAAATACCACGTTGAATACATTCTTTCACAACTTCATCAGGCACTCCTGATGTTCCATGCAAAACAAGTGGAATAGAAACAACTTTTTTAATTTCACTTAATCTTTCAACATCAACCTTAGGAACTCCTTTATAAACACCATGAGCTGTTCCAATCGCAACGGCTAATGAATCAACACCCGTTTCCTTAACAAATTTAGCTGCTTCTTGAGGATCTGTATATGGGTTATTATCTCCGCCATCTAAATCATCTTCTTTTCCACCCACTTTTCCAAGTTCGGCTTCAACACAAACGCCTGATGGGTGACAAGCATCTACAACTGCTTTACTCACTTTTATATTCTCTTCAAATGTTTCATGTGATCCATCAATCATAATTGATGTATAGCCACTTCTTAATGCCTGCATAGCTAATTCAAAACTATTGCCATGATCTAAATGCATAACAACTGGAACATTTGCTTTTTGAGCAGCTGTTTTCACATTTGCATAAAAGTAATCTAAATCTGCATACTTAACAGTTGATGGTGTTGTCTGTAAAATAACTGGTGACTTTAATTCTTCAGCAGCCGCTACAACCGCCTGTACCATTTCCATATTTTCTACATTAAATGCTCCTATTGCATAACCACCCTTTTGAGCATCTAATAATAATTGTTTTGTTGTCACTAATGACATATATATTCCCCCTCTTCTATTTCTTTGATTTTCACTTGATTGAAAATAGATTCACATTGTTGCATTTCAAAACTTCCAGTTTCTGGTGAGAGTGCATTTGCTGTCGCAACAGCGACACTAAATGTTAATGCCTCTTTAGGTGGATATTTTCTTTGTAATGCAACTGCAAATGCTGCAACCATCGAATCACCACAACCTACTGTATTAACGGGCTGAATAACTGGTGGTCTGGCATGTAAAACCTGATTTTCCATAACTAAGATGGCCCCATCTGCACCTAATGAAACAACAACATATTGAATACCCATTTGAGCAATTTTTTGTGCATAATGAATGACTTCTTCAATCGTATTGATCTCCGTGTCAAATAACATTTCCATCTCTTCTTTATTAGGTTTAACCATTGTTGGTTTGGCTAATAAACCTTCTTTTAAATAAACCCCACTCGTATCTAAAATTACTTCTTTATTTTCATTTTTAACGATTTCAATCATCTTTTGATAAATGTCAGCTGATAATCCTTGTGGTACACTGCCTGAAAGAGTGACAATATCACTTTTTTTAACAATCTCCTGAAACAATTTGATATATTCTTTCTCCTCATCTTTTGTCACACAACAACCTGGTTCTAGATATTCAGTTGAACCATATTGAGGATCAAGAATATTAATGCAGCTTCTCGTTTCTCCTAAAACATGTCCAAATTCAAATGATATACCTTCTGCTTTTAATAACGATTCTAGATATTGCCCATTATATCCACCTACTAATCCTGTCGCCAAGACTTCTTCATGACATAATTGAACGACACGAGCAACATTTAAACCTTTACCACCTGCTGAATTTCGACATCGAGAAACTCTCATCACTTCACCATTTTTAATGGCCTTTTCCATATAATAAGCTTTATCAATCGATGCGTTAAGTGTCACTGTTGTAATCATAAGCTTCTCCTATTTTTCACTATCAATTAAAATTTTACCTTTTACTAATCCAGGTGTCTTGAATTTCTTAAATGCTTCAGCAATTTGACTTAAAGGTAATTTTTCAAAAACAAATGAATCATCAAATTGTAATGCCCCTGTTTTAAAATAATGAGCAACCATTTCCCATTCTACTCCTGGAAATGGAGCACTATAAGACATCCATGAGCCAGTCAAAACAAACTCTTTTCGATTCATATTTTCCCATTCTTTAACTGAGAATGATAATTCTTTGGTTGGTGTTCCAACAAAGCATACTTCTGCTTTATTTGCTGCAAGTTCAAAAGCCATTTTCATTGTGATTGTATTGCCAGCAGTTTCAAAAACATAATCATACCCTCTACCATCAGTTAATGCCATGGCCTGTTCCATATAATCCTGCTGTAATGTATTGATACCACCAGTTGCCCCCAAACGTGTCCCTAACTTTAATCGTTCATCAGAAATATCGAAAACAATAACATCTTTTGCCCCAAATATTTTAGCCCATTGCATAACAAACATTCCAATTGTGCCACCACCAAGAATAGCAACCGTTTTACCGCCCCTATAATTGACTCTTTGTACCCCATGCAATGCAACAGTAGCAGGTTCAAAGAAAGCCCCCTGTTCAAAAGTCACTTCTTTATCAAATTTGACTGCATTCTTTTCTGGCACAACAACATATTGGGCAAAACTTCCATTTTGTCTTGAGCCAATAAAGCTATAATGTTTACAAAGTGAGTAGTTTCCTTTTTGGCAGTCTTCACATTCCATGCATGGCACAAGTGGAACACCTGCAACTCTATCCCCCACTTTTAAAGATGTTACATTTTCACCAACTTTAGCAATGACTCCTGAAAATTCATGCCCTAAAACAATTGGAAAATCATGACATGCCCCTTCATTCACACGAGGAATATCAGAACCACATATTCCTGTATATTTAACTTGAATTAAGACTTCCCCTGCTTGAGGTTCTGGTGTAGCGATATCTTCATAACGTATATCTTCTTTTGCGTGTACAACTCCTGCTTTCATTTTCTTATCCCCCTATTGATTTTCTAATTCTTGTGCTCTTTTCTTTGAACAACGTATTGTAAATAACCAGCATATAGCATAAATCACTGCAATGACCACTAAACCAGTGATATTTTCTAATGTAAATGCTTGAGTAAAAATGTAAGTAATTGGACTTCCACCTTGATCTAGTGCAGCCACTAAATTAGAACCACTTGTAGAACCAGTTGATTGTGCTAATGCAGTTAACCATGGAATCGTCTGGTTAGCAATCCAAATTGTCATCGTCATAATGGCTGTGCCAGAAATTAATGATCTAAACAAATTCCCCTTATGGACTGCAACCGCAATGGCAATAAAGAATCCGATTGTTGCTAAATCACCAAATGGCAAGACTCTATTGCCTGGTACCAATACAGCAATTAATAATGTTAATGGAATAAATAATAAACCAACAGTGACAACTTGTGGATCTCCTAATAAAACAGCTGGATCCATTCCAATAAAGAATTCAGAATTTCCAAAATGTTTTGTTAATAAAACTTTAGCACGTTCTGTTAAAGGCAATAAACCATCCATAATACATTTAACAATCTTTGGCATTAAAACCATAACAGCAGACATCTTAATGCCTAAAGGTAAAGCTGTTTGCACATCATACCCTGCTAAGAAACCAATTCCTGCTCCTAAAATTCCACCAATGACAATCGGTTCAGCAAAAACACCAACTTTATCCTGCAAAGTATCAGCCGTTAAATCAATATCTCTTAACCCTGGAATTTTTTCAATAATAGCATCAACAACACAAGCAATTGGTCCCATATATGCTGCTGTTCCATGAGGTACTGTTAAACCATCTAATTCAAAATAATCCTGCATTAAAGGTGCCCATAAATCACCAAGCTTATAAGCAATCATCGCATGAACAATAACCCCAACAATTCCAATCCAAAATTGACCTGTAACTGCATAAGCAATGGCTCCTGTAAAAGTCATATGCCAAATATTCCATATATCAATATTCACTGTCTTTGTCCATTTTAATAACAACATAATCACATTTACTAAAATCGCAATAGGTATAGCCACTGTTGCAATATTTGAAGCCCAAGTCATTGGAGAAGCTCCTGGCCATCCTATATCAACAACACTTAATGTTAATCCAAATCTTTGTGACATGGCTTGTGCCGCTGGTCCCAACTGTGCATTCATCATGTCAACAATTAAACTTAATCCAACAAATCCAACCCCAATCATCAGTCCAGCACGAATCGCTTTCCCAACCTTTATCCCTAAACATATACTAATAACTGCAATCACAATTGGCAGCATAACAGATGCTCCCATATCGATGATATAGTTAATTGCATCACCAAATATTCCTAACATGTATAATCCCCTCTCTCTATACTGATTTTAAAACATCTAAGATAGCTTGCTCTGTTTTTTCTACATTCACACCTGAAATAAATGGCATCCCTGTAATCAATGGCACTCCATAATCTTTTTTCACTTTTGATGTTGTGATAATTAAATCAGCTGGTAAATTAGAAGCAATTTCTGAAATTCTAATTTGACAAATCTCAACATCAATACCATTTTCTTTACATAATTCAACAACTTTATTTGCAGCAATTGTTGAAGTTGCAACGGCACCTCCACAAGCAACAATAATCTTTTTTTTCATAGTTCGTTCTCCTTCTTTTTAATAATTTCTATAATATCTTCTTTTTCATGAACACTTAATAATTCATTTAACACGGCAGTATCTTGAATAATCGCTAAAATTCTTTGTAATCTCTCTAAATGAGCACTCGGATCAACCACCGCTAACATAAAAATCAATTGTACTTTCACAATGTCATCATCTGATCCCATTTGAACAAAATCAACTGGCTTTTTTAAAACGGCAATCGCAATACCTGGCTTTTTCACATGACTAACATCTGTATGTGGAATAGCAACCCCAATTCCATTCACATCTAAACCAGTCGGAAATTCTGTTTCTCTGGCAATTAATGCATCAACATAACTCTCTTTTGCATAATTTTCCTGAATCAATGTCCCACCTACCTGATTCATGACATCTTTCCAATCTTTAACATCAATGTCATTAAAGATAATTGCTTTATCAAGTTCTTCCCAAATCATATCTTTTCCTCCTTTCAAAACTTAAAGATTTTCACTAGTGTTTTTCTTTACATACATATCGTATCATTCCTTTATAAAGAAAAACAGTCAAAGATATTTCAAATATTTTGCAAAAAAATAAAATGGTTGAAAGCATTTCACATTGTTGTGAAAATAATTCAACCATCTCCTTTAAATCAATGAATATTCATATTTTTCAATAATAGCTGCCGCTTCTTGTGGTGTTTGAGAAACTCTCAATGCTTCCTTAAACTCCTGATGCTTCAACATATTCACTAAATTGAAAAAAGCTTTAAGATGCATTTTATGATCAATAGCACTTAAACAACACACAAATTCAACTGGATCAAAATCTTCTGAACCAAAGTTTACAGGATGTTTCAAGCGGATTAAATTCATTCCGACCTGAACACTTCCTTGTTCTAATCCTTCATGAGGAACAGCAAAACCTTCTGATAATACAACATAAGGACCATTTTCTTCAATATTATGTATCATTGCATCAATATAACGTTCTTCAATATAACCATATTCTAATAGTGGCAATGCTGACAGACGAACTGCTTCTTGCCAAGTTTCACATTCAACATCAAGTTGAATATGAGTCGCAGGCAATAAATGATGTAAGTAGGGAGAAAAAATTTCAGCATCTGCCTCAACTGGCTGATGAAAATAATCTCTCACCACTTTTCTTATGGCTTTCATTAATTCAGGATGATTCTTGGGAGCAAGTTCATAAACGATTGGATTGAGTTGATCCAGCAATCCTTTCGCTGATAACTCTGTTTCCCCAATTCGTGATGGTAAATGGCGACTATTTCGTAAAGCATCAATTTTATTTCCAACCCGAATATAATCTTCATCATTCAATAATGGTGAAACAATTACATAGTCCACTTGACAATGTAAAAGTGGAACAGTTGAGATAATCACATCAACATTTTGGGGATCCACATTTTCAGCTTCATGAGCTGAAATAACATCAATTATCTGAAAGTTAAAATGCTTCTTTAATTTTTCTATCAGCAATTGTGATGTTCCTATCCCTGCATGACAAGCAACAATCACATGGAAAGCAACTTCCTTATTCTTTTTCCTTTCTAGTGCTGCACAAATATGAACTGCAATATATCCGATTTCAATCTTATGTATATCTCTACTCACATATTGTTTAATGATTGATAAATTTTGATTAACAGCTTCTAAAACATCCTGATTTTCTTCTAATACTTCATCAATAATTGAACTTTCTGGATAATCAGGAGGTGTTGGTTTTAAAACAGATTCTAAATGATTAGATAAATTTTCAAAGAAATCATAATCATCATTTAAATTGATTCCTAAATCATAAGAAATGCGTTCTATAAATTGTCTTGTAATTAATTGTATTTTGATAATTCTATTTTCTTTTGCCACTTGTTTCATATATTGTGAATCTGTTAAAAGTTCACTTAAAAATTGGATTTCATTTTCTGTTGTATTGATATGACAATATTGTGAAACATATCTTAAAATATCTTGTGCCATGAGATAATAATCATTATTTTTCATTTCACAATCTTCTAGATATTCTCCCATTAAATTACGATTAACCATAATCCCTAAATAAAGAATAATCTTTTGAAATGACTCATCAGTCAGATAACTTTTATGTAAATGTTCCTGCTCACTTAATACTTTTTGAATGGTAATTCTATTGCCAGCTTGAATACTAATATGTCGTGAAACCATCGTATTCTCTTTTTTAGAATTCGCTAAACGCATTAAAAAAAGTCTTTTATCACTTTCTTTTCCTTCTACACGCAACCCTTTATTAGGATGTGATGTCACTTCTAATCCAAAGCAATGAATATAATTTTTAATTTCATCAAGATCATTAATAATTGTTGCTCGACTGACAAATAAATTATCTGCAATCGTTGATAAAGTAATATACTTAGAACTGTTAATAAGCAATACTGAAGCAACCGCAATTCTTTCTTCTTTAGAAAGCTTATAAGAATAGAGATCCTGTTCTGTTAAAAAATAATTCATATTTGTAAAGCTTTGTTTTCTTTGAATACTGCCACCTGCAATTAATTCTATTTCGTCTAATTCGTTTTCTTTTAACATATCATTAATTGTTGATAAATCATTACGGATTGTTCTTTGGGATACTGTATATTTTTGAGCCAAATCTTCAATCGTTATATTTTTTTCTATTTCACATAAGTCTTTAATAATTGATATGATTCTATTATTCATTGTGATAATCACCTCTATTTTCTGACATCTCTTTTTTATTATAACAATGAAAGTCATTTCTTTCATTCTTTTTTAGTGAAAATAAGCATATCTTTTGTTCTGTTATCAGTTTTTAAGTTTCTCTTTTATATATACCATAACAATGTAATAAAAAAAAGAATAACTCACTGCAATATTCTTGCAATAAATTATTCTTAATTTTTTATAAATCTTCACCATTAGATGCAATGACTTTTTTATACCAGTCATATGAATCTTTCTTGCTTCTTTCTAATGTTCCATTTCCTTCATTATCTCTATCTACATAGATGAAGCCATAACGTTTCTTCATTTCTCCTGTTGTAAATGATACACAGTCAATACATCCCCATGGTGTATATCCCATTAAGTCTACCCCATCTTCTTCAACTGCTTTCTTCATTTCCTGAATGTGGGCTCTTAAATAATCAATACGATATGGATCATGACATGTTCCGTCTGCTTCTTTTTGATCAATAGCTCCAAATCCATTTTCTACGATGAATAATGGTTTTTCATATCTTTCATAGAAGATATTTAAAGCATATCTTAAACCTTCAGGATCAATTGCCCAACCCCAGTCTGATTCTTTAATAAATGGGTTTTTAACAGAATGTTCACTAGATCCATCAGTTGCTTTTGAAACATCCTTATGAGCTGTAGAATCAACTGTGTTTGTCATATAATAAGAGAATCCTATGTAGTCCACGGTTCCTTCAGCTAAGACTTTCTTGTCTTCTTCAGTAATATCAATATTGAATCCTTTTCTTTCAAACATCTTTAATGCATATGCTGGATAGTGTCCACGACATTGCACATCACAGAAGAACCAGCGATCATGCATCATTTGATTTGATAAAACCATATCAGCAGGTCTACAACTAAATGGATAGATTGGTACCATTGCTATCATATTTCCAATTAAAAAATCAGGATTGATTTCTTTACCAATCTTCACTGCTTTTGCACTGGCTAATAATGTATGATGTCCACATATATACATCGCTTCTTCTGGATTCTCATAGTCTCCAAAATGTGCTCCACTATTTGTCCAGCCAAAAATATCATTTTTGAAGTTCATTTGATTATTGATTTCATTAAATGTCATCCAATATTTCACTTTATCTTTATATCTTCTAAAGCATACCTCAGCAAACTTCACAAAGAAATCAACTGTCTTTCGATTCATAAATCCACCATATTCTTTAGCCAGATGATAAGGCATTTCAAAATGTGATAAAGTAATAACAGGTTCAATTCCATATTTCAATAATTCATCAAAGACATCATCATAGAACTTCAATCCTTCTTCATTTGGCTGGTCTTCATCACCATTAGGGAAAATACGTGTCCAGGCAATTGATGTTCTAAAACATTTAAAGCCCATATCTGCAAACATTGCGATATCTTCTTTATAATGTCCATAAAAATCAATACCAATATGATTTGGATAATAGTTTCCCTCAACAACACCATCAGTAATCACACGTGGGACACCATGAGCCCCAGCAGTCATCACATCAGCAACACTTAATCCTTTAGAAGTATTCAAGACACCACCTTCAAACTGATGAGCAGCTAAAGCGCCACCCCATAAAAAATCTTTACTTAATGCCATATAATTCCTCCTTTACTTTATACTTTTATTATACACAATTTTATTTTTGATGAAAATCTATTCCTGATATTTATATCAATTTTTCTTTGATTCTCAATAATCAGCCAACACCCTCTTTATATCAGATCTTTTTTTCTCGATTGTTTGACAAAATGTCAGAATTTATAACTTTTTAAACTTTTTTCAAAAAAAAGAAGAAAAATCGAATTTTTTTGCGTATATATAAGTATAGGGATATTTTCATAAGAAGATATTGTTTTCTTATAGCAAATATTGTAGAATATCCTTATAGACATACCTCAGTTATTTAAAACCTTTTCAACTATAAAAAGGAGGTGTGTTTATCATGACTTTACAATTACAAACGAAACCTGCTGATGTCATGGCTGATTTCCTCAAAGACAAATCTCGCTTTGCTGATTTTGTCAATCTGTTTCTTTTTGATGGCAGACAGGTTATCCTGCCTAGCCATCTATATGCCTATGACAGTGACAGCTCTACTGTTTTCTATCAGGAAGAAAAGATTGCTTCTATTGGCAGGCGCAGAGAGTGTATCATGCTGGCAAGAATTGATGATCTGGATGTCCTGATTGCGATTGAACATCAACAGACAATTGACTATTCCATGCCCTTTCGTGTCCTGATGTATGATGCAATCAATTACAATCAGCAGTACAATCAACTGGAGAAAACAGAAAAGAGATTCTTTCATCCAATACCTGTCATTACTTTTGTATTGTATACAGGTCAAAGATGGTGGAGACAGCCAAGAATGCTAATTGATATGATGCATATACCAGAAAGTATCAGAGATAAGATCAATAACTGGAACTTGAATGTATATGATATCAAGGATACACAGATGCTAGAAAAACTTCACTGTCAGGACAATCAGAATGTTGTCAATGCAGTCAGTCAATTCTATCATTGGAATGGAGATATCAGTCATTTAGGAAGTCTGACTATGTCAAAAGAAGCAGCTATAGTTGTCGCAACCATTATTGGTGAAGAAGAAATCTTAAAGACCATCAAACAAGAAGAAAGTGAGGAGATTGATATGTGTACAAGTGTAACAATGGCACTTAATAAGGCAAGAGAAGATGGAGCTAAGGAAGAGAAAAAAGAATTATTAATGCATTTACTTCAATCTAAATTGGGTGTTTTATTTAATGAAGATATCAAAAGGATAGAAGAAGGCAAGGAAGTTGATATGTGTACAAGCGTAACCATGGCACTTAATAAAGCAAGAGAAGATGGTGCCAAGAAAGAGAAAAAAGAATTATTAATGAATTTACTTCAAGTCAAATTAGGTGTTTTATCTGATGAAGTCATCAATAAGATTGAAAGAAGTGATAATAAACAGTTAGATACATTAACTCATTGTTTATTTTCTATCAAAAACGAAGAAGATATATTACATATCATAGCATAACGGATGAGAAAATCTCATCCGTCTTTCTTTTATTTTGATGATTTGATTTTATCTATAATCTCAACTTTTTTGATTGGATATCTCAAATGAAATTCTTCTGATCTTTGATAATTTTTATAAAGATATCTTAATCCAAATAAAGCAAAAACACTATATCCTACAAATGAAAATAATATTTGTAACAAACCATCATAAGTAGAAACAAACTGCCCACTAAAAAACAAAGGATATAGACTCAGAGAATCTAAAAAATGATATCCTCCATAGGCAAATAACAAAGGTAATAAGAAAATGCATAAACTTATAAAAAGTGTCAATAAATGATTTCTCACTTTAACCCCAATACTCACCATTCCTATGACAATGACAATGATTGCTTCTATTTTTAATAAAAAATTGATTAAACATAACATTCCTACACTTATCCATGACGGAAATATGGATAAATCTGCAAGAGAAAAAGCTGGCGCAAATAGTGATGAAAATCCATATGTCTTGTGAATCAAAAAAAGTGGAGGTAAAGAAACAATAAGCAAAAATAAAATTCCAATCATAATGGCTAAATAACATTTGATACGAAGAAGATTGTGATTGCCTTTTGATGTCATTTGAGTGATTTGATTCATTTGATTTTGATATTCATAAGTTGTCACTTGACAAAGTCCTATAATCACAAATAAACAACAAAGAAGAATAGGCATAAAAGTCCAATGGGTTTCAATAAAATATTGTTGATAAGCAGTTGGATATACAAATTGCTTTTGTGGATGGACTTGTATATCATGAAACTGTTCTAAAACTTTTTGAAAAACTTGTTCACCTCTTAATTGTTCTTCTATCTGTGTTTGCATCATATTCGCTTGTATCTGAGTGATAAGTCCAGCTTGCCTTTTATTAGAAATATCAGCTAATTGCTGATTTAAATCCTGATAATGTTTTTGAACATCCAGAATCCACTGTTCCTTTTCTTTCGTTAAAGCACCTGATAATTTCTGCATATATTGTTGATACGTTCTTTCCTCATTATCTACATAAATAGAGATATGCTGATATTGATAACATTGAATACCTATACATAAAATACACAATATGAAGACTTTTTGAATTGAAAATATTTTATAACATTCTTGGAAAAATAATGATAAAGATACATGTTTTGGATAGAAAAAATGTGGGAATTCTATCATTTCTAAAGCCATATTTCGTTTATAATGATAAACCAGAATATTGATGAGAACAAAGAACATTAACAAGCACAATAATCCTACCAATATAAACATTTGTAAAGACATAAGATTTCCAAACAGATAAACATTACGATAAATCTGAAAAAAGGCATCAGTTTGTAAAATCGCAATAATATTGAAATACTTTAGTAAATATAAGGAATCTAAGGAAGGAATAAAAAGATATAAAATATATTCAATCATAATGACTGCAAAACTCATAATAACCGCAAGAACTTTATTCTTTGATAATGTCGCAATAAGTAACATTATCAAACCTATGAGACTTGCTGCTAACCATTTGATAAGAATAAACAATCCAATAAACTGCTGGACATCAATTGCAAATGGACATTGATAATAATGTGATAAAGACTGTACACTTCTTGATAAATCACCTAATCCATAAATTATAGATGCATATATAAATTGTCCAAATATCATCAGACTTGTTATGATTCCAATCACTACAAACATAACAAAACATTTTGCAATCATCGTTGGATATTGTCCCTGTGGTGTTATTTTGATAATGGAAAAGAGCTTCTTTTCCTTTTCTTCTAAAATCAGTGATGAAACCAATACCATCATTGATAACATAATGAAAAAACTTGTAGCAGGAAAAGAAAGTGCTGTAAAAATTCCTTTTTCACTCTCATAAACAATCGGTGTATTGATAAGACTTTGATAATCCTGTGCTGTCTTTTGAATGTTTTTCTGTTCAAGACTATCAGATGTTTGAAATATAGAAATTTGTGAAATCGTCTCTGCTTTTTCCTGAATATCGCGAATATAAGCTGGATAATCATTTAACAGCTGAAATTCTTGAAGAACTTCTTTAAAAAACGAAACCTCACTTTCTAAATCAGACGTGTAATAAGGTGTATGATTTTCTTGATATCTTTTTCCATATTTTTCTTCAATATTTGGATAATCAGTCAATATTGAATCAATCATATATTGATTATCTTTTTCATGAAGACGTAAATTCATTAATTCTTCAATAATGAGATAAGCATGATAAGTTTCATATTGATTTTTAATAAATGTATATCTTTCATTATTATTGATTTGTTGTAAATCATTTTGTAATTGATGATAAGCTGAAGGAGGAATATTGGTATTTAAATTTTGAACATAAGCAAAAACACCTACATTGATAATACATAAAAACAATAAGAAAATAATAAGTTTACGTTTTTGAAAAAGTTTGATGAATTCATAACGAATAAGATTAAACATCTTCATCATCTCCAAACAATTCCAAATAAACATCTTCCAAAGAAGATTGATGATACTCTTCAAAAAGTGCATTGACACACCCTATATTCACCACTTCCCCTTTTTTTAGAAAAATAATCTCTTCAGCAATCGTTTCTACATCTGAAACGACATGAGTTGCGATTAACAAAATGTGATGCTTTGACAACTTAGCAAAGACTTTTCTTAAAGAAACACGTTCTTTAGGATCTAAACCTGCAGTTGGCTCATCAAACAAAAGTAACTGAGGATTTCCAAGTAATGCTTGTGCTACCAATAATCGTTGTTTCATACCACCAGAATAAGCTCGACATTTCTTTGTCAGATGTTCTTGCATATTCACAAGTTTGGCAACCCTTTGAACTTCAGCATCAATGTCTTTTTTAGGAATATCTTTAAGAAGTGCCATATAAGTTAAAAATCTTAAACCACTCATTTCTTCATATAAACCTTGTAATTGGGGAGCATAACCTAAAATCTTATAATAATCGTGACCTAGTTTTGAAATTTCTTGTTGATTCCATAATATCTTACCTGTAGTTGGTTTTAATTGTTGACAAATCAAATTCATTAATGTTGATTTTCCAGAACCATTAGGACCTAATAAAGCATAAACACCTTCTTTTAAAGTTAAATGCACATGATTCAATGCTTGTACATCTTTATATGTTTTTGATAAATCTTTGACCTCTAACATCATGACTGCCTCGTTTTCGTTAATGTCTCAATTGTTTGATAATTCTTTTGATTATTTAAAAAATCTTTTATAGAAATAAGACCTATATATTCTTTTGATGTTTCATATTGCATTGTCCCTGCCCATGTCTTTTCTTCTTTTCCTTCACGATCATAGATGACCAATAATTGATCTTGTGTTTGAGCAATGATTTGAACTGGTTCTTTAGGTGCTCTTGTATATTGTTCTAATGTTTCAAGTTGTGGTTTTTTTAATGAGATTTTAAAGCTTCCTATATAGTTATCTTTCCATTGATCAATAATCACATAGTCATCTATAATTGCTGATAAATAAAATGTAGATTGCTTTGGTAAATCAATCATTTTTTCAACTTTCTGAGTGTCTAAATCTAAAACATATAATGCTGATTTTTGTGTATAATAGATTTTATGTTGATAATATGTGCCTTCTTCATCTTGTTTGACTTCTATTTTTTTACACTCTTTTGTATCCATATCATAAATTTCATAATTGACTTTCGCATTCATCATTAACTGATCATATTTTTGATAATTCTTTTCATCAAGATATTTTTGAGGGTTCTCACTATAACTCATTGTTCGCATGATAAGCTGACGTTTGTCTACTCCTATAATGGCTTTATCCATCATATCAAAAACTTCCTTCATTTCACCATTGGTTAAATCAATAGAACACAGATGACTTTGGGTTGTCACTTGCATAACTTCATTTGATTTCACTTCAATATCCTGTGTCTTTGTAATTGGAATATACAATTTATTATCAGCTAAAACAAAACTACTATGTTCAAATTGATAACCATTTTCTAAGCGATATAATTCTTTACGATTTTGACCATCCAAATCCATTTGAATAATGCCTGGTCCTTTTGCTTCTCTTTCTCCTAATGCATTCATAGAAAAGCTGATTGTTTCAATTCTGTATAAATGATCACCATAAGTAAACAACTCACCCATCATCGCAGGACCATAAAGATAAGCTGTGCATGTCTCATCTTTATGCTGACATTCTGGCTTATTACATAAATAAAGTTCTTTTTTACTGGCATAGTCATAGTAACTGATATGTGACTCTTCATCTCCACTTTTTATAAAGTAATAACCATCCTTGGAAGTATCTCCTTTCCAAAAAAGATATTTCCATTCTTTTAAAGTTAAATTTTCTTTTTCATGTTGTCTCTCATCTTTTGAAGATTGTTGATTTGAACTTTGACAGCCTACTAAAAATAAACTCAATAAAATAAGACATAATTTTTTCATTTTTATCACCCTTATCTATTGTAAACAACGCATGTATCAGAATTGTAAAAAAAATAGCTCATTGCTGAACTATTCTTCTAAATGTATAAGGTGAAAGCACTCCTAATAAATCTACTGATATATGAAATTGGTTCGTCCCAACTCTTTTTTGAAATTCACAAGATATTCTTAATTTAGCTTGATTTGATTCATATCCATATTGATTATATACCCAATCATCAATATCATCTAATTCTAAATATTTGATCATATGCCATGATATTGTTTTTAATTCTTCATCATTAAAAACAATATCTTTCGCATCACTCATTGAAAAATCAATAATTTTATGAGTTAATGGATCCATTTGAAAATCCAATGATTTAAATGACTCTTCCCACATTCTTAAAACCTGTCTTAAATAATAAGTATTTTCATAAGTCACAATTGTTCCATAATCAGCAACATATTCATCATCAAAATTTTCCAATAATTCTTGACTTAAAACTTTATGATTGATTAATTGTTGAATCTCCTCACTAAAATAAGATTGAAATTCTTTTAACTTTGCTTGTTTATCCTCACTGTATTCACCTATGCGTTTAATCACATATTCTTCACTTTTCTCTGGGATATTTTGATAAAGCTGATAGATGCTTTCAATAATAGGATGCTTTTTTAAAATATCTTCTGTTTGACTATTTTCTAAAGTCATTTCTTTGTTGATATCTCGAAAATCTTGTAATCCTACAATGATCATCGGAAAGCTGAGTGATAAAATGAGAATAAAAATTCCAATAAAACGTAATTTCTTCTTATTCATGATTCACTGCCTCCAATTCAAAACTAACCGTTGTTCCCTGATGCAGTACAGAGTGAAAGTGAAGTTCACTTTGATGTGCATCACAGATGCGTTTGACAATGGTTAGCCCTAATCCTGCTCCACCCATAGAACGTGAGCGTGACTTATCAGCCATATAAAAAGCTTCCGTTGCTTTTTTTACATCTTCTTCACTCATCCCAATCCCTTCATCAGTTACTGATATAACAACGTTCTTTCCTTTTGAACATGCTTGAACGAGAATTGTCTGACCTTCCTGACTGGCTTTCATTGCATTATCAATCAAATTTCTAAGCAATGTAAACAATAGATCTGGTTGAGAATATACCGATTGATTTGTCTCTTCAAACTTTAATATATAATGAACATATTTTCCCTGATAATAATCCTCTAATTGTTTCATTATCTTTTTTAAAGAAACGCTCTGCAATTTGATTTGCTGATCACCAAGAGCTAATAAATCCATTAATGTATAAGAGAGTTTTTCTAATCGTTTTCCTTCAGTATAAATATATTGGGCTGCTTTTTGTCTTGTTTCTTCATCACAATCACAAGTTCTTAATAAATCAGCAAAGCCTAAAATCGCTGTCATAGGTGTTTTGACTTCATGCGAGAAACTTCCCATAAATTCTTCTTTTTGAATAACACTCTCTTCTAACTGATGAATCTTTTTTTCATTCAATTCAGCCATCTCATCAAAACTACGGGATAACTCACCAATTTCATCCTCACTGACAATATGAGTACGTTCGCTATAATCACCTGCTGCAATACGTTGACTCACAGCATTTAATTTATGAATAGATTGTGTAAGATAAGATGAAAGGAATTTCAGTATTGCATAAGCAACACCAAAAAGAATCACACTTATGATTAAAAAATTGCCAATCTGTCTATCTCTATCTTGATAAACAGATGTCATATCATAACAGGATGTTAAATAATAAATACATTTTCCAGCATTGACTTTTGATGTCACTAACATTTTATATTGATGTGCTTTGTGTTTAATGAAATATTTCTGATCATAATCTGATGATATGTATTGACGATATTGTTCATCAATATTACTGTAAAAAATACTCTTATCTGGTAGCGATAAGCCATAACTTTTTTGCGATTGAGAAGTATATCTAAATTGTTCTAAATAATAGATTGCTTTATTCATCAATTGGGTTTGATTCTCACCAAAATCCGTTCCATAATCTACCGAATCTTTAAAAAGCCTTGTTTCTAAAGAATACAATTCAATATCATGTGTAGATAAATTATGCTGAATGGTTGTTTGTAAAAGATTGTGATGATTTTGATAGATAAGTGCTGCTGATCCAATTGAGAAAAGGACTGCTAAAGTGAGTAAACATGACCAAATGATTTTCTCAGCGAATTTCATCAGGGACCTCTAACATATAGCCAATTTTATAAACTGTTTTAATGAAATCATGCCAGCCTAACTTTTTACGCAACCTTTGTATATGTAAATCTAATGTTCTTGTTTGTTCATAAATATCTTCCTGCCATACTTTTTGATATAAAACATCTCTGTATAATGCCATATTCTTATTTCTAACTAAAAATAGCAAAAGTTCGTATTCCATATTGGTTAATTCAACTATTTGATTATTTTGATAAACACATCTTTTTTTAATATCAATCACAATATCTAAAATATGAATTTCTTCCATTCCTTTATGATATCGTCTTAAAACACTTTCTACCCTTGCAAGCAACTCATCTATAGAAAAGGGCTTGACTAAATAATCATCAGCACCCATATGCAAACCTTTCACACGATCTTTGACACTGCCTTTAGCAGTTATAAAAATAACAGGAATATTTTCTGGTTCAATATATTCCATTAATTCATATCCATTGATAAGTGGCAACATGATATCTAATAAGATTAAATCATATTGATTTTTTTCAATTTTATCTGCTCCTATTTTCCCATTTTCTGCATAATCACATTGATAGCCACATCTTGTTAAATTCATTATCATTAAATCAGCAATTGCCTGTTCATCTTCAACTACTAAAATTTTCATACTCATCACCCCATATTCATCATATAAAGAAGTTGTATCCTCATTGTATCATAGAACCTCAAAACAAAAAAGAAAGGTTCCCCTTTCTTTATTTAAAGACGCTTGTTGCTTCGATTGCTTTTTCCAACCCTCATAGTAAAGTTGTCTTTTGTCATCAGACAAAGTGAGTTGATAGGTTTTGATAATCGAATGCATTATTGAATCTTCTCTTTATCCTGTTAAAATCCTACTGCTAATCCACCTAAGTTAACAGTTGTTTCTTTAACATTAGGACAAACAATAGGTATATTTAACATATCGTTTTGAAACTGTATTAAAAATTCATTAGCAATATCTCTCCCCATCTATTGCTAAATGATTTAAACAACTTCTTTAACATCTAGATTAAATAATATAGTATCTATCCATTATTATTCTAAAAAACATAAAATAAAAAACTTTCAAACTTAACAGAATTTACATTTCAATTTAAATATTTATGACTACCCAAACATTGTTTGGAATTTACTAATACTTATATTCATGATAAAATATTATCAAAAGATGATACCATAGCATTACTAAAAAGGAGGAAATCATGAAAAGTCCTAAGATGAATAGATTAGCAATATGTATTTTAGGTACGCTCGCAATGTTTGAAAGTTTTAGTTATTACCATTTTTCTTTTATGGGAATTCCTGCATTATTATCACTTTGTATTTTGTTTGTAGCATTAACTTATTTTATTGATAGTTGGTTTTATTATGGATGGGGAATTTTTACTGGAATCGTTATTTTTAGTTCTGTAATTGTTGCCATGTTCAATCGTTCACAAAATTGGATTGCTTATTTGTTTGATAGTTTTATATCACTATTTCTACTATGTTATTTTGGATATAAATTTTATAAGAAAACAAAAAAATAATGAAAAGTTATTTAATAAATGCTATATAATCTATACTGACTTTTCACATGTTTTGATCTATTTATATGATTAATCTTCTATACTTTAAAACTGTTATAATATGATATTTACATCTATATAATGTGTGTAATAGACTCTTTGTCTTTTTCATTAAACTGCCTCTCTTGATTTTATACTTATCTATTAGGCTAAATATAAAATCAAGAGAGGCTTTTTTACAATTCTAAAATGACTTATAGTCTCTTATTGAAACTGTTCCTTCTTTAAGCGTTTTAAAATTTCAATAGCTACAAACCCTACAAATATTCCTGTAGGAATAGAAGAAGCTAGCATAACAAAGATATAAGGTGCAACAGCCATTGATGATATAATCAATGAAATCACAATAATTTGTCCAATATTATGAAAAACAGCTGCAATAATTGAACAAGAAACAATCGGAAGGGTTGTCCATCTTTTAATTAGTGCTAAAACAATACTACTTAATAGAACTCCTCCACAACTCATATAGAATGGATTCCATAAAAACGTTCCACTCAATAAAGAGCCAATCATGACTCTAAAAAAATTCACAATAAACATTTCTTTAGCTCCATACATTTCAATCACAACCATTGAAATAATATTAGCTAACCCTAATTTTACACCTGGTGGTAAAGGTAATGGAATTGAACCTTCAATCATATGTAAAACAATTGCAATGGCACTTAATAATGCCAAATATACCATTTTTTTTGTCTTTTTATGTCCCATAATAATCCTCTCTAATGAATATAATCTATTGCTTTTTGTCTTAATATCTCATATTGCTGATGGGTTTTTTCATCTTGAGGATTTAATCTATCAAAAGAACGATTGACCCAATCATGCTCTCTTATATATTTTAAGCTAACTGAAAAATGCAAATCAAAAATAAAAGCAATATATGATAACCACATATCTAAATGTGTTTGTCTCGTTGGACCATAGATTAATTTTTGATGATAAAACTGATCATATATTGCTGGTGAGATGGTTTCCTGATTTACTTGTGTTAATGAAACATATAATGTTGTTTCAATATCTTCTTCATCTTTAACTCTAAAATTATCTAATTTATCAGCATCTCTAATGAGATGGATAAATAATAAAGTTCGCTCATCAAAACCTTGATCAATTTGATACTTATTGTGTTGTTCAATAGCGACTTTAATGATTTGATCATATTGACTATCATCAATAAATTCTCTAATCAATCCATCATCAAACAATAAATGACTTGAAAACAAAGCATGATCAACTGTTTTATAATCAGCAAAACTTTCATATTTCATCCATTGTTCAAAACGACCAATATCATGTAATAATGCAATAAGTGATGCTAAATCCTTATCTTCTTGATTTAATCCTAATTGTTCACATAGATAATCACTACATTTCATCACTTCATATGTATGAATGATTTTCATTCGAATAGATGGGATATTGGCATCATATTGTGAAACATATCTCTGAAACGCCTGTCGTGCTTTTTGAAAATCAATCATGATGAATCGCCTCCAAAAGCATCTGCATATCAGAAACATTGATTTGTCCTGGTGCTGAAGCTTTTTGAACACTCGCAAAAGTCATTGCTGAACCTGTTAATTCTCCAGTTATTCTTGAAATCACACCTAATTGTCCCATTGACATTGTCACAAGAGGAATTGTCAGTTTATGTGACGTTTCCATTGTTATATTTAATAATGAAATCACATCTTTCTTATTGCAGGGCATCACAGCCATTTTCGCAATATCAGCACCTAAGACTTCCATCTTTTCTAATCGATTCATCATTTCATCGCTTGTTGGTGTTTTTTCAAAATCATGATTAGACATAATGACTTTAACCCCATTTTGATGAGCTATTTCAACAAGTTGATAAACCAATACAGATCCACTCATTAATTCAATATCAACGAGATCAATACATTGACTAACACATGCTGTTTGTATTAATTTTAAATAGTTTTCATCTGTTAATTGAATTTGACCACCTTCTCTTAAAGAGCGATAAGTGAATAAAAGAGGTTTATTGGTTTTTTTATTTATTTTATATAATAAATCATTAACTTTTTGATCATCATGAATATCTTTATAAAAATCTATTCTTAATTCAATAAGATCATATTGAAATGATTTAAAAGATTCTATTTGTTGAAGAATTTCCTCTTCATTAACTCCAACAACCGGCAAACAAACTTTAGGTTTTCCCTCACCAATACAAATATCTTTAATCTGACATACTTTCATTTGATTCCTCCTGATGACACGCTTTTAAAAATAATTCTATTTCTTTCATTGTCTGTTGAAAATAATCTCTTAACAAAAAATGATTTCCTTGTTTGATAATCTTAACAGCACTATAAGGTAAAGTCTCGCCAATTTTTTGTGTATCTTCTTGTTTAATCATATCATATTCCCCAGCCATCACCAATACAGGGATATGAATCTTATGCAGGTCACTGTATTCAATTTGTGGTTGATGTAACATCAATTGATATAATTTACGCATTGTTCTTGCTTTAGGATTATAAATACAAAAAGGCAATAAACAAAAATAAGTCAAATACATACCTAAACGACAAATTGGTTTTAACATTTGAGGTTTTGTATTGGCTCCAATGCTCACAATATATTTGACTCTTAAATCATTCATACCTAACATTAAAGAGACAATGGCACCATCACTAAAACCTATAACACCATATGCATTTATATGCAAATCACTAATAATCTTTTGGACATCTTTTGCCATTTGTTCATAAGAAAGTTCTCCTTGATGAACAGAGCGCCCATGATAACGAGAATCAATCAAAAGACATTGATACTTCTTTGACAGTATTTTTACAGCGTCATCAAAAATATGATGATCTTCACTATTGCCATGTAAACAAATGATTGGAAATCCTTCCCCAATACTTTCATAATAAATATCCATCTTTTGACACCTCCTTGCTTTATTATACACTTTTCATGAATTGAAATAAATCATTACTTTTGATGTCTCTTCATATACACCTGAGATAATCCATAAATCCCTCCACAAAAGAAAACATAATATATAATATATTTATTCTGTAATCCACCAGATAAAATAATAAACGAACCAAGGGTTGCAAAAGCAGGACAAATTACACCCTTAAAAATGCTTTTTATTTCTCCCTTTAGATATAATTTAAAAACCTGATAATATAAAACAATATATAAAACATAAGCAATAGAAATAGCAATTTCTGAAACATCACTATTAGTTAATAATGAAAATTTTGTACAAATGTAGTGTACAACTAACCAAAAAAGACATATCAAAAATGCAACTAAAGCAGAATAAATAGGAATATCTAATTGGGAATGAACCTTTTTTAAAATATCTGAAAAAGGAATCATCCCTTTTCTTAAAGCTAAAGAATATGGCATACGCATATATCCTGTAACCAAGCCATTCACTGTTCCCATAACTGAAATAATCACAAAGACAATAATCAACTTAGCAAACGTATTTCCTAAAAGATGACTTGCCCCGTAGCCTACATGTGCATCACCTAACAAAATAACCTGTTCAACACCAACATAACTTGATATTCCAACAAAATAAAGAATATAGATACTTAAAATCAACAATGGGGCAATCGTTAGTGCTTTTGGCATTGTCGAAGAAGAATCTTTCACTTCGTGGGCAATCGATGTCGCAACAATCCAGCCATCATAAGAATAAGCAATTGGTCCTAAAGCCATTAACCAGCCAGAACTCATGATAGCAACAGGTGAAACATCATTAAGTCCAGCCACTGGATCACCAAATAAAATCCCTAAAATACCTAACATTAATAATGGCAACATTTTTACAAATGTTGATATATCTTGAAAAATAGCTCCAAAACGAGGCAAGAAAATATTATAGAAAAAACAAATAGTCAAAAAAATCAATCCAATAAATAATTGTTCTTCTAAAGTCGCCTGCATATGAAATAAAATATCAACATATATTCCTATCACCCAAGAAACAACCACCGTAATGGTAGGATAATAAATCAATGTTAAAAACCAACCAAAACCACAAGCTGTTTGATCATTCACAAATTCTTGGGCATATGTGACAAGTCCCCCAGCTTTTTGTGTTCTTGCGGCTAATTCACCAATCGTTAAACTCCCAAAAATAATGGCTATAGCTGCCAAAATAAACAACAAAACACCCAAGAGAATACTCCCTTGAGTAGCCATTAAAATATTATCACTCTTAAAAAAGATACCCGAGCCAATACATGTTCCAACAATCATCGTTATAGCTGTTAGTAAACTATACTTTTCATGCTTATTTTTCTTCATCAAATCTTCCTTTACATCATAGTGAACCAATTCTAACATGTCTGACTTATCAGTACAACATAAATGCAAAAAAAGAGATGTCTCCATCTCTAATTGTAATCATCTTCTACTAATCCGTCATCTTCCTCTTCTTCAGGAGCTTCTTCCTCTTCATCAGCATAAATATCATTCATATCAATATGAACTTCATCAAACTTATGACGACTTCTTAAATCCCAGCGATTTTCACCAACTGTAATTAAACGACCATCTAAAGTAATATTTGTATAAAATAATGATTCGTTATCATCTTTTTCCTCATTTGTAAATCCTTTGATTTCTGAAACTTCCTGCCATAATTTATAGAAATCAACAGGTTTTTTCTTTTTCTTCATTAAATCAAATGCAATATCTACCATTGAACTTTGTTTATAATCAATCATAATTTCCTCCTACATTTTTTCAGGTGCACTCACACCAATTAAATTTAATGCATTTTTTAAAGTTATTTGACTGGCTTTGACTAAAGCTAATCTTTGTGAAGATAATTCTTTATTGTTTTCATCTATAACATAACAATCATTATAGAACGAATGGAATAATTGAGCAAGTCTTTGAATATAATTAGCAATTTTATGAGGTGCTCTTTGTTTTGCACATTCAATAATTTCATTTCTGAACTCATTAATATGCTTAACCAATTCAATTTCTTTATTATGCACCAATAATTCAAAATGATCCACCATAGAAATACCTGCATTGGCTGCCTGTTTTTCAATTGAACACATTCTGGCATGCGCATATTGTGCATAATAGACAGGATTATCGTTAGACTTAGATTTTGCTAATCCTAAATCAAAATCAAATGGTGAACTTGCTGCTTTTGAAACAAAGAAATAACGTGATGCATCTACTCCAATATCATCAATTAAATCTTTAATCGTAACAGCATTTCCCGTACGCTTACTCATCTTGACAACTTCGCCATTTTCCACCATTCTGACCATTTGCATAATATCAATATTTAATTGATCTGCATTATATCCTAAAGCTTGAATAGCAGCTTTCATACGATTAATATATCCATGATGATCAGCACCAAGTAAATCAACCAAATATTCATATCCACGATCTAACTTATTTAAATGATATGCAATATCAGGTGTTAAATATGTATAACTTCCATCAGATTTAATGAGAACACGATCTTTATCATCACCAAATTCAGTTGATTTAAACCATAAAGCTCCTTCAGCCTCATAAGTATAACCTTGATCTTTTAATCTTTGAATTGTTGGTTCAATCTTATTTTCATCATATAAAGATGTTTCACTAAACCAAACATCATGAACAACTCTAAATTCTTTTAAAATATCTTTAATTTTTTGAAGTTCATGTTCTGTTCCAATTTTTCTAAAATAAGCAATGGCTTCTTTTTCTGATACATTAGCAAATCGATCACCAAATTCCTGCTTAATATTTTGCGCAATTTCAATAATATCTTTTCCATAATAACCATCTTCAGGAAGTTCTTTATCTTGTCCTAACGCCTGTAAATATCTCGCATACAATGATAATGCTAAATTCGTAATTTGATTTCCAGCATCATTAATATAATATTCTTTTGTGACATCATAACCAGCTGCACTCATAATACGACATATACTATCACCAACAGCAGCCCCTTTTGCATGTCCTAAGTGTAGATCACCAGTTGGATTTGCTGAAACAAATTCAATGTTATATTTGATTCCCTGACCAAAATCACTTTCACCATAATGATCCTGTTCTTCTAAAACCTCTTTTAAAATAGATGTCATTGCATCTTTTTTCAAAAACAAATTAATAAATCCTGGTCCCGCAATCTCTACATGATCAATATTTCCCGCTTCTTTATCAATAGCTTCAATAATTTGTGTTGCAATTTCTCTTGGATTTCTTTTCAGAATTTTTGTTAATTGCATTGCAATATTACTTGAATAATCACCATGAGCTTTATCTTTTGGGATTTCAATGACTATTTGTTCAAGATTATAATCTTCTACATATTTTAAATCTATAATTGCCTTTTGTAAGACCTTCTTTAAAGAAAGTTCTATTTTATTAACAGCCATAGTATCCTCCTTTTATCATTTATCATACTTTTAATACAATATCATATTTAGCGATATAGTCAACATTTTTCTTACATCAAAGGTGCAAATAATCGCAAAATAGCTTCATATAATCCTCTAAATCTACGACTATGTTTTTGATCTATTTTTTGACTTAATGCTAGTGTTTCCTTAAAATCCTGAGATATCGCTAAAATCGTTTCTTTTTGGGTTAAAAGAACATTACATTCAAAATGTAAATACAGACTTCGATAATCAAAATTGATTGTCCCTACTGTAGCAATACGTTGATCACAAAGTACCATTTTAGCGTGCAAGAAACCTGGCTGATATTCATAAAATTCAATCCCTTCTTGAATCAGCGAATAGTAATAGGAGCGTGTCACACGATAGACATTCTTTTTATCAGGAACACCAGGTGTAATAATTTTCACAACAACCCCTTTTTTTCGAGCTAAGATTAAAGCTTTCATCATTGTTTCATCAATAATAAAATAAGGTGTCATAATTAAGATTTCATGTTGGGCACGATGAATCATATTTAAATAGATATTTTCACCTGTTCTCTCTTCATCTAATGGTGAATCTCCATAGGCAATCACAAATCCATCTGGTACTTCATTCATTCTTTCAAATTGAGGATAAAACTTTGTATAATCATCATCTGTTGGGCAATAGGCATTCCATATTGATAAAAACATTGTTGTTAAATTCCAAACGCCATCACCCATTAAACGAATGCCTGTATCCTTCCAATGTCCAAAACGCATTTTCGCATTTAAATATTCATCTGCCAAATTAAAACCACCACTATAACCAATATATCCATCAATAATACAAATTTTACGATGATCACGGTGATTCATTGCAATTGATACAAGTGGAACAAATGGATTAAAGACAACACATTTAATTCCTAATTCAGCAAGTTTTTTTTCAAAATGATAAGGAACAGTTGTTAAACTACCAACATCATCATAAATAAATCTGACTTCAACACCTTCATCTACTTTTTGTTTTAAAAGCTTTAGTATTGTTTCAAACATTAATCCTCTAGCTACAATAAAATATTCCATAAAAATATAATGCTTTGCATTTCTAATATCTCTTAATAAATCTGCATAACAATAATCACCCAATGAATAATAACGGGAAGTCGTATAAGGATATAGCCCATAGCCTATATCTTTTAAATATGTTACACCATCATCCTGATTATCATTTTGCATATCAACTTGAGGCATCAACGTAACCTTTTCAATATCATCTAATACAGGCTGTAATTTTCTACGAATACGATGTGATGGCTGCTTATTTCCAATCATTAAATATAAAAGTCCTCCAAAAACAGGAAAAACCAAAATGAGGATAATCCATGAAATCTTATAAGAAGAATTTTCATCTTTATTGACTAACCATAAAACCACCAGCATACTTAATATTTTCAGAGCAGGATTTAACCAATGAAAGTTAGATAAGACAGATCTTGTTATTAAAATAATCCAGACAATTTGTAAAAAAATAAGTAATCCAAATATAAAAATACGACTTAAAAAGATTTTGAGTAGTTTCATATTTCCTCCTGAAAACTATCAGATATAAGAGTCATCATCAAATAAACAGTTGAAATCAAACCACCTTGATCATGTAACTCATATTTCATTTTAATGCGTTCATCATTTGCTTCAAATTTTAATAAATTGGTTTTGAGCGGAACACTTCCATAAGGAAGCTGATAATCATTCCATGTTGATTTATCAAAATGAAACTGTAGTTGTGAATGCCCATGACTAAGAAGAACTTCTTCTTGACTATATGTCATACAGATGGTTCCCTCTTTTGTTTCAAAACTTACTTGTGTCTGTTTATCTTTATATAATATTCCTTTTGCTTTGTATTCAATTGTTTCTGTTTCTTCATTTTGTTTAAAAATTGCTTTATAATGAATTTTTTTTGTTTGATACATTTTCATCACCTTTGAATATTATAGCATACTTTCGGTAAAAATGAGAGATGAGGTGATGGACTTGAAAACTTTTATTAAATGGTTAAGAAGAATAATTATTAGTGGGTTTGTTTTTATGATTGTTATTTATGGAGTGAGTTTTATAATTGAAGCTCCTGATCTTGGTCAGGGACATTATATTAAAATGTATGATCAGCAACAAAAACTTTATTATCAATCAAATCAACAAAGTAATGATGTCTCTTTAAAAGATGTATCAAAGGATTTTATAAAAAGTATTGTCGCAATTGAAGATCATCGTTTTTATAAACATCGTGGATTTGATCCCATTGGTATTTTAAGAGCGATTAAAGCAAATATTGTAGATGGTGGAAAGTCTGAAGGAGCAAGTACAATTACGCAGCAATATGCCCGCTTAATGTTTTTAACAAATGAAAAAACATGGTCTCGAAAGATTAATGAAGCTTTTTTAACAACTCGTTTAGAAGCACATTATGATAAAGATACGATTTTACAAGGATATATTAATACAGTTTATTTTGGTCATGGTATTTATGGTATTAAGAATGCCTCACGCTATTATTTTAATAAAGAGCCAAAAGATTTAGATTTAAATGAATCAACAATGTTAGCAGGTGTTGTCAATGGACCAGAATATTATTCTCCTTTTAAAGATATGAAAGGTGCGAAAGCAAGACAAAAACTAGTCTTAGACCAACTTGTTAAAGAAAAATATATTACCCAGCAAAAAGCAAATCAAGTCAATCAAACACCATTTGTCTTAAATCAAAATCGTTCATCAACACTTATATGTGCTTATCCTTATTATAAAGATACTGTCATTCAAGAATTAAAAGAATTAGGATTCTATCAAGAAAATTATATCAATCAGGGATTAAATATCCAGACAACACTTGATTCCTCTATCCAAGATCACTTAAACCAAACAGTTACAAAACAAATGAAAGAAAGAGAAGAACTAGAAGTTTCTAGTATGATCTTAGATAGTCATCAATCATCAGTTTTAGCAATCGTTGGAGGAAAAGATTATGCATTGTCTCAATTCAACCGTGCAACGAGTGCAACACGTCAAATTGGCTCAACAATGAAGCCACTTCTTTATTATACAGCTTTAGAAAATGGATTTACCCCAACAACCAAATTTAAAAGTGAACCAACCCAATTCAAAATGGATAACGGTAAAGAATATTCACCTACAAATTTTAATCAAAAATATGCATATAAAGATATAACACTCGCTCAAGCGATTGCTGTGAGTGATAATATATATGCAGTCAAAACACATATGTTTTTAGGTGAACAAACATTAGTTAATGCACTTTCTCAATTTGGATTTCAACATGTCTCTCCCCATCCATCATTGGCATTAGGTACACTTAATACCAATATATATCAATTGTCCTCTATTTATGTAACATTTGCAAATACAGGAATATATAACGATGTTCACACAATCACAAAAATCACAAATGATGATGGTGATGTTTTATATGAATATAAGGCAAAAGATCAACAATTATTAAATAAAGAATCTTCACTCATATTAAGCCAATTATTAACTGCTCCTTTTCATTCACAGTTTAGTACTTACGCTTCAGCCACTATGACAGGTTATCAAACCAAAGCAACATTTGCAGTGAAAACAGGATCAACATCATATGATTCTCTGTGTGCTGGATACAATCCTAATTACACAATATTAAGCTGGACTGGCTATGATGATAATCGTGAAATGAACATGTCATCAGATACAAAAATCCCAAAAGTCATTTTTCAGACAATGGCTAATTTTTTACAGGAAGAAGATGTCTGGTATCAGCCAACTGATAAACTTCAACAAATACCAATTAATCCAATTACTGGTGATTTCCAAGAAAATGGACTCGTTTATTGGTTTAAAAGCAATTAAAAAATCATAAAACAAATTTATTTTGTTTCTATGATTTTTTTACTTAATAATATATTCACATGCAAACAAATCCTTTTGTTGTCATACGCTTCCTTGTTGCCTTATACCATCAGTTCACTCATCTATATCAATGCATTTTATAAACATATAAAATAGTTAGTCTTTCACATAAATATATTCATAAAGTTTTTAAATACCAAGAAAACAACTAAAGATCATTTTGAGAAGAACTTTCCTCAAGTTCTTTCTTCCATGCTTTTTCATAAGCTAATGAAACCTGATATCGTTGATAGTCTTCATCATATTTAAGAATATCTTCACATCCCTGATTTTTAAAATAAATAACTTTTGCTTTCTCCATGTTTTTTACATAATCATCTTCTAGTCTTTGTGCCTCTCTTAATATCCCTAGACACCCTGCATTTATAATATGAATAAAAGATAAAGTATCCACTTGTCTATGTATAAGTAACTGTATAAATGACATCGGAAACACTAACAATAACATAACCATTACAACATAATAATAATCATCAACAGGAGACGTTCTCATTTCTCTACCTAATACTATTCCCCCAAAATCCCAAAAAATATATCTTCCTGGTTTTAACCAATGTTTCCCTTTGAAAATACTCTCTGGTCGTTCTACGTATTGTGCATACATGATAACTGTCGATATTCCCCAAACAATATAGAATGCCATAAACAACATATACATTCTTATGAATACATCCAATGAAAACTCACAATTCCTTAAAACAAAATAAACAAAACAAATACAAAGATTATATCCTAAAACAATAATCTGAAGACGCTTAAAATTTTGTAAAAAAGGAGTAACAGAATATTTAAAGAAATCCCTTGTTTTTTTCAAATATCCCATTTTAATCTCTCATCCTTATTTTTTATAAATTTTAATTGAAATACATCCTTATATAACTTCATATACAATAGATAATGTGGTTATCTCTTTCTTTATTATCATAACATAAATTTGATATTCAAACAAAAAAAGCATCACTAGGATGCTCTTTCAATTTATAAACTTTCTTCTACTTTTATTTCTTCTAAGATATCATTGACATCTTTTTCATTGTCTTCAATGACTTCTTCTACAGTTTCCTGAACTGTCATATCCTTTAACAATTGAATACCATATCCAATTCCAAAAATGATAACACTCATTCCTAAAAATACAAATGTATTATTGACATAATATAAAATAATATCTGCCCAATTGGCTGCGAAAGTAACCTGTTCCGCCATGAATAGTCCCATAATATAGATTGTGACATTATAAACTGTTAATGCAAAACCAATCATCATTATTGCTGCAATAATATAAAAAAGAATGCTCATTTTTGATAATTTCTTACTTTTCAATTTCATGATATTTCCTCCTTAAACATGATGAATTGTATTCTACAATGTAATTATGTGATAAATATGTGTTTAGCGCTTATCTTTACGTGAAATTTTCTTAAAAAGCCAATAAATGATAATAAAACCAATCAGTATCTTCCAAATGAAATCATATTGACTCATAATTGTCGAAATATAATCCCATTGATTTCCTAAATATGTTCCTAATAAAACCAAAATACTATCCCATAACAATGTTCCTAATAATGTATATAATGAATAAGAAACAAGTGACATTTGAGCCATTCCTGCAGGAATAGAAATAAAACTTCTAATCATAGGAACAAGCCTACCAAAAAAGACAGCTTTTTTACCATGTTTAAAAAACCAATCTTGTGTCTTTTGAACATCTTCTTTATGAAAATGTAGTCTTTTGGCAAGTGAACCCTCTAACAATTTTTCCAATCTTTGAGGTGTTAATAATCGACCTAGATAATAAAGAACCAACCCACCTATAAAAGAACCACATGAGCCAACCACAATCACACCAAAAACAGTTAAATATGTCATAGATGTCATGAACCCGGCAAAAGTTAAAATAACTTCTGAGGGAATTGGTGGAAAAATATTTTCTACAATCATCAGAACAAAAAGACTTATATAACCATAATTTTCAATTAACATCATAATCCATTCCTGCATTTTTTATTCCTCCTTCATAAAATGACATTCTTTTTTATAAAAATATGCTTTAATACTATATAGGCAAAACAAAATAAAATATTCGCTATTTACATATTTAATCGAGTATGTTAATATAATTGCAATGAGGGAGTAGTCTCACAACATGTGTGATGTCATCAACAAACGCGGATAGTTAACTATTCTGGTGCATCTTAAAGACAAGACTCGTTAAAGAATGAAATCTTTAGCGAGCTTGTCTTTTTTGTTTGCTAGAGAGAAGGAGGAGAAAAATGTATTATCAAAAACAAATCGAAGAAACATTACAGGCGTGTCAAACATCAAAAAATGGTTTAACACAAGAAGAAGTGAAAAAGCGTCATCAGGAATATGGTTATAATGTTCTTGATGAAAAAAAGAAAGAAAGTCCTTTGATTATCTTTTTCAAACAATTTCAGGATTTACTAGTGATTATTCTTATCATTGCAGCCATTATTTCTAGTATAAGCGGTCAATTTGAAAGTGCTTTGGTTATTGTTGTTGTTATTATTGTGAATGCTATTTTAGGAACAGTACAAACATTAAAAGCTGAGAAGTCATTGGAAAGTTTAAAAAAACTTTCTATTCCTCAAGTTAAAGTGATACGCGAGGGAAAATTACAGGAAATTGATTCAACAGAATTAACAATTGGTGATATTGTTCAGATTGAAGCTGGTGATATTGTCAGTGGTGATGGACGAATCTTTGAGTCATCTTCTCTACAAATTAATGAAAGTGCCTTAACAGGTGAAGTCGATAGCGTCAATAAGATAACTGATGCTATTCATGAAGAAGTGGTTGTTGGTGATCAGAAAAACATGGCTTTTTCTGGTAGTTTAGTAACGAATGGAACAGGACGCTACATTGTCACAAGTATTGGTATGCATACAGAAATCGGTAAAATTGCTTCTATGCTTAATGAAGCCCAAGAAAGAAAAACACCACTTCAAAAAAGTCTTGATGAATTCAGTGGAAAGTTATCTATTGCCATCATGTTTATCTGTGCCATTGTTTTGGCTTTAAATATCTTTTTAGCAAAACAATCTTTACTAGATGCGATGATGATTGCTGTGGCTTTGGCTGTTGCTGCTATACCTGAAGCTTTAAGTTCAATTGTCACAATTGTTTTATCTATGAGTACTCAAAAAATGGTAAAAGAAAATGCCATTATTAAAAATTTAAATTCTGTAGAAAGTTTAGGTTGTGTCTCTGTTATTTGTAGTGATAAAACGGGAACATTAACGCAAAATAAAATGACACCACAAACAATCTACTTTTATAATCAACTCTTAAAAATAGATGATCTTGATAGTCAAAATCATGATCATAATGTTTTATTGAAAGCTTGTCTATTATGTAACAATGCTGTTATTAATGGTGAACAAAGAATTGGTGATCCTACTGAATTAGCACTTATTGATTTGGTTAATGCTCATACTCAAAATGATTCACAATTCCACAATACAGCCATTCGTAAAAGTGAATTACCTTTTGATTCTGATCGTAAATTAATGAGTATTTCATCATTGAATCATATTTATACCAAAGGTGCTCCTGATGTCATCTTACAAAGATGTCAAACCATTCTTATTAATGGTCGTAAAGAAATCTTATCACCAAGACATAAAGATATAATTTTACAAAGAAATCAGGAATATGCCAATGAAGGATTACGTGTTTTAGGTTTTGCATATAAAGATTTTCAGGGTTCACAAGTTCGCTTAGAAGATGAAAATAATCTAACTTTTATTGGTCTTGTCTCATTAATGGATCCGCCTAGAGAAGAAAGTGAATCAGCTGTTGCAAAATGTAAAATGGCTGGTATTAAACCAATTATGATTACTGGTGACCATGTTGTCACAGCAAGAAGTATTGCTAAAAAAATTGGTATTTATGAAGATGGGGATTTATCTATTGATGGTCAACAATTAAATGCAATGAGTGATCAAGAATTAGATCAAAAATTAACTTCTATTAGTGTATATGCCAGAGTTGCTCCTGAACACAAAATCCGTATTGTTAAAGCTTGGCAAAAACGTGGTGATATTGTTGCAATGACTGGTGACGGTGTGAATGATGCTCCAGCCTTAAAACAAAGTGATATTGGTGTGGCTATGGGTATTACTGGAACAGAAGTATCGAAAGATGCTGCCAGTATGATTTTAACAGATGATAATTTCTCAACAATTGTGAAAGCTGTTATCACTGGTCGTAATGTATATCGAAACATTAAGAATTCTATTAATTATTTATTATCTGGTAACTTTGCAGGAATTTTATGTGTATTTATTGCTTCATTACTTTTATTACCAACACCTTTCTTTCCTGTTCACTTACTTTTTATGAATCTCATTACAGATTCTTTGCCAGCTATTGCGATTGGAATGGAAGCCAGTCGAAATGATGTTTTAAAAGAAAAACCAAGAAATGCTAATGATTCTATTTTAAATAAACCAACATTCTTACAAATTGGTTTTGAAGGAATTGTCATTGCATTATGTACAATGTGTTCTTATTTAATGGGACTTAAAGGAGATCCTTTAACAGCTTCTACAATGGCATTTGCAACGATTTGTTTAGCACGTTTATTACATGGTTTCAATTGTCGTAGTGACCAACCACTAACAAAGATTGGAGTCTTCTCAAATCGTTCAAGCGTTGGTGCATTTATTATTGGTTTTACATTGTTACATTTGATTTTATTTATACCTGCTTTGCATAGTTTATTTATGATTCATTCAATCTCAGTGATTCAATTACTATGTATTTATGGTTTTGCACTCATTCCTACACTCATCATTCAAGCAAGAAAAATGCTTGTCAAATAATGATAATAAAAGGCACATCATAACCTTATCTGGTTTATTGATGTGCTTTCTTTTATAATATATTTAAAAATGTTTCATCCATTTGCATAAGATCCCAACATAATGAAATAATTGGATAATCTTTAAAAAGTTCTAGATTTTGTTTCAGTTTGGATTGATCAGTTGAACAGATTCCTTCAATTGGATTCATCTCAATACCAGGAAATACATGAGCTGGTAAATCAGATAAAAATGCTAATTGTTTTTTTATACTTTCATCACTAGCAGGGTCATGATCCCAATATTCAGCAAAACATGAAGTATCAGTAAAGTTTTTAATATAAGCATTATATTCATATCGCATACCTGCTGGTGCCTCTGTATATCGATACATCATTGGTTTGATAAAATCAACAACTTCACTTATCTTTCTTGTATCTTGACCAACATGATAAGCTAAGAATGGTGCATAGATATCTGCTCCAACAATCAAATGATGTGATGAAAAATAATTTGCAAGAGCAGTTATATAATCCGTAATGATATGAGCACGTTTCTTATAAAAGTTATCAACATTGAAATGACTGAAATGATAGATTCCGTATTCATCATATTCACCCTCTAACAATGAATGATCATGATTATGAATCAATAACTTTAATTCATCTAAATCAATACCAGTAAGTTTCTCTTGGCATGCCTTACAAAAACATCCAAACCCTTCTTCATATCCATTCGCAAAAGAAGGAAAACGAATTTTATCAATAAAAACACCATCAAAAGGAATATCAGAAAAATACTCTTCGTATATATCAATAACATGCTTAATATTTTGTTGAGTCCCTGGACAAGAAAAAGAAAAACTCTCATGCTCAATCACATTCACCCTTTCTCCTTGTTTTCCATTGACTGTTGTTATCATAGTTGTATCTCGCACTTGTTCTGTTTCAGATAAAACAGGTAGCCACAATAAAACACGAATACCTTTCTCATGAAAATAAGAAACCAATTGTTTATTCAAGTTTTTATCAGTATTCCACCCTAATATAATATCACTGATTTTTATTTTCTTGACAATGCGTTCAGCTTTTTCTTTTATTTCATCAAATGTGTGCATTTGATGAACAAAACTGCCTGTATGAAGTTGTAGTGTGTAAGTGTGTCCCATATTTATAATGTCCTCCTCTACTTTCTATAGATAGTATACAACAAAACAAATATAAGTGCTATTTTTTCATAATAGTGACAAAAAATATTATTTCATTAAAATAATAGTCATGCTGTTCTATCTTTTTGGCATTTGAAAATCAATAAAAGTTTTATTTAAAAAAACACTGAATGATTTCATTTAGTAAAATTTTTTTGATGTTAACTTCACAAAAGATTGATAATTATATAATTGTTCATCAGTAAAGTAAAAATCATGAACAAAGATTTGGATGATTAATTATTTTTTCAAGTTCTTCACTAGTTTCTAAAATATAATCCTTTATCATACTTGTTGCCACTTTAAACATACCAGCAGACAATCCACCACCTAGCATAGCCCCATCATGAGGTTGAATAGAAGTATAATAACCAATGGATATTGGTAATTTTCCTTTTACAAATATATGTGCTCTCATAACTGGTTTATATGATGATTCATTAGTTAAAAAAACGTATATCTCTCATCATTTTAAAAGTGATATCTTGAGGATAATTATGTAAAATACATTCATCATATTTTTCTATTCCAAAAATAAAATCCTGCAAAAAATTTTCAAATTTTCAAATAACTTCTAGTCATTCTTATTTATGAGTTGCTTTCGCTTTTTCTTTTTCAATGATACAGACTAATGGTGCCATGTCTTTTGTGACTTCAGTATTTCTTTAGCCTCACTGATTGCACTTAAAGGAAAGTAGTCATTGATATGATAGATATTTGGAGTTAATTCCATTGTTATTATAGAGTTCTCTGTAGGATTTATGAAACATGGACTGATAGAGTGATATATCATTTTGAATAATGAGTTAAGTATCATAAGATAATTCATAATAGTAGACTCTAGTAGATGAAATCGTTATCTTTGGTATAACCCTCCTCCTTTCATAAAAGAAAAGAGGACAAAACAAAGATACATATAACATGTATCTTCATTTTATCCTCGCAGACTTCTGAACTCATATTATCCTGTTAAAGTACTTTTTTCATTTGAACATGAGGACAGTACTCATCAAGATATTCTTTGCCAAAGTCTTTATATCCATTTTTATGATAAAATTCTTTTGCTCTGACTTGAGCAGATAAACAAACATGATTATACCCTAATTCTCTTGCCTTTTTTTCTAATGCATCCAAAATATGGCTTCCAATGTGCAATGCTCTGTATTCTTTTAAAACTGCTATTCTTCCTAAAATCATATCTTGTCCATCAGAATACATTCTTGCACACCCAATCGCTTTATTATTTTGATAAACGACCAAATGAAAACTTCTTTCATCAATATCATCAAACTCATTTTCAAAACCTTGTTCTTCAACAAAAACTTTTTGTCTAATCATTTTAGCATCTTCATGCAACTGATTATAAAACTTAAATATCATCTTTAATCTCCTTTGGGAAAAATACTTTTTTATCAGATTTAAACTTCTTTGAATTTAAGATTGCAGAAACAATTTCTGATTTGCTTGGTAAAGGTGAAAGATGTCCATCTAAATCAAGTATTTCTATTTCACTTAATTCACCACTCTCTCCATAATGAAGATAAGGAATCTGTTTTTGATTATCACTGATAATATAATAATCTGGATGATATCCACGTTGTTCACAGATACCTCTGATTCTTTCTAATTCTATCTGACTAGAAAGTTGTTTATATTTAAACAAACGTCGATTTAAAAATCGTGATGATAAATCACTTAAAATAAAATCATCTTCATTCATAAATTCTTTAAAATAATACAAGATAACCGCTTCATCTAAATTCGTAAAATCTGCTACTGTCATATGGTGTTCTAAAAAAGGAATGAGATATTTTAAGTCCGTTTTAAATTCAAAACCATAATAATATAAATCTTTGACTCTTTTAAAAATACTTTGTAATAAATGTTCATAACTTCTCGCAGTAGGATGATAATAAACCTGCCAATACATATGATAACGAGCCAAAATATAGTTTTCAATAGCCTGAACACCAGATTCTTTATAAACAATCTTATGATGACAAATACGCATTGTTCGTAAAATACGAGACATATCAAATTGTCCATATGTTGTTCCTGTCATATAAGAATCTCTTAACAAATAATCCATACGATCAGCATCTAATTGGCTTGAAACCATTTGAATAAGAATTTGATTAGGATGAGTATGCTGTATTATACTTGCTACATCATGAGGTAACTTTGAATCTACTGAAAGTAATATATCATGAACTTCACTATCTTCTAAAATCATTCTCACTGTAATGTCTTCATGACTTTCTTCAAAAACACCTTCAAAAGAATGTGAAAAAGGTCCATGTCCTATATCATGTAACAGTCCTGCACACATAACACATAACTTATCATAATCACTTAAAGCATCATCCAGGCATTCTGTTTCTAACATTCTTCTGACAACCTGATAAACACCTAATGAATGGACAAAGCGAGAATGTTCAGCACTTTGAAAAACCTGATATGTTCCTCCTAACTGCTTGACACGACGTAATCTTTGCATTTCTTTAGAGTTAATAAGTTTCCAAATGACAAGGTGATCAACATGAATATAATCATGAATTGCATCTCTTAAAACTCTTTTTTCATTCATTTCAATACTTGATAAAGTAAACGTATCTTTAAAGTTCATAAACTCACCTCTTTTATTATATTTTACCAAAATTATCTTAAGAAAGTCTATCTTTTCTTATCTTTTGGTAAAATATGGGAGTTAAATAATTTGTGATAGGACCATAATAAGCGTATAATAAAGATATAAAATAAATGGAGGTAAAAGAAATGTTAGATTCAAAAGTTGCTGATTTGTTAAATGATCAAATCAATAAAGAAATGTATTCTGCTTATTTGTATTTAGATTTTGCAAACTTTTATACACATAAAGGTTTAAATGGTTATGCAAACTGGTATAATATTCAGGCCAAAGAAGAAATGGATCATGCGATTGGAATTCTTAATTACTTACAAGATAATGATTATGAAGTCACATTATCTGCTATTGATAAACCTGATAAAGTCTTAGATAAGTTGGATGATCCTTTAAAATATGGATTAGAACACGAAAGATATGTGACAAGCCTTATCCATAATATTTATGATGCTGCTCATCAAGTTAAAGATTATCGTACTATGAAATTTTTAGATTGGTATGTGAGTGAACAAGGTGAAGAAGAAAAGAATGCGACTGACTTATTAACACAGTTTGAGCTTTTTGGTCATGATCCAAAATCTTTATATTCATTAAATAATGAATTATTAGCAAGAGTTTATACTCAGGCATCTATTTTAGTAACAGAATAAGACCGAAAGGTCTTTTCTTTTGATAAAAGAGTTTGATATAATAAATAACAAGGAGGATGAATATGTACAACAAAATTAATGAAGCTTATAAATATATTTATGAACAATATAGTCAACCTATTGATATTGCAATTATCTTAGGTTCCGGTTTAGGACCACTTGCTAATGAAATTGAAAATCCTGTTATTATTGATTATAAGGACATTCCTTTTTTTCCACAATCAACAATTCCTGGACATGAAGGAAAATTATATATTGGAACAATTGCGGGAAAAACAGTTTGTGCTATGAAAGGACGTTTCCACTATTATGAAGGACATGATATGGATGTTGTTACTTTACCTGTGCGTGTTTTTGCAAAACTAGGAATACAATATTTATTTGTAACCAATGCATGTGGTGGTATTAGAGAAGATTTAAATCCTGGACAAATAACTTTAATATCTGATCATATTGGATTTATGGCACCAAGTGCACTTCGTGGTCCAAATCTAGATGAATTTGGTCCTCGTTTTAAAGATATGACAGAAGTTTATTCGAAAGATTTACAAGCCATTGCAAAAAAGGCTGCTGATAAAGTCAATGTCAATATCAAAGAAGGTGTATATTGTTTCTTTAAAGGTCCTATGTTTGAAACACCAGCTGAAATTAGAGCTTTAAAAGTTATGGGTGCTGACATGGTTGGTATGTCAACAGTGCCAGAAGCTATTGTAGCACGTCATTCTGGTATGACAACATTAGGCATCTCTTTAGTAACAAATAAAGCTGCTGGTCTTGGAAACAGTGAACTCGATCATAAAGAAGTCATGGAAGCTGCTGACCATGCTGAAGAAAATTTAGTCAAATTAGTTAAACAAATTATTACTGATATGTAAAAACTGTAACAACAAAGTTACAGTTTTTTATATATCATACATTATTTTTTTAGATATAACTCTCTTAACCAATATATTTTTGTAATATTTTTATAAGTTCATCAGCATCAATAGGTTTAGAAATATAATCATTCATCCCTACCGATTGAGCATCTTTGATATCAGATACAAATACATTTGCACTTAATGCAAGTATTGGTACTGACTGAGCATCACTTCTCTTTAAATGACGAATGATTGATGTAGCTTGGTATCCATCCATAACTGGCATTTGAATATCCATTAAAATGGCTGAATAATATCCTGGTTTGGAACTTTGAAACATTTCTACTGCTTCTTCACCATTCACTGCAGATTCAACCAATAATCCTCTCATTGATAATAGTTCCATTGCGATTTCACGATTTAATTCATTATCCTCAACAACTAAAATACGTTGACCACATATTTGTTTATCAACTTCTTTCACTTGTTCATGGCAATGATCTAAACAATGCGATGAACAAAAAAGTTCTAAAACATGTAACATTTTTGATTTGAATAATGGCTTTGTAATAAAAGCATCGGCACCTGCTTCAATAAAATCTTCTTCAATATCAGATAAATCATATGCTGATATCACAATAACTGGAATCTCTTTCCATAATTGATTTTTAATAATACGAATTGTCTCCAATCCATTCAAATCAGGCATTTTCCAATCTAATATAATAGCAAAATAATCATCTTTTTTATAATGAGCTTCTTTAATACGATCAATTGCATCGTATCCATTTAATACCCATTCACTCTTCATACCCAATTCATTCAATAATAATGCGGCATTTTCACATACAATCTGATCATCATCAACAACCAAAACAGATTGTCCCACTAATTCTTCATCTGTTTGTTCTTTTTCATCTACATATTCCAAAGGAAGTGAAACAATAAATTGGCTTCCTTCTCCAACTTGAGTATAAACCTCAATTGTTCCATTCATCATCTTTACAATATTATCAGTAATAGCAAGTCCTAGTCCCGTTCCCTGAATCTTACTAATCCGACTATCTTCTGCTCTTGCAAACGGTTTAAAAAGATTTGGTATAAAACTTTCATCTATTCCTATTCCATCATCACTAAATGAAAATTCAAAAAAACCTTTACCTTGAATTAACGAATCATATTCCTTAATTTGTAAAATAATATGTCCTCCTTCAGGAGTATATTTGACTGCATTGGAAATTAAATTCATAAATATTTGTTTTAAACGATCTCCATCAGTAATAATCTTTTCATGTTGAACACCTTCAATAAAAATCTTAAATTCCTGATTTTTACGACTTGTTAGTGATTTGCTCATATCATAAATTGTCTCTACAAGTTTTGAGAGATCAACCGTTTCTAAATTTAAATCTATTTTCCCACTTTCAATTTTAGAGATATCTAAAACCTCATTAACAAGACTTAAAAGATGACGACTAGAAACATTAATCTTATTTAAACAGTTATTAATCTTTTCTGGTGAATCAATATGTGCTTGTGCAATAGCTGTCATACCAATAATTGCATTCATTGGTGTTCTAATATCATGTGACATTGAAGATAAAAAGTTCGTTTTAGCAGAACTAGCCACTTGAACAGCCTGATAAGCATCTTTTAATGCTTGATTCTGTCTTTCCTGTTCCTGTCGTTCTTTTGTTATATCAATTCCAACACTATAAAAAGATGCAATCCCATCCCAACTTTCTTCACCACTAACATAACTAAAAGTCATTGTTAAAATTTTTATTTGTCCATCTCGTGTTACAATTCTCGATTCACAAATCGTTGGTTGGCCTGTCGTTCTTGATTCCTGCATCACTTCAATAGCATGATCTAAATCATCAGCATGAACATAAGAAGCACATTGCGATTGGATTTCATTTTCAAATTGTTCTTTAGTATATCCAATCATTGTTAAAAACTCTCCACCATACCATAATACAGTAGACAAATCACGTGCATCAACACGTGCCAATCCACCAGGTATTGTACTCAAGATTGCATTTCTTTCTAAATCTTTTTTAGCCAATTTATATTCAGTACTGTACATATCATAAGATAATTCAATTCGTGCACGATGCCCATGCCAATCCAACATTCTGTTTTTAATCATAAATGTACGTTCTAAAATAGGATTATAAAATTCCCATTCATAAGTTTCATTATCTTTTAAATACTTATTTGTACAGAAAGGACATGGTGATGTTCTTCCCTGAATAACCTCATAGCATTTTCTACCAACCAGATTCTCGAATCGATCCTGTAATGTATTACAAGAATTTTCATTAAGATACAATAATTCATAGTTGTCCATATCACTGACATAAACATTATTTGGATACTCTGATAACATCCATTCAAAATGATGTATCTGTTGACTCTTTTGACTCAATAAATTCTTATTTTCAATCACAAAATCGGAAATATCTAAATAAGTCAAATAAAGGATATCTCCTTCAATATTTCCAGTCACTCTAAGATGAACATTTTCATCTGACAATAGACAAATATCACAAGTTGCTTTTTGAGATACCTTAAGAAAAGTATTTTTTAATGTTTCAAACGCTTGCGGTGAAGATGCTAATAATGTTTTAAGATTATTATCAGATTCGCTTGCAAAAGGAAACAACTGATAAAAAAGTGAGTTTCCTCCAATCATTGTCAACATCTCATCTAATCGGTGCTGACTCATCGCAATACCAATATCTTCACCATTAAATTGAGAAATATTATTTTGTTGTAATACATTATTCATTCTTAAAGCCTCCATCATAAATTAAGTACCTTGTTCATATACAGATTTATTATAACATACATAAAAAAAAGAACAATCACTTTTCTTTTCTCCAAAATCTATTAAGCTTTTCTAGATGTTCATCCAATAACATGCTAAAATAAATATAAAAGCTACAACAAGTGAGGATGAAGAAGATTGAAAAAAGACAATGATTTACAAAATATGATTTATCAAATGTTATTAACGCAAATAGAACTAGGTGTCTATCATTATCATGATAAATTACCATTTATCAAAGAGATGAGCCAATATCTTCATGTATCTGTTGAAACTGTTCGAGCAGCATATAATAAATTAAAAAAAGAACAATATATTACTATCTCTAAAAATGTAGGTTCACATGTTATTGTGAATTACACGCAGGAAGAAGTTGATCATCATATTCAAGTCTTTTTTGCAGCCAGAAAAGATGCTCTTTTAGATTTAAGTCAATCTATGAAATATCTCTTTAATCACGCACAATTGATGAGTTTAAAAAAAGCCTCTCCTCAATTACTCGATGAATTAGAATTATTGATTAAAAATAGAAACATCAAAATATCTTATCGAGCCATTCAATTCTTTCTTGAACTTTATCAATTATTAGAAAGTGATGTAATGGTAAGACTGATTTGGCAAATCTTTTTATTCTTTCAAATACCTTTTTTAGATATCTTGAAAGATATTCCGCTTTTAGAAGAAAAAGGATTATTGCTTATTGAAACGATTCATTTGAGTCGTCAAAAGCAATGGGATAAGCTACAAAGTATTATTGATCAATCCTATGATTGGATGTATTTATCTATTAGTGAATTTTATGAACATAAAATTCAAATACAATTAGATCAAAGTCATTATTTTACATGGAATATTTATAAAAAGAATGAACAAAAATGTTATTCTGTAGGATTAGAATTAATTCAAGATATACAAAAAGGATATTATTTAGAAGGAACTTATTTACCATCGCTGGCTGAATTATCTAAAGAAAAAAAAGTTTCTCTTAGCACTATTCGTAGAACAATTACACTTCTGAATAAACTTGGAGCTGTTCAATCTATCAATGGTGTCGGAACGCTTATTCTCTCTCATAGTGAGTCTAGTGATCATTGTGATTTTACACAACATATCATTCATCATCGACTCTCTGATTTTGTTCAAAGTTTATATATTTGTACTTTAACATGTCAAAATATCATAAAAGTGACTTTCAAGCATTTACCTGATGAACAAATGAATCAATTTGTTTCATTATTAGTACAGCTAAAAAAGAATAATCATTGCGAGTTAAGTGCTTATGCTACAATTGAATATATTATGCACTATTCTCCTTATCAATCTATTCATACTATCTATTCACATTTATTTCAACAGTTTCTTTGGGGATATCCACTTCATAAAAGTGATAATGAACGTTTATTATCAATTAAGGATACGGATGAGTTACTTATATATTTAAATCAGCAAAATTTTTCACAATTTGCCAAAAAGGTAGAAAATATATTAACCGATGATTTAAGAGCCGCTTATTTAGATCTTAAACAGTTAGGAATTGTACTTCCTATATAAGTCAAAAGTCAGGAAAATTCCTGACTTTTTATAATGGTAAATCGCGCTTTTTAAATATGATTTGTGTAGCCAAGATACAAAGTATTGCTAGTACAAATAATATTCCTGTATTGATTAGAGCTTGTTGGTCATAAGCCTGTAATCCTTTAGGATCAAATAAAGTTAATGGTGTTATATATTTCAAAAAATCTATTTTATCACTGACTTGTGATAACATTTGAATCAAAATAGAAGCAATGCCTATTCCAGCACCAATCCCAATTGATAATTTTGTTTCATTAAATGTACATGCTGTTAAATAGCAGATACATGCAAATAATGTATGAATACCTACTAAACCAACATTCATGATCAGAAATTTATTCATCTCAATTGAATCAGTGAACATCATCATACTACAACCGAGAATTAAAATGATTGAATAAATAAGCAATAAGAACACTCCACTTAGTAAAACGAACAATTGTGTAAACATAATTTGTGTACGCGTATGAGGCGTTGCTAAAAGATATGCCATTGACCCTTTATCAATATATCTCGCCATTAAACGATGACACATAATCATTGTATAAATCAAAGGAATTATTGTTAAAATAAATCCATACAGATAATTTGTAATAAAATCTAATAATGTTAAGCCTGGATCAGTCATACCAAATGCAGCAAATAACTGTGGCATTGTTTCAGCCATCATATTAAGACTTTCTCCTAATTTTGGATCATACATAGCAACTATTAATGATTCATAAAGTGTTAAAATAGCAATAAATATGAAAATAATTTTATAATTTGATTTCCACTCTCTTTTAAATAAAACAATAGACATTATTTTGCACCTCCATAATAATGTAAAAACAATTCTTCTAATGATTGAGGTCTTGCATTAAAATCATCAATATCATATTGACTTAAATCCTGTAATAACTGATTTGTATGTCCTTTCAGCATTAAACTCACAACCTTCATATTTTTATGAGCTTGTGGATATCTTGTTATAAAATCTTGGGCTTCCATTTCATCATAAAAATGAATTTCATAATGTTTCATACGATTTTTCCTTAAGTTTTCCATCGTCTCAGTCGCAACAATCTGTCCCTCTTTTATCATTACAACACGATCACATGTGTTTTCAACTTCCTCAAAAATATGCGAAGACATTAAAATCGTTTTTCCTTCTTGTTTTGCTTTTCGGATTAAATCAATGAATTTATTTTGCATCAAAGGATCTAGTCCACTAGTGGGTTCATCTAGTATTAGAATTGGAGTATCCTGCATAAAAGCAATCACAATTCCTATTTTTTGTTTCATTCCTTTAGACATACGTTTCATTTTTCCACGTGCATCTAATTCTAAAAAACGAATCAGTTCATCTGCCTTATCCATATTCTTCATATTTTTCATTTGACCCATAAAACGAATAAACTCTAGACCTGTCATATCCTCCATAAAAGCAATTTCTCCAGGAAGATATCCTAATTGAGACTGAACTTGCTTAGCATCTTCAAAACAATTCATGCCTAAAATATTCACTTCACCTTGATCGGGTTTCATAAAACCCATAAGTTGTCGAATTGTTGTTGTCTTACCACTTCCATTTGGTCCTAAGAATCCCAGAACTTCCCCTTTTTCCACCTCAAAAGAAACATCAAAAACCCCTTTATGATTCCCATAATCTTTTGTGATATGATTAATTTCTATAACACTCATAAATATTCCTCCCTATAACACAGTTTCTTAAATATCATTTTCCATCTTTCAAATTCTTTCATCATTTCATCTATATCTAATTCAGCACCATAACGCTGTTTTTCTAAAAGATAACCTTCCATCATCCAAACAAGCATTTGATAGATTTCTTTTAAATCAATATCTTCCTTGAACTTACTCATATCAATATTCTGAAAATATTGATCATAAGATTGAGTCATTGTTTGTTGTATTAAATCATTTAAATCACCACTGACATCTTCTTTTTGAGAATAAAAAGCTTTCATAATATAACTTAACATATAAGGATACTTTGTTATCATTTCTATTTTTTGAATTGCTCCATAATCAATAATATCAAAAAAATCAGTCATTTCCTGTAACTTCTGATTATTGATATAATCAACCAAAACATCTTCACAAAAATGATACAAATATAAGAAAAAACTTTTTTTATTTTTAAAATAATAAAACAATAAACCTTTAGAAATTCCTGCTTTTGTGGCAATATCATCAGTTTTTGCATTCTTATAACCATACTTGCCAAAATATTCCATCCCAGCATTAATAATCTTTAATTGCTTTTCTTTAGGTAATTCTAAGAATTTCTCATTCATAATCCACCCCATCTGACCCACTCAGTCAATATTCATATTATCATTGTACTTCATTGACTATTTTTTACAACCCCCGATAACAATATATTATTAATGAATGCAAAAAAACGAGTTGACACTCGTTTTTTGATTATAAAAACTCTTTCAATTCTTCAATATATTTTTTTGAAATATCTTCAAAATCATCACAATAGCTTTTCAATGTCTGATCAATTTGTATTTCTTTATTTAAAAGATGTGTCATGGTCATAATTGCTTGATTGCTTCCTTCTGTTAACATTTTGGCAATTTTTGCATCATCAGTCAGTAAAGTTTTCATTTCAATCATTGATTCTAGCATAAATTTATTTTTAACTTCATCTTCAGCATGGGGATAAGTATCAACAACCTTTTCTTTTAAATCGCCATAATGTTTTCTCTGATGGATAACGATATCTCTTAATTTTACATCTTCTATCTTATCCATAAGATGATCAATCGCAATCATACCCATATTTAATCCATTTAATAATTCTTCTATACATGTCTCTTCATTCATTTTCATCACCATTTATAGTATGGCTATAATGCTTTTAAATATTCATATTTTATCCAACCAACTTGATTTTGATAAATCACATATGCATATTCACCATAAATTCCTAAAAGCTTCACATATTCACCTGCTTTAGCAGAAATCATATAATCTGTATAATCATCTAAGCAAAATGTTTTACCATTTTTTTGATACAAAAATTCATTTTTTATCATCAGTCTTTGATGTGTTTCTTCTTGAATACATTCTGTGAATTGTTCTCCTGTCTGAAGAACTTTCACTTCAAAATAGGGATAACCTATTTTGTGCGCTAACTGAGATTTTTCATAAACATCCTCAATAATCCAATAGATTGGCAATGGTTGAACAGCCTCTTGATGAAATTGCACTTTGTCATCACAACATTCAATAATCAATGCATTTAATTGTGAAACTGCTTTAACACCTGTTCCTCCATCAATACTGATTATTTTTTTCTTTTCATTAATAATAACATCATTACATATATGGTCTAAATAATAATTAGAAGTAGGCAAATGCCCAACAACCACCATTTCTTTTAAAATATGTCCTTGATCATAGAAATGCTGCATTTCAAGTAATGATGATAAGGAAGAATTTTGATAATCTTTTCTTTTCTCTACTCCTGCATGAACAAAAAGAAATTGGTTTATTTTTAAAGTCACTGGTAAATGAGAAATAAAATCAATTTCCTCTTTAAGATATTCCAAAATTTTCTTTTGAACACCTAATGTGGTTTCATGTCCATCATCCAAATGTAAAAGATGATAAACCTCTCTAATACATCCATTAGTCGATACTCGCTTGAGATATTGAGGGATTTGTGGGGCTAATTCAGGTACTGTCAATAATGCATCCAATGCCCATTCACAATTTCCTGCTAAAACAAAAACGCGTTTATTTTGACTTAATTTTTTTATATAATGAATTGTTTCAATCACTTGATCACCTTTTTCAACAAAATCACCAATAATCACCAAATAATCTTCTGGTGTATAATGAACCTTTTGCAATAATGCAATGAATCGATCAAGATGACCATGAATATCACTAATCGCAATGAGACGATAATTTCCTTTAATTGTTTTCTTTAAATGTTTTGGTGTTATCATGACATCACTTCCCTTTATTCATAGTATACACGATTATTCTTTATTTTGTAAAAAAAAGAAGATTATTCATTTTCATAATCTTCTTTTTGCCATAGATATTCAGCAACTGGTGCCCATGCCTTAGCATATTCATCACATTTTTCGCATAAATGATCAACTGTTTCAAAACTTTCATAATCAGTACTTACAGCCTTGCTTTGTTTAATCAGTTCTCTTAAACGTTGAGGATTTTCTAACATTGGACATGGTCTTAAATGATTCTCATTAAATGGTTGGTTATCATGGTAAGCAATAAATAGTGGACTCTGCAAAGCTTCTAATAAATTACAATCATGGATATTCACATTTGAATAATGAATGAAAACACATGGTTCAACATCACCTTTAGCATTAATATGTAAATAACGTCGTCCACCCGCAACACATCCTCCAACATATTCTCCATCATTTTGAAAATCAATTGTAAATATTGGTTTTGTAGATCTAAAATGACGAATCTGATGATACATAAATTCTCTTTGAAGTGGGGTTGTCATCAGTTCTTTTACAGCTGCCATACCAACTGGCATATAGTGGAAAAACCAACAGAATTTTGCTCCCCATTCTATCATTTGATCAAAATAAGCAGCACTGCCAATTTCATCAACATTTTGACTCGTATAACAACATGAAATACCAAAAGGCAATTTCTTCTCTTTTAATAAACTCATTGCTTTGATAACACTCTGATATGTTCCTTGACCTCTTCTTGAATCCGTTGCTTTTTGAAAACCTTCTACACTTATAGCAGGAATAAAGTTTTTCACTCTTAACATTTCCTCAGCAAAAGCTTCATCAATCAATGTTGCATTGGTAAATGATAAAAAGATACAATCATTATGTTTTTCACATATACGTATTAAGTCTTTTTTTCTTACCAAAGGTTCCCCACCAGTATAAATATAAAAATACACACCTAATTCTTTCCCTTGACAAATAATATTATCTATTGTTTCATATGATAAATTTAATTGATGACCATATTCCGCTGCCCAGCAGCCCGTACATTTTAAATTACATGAAGATGTTGGATCTAATAAAATCGTCCATGGAATATTACATCCATATTGATTTTTGAGTTGAATCTGTTTAGCATATCCTTCTACACCAGCATTAATAATAAAATTTCTAAATATCGTTTTCCCAACTTCTCGATCAATACTTTTTAAGATATCACAGATATACTGATACCAGATATTTTGAGGATCTTGAATAATTTCTCTAACAAAATCTCTTTGAATCTGAAGGGTTTGATGAATATCAAGTCTATCAACCAGTTCCATAATTTGCGGCATATGCTTTTCAGGATTATGTTCAAGATAATCATATAATTTATTAATTATATTTTCTTTTAAATGTTGTGATAAGTTCATTATGTAACCTCCTTAGTGAAATATTTTCATCTTTGTTGAAATATACCACATATGTGTATTATAATACATATGTGGCATTTTACAATGGACATCCTTTTTGATATCTGATGCATAATCTACATTTCTTATTCAATACGGAAATATACCACATTATTAAAAGAAATCGAGGTATAAATATGACTAATCAAAAAATAGATAGAAGAATTATCAAAACAAAAAAAGCAATTCATAATGCTTTTACAGAACTTCTTTCACAAAAAGATATGAATGATATTACAATTAAAGAAATAGCCCAAAAAGCAGATATTAATAGAAAAACATTCTATAACTATTACAATAATATATATGAATTATTAAATGAAATAGAAAATGACACAATTCATAATTTTGAACAGGCGATTGAAGAGTTTGATTTTGATAACTTTATGGATTCTCCTTCTTTATTTTTAGAAAAATTAACTTTGATTATTAATAATGATATTAACTTTTATAGTCATTTTTTAACAATGGAACACAATTCTAATCTAATGACAAAAATGAGTAATAGCATTAAAGCTAAACTTAAAGAAGCCTTAAAAGATAAAACTGATATGAATGAACAGCAATTAAATATCATGATTAATTATGCTGTATCAGGAATGATTGGTATATATCAGGAATGGTTTCAAAATCATCAAAAAGAATCTTTAGAAGATATATCAAAACAAACCAGTGTTTTGGTTCTTCTAGGGATTAAAGGATTTATCACTGATAAGCACTAAAAAATACTATCTTTTGATTAAGATAGTATTTTTAATAGGATATATAATCTCATATTCCTTACCTGATTCATCCCCATTATTTGGTTTTTGTCTAATCTCTTTAATCTTATCAGATTTGTTATTTAGTTCAATTTCAACTGGAAAAACTTTTCCACTTACAGCTGAAACATACAGCTGAAATTCATAAATACCATTACCAATCTCATTAAATTCATAATGATGATACTTAGAATCACCGTTTCCTCCATCTACAGAAATAATAATATTATCGTTTTTAGTATAAACATCTTTGATATATGCATAGCTAGCATGATTTATAATATTATCAAATACGCTAATACCAATAATGAATACAATACTGACTAGAATTCCAATGAGGAGTTTTCTTATTTTTTTATTTTTCATAATAACCTCCAGAATATGACACTCCACATGTAAAACATGTGGTCTCGTTTCGGTGCCAAGTATTACTCGCACTTTGTTTCCTAGACTGTACCTAGCCTATTGTTATTTTATGCTGCTATTCTATTGGCAGCTTTTTTGATGTTGATTGCTGCATTGATGTCCCGATTATGCTTTGTTTGACATTCTGGACATTCCCATTCCCTTATGCCTAAGTCCCTGACTTTCTTATTGATGTATCCACAGACATGACATCTCTGTGAGCTGGGTTCATACTGATCGATCCTGATGAACTTCTTTCCATACCATTCCATTCATCATTGATTGGATATCCAGTGTCTCTACTAGAACACATGAGGCACATATGGAAAGGGAATAGCTTCCATCTCCATGATCAATAACACTGACTCTCTGAATATGACCTTCTATGGACTGGTGGAGCTTGGTTTTCACCCAGCCAATCTTAGGAAGTCTTATGCAGTTATGACCAGTACGTATGCATTCGTTATTGTTCTTGGCTGTATAGCTGCTGTAGTATCCCTTCTTCTTGAAATGCGGAAATCCCTTATGCTCCTTAAAGAACTTAGTGAAAGCCAAGTCAAGATTTTCACATGATGACTGCAGAGCAACAGAATCCACTTCTCCAAGGAATGAAAACTGTTCATCCTTTTTCATAAGCGTCAGCATATGGGATATCTGAATTTTTGTATAGATATGTCCCTGATTCATTAGGCTTTCTTTTTGAATCGCAAGAAAGTGATTAATGACAAGGCGAGTACAGCCAAAAGTCTTTTTCAGAAGAACCTTTTGCATTGCATTAGGATAAAGAGGAACCTGATATCCTCTTGTGACATAGTTTACAGACAACACACTCACCTCAAAGATGTGGTATTCATGCTTATTTCAATAAATAATTATAAGATTAGAGTTTTGTTCAATAATTTCTTTTCTTATAGATGTATTAATAATATTATATCTGTTCTGCATGTTTGATAATATCCAGAATGGGTAATATAGTTCCGTCAAGTCCCAGGCAAATTCCATAAGTTTAATGTAAATATGTATAATTATGAGTTAAAATCCAATTAGGAGAAAAGGGAATCTTGAAATAGATTCATAGATTCCCTTTCATAAAAATTACTCTGAATCCTTTTCTGTTGTACTCTTTTGTCTTTCGTTTAATTCTTTTAAAATATCTCTAATTTCTGTAAGTTTTTTTCCTGTAGAATACATGAAAAATGGTAACATGAAAAGAACAACATAACTCATAATTGGTATTAACATAATTTAATCACCCTCTTTTCAAAAACTTATTAACTACCATATTCCTTCCATATAAATTCTAGCGTATCCAGTAGTTGTTACACAAAGATATAGACACATATCATGCTGTCCATACACTCCAAAAGGTGTACTAATTGAATATTTCTGACGAAATCTTGCCTGAGCTGGATAATCATTAGGAGTTGCACTAGATTGTAATATTTCATATTTTTCTGTATTAGGAATTGGATTAATAATTGTAGCATTAAAATCTCCATCTGAAACTTTAGTTATTCTAGCGACAGAAGGATTGATTGACCCAGCAAATCTAGCACTCATTTTTGCTAGAAGACTCGTTTCAATACCTTCTATATCTTCTAAAATCGCAGATACTTTTTTATTAAAGCTTCCTATTACCCAATTCTGTTCGTAATAAGGAGTGATTGTTGGATTTTTAGGTTCAACATCCTCAATTGTAAAAGTCCAAGTGCCATCATCTGTTTTAACAGTTTGTTTAACCTCACCATCTAAAATACTGAATTCCTCAGTTCCTGCAGTATGATTATCATACTGTATAGAATCTTTTGCTTCAACAACATTCAACATCATTGCTAAAACAAATGCTAATGATAAAAACACAGAGCAGAACTTACTAAATACATTATATTTTTTCATGAATCATTCTTTTTAATGTATTTAAATAAATTAAAAATAAATGAGACCCAATATAGTAATAATTCACTATATTTTTCATTACTTTGTGACACAAAGTAATCCTTTACTTTAGTATAGCACATGCGAGGAATAATGAAAGGGGTTCCAAACGATTTCAGAATATGAAAATAAAAAAGTAACAGATTTCTGTTTAAGCACTAAAAAATACTATCTTTTGATTAAGATAGTATTTTTTATATGTGTGAAATAACTATGAACTATTCTTTAAGAATTTCTTTTTGTAATAAATAACATTCCTCCTGAAATAACCATCATCATAACAAAAACATATATTTGTGTTGCATCACTTGTTGTTACTGTTGTTTTCTTTTCAGTTACTGTATTATCTTCATCAGAAATATTTTCTGTTGCTTTTTCCCACTTTGCATAGAGTTCAATATCGCTATCAATAGCCTTATCAAAATCAAATGCATGTAAGAAATCAGCATCAGTATACCAGCCTTTAAATACATATCCATCTTTGACTGGATCACTGATTTTTGAAAGTGTTGTTCCTTTTTCAACTTGATAAGTTGTTTCACCAACTTTAACAATCCAGTATTCTACTGGCTCATCTAATTTTTCAAACTTTGCATAGAGTGATAAATCATCACAAACGGGTTGAGAGAAATCATATAAGTTTATGAATTTATCATCACTATACCATCCAACGAACTTATAACCTTCTTTAGATGGATCTTTAGGTTGAGCAAAGATACTTCCCATTTCTATCTCATAATTATTTTCATCAATATAAACAGTCACTTTCTTTTCTATCTCCACAATATTATCATCCATATAAACATCATCAGGCATAATATCAGATTGATAATCATCAGCAAGGCTATAGTTTTTATATTGTTGACCTAATTGCGTCAACGCTCCTAAACTTAACTGAGCATTTTGTTTAATATCACTTCCCGTAAAGAAAAGTCCGGAAGCACCAGCAGCTGTACTGGTTGTATCAAATGGAAACCAGGCGTATCTTTCAACATATTCAAGATCATCTAATCCTTTATAGCCATCTACCCCATTCACAATATAATCCATAAATTCCTGGACTTCTGCTTTTCCTTCTTCATTCGTATATGAATAATGTGGCCAATTTTCATCCCAATTAACAACACCTATTTCAGTAATCCATATTGGTTTTTGATATAATTCATAAACAGTCTGTAAACTATCTAAAAATTGAATAGCTTCTTTCTTCGTATTTTCACCACATATATCATAGAAATATTCATGTGCAGCAATAAAATCAATATCATCATGAGCAACTTGTTGCATATACTGATTCATCCATGAACCATCATCAGCTATTTCACTGATATGTTCAACAGCAGGAGAACCAACTCTTAAACCACTGTTACGAAAATCTTCTAGACTTGTGATAGCATCATTAACTGAAACATTCGATTGACCTCCCAATGTTCCCTCTGGTTCATTAAAACCAAGAACAGTCGTATATCCATCAGTTTTTATATTTTGTAGATTATTAAGTTCATTTTGTGAATGACCCCAAATCATTGGTACAAAATCTAAATTTGACTTTTTCGCAGTTGGTTGAGTCCCCCAGTTGTAATACCATGAGGCATCTAAATTTTCAACATCGTCAACATTTTCATATGCAACTCCCTTTTTAGAGACATAGAAAGTTCTTTGATTGGTATTAATTTCACTACCATCATCCAATATAGCAGAAATATGTAATTGGTGGCTTTTCACCTCCGTTGTATAAATTTCTATATTTTGTTCTTTTTCTTCATTATGAGCAACAGTAATAGGCTGATCATCATCTAGATAAACATTATACTGTTTTACATTTGTATCATTTAAACTCAGAGCATCCCATGTAATTTGAATTGGGCCAGCTGGCACCAATTGTCCTTTTTGTGGATATTGTAAAGCTTCGCTTTTCCAGCTTGAATAATCCTGTGAAGTTGCGGCAAAAACTGAAATCGGTGAAAGAAGTAGTCCAGCACTTAAAAGTGCCAGACCTGTTTTCTTAATATATTTGCTTATCATCATATTCACCTAATTTTCTCTTTTTCTTTTGCAAACCACATATGCTCCTGAAATCGCACATAAACCTAAGAATGCATATACTGTTAATGGTGTTTCATCTTCAGTTTTTGCATTTTTTGATGCATGTATTTTTGTTGTTGGTTTTGCTTGATTTGTTCCATCAGTTTTTTTATTATCTGATTGATTATGACCAGATTGATCAGGAGTTGTATCCTTATTAGGTTCTTCTGTTTGAGAATCAATAACTCTTAATTCTTTAATTGCTTGAGCTAAATCATTATAAGCAGCATTGATTTCTTTTGATGTTGCTTTTTCATTATCAATAGCTTTTTTAGCTGTTTCTAATGCTTTTGTATAAGCAAGGTATGATTCTTCTGTATACTTAGATTTATCAACTTCAGTTTTTACTAATTCTTCTAATTTTGATTTATCTATAGTTAAACCGTTTATTGATGTTTGTAATGTCTTATATGCATCATCAATTTCTTTTTGCGTTGCATCTTTCTTATCAATAATCCCCTTAGCCACTTCTAACGCTTTCATATAATCATTATATGATTTTTCTGTATATTGAGATTTATCTTCAATTTGAGTTTTTATAAGATTATTTAATTCAGTTTTATCAACTGTTAATTGTTTAATAGCAGCATTTAATGCATCAACTGCAGGTTGTACATCTGCTTGTTTTCCCCAAAGTTCAATACAAGATTTATCATCTTTCATTCCTTCAACAGTATATGGATTTATAATTTGTTTTTTAGCAATTTCTAAAGCTTTATTAAATACATTCCATGAAGTCTTAGAATAATTTTCTGCTTTTAATTTTAATGCTTCATTATATGCATTTTGCAATGCAGTCACATTAACATCACCCTTTTCATTCATTGGTTGAGCAACATTTTCTTTAGTTTCTAAACCAATAAATTTATTAAATTCAGATTTTGATGTAGGTGCCTTTCCATAGATGGCCGTACCATTTTGATAACTTGCTAAGAATGTTCTTGCCCATCCATTACCTTTGACAGCTTTTGAAATAGGAGTATCACGGAGAGGTATAATATATTGGAAATCCCCTGGATTAATCCAATTTCCATTATTATAAACTTCTAATGCACCAGAATCTTTATTTATGTTATAAGTGAAACCTTTCTTTACTAATGCATCTAAATCATATTCATCATCATTACCATTTAAAACTATTTCATTGCCTTTATCATCTACTTCTCTAATGACATACTTAAATACATCAGCGTCAAACTCATTTTTAGATTTAATAGTATAAATCTTAGTCGGCAAAGGATTTCCATCTTTATCTAAAAGTCTACCATTTAGCGACCCATCAGCAGCTCTTGTTTCTTCTCTTAAATACCCTGCAGATACACCAGTACCAACTCCATTAATAATGTGATTTGTACTTTGGTATAAACCACCTTCTACACCAGATTTAGCAAATGTTTGTAAACAAGCATTTTCTACAATAACATTTTCTTTATTTGGTACTTCAATGGCATTATCTAACTCAATTTGTACTCCCCCATCATAATACTTTTTACCAAATTCTCCTCCACCTGTATAAATAAATACATTATAAATTCCTAATCCTACAGCATAATGACTATTAACATTATTAGATACCTTATATGAAGCATATCCTTTTACTGTTCCATTATGAGATAACCATGCATCTTCATTTGATGGATCCTGAGAAATTGCATCATATGCAGTTTCATTTTGATAGAAATATGTTCTCCCATTTTCACCATTCCATAATGTTGTATAATCTTCAAAATGTTCATTGAATAATGCATAGCATGTTACATTATCACCATTTACAATTAAACCATTTTGTGCTGCATTACCATGCCAGCTTACCCCAGCACCATGATCAGCACGCCAAATCCAGAAATGATCGCCAATAACATTATTGCTATTTATTTCTAATGCATTTTTAGCAGATGTAGCTTCATTTGTTGTTCCACCAATGCGGAAGAATAAATCAGCTAATAATGTTGGATTAGCACTGTGATCTTTTGATGCGCTACTTGTTCCTACTTGTAACATATATTCAGAATTATAAGTTCCAGCATCAAAAATCAATCCAGCAATTGTTATACCATCTTCATCAGCAACTTTCATTGCTGCATCTTTGTTTTCTGGAACAATAGAAGCCATTCCTGTTCCTAATACAACTGTATCCTTTTTATTAACATTAATAGTTTCTTCAGCATGATATATTCCTGGTGTAAAGAAAACATTTTTCTGATTATCTAATTGTTCATTAATTTTTTCAGCAGTATCGCCTTCTTTTGCAATATAGAATTCATCTAAAGAAACAACTTTTCCTTCACCCATATTACCAGCTGACCAGCTTGTACCTGTAGCATCTTTTCTAATAGATGGAACAAATACTTTATATTCACCATTTTGCATAAACAAGAATGGTTTTTCTCTAATAATAGGAGTAGTTGCTATATTGGTTACAATTTGTTGTTCTCCTTTATCATTAGGTTTTTTCCAATTACTATAACCATTTCCACCTAACAGTGGATCATCAGTAGGAAGATTACCCCCTTTTACCCCTTGGAAGAAATGATTTAATGTACATCCATAAACATTTTTTGCTATATTTGTATTTCTTGTATAGAACTGTTGTCCTGAAAAAGTTCCTGCGCTAATAGCAGTTCCATTATCATCTACAAAACCAGATATATTACTATCAGCATTGTATCCACCACTAGCCCATCCAAAATTCCAGTCATAAGCAACTGCTCTTTCAGAATCAATTCTTCTCATTGGTGCAGCTTGGGCAACTGACCAGTTTAAATAACGGTCACGTCCCTTATCTGGGGAATCGCCATTTCCATAAGCACCAAATACATCATCACCTTCAACTGGATCAACTTTTTTTACAGCTAAGTTTTCAATTGATCTCCAGAAATTACAAGTTGCATTATTATCATCTAAATATGCTGGTACTGTAATATTATTAACAGAAACATCATTTGGTGTTTCACCTAACCCAGCAACTTGAGTATAGAACCCAACTGGAATTGTATTTAATCCAGTATAATCACCTGGTTTAAAATAAATAGCATATCTTTTTTGATTAAACTGTGCATTAGCTTTAAAATCACTTTGTTCATTATAGATATCTCTAATTAATTTATTAACCATTGCTATATCGTCTTTTTCTGAAAATATTAAGACATTCTTTCCAAATAATTGAGTTTCTAATGATGTAGTATTTGACTCTTTAGATTGAACTCTGTTATTATCAGCAACAACTCTAAAATAATTTTCATATTTTCCATTAGTATATTCATATGTATAAGTTGTAGCATCTCCATCTACTTTTGCTACTTCTTCATATTGACTGTATAAACTTTCAGCTCTTTGAATTACATAATTTGTCGCATTTTCTGATTTTTTCCAAGTAATATCAATTTTACCATCATCACGACTTTGACAATTGACATTTGTAGGTATTCCAGGTCTTACACCAGAAAGCGTTGTTGCACTTATCGCTTCAGTATCTTTAGACAAAAACCTAACCGATTCAGTTTCACCATTTGCATTCACTGTACGTAATTTAAATTGATAGGTTGTTGACGAATTTAATCCTTCTACTTTATATGAAGACCGATTTGATACATCCGCTATTTTTTCAAATCTTCCCTCTTGATTTGCCTGTAATAATTCTAACCCTGTATAGATACATTTTGTTGGATTCGTCCATGATAAATCAATACTGGTTGCAGTTTCTCCTTTGTCCCTAACTTTAAAATCAGTTGCAAGACTTAATTCAGCAGGAGCATCCGTATGAATAATATACTTTTCTCTATCTGTTAATTCCTCAGTTTTTTTATCACATAGTTCTAATTCGTTTTTGTCATTAACCGTGATATACTGATAAGTATATGAACTTCTTAATGAAACTGTACCATCACCATTAGGACTTACAACCACAGATTCCCAACCACCAGGGTTAGAAGCTTTAGCTACGATTTGACTATCAGCACCATCATTCCAATATGCTGAAATAATAACCATATTTGGATGAGATTTCGATTTAAAACCTACTGTGTCTATCGTCTTATCTTTCATATCTTCAATAACATGATTATCGTTTGATGTATAGACAGTTGTAAATTTTTCATCATTTGTCACATTATTTTTTTCTCCTGTCACTTTAATTGCTTCCAGTTCTGTTTGATCTTTAAAAGTGACTAATTTTTTAGTATCTACATTTTCAATAGTTACTGAATCATCTGCAACTATCACTTCTTGAATATCAAACAATGCTGCTTTATCATCAGATACTTTAATGAGCATATCATCTGAATCTACTCCAAGATAAGCTCCAGCATTAGACTTTAGCTTTAATCCTTCATCTGTTGCTTCAATTGAAAATTTATGATTATTTGAATCTTTTTCTAAATTGAACACAAATGAGATACCTTCACCTAAAACACCCTCACATTTTAACTGTACACTATTAGCAACTGAATTAAAAAAATACTTCCCATCATTATCTTTTTTTATTTCAAAGCCACTTTTACTGTTTGTTTTTCCATCACTCACTATTCCATCAACATGTACCGCTCCTGCTTCTTGCCATGACACATCTCTAACTTGCACAGCTTTATTTGTTGACTTTAATACAATTGCATATGTTTTATCTGTGCTAAATTCAGGTACTGTAGCACTGGCAGCAGCAATTGGCACTGGTTTTATAAGCGTAACAATCATACCAAAAACTAGCAATAAAGCTTTGTAATTTATCGACTTTACTTTTTTTAACATATCTTCTTTGTTCTCCCTTTCTCTCAATATCATGAAATACATTTTGAGGAATACTTAAAAGGGGCCAACTTTTAAGTATTCCATCACAAACTTATTTAAGTGTAATTATATGCGCTTTATAACAACGCTTAAATAGCGAATGCCTTTTCATCACACTGTTAAATTATCATAAACAAGAGAAAAGAAAAAGGGCTTACATCAAATATGTAAACCGTTACATTTTTTGTAACAAGAAAACTAAAATAAAAAGCAAAAATTATAAATTTCTGCTTGTAGACTTTAATGGAAGAAATTTCACTTTACGATTTTGTAATTCCCTTGTAACACGTTCAAGGATATACATGACAGGAATTTGTGTAGATACATTATATGTTTGAGGTAAAATTATATCTTCTATATAATAATGTATGCTAAGATCAGCCATACGATCTATTGTTGTTCCTTTTTTATTAGTGATTGTAACAATCTTCATTTTGGTTGTTTGATACATTTTTAATTGATCAATGACCTCTCTTGTTTCACCACTCTCACTTAATACAATCAAAAGATTATTCTGACTTTCATTACATGGTGGTGGATAATAAGGATCATCAATTCCTTGACTAAAGTATCCAACATTAGAAAAATATCTAGCACCAAATCTTCCTAATAAACCACTTGTTCCAATTCCTAAAAAAAATATTTGATCTGCATGTTCTACATAATCGACAAACTGATTTATCTTTTTCTTGAAATTATCACTTTTAGCATATTCGAAAAAATCCTGAATAGTATCTATTTCATCATCAACAGCAGGAAGTGTTAAACCTTTTTGGAACAATCTTAATTTTGTTTTAAATTCAGCATACCCTAAACAGTCTAGTTTTTGACAAAATCTAACAATAGTAGCTGTTGAAACATGTGTTTCATCAGCTAACTTTCTAATACTCATCTTAGCTACTGCTGAAATATTTTTAATAACATATTGATAAATAAATGTTTCTGTTTCATTTAATTCAGCTATTTGTCGATATGTGAATAACATGATTTATCACCTCTTTTTTTATTATAATTTATTCATGATAAGATTTCAAAGAAAAAAAATATATAACTTAAGCTTTTCTATATAGATATAATTTTATACATTTAAATAATTATTTATATTTATAATCAGAAAAAAGATACCTCATTTGAAGTATCTTTCCAGATTTTTTATAATCCTTTTTCAGTTAATTCTCTAGCAACATCATCTTTAATTGTGACTCCTGCTGCTTCTAATTCTGCAATCTTTTCTGCAAATTGTGGTAAGTATTTCTTATGTGCTAATAATAATTCATCTAATACTTGTTTTGCTTTTTCTCCTGATGGAATTTGTGGATTTAAGATGAATGCCTGTAATGCCATTCCATAATCTCCTGTTACTGCTGCTGCTTCTACACAGTGTTCCATGTTTTTCATGCATTGTAACCATCCTTTTTCTGCTGGTTGCAATTCTCCAAACGCAATTGCTTTTGCTCCTGTTGCTCCAATGTATGCTGAAACTTCTACTGCACAGTCTGCTGGTAAATCAGGCACTGCTCCATTATTTCTTGTTGTCACAACAATGTGTCTATTGGCATTTGAATAGATTGATGCAATTGTTTCACATGCTGCATCACTATAATGTGCTCCTCCACGTTTCGCTAATTGTTCTGGTTTATGATCTAAGTTAGGATCTTTGTATAATTCAAACAATTCTGCTTCTGTTTGTTTCACTTGTTGTCCACGTGTTCCTACTTTTGGATCACTATATTCTTCTAATCCATGTGCCAACATTTCTTGTTGACGATAGTAATATCTATGATATCCACAAGGAATCATTTTCATAGTATCTAATTGTTCTTTGAAGAATGGAATGTCATGAATGTTTGCTGGTAATCCACCATCTTTACCTTCATACATTGCATCAATAATATCTTGAGTCACTTCTTTTCCATTTTCATCATAAACTTTATGCCAGTGGAAATGATTTAATCCAGCGAACTTATAAGTTAATTGATCTAATGTTTTTCCAATTGTTTCTGGTTCTTTCATCATTGCACCTACTGGTACATTACATAATCCAATAACTTTGTCCCATTGACCATATTTCATGACTGCTTCTGTCACCATTCCACTTGGATTTGTGAAGTTAATTAACCAAGCATCAGGACATAATTCTTTCATGTCTTCTACAATACCTAAGATGACTGGAATTGTTCTAAAGGCTTTGAAGATTCCTCCAGCACCATTTGTTTCTTGTCCTAGCATTCCATAAGAGAAAGGAATTCTTTCATCTTTGATACGAGCATTCAATAAACCAACTCTAAATTGAGTTGTAACAAAGTCAGCACCTGGTAATGCTTCTCTACGATCCAAAGTCATGTGCACTTTGACATCATAAGGAGATGCATCCCACATACGTTGAGCCATAGCACCAACGATTTCCATTTTTTCCTTACCATCTTCAATATCAACTAACCAAATTTCTCTGATAGGAAGTTCATCGTATCTTTTGATAAATCCTTCCATTAATTCTGGAGTATAACTACTTCCTCCACCGATTGTAACAATTTTAACAGGTTTCTTTTCCATTATTCATCCTCCTTGTTCTATACTTACAGTATAATCATATTTAGAAACTTTGCACAATATTTTCATCTCTTGAAAATAAATTTGCTATCTGTATTCTCTTTCGTTTTTTTAAACCATTTTAAAAAAACATGTTGTTTTTAATAGAAGAATACTGTTATTAACTATCCCAAAGTGTTTTTGAAAGAGTAACACATTATTAAAAAATAATTCTCTTCAATTTCCTTTCATACCATATAAAAATAAAAAGCTGTATGACAAAGCAAATTCGTCAACAGCTAAGAATCAATCAAATTATCTTTTGATATCTTCTTTTCCATATTTTATAAAATCATTAATTTGTTCTTTTGTAACAATTGGACTATCTCCATAAGTCGTATGTGCTAAAACACCACTTACTGTCGCATAATTGATAAGGTCATTAGGATTCATTTGGTGTAAATATCCATAAATAGCTCCTGCGGCAAAACCATCTCCACCACCAACACGATCATAAACTGTCAGCACATATTCTTTACTCTTTACAAGCTGACCACAATTCATCATATAACCCGTTATACTATCTTCATTGCGGATTGTTCCAAATATTGTTTCTATATGATATTGTTGACACATTTGTTTAAGCAAATATTCTAACTGTTGTTTGAAAGGGAGGGTATTATCAACAGTCATTTCTAATAAAAGTGTTGCATCTTTATAACCTGCAAAAACAATGTCAGCTAGATTCAACATATCTTCATAAATTGTTTTGACATAAGGTCGTTCATCATCGCTCCAAAGACTTGGTCTAAAATTACAATCAAAAATAACTTTTAAACCTCTTTGTTTTGCTTCCTTCACAAAAGCAAATGCAACTTCTCTCACATTTTCATTCATTGCTAAAGATATCCCACAAATATGCAAAGCATCTTGGCCATCTAAACAAGAAAAATCATAATCAGATAACTGACTTTGTCCAAAAGAGCTATCTTTACGGTTTAAGTATGTCACTTGACTGGCACGATTACCTATACCTTTTTCTAAAAAATATATCCCCATATGATATCCACCATAAACAATATGACGATCATCAATACCAAGTTTTCTAATATTAGCACTGGCCGCTTTTCCAATTGCATTATCTGGCAGTTTAGTCACAAATGAAACCTGTTCTCCCATCTGATATAATCCAGATAATATATTGATACCTGTTCCTGTAAATAAAAACTCTAATTCATTGACTTGTGTTAATGTTTTATAGTCAGATGGCATCATACGCATCATAACTTCTCCAAATGCTAATATTTTCATACATTCACCTACTTTGTTAAATCTTTCATCATTTCATATAATTTTTGAACATCTTCTTCACGTGTTAACTTTGTTTCTTGATCAATAATTGATGAATAGACATGAGGAATCACTTTTTTGACTCCTGCATCTAATGCAATTTGACATATTTCTTTAAAGTTATCTAAATCAATGCCACCTGTTGGTTCTAACATAAAATCATTGCGGACACAAGCATGACAAACTTCTTCATATTCATCTTTTGTAGATAACCCTTTCATAGGAAAGAATTTGACTGATGAACATCCCATATCTTTTAACATCATAATTGCTGTATCAACTGGCACAATGGCATCTTTTCCTTGACTACTTAATGGACCGGTAGAAATTTTGACCATTCCCACTGTTCCTGTAGGAGAAATAAGCCCATTAACAACTGTATCATTTTGTCCAAGTAAAGCGCGTGTTGTTCCCACACCAGTAAAAACCTGATTAACATGTCTAGGTTGAATATATTGTGAAATTTCACTGACCATTTGAGATTGTTTGGGATCTCCTGCCCCTAAACCAACTGATATACAATTATCAGTAATGGCTGCATATTTTAACATATCTTCAATTGCTGAAGCATTATCTGGATAATTTTTAGATAATAATCCTAATAAAATATGTCCTTTAGTAATATCATATAATGCCTTGGCATTTGCTAATGAATTTGTTAAGACATTTAAACAAATTCGATCATTTAAGTAATTTGGTTTCTTTTCCATCTTATTCCTCCACTATTTCTTTAATACGTTGATAAATCATCATCAATTCTTCATCATTGACATCACGTATATCTATTTCAATTTGTCCTAAATTTGCTTTATAATCACGAGTATAAATATGCACATCACCAGTTTTTAACAAGCGACTGACTTCTTTAGCATCATGTGTCTTCAATGTAATTTCACTACGTACAATTGGACGTCCAGCACCATCTTGAATACATTTTGCTGATATACCATTTAATTGATTTAATAAATCATTAAATTGTTTGAAACGTGCAGTTTGCTGTTCTATTGTCATTTGTGGCTTACGCACATATTCTTCAATTGCATAAGTTAAACCAATTATGTTTTCTTTTCCGACTTTCATAATTCGTCCAATTCCAGCATATTGCATCTTAATAAGATCAATATAATTTTTCTTACCAATAACCAACCCAGAAGTTGGTCCACCTAATGCTTTTGTTCCTGAATAAATCACGCATTCCGCTCCCATTTGATAATATTTTATCAAATCACTTTCAGCAGCCGCATCTACAATAACTGGTAAATGATACTGGTGTGCTAAATCAATAAATTCTTCTGGTGTCGGCATTCCCTTTTGTACACAGTGATGTGATTTAACATAAAGTAGAGCTGCTGTATTTTCATGAATACAAGCTTTAACGCTTTCTAAAGTACATTCATTAGCATATCCTGCCTCTACAACCTTTGCTCCACCCAAACGCATTGTCACTTCAATTGCTGTACCATAATTAACATTATGCCCTTTACAAATAATGACTTCTCTTTTTAAAAGTGATGGGTCATAAAGATTCATGATTTTATGATAATCATCTTGGCAAATAGCCGCACCTATTGCCTGGGCAATTCCACCCGATGCACTATTGACAATATAGGCACTCTCAACATTTAAAAGATGAGCTATATATTCCCCCGTCTTATCAAGCAAGTTTTTCACTTCAAAGAAATTTCCAGCCCCAATTGCACATTGGTCAATAATCTGCTCATTCACTCTTGAACCCCCAAGAATGGTCATTTTCCCTGATGCATTAATAACTCGACTCACATGATATTTTTCATAAACATCCATTATTTATCCTCCTCTATTTGATAAAGATGATTTTTCACAATTGTATAATCTGGCTTTAAATAATGACACATCGTCACTTTTTGGTGTAATGAATCTGTCAATTCAATGTCTTGTGGACAAATATGAAAAACTGTAAAATCGGCAGTTTTCCCAACTTCTATACTACCTAGATGATCAAGGTGTAAAGCTTTAGATGCATTCACTGTTACACAGCGAATCACTTCGGCTAATGAATAGCCAATATATAACATCTTATTCATGGTTGTAGCAAGATCATAAACTGGTCCATTTATTCGATTTTTAAAATAAATATCACTACTAATAGTATTCACTTTTATTCCATTTTGAAATGCTATTTTAGCAGTTTCAAATGAAAAACTATCAGTTCCATGACCTAAATCTAAAATAATACCTTTTTCAATTGCCTGATAAACACAATCCTTGATGTATCCCTTATCAAGAATACCATTTTGTTTAGGATTAAAAACATGTGTTATAATATCATATTCATCTAACATATCCACAATATTTTCTAATACACTTGGAGCTGTTCCAATATGTACCATAATTGGTAAATTAACAAACTTTTGCATTTCCTTAGCAAATATTAATGGCTGATTCCCTGAATCTCCTAATACGCTCTTTGACATTCTGGCTTTTAATCCAACAATAAATTGAGGATATTTTTGACATGCCTGAACAATAGCTTCTTGATTTAAACGTTTTAAATCAGCTAATTCATCTTGAGCAAAAATTCCTGGACTGGATATATTTAATAAAGAATAAACTCTTGTCTTTGCATTTTTGACTTGCTGATAAAATTCATCAATTGTATCACTCCCTGCTGTCCCTGCATCTACAACAGTACATACACCATGAGGATAACCAATGAAATCAGCCTGGTCACCATAGATTTCAAATTTATCAAAACAATGTGTATGAATATCAATCCATCCAGCACTCACATAACAATCTTGAAAATTCAATGTTTCATATGAAGTCTCAATACATGGGGCAATTTTTTGAATAATACCATTCTCAACAAGTATATCTACTCGCTCTTCATTTATAAGTCTTGCTTGCTTGATTACATAATTTTCCACTCTCATCATTTCTCTTTCAATTTAAATTTTGTCCATGCGTCTATATAATTTATTAAAAATAATTCTTCAGTAACAACTCTTCCAACTTTATTCTTACGTTCATCATAACACTCTTCTAAGATAATTTGAAGTTCACCTTTATATTTTCCAAAAAGATTATTCCCAATAACAACATCCCCTAATTGTAATGATGCCAAATTATCATGACTTGAAATATCTTTATCAACTTGTTTTTTTCTGACTTCAGTAGAACGTACTGCTTGTTTCGTTATATCTCCACGACGATAATGCTGTTCATTAAACATTATATCCTTTTCAATATCTGTTGTCTGATTGAATACTTCAACATTTAATTCTAACTGATAACGATTAATTTTTGACAAAGCAGCTAATTCCTCACAACTTGCATAGGCATTACCAATAATGACATCATCAATTAAGTTTGTTGCAAAAAGATGTTTTGCCTGAACATCAATTGGTAAATCACGATGCATCTCTAATGTACATAATCCATCATTAATTGACCATGGTCCAATTGTTGCATCATGTGAATTAATAAAGGCTGCTGTTCTTATTCCCTGCTGTTTAAAACGTTGAGAACATTTCACAAAGAAATCATAGTCTAACCCCGTTCCTTTTTGAGGATAGAAGTTATGACAACCATAAAGGAATGGTGCATTAGGTTGATATGTCATAATATTGTCAAGATAAGCAACATTATTTGACATATTAATTTCAATTGCTAAATGATAAGGATTAAATGTAAGCATTGCTTCTTTAGCTCCATCAAATCCCATATCTAGACGAATACCTGTTGCTCCCATTTCATAAAAGAAACTCAAATCATCATATGAAATTCCTAATTGATCAAAAACAGCTGGAGCAACATCCAATATGACTTCATAGTTTAAACTTGTAGCATATTGAATAATATCTTTAAATTCTGCAATGATTTCATTTTTAGGTTTATTAACTGATAACAAGCATGTGAAGACTCTTGTAAAACCATATTCACTAGCAAGTTTTAAATATGCTTTATCTTTATCAGGTGTACTATGTTCAGGATAAATAGATATTCCTAATGCTCTTTTCATACCTCTACCTCACCAGGAATTCTACGATGACGATTATAGACATTAAAGAAACTTGCCATGACAACACTTCCAAAAATTAAAATTGGAAAAGCTTGTGGAACAAGTACCACAAAAGTTAAAAGAACAAACATATATGCCATAATATAAAGAATCATTGTACGCAATCTTGTTTTAATAGAATTTTTTTGATAATACTTTTCAGCCAATACTGTTGTTATAAAGAAACTAAGCAATATTCCAATAAATGTTGAGACTTGAATCATTTTTATTCACCAAAGACGTCTGTCTTTCCTTTCTATGCTTCTGTTTTTGCAGCTAATTCTTTTTCTAATTGTTGTTTTTCAAACATTTTGAAGAATGGATAATAAATCACTAAAGCAATAATAAAATTAATAATAACCAAAACTCCTGCCATAATAGACCAATCTGTTGACATAACCGCTGCTAGTGGAGCTGGTAAAGTAAATGGTAATTTTGCCATCATCATTGGCACCAAACCAGAAATTGTAAATAAATAAGAAACAATAGTCATAATAATGGGTGCTACTACAAATGGGATAGCTAGAATTGGATTCATAACAATAGGAGCACCAAAGATAACTGGTTCATTAATATTAAAGATACCTGGAATAATACATAATTTTCCTAAACTTTTAATATACTGTGATTTTGATCTTAAGAACAAACAAACCAATGCAAGTGTTGCTCCTGCTCCACCAATCCAGATAAACCATTGTAAAAATTGTTCTGTAAAAATATTTGGTAATTGTGAAGCAGCTGTTCCAGCAGCAAATATTTCCATATTTTCAGCAATAGTCATATCCCAAATTGGTCTAATGACTGGTGACATAATTGCTGGTCCATGAATACCAAGTACCCAGAAAAACGTAATTAATGTTACTGTTAATAATCCACCCAATAAACTATTTCCTGCTAAAGTATCTTTTAGAGGCATTAATAAATTACTTAATGTTGCACTAATATCAAAATTGAAAACATAACGAACAATCCAGAATAACAAGATAACAACTGCTGCTGGAATCAAAGCACTAAATGAATTCGCAACTTCTGGAGGTACACCATCAGGCATCTTGATTACAATATTCTTTTCTTTACAGAAACGATAAATTTCAACAGAAATTAATGCTGCCACAATAGCTCCAAATAATGAACTTGCACTCAATGCACCAATTGATAAATATCTTCCATCAGCAATGACTTCAGGCATACCAGCAGTCACTTTCACTGGCACAACTGTTGAAACTAAGAATGCTACAGTTGCAAGCATCCCACATCCTAATTCATCAAGCTTGTAATATCTAGCAAGTGATGATCCAATTCCATAAGCAGCATATAATGCTAAAATTCCAACTGTGAAACGAAATGGGACATCAATAATATTTAAATAGGGTGCAATAAACTCAGAATACCCATCAATTGGTATATTCAATAAAATACAAAAGAACGACCCTACAATCGTCAACGGTAAAGTTGCTACAACCCCTTGTCTTACCGCCTGCATATGACGCTGACCACTAATTTTAAGCGCCACTGGCATTAACTTTTCTTCAATCATTTTCATAAACTTTTCCATACATTTTCTCCTCACCTATTTTGTTTACGCTTGCACTATAACATTATAATGTTTATTTGTAAAGATTATAATGTTATATTTTTTATAATTTTTACCATTTTCTTAGTTTTCTATGTTATAATAAGTCTATCTATTGAAAGGAAGATGCATTTTATGAACGAAAAAGTCCCTTTGTATTATTCAATTATGGAAGTGATTAAAGATTCTATCATTAATGGAATCTATCCTATTGGAACATTTCTCCCTACTGAAACAGAATTAGAAGAACAATTCAAAGTGAGTAAAATTACTATTCGTAAAGCCATTGAATTATTAGAAAATGATGGTTATGTAACTAAAAAAAGTGGTAAAGGAACCACTGTTATTAGTAATAGTATATTTAATAAATTATCAAATGGTCAATCTTTTTCTTCTATCTTGAATCAGCAAGGTTATCAGGTCACAAAAGAAAATACTCAATTTGAATATATGATAATAGACCCACAACATGAATTATTTCAGCATTATGGTAGACAATGCTTAAAAATCAGTCGTTGTTATTATTTAGATGGTCAGCCTTATATCCATTTTACACATTATTTACCAGGTGATATTGCGATTCCTGACCAACAAAGATTAAATGATTTTTCTTTATATATGTATTTATATCAACATAATCATTCTGTAGCTGATTTTAATGATGATTTTTATGTAGAATTTCCACCATTAGAAATTCTACAAGCTTTAAACTTAGAAACCGGTCCTGTACTTGGTCGAAAAAGAGTTTCGCATGATATTTATGGTAAAGTGATTGAAGTATCTCATGCTAGATATAATACACGTATTCATAATTATCAAATTCAATACAAATTATAAAGAGGCCTCACAATATTTTGTGAGGTTTTTTTGTAACAAAAAACCTAATCCGAAGATTAGGCATAGATAATAATTCCTATCTATTTTTTGTTTTTATGAGCATAATAGTTTCTTACTAAGACTTGAGTCTTTCTAATATGTTTTTGAATTGTTTCTTTAGCTAATTCTTTATCATTAGCAATAATAGCTTCTAAAATCGCACGATGTTCTTTTAAAGCTGTTTCTAATCTTTCAGGTTGAGTAATTGAATGACGACTTGTCACAGAAACATAATAATGGACATCTTTTAATAATTGTTCAAAGTATTGAGATTGTGTGGCCTGATAAATTGTTTCATGATAAAGAATATTTAAATCATTAATTTTTTCCTGTTCTTTTTTAGCAGTATAAAACTCCATTAATTCAAATACATCTTTGATTTTGGCTAAATGAACTTCATCCATTCTATCAATAGCAAGTTGAATAGCTAAACCTTCTAATGCTAAACGAATTTCAAACATATCATCAATATCTCTTGGTGAAAAACCTTTAACATAGACACCTTTATTAGGAATACTTTCAACAAGACCTTCTAATTCAAGTTGTTTTAAAGCTTCGCGAATAGGTGTTCGACTAATCTTTAATTCACTTGCCAAAGATAATTCATTTAATTTTTGACCATTCTCATATTTTTCATTTAAAATACGATCTCGTAAAATATCAAATATTTTATTTCCTAAAGAGCCATGCGATACTTGTTCAAATAAACTGTGTGATGGCATATGATTTCCCTCCTATAATTTCTCAATAATAGCTTGAGTAAATTCAGTTGTAGAAGCCTTTCCACCAATATCAGGTGTTACGACTTTCCCTTCTTCAACAACTGCTGATAAAGCATCTCTTAAACGATTTGCTTGATCTAATTTTCCTAATGCTTCTAGCATAAGTGCAAAGGCTAATAATAATGCACTTGGATTTGCAATATTTTTCCCAGCAATATCTGGTGCACTTCCATGAACAGCCTCATAAATTTGATATTCATCACCAATATTCCCACTTGGTGCAAATCCTAATCCACCAATCAATCCCGCACATAAATCTGAAACAATATCTCCATACAAGTTAGGAGCAACCAAAACATCAAAAGTTTCTGGTCTTAATACCAATTGCATACACATATTATCAACGATGACTTCTTGTGCTTCAATATCTGGGTAATTCTTAGCAACATCTCTAAAAGCTTCTAAAAATAAACCATCTGTTAATTTCATAATATTGGCTTTATGAATTGCTGTCACTTTGTGTCTGTTATTTATTTTAGCATATTCAAAGGCATAACGGCAAATCTTTTCACTCGCTTCACGTGTAATTAATTTGATTCCATTTGCCATATTCTCATTAACCATATATTCAATACCTTTATATAAATCTTCAGTATTTTCACGAATCATAACCAAATCAATATCTTCATATTTAGAATCAATACCTTTAAATGAACGAATCGGTCTCACATTGGCATAAGTTGCAAATTGTTGTCTTAAAGCCACATTGACACTTCTAAATCCTGTTCCAATAGGTGTAGCAGTTGGCCCTTTTAATGCCCATTTGTATTCTTTAATGGCATCTACTAACCCTGGTTCAAAAACCTCTTTTGTTTCAGCCGCATATTCTGCTCCTGCACGATATGTTACCCATTCAATATCTAATTGCATAGCCTTAGTTATATCTTCAACACTCTTAGCAATTTCTGGTCCAATGCCATCTCCTGGTATTAATACAGCCTTCATTAAAAATCTCCCCCTAACTCTTTAATTGCATTTAATAATCCGCCTTGTAAAATCATAACTTTTTCTCTAGGTGCTAATGTTAATTTTGCAACAATTGTTTCTTTTGTATTTGTATTTTGAACTGTTACATCTTTACCATTTTCAACAGCCTCTTTAACATCTAATAAAACATATTCATCTTGATCATTGAAAAAATCATATCCTGTCTTATCAATAACTAATGGTAATATCCCATTATTAATTAAATTAGAACGATGAATTCTTGCAAAAGATAAAGCAAAAATAGCTTTAATTTTTAAATAATTAGGAACCAAAGCAGCATGTTCTCTAGAAGACCCTTGTCCATAATTATCTCCCCCAACAATAAATCCACCATGATTTTCAATAGCTCTATTATAGAACTGATCATCGACTTTACAGAAAGAGAATTTTGCTAAATGAGGGACATTTGAACGATATGGTAATAATTTAGAATCAGATGGAACAATATGATCAGTAGAAATATTATCTCCTACCTTTAAAACCATTTTCCCACTAATATCTTGAGAAAGTTTATCTCCTCTAGGAACAGGTTTAATATTTGGTCCCATATAAACTTCAGTATTTGGATCATATTCATTAATAAAGAAATTTTCATTTTTTATAAATGGTGTATTAGGAACATCAGCTAAATACATATCATCATCAAATTCAGAAGATAAATATCCTTTAATAGCTGACAAAGCTGCAATTTCAGGTGATACTAAATAAACACCTGCATCATTTGTTCCAGAACGTCCCTTAAAATTACGATTAATTGTTCTTAAAGAAATTCCTTTTGATAATGGTGCCTGCCCCATTCCAATACATGGTCCACAACCACATTCAAGAATTCTTGCTCCTGCATGAATCATATCAGTTAAAGCACCATTAGCCGATAACATTGCCAAAATACTTGATGAACCTGGTGCAATAACAAGTGATACATGCTCTGCCACTTTTCTTCCCTTTAATATTTTAGCAGCTCTCATCATATCTGCGAATGATGAATTCGTACATGACCCAATCACAACCTGATTCACATGCATTCCTTCTAATTCTTTAGCTGCAACAACAGCATCAGGACTATGAGGTTTTGCAACCATTGGTTCTAAAGTTGACATATCAATATCTAATCTTTGATCATATGTTGCATCAATATCTGCTTTCATTTCAACATAATCTGCTTCACGTCCCTGTTGTTTTAAATATTCTATCGTTCTTTCATCCGTAGGAAATACAGAAGTTGTTGCTCCAAGTTCTGCCCCCATATTACAAATTGTAGCACGATCAGTTAGTGACAATGAAGCAATTCCTTCACCAGTATATTCAACAATCTTATTCACGCCACCCTTAACGCTTAATTCTTGTAAAACTTTTAAAATAATATCTTTAGCACTCACCCATGGTGCCTTTTTACCTGTTAAATTCACCTGAATAACTGATGGACATTGTAGATAATATTTTCCAGTTGCCATCGCAACTGCAACATCTAATCCCCCAGCTCCAATAGCGATCATCCCCATAGCACCACAAGTTGGTGTATGTGAATCACTTCCAACTAATGTTTGCCCTGGTTTAGAAAAGTTTTCTAACTGTAATTGATGACAAACACCATTCCCTGGCTTAGAAAAAGTAATGCCATGCTTTTTAGCAACACTTCTAATAAACTCATGATCATCCATGTTTTCAAAACCTGTTTGCAACATATTATGATCTATATAAGCAACTGCTTTTTCCACAGCAACATGTCCAACTTCCATCGCTTCCAACTGTAAATATGCCATTGTTCCTGTTGAATCCTGTGTTAAAGTTTGATCAATCTGAATACATATTTGTTCACCTGGAACAAGTTCCCCCTCTTTTAAATGTGAATTTAAAATCTTATATGCTAAGTTCATATAACCCCACCTTTCTTTTATTGTATACAATTATACATTATGTCGTATATACAATCAATAATATATTTCATTTTTTCAAAAATCTTCATAGCTATAAAAAAGAAAAAAGCTACTTTTAGGCAGCTTCAATCTTTATCTATCTTAATATTGTTCTTATTTATAGACTATTCAATTTTAAAGAGCTGGATTGACATGAATCATAATATGTTTAATATTAGGAAATTGCATCTCCACACTATCATGTACTTGTTGTGAAATCGCATGACTTTCACTTAACAGTTTATTTCCATCTACTTGAATTTCTAAATCAACATATATTTTACTCCCAAATATTCTTGTATGCAGTATATCAACACATATGACACCTGGTTGATCTTCAATAAATTGTTTTAAATGAAGTTCATACTCTTCATCACAAGCAGTATCCAACATTTTTGATATCGCATCTTTTAATATATCATAAGACACTTTCAAAATAAAAATACAAATAACAACACTAGCCACACTATCTAAAACTGGAAAACCAAGCATTGCTCCACCAATTCCAACTAACGATCCTATAGAAGACAATGCATCAGAACGATGGTGCCAGGCATCTGCCATAAAAGCAGTAGAATGAATACGTTTTGCATAATACATTGTATACAAAAACATAGCCTCTTTTCCTATAATGGAAACAATGGCAGCTATTAAAGCAATAACCCCTGGAACAGCCAAGTCATTATAATTTCCAGATAAAATATTTTTGAATCCAACCGCTCCTACACCTACTCCCGTAAAAAGAAGCATTAACCCTAAAAATAATGAAGCAACACATTCTATTCTTTCGTGTCCATATGGATGTGATTTATCAGCTTCTTTTTTTGAAATTTTCACTCCAAAATAAGCAATAACAGTTGTGAGTACATCTGAAAATGAATGAACTGCATCAGAAATCATGGCACCAGAATGCCCAAATATTCCAGCTACAATTTTAAAAGCGGAAAGAAGTGCATTTCCAAAAATGCTCATTAATGATAATTTTCGAATAATTTTTGTTTCTTCACTCACTGAATAAACATTATTCATTTGATTTTCTTTGTTGTTTGTCATAAAAGAACCCTCCTGATTTCCATATAAATGGAAGTTTTGATTTCTCTTATAGGCACTCATAGAGATAGTTTGTTCCAAAAAAATATAAAAACACACCTATGGAACATATAACTGTCCCACAGATGTGTTACCCACAATCTGTTGCTGCGATGCAGCCCGACTACATGACTTGTTAGCCATTGTCTGCTCAGTTTGTACTGTTGATCTCGCATTCGATAAAATGTAATGCAGTGCAAAGAGTAATTTTATATTACTATCTCATAAAGTATATGTCAAGAATTTTCAAAAATGTTAAATAATATTTTTAAATAATGCTTTTTTCAATAATGAAATTCATCAATATTATTTAAATCATTATAAAATCTATATATCATTTTCTTAATTTATTTTGATAAACAATAAGTTTATGTTACAATAGGTGCGGTGATAAAAATGATATTAGCTTGCTCATCTTTAAAAAAATCATTTCAAGGTATTGATTTATTAAAAGATATTACATTTAAAATTGAAGAACATGATAAATTAGCCATTATTGGTGTCAATGGGGCTGGTAAAACCACTCTTTTACGAATCCTTTGTGAAGAAGAATCTTATGATAGTGGAGATATTTTTAAGTCTAAAGAAACAACTATAGGTTATTTATCTCAACATAATACAATTGATCCTCAATTGACAATCTATGATGCGTTATTAAATGTTTTTGAACCACTCATCAAAAAAGAAAAACGTCTCCGTGATTTAGAACAATTGATGTCTACATCTGAAAAACTGGATGCTGTTATGAAAGAATATGATCAACTCTCATATGAATTTGATAGAGATGGTGGGTATACATACCAGAGTCAAATTAAAGGTGTCTTAAAAGGATTAGGGTTTGAAGAAGACACATGGAATATGACTATGAATATTTTATCAGGTGGACAAAAAACACGAATTGCACTAGGAAGATTATTGTTGTTAAAACCAAGTTTGTTATTATTGGATGAACCAACCAATCATTTAGATGTTGAGTCTATTGAATGGTTAGAAGGTTATCTCAAAAGTTATCCACATGCCATTATTATGGTGTCTCATGATCGTTATTTCATTGATCAGGTGACTAATCAAATTATTGAAATTGAAAATGGAAAATCAACATTATATAAATGTTCTTATCAAGAATATGCTATTATTAAAAAACATAATCGTGAAGTTGATTTAAAACATTATATTGATAATCAAAAAGAAATCAAAAGAATGCAGGAAAGTATTAATCGTTTAAAATCTTATAATCGTGAAAAACAAGTCAAACGTGCTGAGAGTAAAGAAAAAGCTTTAGAAAAAATGGAAAAAGTAGAAAAACCAGATACTTTACCACAATCTATGAAAATTCAATTTCAACCAATTGTTGAATCAGGTTATGATGTTTTAAAAGTGAAAGATTTAACGATGGCTTTTGATCAGCCTTTATTTGAAAATATTAACTTTGAAGTCAAAAAGCAAGAACGAGTTGCTTTGATTGGTCCTAATGGTATTGGGAAAACAACTTTATTCCAAATTATTTTAGGACGTCTGTTACCTAAAAGTGGTAAAATTAAACTTGGCAGTAAAGTCATGATTGGTTATTATGATCAGGAACATACTTCTCTTTCGTTCAACAAAACAATCTTTCAAGAAATTAGTGATACATATCCCCAAATGAATAATACTGAAATTAGAAATGCATGTGCATCATTTCAATTCAAAGGTGATGATGCTTTTAAAACAATTGATGTTTTATCAGGTGGAGAACGTGGTCGTGTTGTTTTAATGAAATTACTGTTATCAAAATGTAATTTTCTTGTTCTCGATGAACCAACAAACCATTTAGATATTGAATCAAAAGAAGTTTTAGAAGATGCCCTTATGTCTTTTGAAGGAACAATTCTTTTTATTAGCCATGATCGTTATTTTATTAATAAACTATCTACGAAGGTTGTTGAAATGAGTGCACGTGGTGCACATACTTATTCAGGAAACTATTCGACTTATATTGATCATAAAAATGAGGTTAAAGTAGAAAAAGAAAAAAATATATCTTACCTGGAACAGAAAAAAAATCAATCTGAACTTCGTAAACAACAAAATCAAATCAAAAAGATTGAACAGCAAATTTCAGATTTAGAAAAACAGATTACTCAAGACAATGAAAGTCTTCATCTTGAAGAGGTTCTTAATGATTATCAAAAATATAATCAGATCATTAAACAATTAGATGAAGCTAATCAACAGCTTGAAGAATTATTAGAAATATGGGAAAACCTACAAACTGATTAAGGCATCACAAATGCACGTGATGCCTTTTTATTAATGATTCTTCTAATAATGCCACTTTTGACTGTGTTCGTGTTTTCGCTAGTGTTTCATAAACAGCACAATATTTATCAGCCAATAAAACAATATAACTTTCTCGATAGCGTGGTAATTTTAAAGTTAATGGAAACATATGTTTTAAAATAATATCTCTTTCTAGTTCATTCAGTTCAAAATCCTGAATAGCATTTTCATAAGCTCTTCTGGGATGTGAAAAAGCATGACGTCTATTATAAGAAGATGGAATATGCCAATCATATAAAAAATAATCATGTAAAAGTGCGCCCCGAATCAAACTGCGTTCATTGGCGTTAAGATGTAAAGCCTTGACAATTTTTAGACTAATATAAGCTACGAATAGTGAATGACAATAACAGCTTAATTGCCCATGTTGCATAAATTCTTTTTCCAATTGCATGTTTTTAGAAGTTAAAATATCATTTCCATGAAGATTTAATAAATAGTAAACATGATTATTATGCATGATAATCACCCCTTTGTTTATATTTATTTTACAAGTTTATGCATAAGAAAGCAACTAAATGACATTTGTTTTCATTTGATAAAAACTTTTTTCACAAAATGAAATAATTCACATGAGTTCACCTTTTTATGTATAATGACATTGTAAATATAAAAGCAAAGGAGAATGTAAATGTTACACAAAAATTTAAAACCATTTCCTCAAGACTTTCTTTGGGGAGCAAGTACTTCTGCCTATCAAGTAGAAGGTGCAAATTTAGAAGACGGAAAAGGACCTTCTTGTCAAGATGTCAAAGAAGTTCCAGAAGGAACATCAGATTTAACAGTTTGTGCTGATCAATATCACAGATATAAAGAAGATATTGCTTTAATGGCTGAAATGGGATTTAAAACTTATCGTTTCTCTATTTCTTGGTCAAGAATTATTCCAGAAGGAACTGGTGCAGTCAATCCAAAAGGTATTGAATACTACAACAATGTTATTAATGAATGCTTAAAATATGGAATTGAACCATTAGTAACAATGTTCCACTTTGATATGCCTGCTGCATTAGACAAACGTGGTTCTTGGTCTAATAGAGAATCAGTAGATTGGTTCTTAAATTTTGCTAAAGTTATGTATGAAAACTTTGGTGATAGAGTCAAATATTGGTTAACAATCAATGAACAAAATATGTTAACTTTAGTTGGACCAGTTATTGGTACTTTAACTATCCCTGAAGGATGTACAAATGAACTAAAAGAAATCTATCAACAAAATCATCATATGTTAGTTGCTCAAGCAAAAGCAATGGCATTATGTCATGAAATGATTCCAGGTGCTAAAATTGGACCAGCTCCAAATATCTCATTAGTATACCCTGCAAGCTGTAAACCAGAAGATAACTTAGCAGCACAAAACTATAATGCAGTTAGAAACTGGTTATACTTAGATATGGCTGTATACGGTGTTTATAATAACTTAGTATGGGCTTGGTTAGAAGAACATGATGCAACTCCTGAATTTGCTGAAGGTGACGCAGAAGCTTTAAAGAGTGGACATCCTGATTTCATTGGATTTAACTATTACAATACAGCAACTTGCGAATGGGAAGATGGTACTGTTGAATGTAATTCAGCTGCTGATCAACAAACTGCTCGTGGTGAAAAAGGAATGTTCAAAGGATTTAAAAATCCTCATTTACCAACAACTGAATTTGGTTGGGAAATCGATCCTATGGGATTTAGAGCAACAATTCGTGAAATGTATTCTAGATATCGTTTACCAATGATCGTTACTGAAAATGGTTTAGGTGCTTATGATAAATTAGAAGATGGAAAAGTTCATGATCCATATAGAATTGAATACTTAAGAAAACATATTAAACAAGTACAATTAGCTATTTCTGATGGTTGTGAAATGATGGGATACTGCCCATGGTCTGCAATTGACTTAATTTCTACTCATGAAGGTATGGTTAAACGTTATGGTTTCATTTATGTAGATAGAGATGAATTTGATTTAAAAACATTAGATAGATATAAAAAAGATTCTTTCTACTGGTATAAAAAAGTCATCGCAACAAACGGTGAAGATTTAACTGATTAAAAAAAGAACTTGTCCTTTGCGACAAGTTCTTTTATAATACAACAGAGGTGTTATTAATGAAAAAAATCAAATATTTTATACCGTCTATATTACTTATGATCATTATATTTAGTTTTTCAAGCCAAACTGGTAGTGAATCTTCTAGTTTAAGTAGCCAAATTGTTTTATGGATACAAAACAACTTACATATATCAATTCCAGAGTTCATCATTAGAAAAGGTGCACATATGAGTGAATATGCTGTCTTAACATTCAGTTTTGTATATGCTTTTTATAAATCAGGTTTTGCTTACAAACGTGTTTTATTATATTCTTTAATGGCTACATTTTTCTATGCATGCTCTGATGAAGCACATCAACTTTTTGTTGGTGGACGTGCCGGACAGCTTAGGGATGTTTTCATTGATACAAGTGGTGGTGTCATTGCTATTGTGTGTGTTTATTTGATTTATCAGTTTATAATCAAAAGAAAAAATGCAACTCATATTGATTGAGTTGCATTTTATTCATAATTTAATAAATCATATTTCTTCAAAATAGGTTTAAATAATTTCATAAAAATTCCTAAAGTTGGTCCAAATGTTAACATACCAATGATTGTTCCGACTCCAATTGACCATGGGATTTGAAATATCAATGTTAAAATCACAACAACAATAATACTCAAAACATCAGCACCCTGTCTAACAACATGAAATTTAACAGGAATCACACTCACTAATGCCATACAGAATCCTTCTAAAGCAAATGTGACTTCATCCAATAACATAACAATTGAAACACCAAATGCACAAACAGTACTTGCCGCAATATACATGAATATTCCCCCAACAAATGTATCAAATGGGAAAATTAATAACTCATATAAAACAAAATTAATAACAGTTCCAAGTAAAATACTCAAAGGAATCTGTAATAATTGAATGATTTTAAATTTTTTTCTTAAAATAATAATTTGTCCGACAACACATGAACAATTAAAAATCATACCCATTGTTCCAACTTCTAAACCTGTGATTTCTGATGTTGATTTGGCTAATGAATCCCATGCTCCAACACCAATATTGGCTTTCAAAGTAAAAGCACATGCTGTTCCAACAATCATAAACCCAATGACAATTAATATATATCTTTTCACATTTTTACTCATGTCTTTCCCTCCATAGTGTCAATATTATATCTAGATATTTTATTTTGTCTGCATAATTTCACAAAATGAAAAATATTTTTGATAGAAAAAAAGAAACTCATTACAGTTTCTTTTCCATCAAATATCTTCTTAATCTTACCCCTCGTCTTTCAACTGTCTGTTCTTCTAAAACAGTATAACCTTTAGCTTCAAAAAAAGGTTTCGACGTAACTGAGGCAGCTGTATTCATGAAAGCAATACCTTTCGCTTTGGCATATTTTTCTAATTGATTGACAATCATTGTTGCTATTCCCTGATGTAAATAATCAGCATGTACATAAAGTCTATCCAAATATCCTGTTTCTCCAACATTTCCAAAACCAATGATTTTATCATCTTTTTCTACAACAAGTGTATGATTCTTATTCATTGAAGCTTCCCAATGATAGATATCTGGATTTTCAGGTGCCCAAGCATCTAATTGTTCCTTTGTATAATCATGAACACATACAGTATGAACATTGTCATAAAAAAGTTGCATCACATCATTTAAATCTGTTGGCATATAAAGTCTTGTTTTCATCAACACCACCCCCTGTGAAACATATTATATCATAGTTAAAAAAATAAGAAAGGAGTTGTCTCCTTTCTTTATTTAGATTCCAAATAATAAATCTACATAAGTTGGCATTGGCCAATATTTAGCAGCAACTTTTGTTTCAATGAAATCTGTAATTTCACGCAATCTATTCATTGCAGCAAATACACCATCACGCCATAGTATAGATTGATCCATAATTTCTCCATCAAAAGATTGTGCTTTTGTAATTTGTTCATCTAAAATATCCATTTGTGATTTCATATCTTTTAATAAACAAGATAGTTCTTTAACATCATCAAGTAAAAATGAATTATCAATACCTGTTTCTTTCACTTCTAAAGCTGTTTTGGTAATATTCTGCAAATAAGATACAGCAGCAGGATAAATTTCATTTCTTGCCATTTTAGAAGCTGTCAAAGCTTCAACTTGGATTGTTTTATTATAATTATCTAACAAAATTTCATATCGAGATGCTAATTCTACTCGTGAATAAACACCTAGACGATCTAGCATTTCAAGATTTTTTTCTTCTTTCAAACATTTCATCGCATCTACTGTATTTTTATGATTAGCTAAACCCCTTTTTTGAGCTTCTATTTCCCATTCAGTAGAATATCCATCACCATTAAAAATAATACGTTTATGTTCAGACAAGAAAGTTTTAATGACTTCTATAGGTTTTTGACCAGCTTCAATAGCATCAGCCATTTCTTCCATTTCAGCTGCTAAAATAGAATTTAAAATCGTATTCGGTCCAGCAATTGATTGTGCAGAACCAACTGCTCTAAATTCAAATTTATTACCAGTAAACGCAAATGGTGATGTTCTATTACGATCTGTATTGTCTTTAGAAAAATCTGGAACAACAGAAACTCCTGTTTGGAATCTTCCTGTACCAATATCTTCTAATTCTTTTCCTTCTACAATTGCTTCAATAATTTTATCAAGTTCTTCCCCCAAGAACATTGAAATAATTGCTGGTGGTGCTTCATTTGCACCTAATCTATGATCATTACCCGCTGATGCAATAGACATACGTAACAAGTCTGCATATTCATCAACTGCTTTAACAGTACATGCTAATGCTGCTAAGAAAGGTAAATTTTTAGCAGGATTTTCTCCAGGATTAAATAGATTAATACCCGTATTTGTCACCACTGACCAGTTATTATGTTTACCAGAACCATTCACACCTTCAAATGGCTTTTCATGTAATAAACATCTTAATCCATGTTTTTTAGCAATGTCTTGCATTAATTGCATTAAGAGATGATTATTATCTGTTGTAATATTAACTCTGCGATATACACAAGCAACTTCGTGCTGAGCTGGTGCAACTTCATTATGTTTTGTTTTAGAAGGAATTCCATATTTCCATAATTCCTTATCTAAGTCTTTCATAAAAGCAGAGACCTTACGTTTTAAACTTCCAAAATAATGATCTTCTAATTCTTGCCCTTTTGGAGCCATAGCACCAAATAAAGTTCTACCAGTTAATTTTAAATCCATACGTTTTTGATAAAACTCATCTGCAACTAAGAAATACTCCTGTTCACTCCCCACTGATGCAGTCACACGTGTAATACCTTCCATTCCAAGTAAAGGTAATAAATGACATGATGCTTTTGTTAAAGCATCAACAGATTTCAATAATGGTGTCTTTTTATCTAATGCTTCACCAGTATATGAACAAAATAACGTTGGAATATATAAACTTCCATCCTTTACAAATGCTGGAGATGTACAATCCCAAGCAGTATAACCTCTTGCTTCAAAAGTCGCACGTAATCCCCCAGAAGGAAAAGACGATGCATCAGGTTCACCTTTTCTTAAAGTCTTACCACTAAATTCTAAAACAGCTTTATTTCCATCAGGTTCTAAAAAAGCATCATGCTTTTCTGCTGTCAATCCAGTCATAGGTGTAAACCAGTGTGTAAAATGTGTTGCTCCATGTTCAACAGCCCAAATTTTCATTGCATTAGCAATTGCTGTTGCTGTTTCTTTAGGTAATGGCTCACCTTTATCTAAAGCCTCATGAAACGCTTTATAAGTAGATTTAGGAATACGTTCTCTCATAACATCATCACTAAATGTCAAACAACCATAATCTTCAAGTAATTCATTCATATCCATTGAATCAGTTCCCCCTTGTCTTTTCACTCATTGTATCAATTTATATTCCATCTGTCCACATAAATTAATCAATGGTTCTGAGGCTATTATATAAACATATTTTCATATTGTCAATACAAAATGATATTTTTTTATTATTGTGTTATTATTTTATCACATCTTTTTTATATCTCTTCTATTGTAATTTTTGTAAGAAAGACTATACTTATAAAGAGGTGAATTTTATGTTTAGTCAATTTCAGGCACTTATTATCCATAGTGATAAACAAATAAACAATCAAATCAAAGAATATCTTGATCAAAAAGATTATATTTGCAATCAAGTTATTCAATACATTGATCTACAAAACTATTATGATAATCACAATTATGATTGTGTTATTATCGAAGATAACTTTCCAAGAATCAAAACAAAAGATTTTATCGTTCAAACAAAATTAAAATCACAACCTATTATTATTGCATTAAGTGATACTTTGTCATCAGATTATCTCGAATCTTTATTAAATGCTGGAGCTGATGATTATTTAACAGTTCCTTATACTCTTAAAGATTTGGATGCTAAAATACAATCTGTCTATAAAAATGGTATTCTTAGACCAAGACAAATCTATCGATTCAAAGATATTGTTTTAGATACAACTGCAAGGACATGTTCATGTCATGCAAAACCATTGAATCTTACTAAAAACGAATTTAAATTACTAACAATACTTATATCACATCCATATCAGCCATTTACAATTTCATATTTATTCGAACAAGTATGGGGGTCATCAATATATGAAGATGGTACTTCCATCCCTGCACTTTTAAGTAATCTTATTATGAAATTAAGAATTGCTAATAATGAAGATGAATATATTAAACGTTTTGGAAAAGATAGTTATAAAATGGCATTTTAAAATATGAAATAAATAAAGCATAAAAGGAATCAGAAGTGAACTAATCTGATTCCTTTTGTGCTTTTTCTCTTGCTTCTCTCTTTTCAGCTTTTCTTCTTTCTTTACGCTGTTTTCTTTCTAATTGTCTATGTATATCAGTATAATCTTTAACTGTACAATGAATTCTCTTATTTGCTTTTGCAATCGCATCAACAAATTCAACACGTTTTACAGGAAATAAACAATAACGTTTTTTTGTATTTGTATAAATTTCAATAGCATGGGGTCTTGTCACCAAATCTGCCATTCTAGGAACTGGATCACAAATCGTATCACAATCCATTAATTCAACTTTTCTATTTTTCCATAAACGATAATGTATTGTTAAAGTTTTTTTGTCAACAGTATATTTATATGGTCTGCATCCTAAAAAGAAAGCATAGCAAATAACTCCAAAAATAATAATTGTCACAATTGTAGTTACACTCTGTGTAAAAAGTGTAATAACTATATATATAGCATAAGCAATGAGAAATATAGCAGTTGCTGTATTCATTTTAACCTTAAATTCTTTTTCCATAAATGCCTCACTTTCTTTTCTATTATACATGATTTTCATACATTTGACAATCTTGATATATATAATAGATAGGAATTATTTTCATTTTTTTCTTTAAAAAAAGGACGGTTATACCGTCCCCTTTTATCATTCAAATTATACTTAAGAATCTTATTCTGCAGCAGCAGCTTGTTTGTTTTGATATCTTTCGTAAGCTAATAAGAATGGAATGTAAATTACTGTAGATAAAGCAATTACAATGATCTGAGAGATAGCTCCCATGATACTTCCACCTGTTGCTAGGAATCCTAACAATAATGGTGGCATTGTCCAAGGTACTTCAATTACAACTGGTGGACAGAAGTTAATAGTAATTAATAACCATCCAACGAAGATACAAGCTACTGGAGCTAAGATAAATGGAATACCTAAGATTGGGTTTAATACTAATGGAATACCGAATGTTACAGTTTCATTAATGTTGAATAAACCTGGAACGATAGATAATGTAGCGATTGCACGGTTATCTTCACGTTTAGAGAAGATGAAGATTGCAATAACTAAACCTAAAGTTACCCCAGAACCTCCCCATTCAGCAAACATTTGCATCATTGTTAAGTTCATTGTGTAGTAACCATGATTTTTAATTTCTGGAGTTAAAGCGATTGTTTTTCCTTCAGTGAAAATTGCAGTATTTGCATATAACATTGGACGGAAGATTGGTTCTTTAACTGCAGATAACATGTTGTTACCATGAATACCAACTAACCAGAATAATGAGATTAATACATACATGAACATAACTGCTACGATATTATCACCAATGATATCTACCAATGGTTGTTGAATTGTCGTTTTAATTAAGTCATTGAAGTATTGTCCACTTACCATGTGTACTAACCATCCAACTGTTCCAACAACTACTAATGTTAAGAAAGTAGGAATTAAAACTTCGAATGCACGAGATACACCTGGAGGTACTTGTTCAGGCATCTTGATTTTTAATGCATCCATTTTTCTGAATAGACCATAAATTTCAAGAGCTAAGATACCTACGATTAATGCAGTGAACAATCCTGTTGCACCCATATAATCTCCACCAAAACCAGTGAATGTAGCAACACCAGATAAATCAGTTACTCCACCTTTAGTTAAGATGTCACCAATTGAGATAGCAGCGTCTTTAGCATCAACTAAACCACTTGCTAATCCTGTTACAGCATGAGCTGTAGGAGTAACAACTGCCCAAGACATGAATCCTAAAACTGCAGGGAAAGCACCTGTTTCACCATTAGCTTCACCGATTTCTTGAGCTACTAGCATTACGATACCAATAGAAATACATGAGATAGTACAAAATTGAATTGCAGCGAATACGTCATTGATTGGTGCCAAAGCCATAATAGGCTTAAAGATACCACCAAGACCTTGAGCGTTACCATTGACAACGTTATCATTAACTAATACGTTTGTCCATAGTACACCAATTGCACCAGCGATAGTTGCTGGCATGAAGTTTTGGAATGCGTTCTTGATTGATCCTAAATATTTATTTTGACCACACCAAGCACCAACGCGTCCCAGCTTATCAGCAAAAGCGTCCATATTTTTTCCTCCCTTAAAATATTTTTGACACTAATAGTATAAGATTTATTTATTAAAAAGTCAATGCTTTTAAATTAAAAGTATGGTACTTTTTTAAAAAAGTACCATACTAGGCTGATTTTTTTTTATAATTTTTTTCGACATTTTTCATAATATGAAAAAAATCATGATAAAATCATGACTTTTTACTGTTGAACAACAATTGTTTGGAACTCAAAATCTGCAAAATGATGTCTTGCTAATGTATATTCAAATATTGCTCCATTACTCAAATATGAAATTTGTTCTTCTTGAATGTATGGTTCATATTCTTTTAAACCTAGATATTGCTGTTCTAAAGGCGTTGATAAAGCCGCATTAATTGTTAAATGACAACTTTGGATTTTCAACTTCAAAACATTTTCAATATATTCATAAATTGACCCTTTTAGGTGTTCAAGTTTTAAATTCGGTATTAAACTAATTGGCATATAACTAATATCAATTAAATGTGGTTTTTTATCTAAAAAACGTAATCTAATAATATGATAAACAAAATCTCCAATATCAATCTGTAATTTTTTAGATAAAACTTCATCAGCTGGAACCACTTCAAATTCAAGGACTTCACTTGTTACTTCTTTAATACCAGCATATTTTCCTGTTAATCCTCTTGCAAATTTATTTGTAGCACTCTCCATTGTTGGATCATAATCCTTAACAAATGTTCCGGCTCCACGTCTACGAATAATCAACCCTTCTTTAACAAGAATTTCTAAAGCCTTTTTCATTGTTTCTTTATTACAATGATAACTCATGCATAGAACGTACTCATAAGGGAGCTTTTGACCAAAAGTATATTCATTATTTTTAATTTTCGCCCTTATATCATCAGCGATATCTTTATACTTTGACATTCTACTCACCTCACCATATTAAAAATACCATACTTTTACTTTAATTTCACGGTTTTTTTATACTTTTTTTAATAATTTTCAATTTTTATACTTTCAATGAGGCTTTTTTCTAATGAAAAAATCTTTAACTCATTATTCTCATAGACACCATAACTCTTCACACCTGCTTTTGGCAAAGAAATAGAAGAAGGATTAAAAATAATGATGCCATCTTTTAACTTAGCAATTGGTTTATGAAAATGACCATACATCAAAACATCACTTTGATTTAATAAAGGCATATAATCCTCATTATATAAATGTCCATGAGTTACAAAAAAACGATGATCATCTATATAAAGTTCAGCATAATCTGCTCGCATCGGAAAATCTAAAACCATTTGATCAACCTCTGCATCACAGTTACCTCTAACTGCCACAATTTTATCTTTATACTGATTCAATAAAATCGCAACTTCTTTAGGATTATATCCTTCTGGCAATGGATTTCTAGGACCATGATATAACAAGTCCCCTAATAATATTAACTTATCCATATTTTCTTCTTCATAAATATCTAATACTCGTTTCAAATCATTCAAAGACCCATGAATATCTGAAACAATCATACATTTCATTCTAATCCCTCCAATTCTACACCAACTGGACAATGATCTGACCCCAATACATCCGTATAAATATATGCATCTTTAATCTGCTTTTTCAAATCATCTGATACAACAAAATAATCAATACGCCAGCCTGCATTTTTTTCTCTTGCTTTAAACATATATGACCACCAAGAATACGTTTCTTTATCTGGATACATATATCTAAAAGTATCAACAAATCCACTTTCTAATAATTCTGTAAATTTTGCTCTTTCTTCATCTGTAAATCCCGCATTTTTATGATTAGTTTTATCATTTTTTAAATCAATTTCCTGATGAGCCACATTTAAATCACCACAAATCATAACTGGTTTTATCTTTTTTAAATTAAGAAGATATTCTCTAAATGCATCTTCCCATACCTGACGATAATCCAATCTTTCTAAACCTCTTTTTGAATTGGGTGTATAAACAGTTACAAAATAATATTTTTCAAATTCTAATGTAATAACACGTCCTTCTTGATCATGTTCCTTTATCCCTAATCCATAACTAACTTGTAATGGTTTTTTCTTTGTATAAATAGCTGTTCCACTATAACCTTTTTTAACAGCATCATTATAATAAGAATAATAGCCATCAAATTGTAGATCAATTTGATGTTGCTGTAATTTGGTTTCCTGAATTGCAAAAATATCTGCATCAATATGATTAAAAAAATCAGCAAACCCTTTCGTTAAACAAGCACGTAATCCATTGACATTCCATGAGACACATAACATTCTTTATTCCTCCTTTGTATAAGAAAAGGGGATTATACCCCTTCCTCTTCAATTGCGTATCTTACAATTGTTTTTAATTTATCTTCAGTTACCTTTTCAGGATCATTTAAATAGATTTCATGATGTAAGCCAATAAGTTTCATTCCTTGAATCGTAATATATTCCATGATTTGCTTAGTTGTATCAATTTCAGTATTATAGGCTCCTTTGTGTAACATCTGCACACAACGTCCTTCTTCCATTTTCTTTAAATAAGCATCTACAATATAAGGATTGTCTTTTCTAATGGCAATTTCTTCTTTAATACTTTCAAAAGTTTTTTCATCTAATACTTTTGGTTGAGCAATCATCAATGTAAACTTAATCATCTTTTTTCTTGTGACATCAAATTGACTATTATCATATGTATCCCATAATCCTTCTAAAGGTGAAATCAAATATAAAAGATCCATTTCCTGTTTAAAGTAATCTTTAATCGCTTTTGATAATATATGCAAAGCTTCAGACTTAAGTTTAAATTCTTCTACATTCGGATTTCCGATTCCATCAATCATGATGAAATTGAATTCTGGCACATCTACAACATCTATTCTTTTGGTGGAAGCGTCGTATTGTTTCTTATATTCTTTTCTAATGCCTTCTTTCATCGAGGAATTCCTCCTTTCACTGCCATACCATTATATATAATTTAAGATTAAATTTCCACCTAATTTTAGGATTTTTTTATTTTTTGTTGCAATAATTTTTATTTTTCACACAAAACCATTAAACATTACAAAAAAAATCTTTCAGATTTCTCTAAAAGATTATTTTTCATCCCATAAAACGACTTTTTTTGATTTTCTTGTCTTATTCATATCAATAATTCTTTGATTTGTAGAACCTCTAAATTTCAAACGAATATCCTTTTGTTCCAATAAAAATGGTCCATCAACCAAAATATCAATATAACTTAATAATTCATCAGTAATATTAATATGAACTTTTCCACCTTCTAATAAATCTTCCAAAAGATACCCAGTATAACACCAAACATCTTTTTGAGGATAATTTTCATGAAAAGTTCTCAGCAACTCTAAAAGTCCCACCTGATTACTTGGTTCCATTGGTTCACCACCTAAAAGGCTCAAACCTTTAATATGAGAAGGTTTTAAAGCATCCATAATATAATCAATCGTTTGCTTAGTAAACTCTTCACCATAATGAAAATCCCAGGCTATTTCATTAAAACAATCTCGACAATGATGTGTACATCCTGAAACAAAGAGTGAGACTCTCACTCCTGTTCCATTAGCAATATCTACTTCTTTAATCGATGCGTAATACATAACTATAAGTGGAGAACACGTTCTTTAATTTCCTGTGTTCTTCCCTGGTTCCAGAATTGTGTACCAATATAACCACAAGTACGTCTTGCTACACTCATCTTATCTTGATTTGTATTGCCACAATGTGGACATACCCAAATCAATTTCCCATCATCGTCCTCTTTAATCTGAATTTCACCATCATAACCACATTCCATACAATAATCACTCTTTGTGTTCAATTCAGCATACATAATATTTTCATAAATATGTTTCATAACTGCCAAAACAGCATCTAAATTATCTTGCATATTTGGTACTTCTACATAACTAATTGCTCCACCTGGAGATAATTTCTGGAATTGTGATTCAAATGTTAATTTTGTAAAGGCATCAATCTCTTCAGTGACATTAACATGATAACTATTTGTAATATAACTCTTATCAGTAACACCTGGAATCTTACCAAAACGTTTTTGTAAACATTTTGCAAATTTATAAGTTGTTGACTCAATAGGTGTTCCATATAAACTAAAGTCCATATTTTCTTGCTGTTTCCATTCGTTACATCTATCATTTAAATGTTGCATAATTTCTAACGCAAAAGGAGTGATTTCTGGATCTGTATGTGATTTCCCTGTCATATACTTCACACATTCACAAAGCCCAGCATACCCAAGCGAAATAGTTGAATAACCACCATATAATAATTTATCCAAAGTTTCACCTTTTTCAAGTCTTGCAAGTGCACCATATTGCCATAAAATCGGTGCTACATCACTTGGTGTCCCTTTCAAACGGTTATGACGGCACATTAAAGCCTCTTTACATAAGTCTAATCTTTCATCCATAATACGCCAAAAAGCCTTCATATCCCCTTTAGAAGAACAAGCAACATCAACTAAATTAATAGTCACAACACCTTGATTGAAACGACCATAATATTTAGCACGTTGTGTCTTAGGATCAACATATGGTGTTAAGAAACTACGACATCCCATACATGTATAACAATGTCCTTCACCATTTGTATCAACTTTTAATTCTAACATTTTCTTTTCAGAAATATAATCAGGAACCATACGTTTTGCTGTACATCTTGCAGCTAACTTTGTTAAATACCAATATTCACTATCTTCATGAATATTATTTTCTTCTAAAACATATATTAATTTAGGGAAAGCAGGTGTAACATAAATCCCTTGCTCATTTTTAACACCAAGAATTCTTTGATTCAATGTTTCTTCAATAATCATTGCCAAATCATCTCTTAACTGTCCTTCTTCAACTTCATTCAAATACATAAAAACAGTCACAAAAGGTGCTTGTCCATTGGTTGTCATCAACGTAATGACCTGATACTGAATCATTTGCACACCACGTTTAATTTCATTACGAACACGCTTTTCAGCAAGCTCTTCAATTTGCTTTTCAGTAACTTCAATCTCTTCTTCAGCAAACTCTTCACGAACTTCTTTTCTAAATTTTTGGCGACTTACATCAACAAAAGGTGCCAAATGAGACAAACTAATACTTTGCCCACCATATTGAGAACTTGCCACTTGTGCAATAATTTGTGTTGCAATATTACATGCAGTTGAAAAACTCTTAGGTCTTTCAATCATTGTTTCACTAATAACAGTTCCATTTTGTAACATATCCTCTAAATTAACTAAACAGCAATTATGCATATGTTGAGCAAAATAATCTGAATCATGAAAATGAATAATTCCTTCTTCATGAGCTTTCACAATATGTTCAGGCAATAATAAACGTTTCGTAATATCTTTACTCACTTCTCCAGCCATATAATCTCTTTGAACACTATTCACAGTTGGATTTTTATTAGAATTTTCTTGCTTCACTTCTTCATTATCGCATTCAATCAAACTTAAGATTTGTTCATCTGTTGTATTTGCTTTACGAACTAATGCTCTTTTATAACGATATGTAATATACTTTCTTGCAACTGCAAAAGCATTTAACTTCATAATTTCATTTTCAACTAAATTCTGAATTTCTTCCACACTTAAAGCACGTTTCATTTTTTCACATTGATATTTAACATTGTTGGTAATATTATCAATATCCTCAGTTGATAATCTTTCTGTTTCAACAGCTTCATTGTTAGCCTTTTCAATAGCAGCTGTAATCTTCAATTCATCAAATTTAACTTCTGCCCCATTACGTTTAATAATTTTCATGTCTTTTCCTCCCGTTCACATTCAAAAATTGACAGCAATTTTTTATATAAACATATTTCTATGTTATGAATGATTTGGCTATGCCATCATATCACACGCTTTCTCTATTATAAAGCAATATGATTCATAGGTCATCCTTAATTTTTTTACTTTTGGCAAAGAAAATTAAAAAGCATTGAATATATCAATACTTTTCTAGTTAAAAAATTTTTTATTCCCAATCAATTACCATGTACCAAATAGAACTTGTCTTTTTTTAATAATACTTAATATCAAAAGAATGTTCACTATTTAAGACTTCCTTTTCTTCAACATCCATATATTCAACATGAATAAAACGCTGATTATGTAAACTATCAATCAAATGATCAATGCATTCTTTTTCACCTTGTAAACAAGCCTCAACATTTCCATCATTCAGATTTTTTACCCATCCTGTCAATCCTAATTGAACTGCTTTTTGATAGACTGTATAACGAAACCCAACGCCTTGAACACGTCCATGAAAAATATAATGTTTTCTTATCATCGAATCATCTCCTCTTTCCCTTATTTTATCACAAACAGTAAAGAAAAAGCCATGAATAAAACTCCATGACTTCTCATTTCTATGAATGTTTTTTAGCAAAGTTCCAAGTGTCACGACACATATCATCTAAAGTCTTTTCAGCAACCCAACCTAATTCTTTTTTAGCACGTGTTGGATCCGCATAACAAGTTGCAATATCACCTGGACGTCTTTCCTTAATTTCATAAGGAACTTTAATATGGTTAACTCTTTCAAAAGCATGAACAATGTCTAAAACACTATATCCTGTTCCAGTTCCTAAATTACAAATATGCACACCTGGTTCCTTATATTTTTCAATAGCTAAAACATGTCCTTTTGCTAAATCAACAACATGAATATAATCTCTTACTCCAGTTCCATCTGGTGTATCATAATCGTCACCGAAAACACCTAAGCAAGGTAATTCTCCAGTTGCTACTTTCATAATATATGGCATTAAGTTATTAGGAATTCCTTTTGGATTTTCACCTATCAGTCCAGAAGCATGTGCTCCAATTGGATTAAAATAACGTAACAATGTAACTGACATTTCAGGATATGCATGTTGTACATCTGTTAAAATTCTTTCCATCATTGCTTTACTTGTTCCATAAGGATTTGTTGTTTCACCTAATGGACAATCTTCTGTCAATGGAACAACCTTAGGATCACCATAAACAGTAGCACTTGAGCTAAAGACAATACTATTGACATGATATTCTCTCATCATTTTTGTCATAATTAGTGTTGTTGTTAAGTTATTTGTATAATATTCAATAGGTTTAACAACAGATTCACCAACTGCTTTAAAAGCTGCACAATGAATAATTGCATCTAACTGATTTTCCTGAAAAACAGTTTCTGTCTTTTTTTCATCTAAAATATTAAATTCATAGAATTTAACACTTTTCCCTGTAATCTCCTTAATATAATCAAGCACTTCTGGACGTGAATTAGAAAAATCATCAATCACTACAACTTCATGTCCAGCTTCTAATAATTCTACACAAATATGACTACCAATATAACCTGCTCCACCTGCGACTAAAATTCTCATTTTGAATTCCCCCTTAAATAATTATCAAATAGACTGCGAATAATTTCCTTACTAGCAACACCCTCATGAAGTTTTTGATCACCATCAAAAAAACATGGGACATAATAATAATCGTATGAATCAGCCAACTCAGCTTGCTGACTTTCTTCAATCATTTCTATAGGAATTTGACGATATGCTGAATTTTCCTGATAAAGTTCTTCCATCCATGCTCTTGCTCTTTTGCAATGTGGACAATTTTCTAAATAAAAGAGTTTCATTTTATATCAACCTCATTGTTTTCATCACGATTGGTGTCAATGGGCAATCTTGTCGATTGGTTGCTGCATTGGCAATTTCATCTACGATATCTAAACCATCTGTAATTTTTCCAAATGCTGCATATTCTCCATCTAAATGAGGAGCATCTTTATGCATAATAAAGAATTGTGAACTTGCTGAATCCTTGACCATTGTACGTGCCATTGATAAAACACCACGTGTGTGTAATAAATCATTTTGAATGCCATTGCTACTAAATTCACCTTTAATTGATGAACATTCTTTATGATTCATTTTAACATCAAATCCACCACCTTGAATCATAAAGCCAGGAATAACTCTATGAAAAATCAATCCATCATAAAAGTTTTGTTCAATTAAACTTATAAAGTTTTTCACTGTTATTGGAGCAATTTCAGGATATAACTCTCCTGACATCACTTTTCCATTTTCCATTTCAATTTCAAATTTCACTGTTTTCATTATTTATCCTCTTTTTCTTCAATAATACGATCAGCCGCATCAATAATAATTGGTGCTTCTTTTTTCTTTTTCAAATATAATTTAACCCCAAAAAACAAAGCAACTAATCCTGCACACCCTAATAATAAATAGAATATCTTTTCCATTTGTTTAAACTGATAAGCTAATGCTACAGTTAAGCACAAATTCAGGATAATCAATGCACCTGTTGTCTTTATTCTATGGTTATAAAGGCAATCTAATGCTAAAGCATTCGATAAAAATAATATAATAATTAATCCAACTTCCATATTTTGCCCTCCTGTGTAAATATCATATCATTTTTTCAAATAAATTTCACTATAATTATACTGTAACCGTTTTCATCAAAAATAAAGTGTGTTAAAATAAAAGAAAGAAAACTTAAAAAAGGAGCGTGATATTATGAGAACTTATCACTCAAACGAAATTGGAAACGTGATTGTGTTAGGTCACTCAGGGAGTGGTAAAACCAGCGTGATAGAAGCTATGGCCTATCGAGCTGGTATGACAAATCGGATTGGAACAGTACAGGATGGTAACACATTAAGCGATTATTCTCCTGAAGAAATCAAAAGACAAACCTCAATTGGACTATCTATTATTCCATTAGAATGGAATGATTGCAAAATTAATATTCTTGATACTCCAGGTTCTTTTGATTTTGTTGGTGAAGTTGAAGCAGCCTTAAAAGTCTGTGAAAGTGCCTTAATCGTTGTTCCAGCTACAGAAGGTATTAGTGTTGGAACAAAACAAGCCATGCATCAAGCACATGATAAAGCAAAAATCATTTATATAAGTGGTTTAGATTATCCAAATGCTGCTTATCAGGAAAAGTTAGAAGAACTCAAATTGACATATGGAAAAGCTATTGCTCCTATTCAGGTTCCAATCATGGAAGGAAATCGAATGGTGGGTTATGTCAATGTTGCTAAAATGGAAGGACGCTATTTTGAAGGTGAACAAACACATCCATGTCCAATTCCAGATGATATGTGGGATCAAATCACACCAATCAAGAATATGATTGATGAAGCAGTTGCAAATACAAATGATGAACTTTTAGAAAAATATATTAATGAGGAACCATTTACAAAAGAAGAAATATCATGGGCTCTTCGTCAAGGTGTTATGAATCATACTCTGATTCCTGTTTTATGTGGGACAAATCAAATAGGAATTCAAATTGTTTTAAATTCAATGGTTGCTTTCTTTAGTGCTGCTGGTGATATGATTAATTCAATGGTTGTCAAAAATGAAGAAACAAATGAAGAAGATCTTATTGGTTTTGATGAATCATTACCTGCTTCATTATTTATATTCAAAACTATTGCTGATCCATTTGTAGGTAGAATTTCTTTATTTAAAGTCTGTACGGGAACAATTCAAACAGGTATGTCTTTATATAATGTTCGTAAAAAAGAAGTTGAAAAAGTCAATAAGCTTTATATCATGAAAGGGAAAGATCTTATTGAAACAGATGTATTAAACGCTGGAGATATTGGTGCTTTATCTAAATTATCTCATAGCCAGACAAATGATACATTATGTACTTTAGATTATCGTATCCTTTATGATCCAATTGTTTTTTCTCATCCTTATTTTGGTAAGGCAATTAAACCAGTTGGTAAAGCTAATGAAGAAAAAATTGCAAATGCAATTCATAAATTATTAGAAGAAGATCAAACTTTAATTTTTGAAAATAATCCTGAAACAAAACAACAATGTTTATATGGTATTGGTGATATTCATATTGAAACTGTTGTTGCTAAGTTAAAAGAAAGATTTAAAATCGATGTCACTTTAGAAGATATTATTATTCCTTATCGTGAAACAATTCGTGGTCAAATTACACATCGTTATAAATACAAAAAACAATCTGGTGGTCATGGTCAATATGGAGATGTTGAAATGACTTTTGAACCATTAAATGATTATAGTGTTCCTTTTGTTTTTGAAGAGAAAATATTTGGTGGAGCTGTGCCTAGAGCCTATTTCCCAGCTGTTGAAAAAGGCTTAATTGAAGCAACCAAAACAGGTGTTTTAGCCGGTTATCCAACCTTAGGTATTAAAGCAACATTAATTGATGGTTCTTATCATAGTGTAGATTCTTCTGAAATGGCTTTTAAGACTGCGACAATAATGTGTTTTAAAGAAGCAATTCCTAAAGCAAAACCAGTTTTACTAGAACCATTTGTAACATTACATGTTTATATTGATGAAGAATATACTGGTGATATTATGGGTCATTTTAATAAAAAACGTGCCCGTGTCATAGGTAGTGATATTTTAGAAGATGGTATGATAAAGATTACAGCGGAGGCTCCTCAATCAGAAGTCATGAATTATGCAGTTGATTTAAGAGCAATGACTCAGGGTCAGGGATTCTTTGATATGGCATTCTTAGGTTATGAATTTGCTAGTGAATTAGTGATGAAAAAAGTTATTGAAGCTCATAAAGAAAAAAGTTCTTAATGAGCTTTTTTTCTAAAAATCCGATACTATATTTCAAAAAAAGTATATTTTATTTGACACTTTTTGAAAATATACTACAATGAAAGGTGTAGACTCATATTTAAGGAGGGATGTCACCTTGTCTAAAAAAACAATACTCTTAAGTCTCATGACAGTATGTCTTAGTGTAGGTCTTGCTGCCTCTTTAACAACAGTTAATGCTGTTGATTTCGATGGTCAAGAAAATAAATACATTCAATTATGTTCTTCACCAAAATTAACATCAAGTCAGCAAAAAACATGTAAAGAATTTAATACATATCTTAATAATAAGAATAAAAAATTAACTACTGAAGCAAAAAACACTAAAAAAGATGCTGAAGAAACAAAAGATTCAATTGAAAATATTGCTCAACAAATTACAGCAATTGATACCAAAATATCTTCTGCTCAAAGTGAATTAACATATATTCAAAAAAGTATTGGTCAGTTAGAAACACAGATTTCTAATAAAAGTACACAATTAGAAGAACGTTTGTATAGTATGCAAACAACAATGAATTCAAATATTTTAACTTCATATATTTTTGGTGCAAATAGTTTTAGTGATTTCTTTAGTCGTATTATTAATTTTAGAGAAATAACGAATTATGATAACGAATTAATTGAACAATTAAATGACACTATGAAAGAAGTTCAAAAACAAGAATCAACACTTAAAATTCTCAAAACATCATTAGAAGAAGATAAATCAAAGCAAGCGAGCCTGCAAAAAACATATCAGGCAAAATTATTAGAACAAAATAAAACAATTGCTAATAATTCTTCTGAAGTTTCTAAAAACCAAGAATCAATGGAAAAGATTCAAGCCAATTTAGCAGCTTTACAAAAGGCTTCAAATGAATCAAAAGTTTCCAATGTCACTCAAGCTACTACTGATAAAAAACCAAAGCCAAAACCAAATACAAACAATAACAATTCTAACTCAAACAACAATACTTCAGGTAATAGTCAAACAACCAAACCTAATGAAGACAATACAAATCAATCTAACTCAAGTTCAAATGATAATACAAATGATTTAACATCAAATGAAGAATTAGGATTAAAAATTGCTAATAAAGCATTAACACGTCAAGGTTATATGTATGTTTGGGGTGGTGCCCATTCATGGAGTAGTATAAAAGATCCAAATTGGACACAATTTGATTGTTCTGGTTTAGTCAACTGGGCACATTATCAATGTGGTGTTGATTTAGGAAGAATTCACTATACAGGTTCATTAATCAGTGCTGGTAAAAGTGTATCAAAAAGCCAATTACAAGCTGGAGATATTATTCTTTTTAGTAGTAATGGTTCATCTAGTGGTGTTCACCATGTTGGTATCTATATAGGTGGAAATAAAATGGTTCATGCTCCAACAACTGGTCAACCTGTGCAGGTAGCTAATTTAAATACAAATTATTGGCAAAAGGAATGGTATACTTGCCGTCGCTTATATTAAAACAGACATATTTGAAGTGCATCCCATAATTTGGACAAACAAATTATGGAGGTGCATTTTATTATGTCTGTTTTTTCTATAAATAATTAACATAATGATCGCATCCACTTCCTCAAGGAATATCCTTTTTCATAAATGTAAGCATATGAGATACCTGTGTTTTTGTATAGATGCGTTCCTGATTCATCAGGTTTTCTTTTTGAATCACAAAAAAGTGATTACAAACAAGACGTGTACAGCCAAACGTTTTTTTAGAAGAACCTTCTGCATCACATTAGGATAGAGAGGAATCTGATATTCTCTTGTGAAATAGTTTACAGATAACTCATCTATCTCATTAAATTATGCAAAACAATGATATATACAATTTAAATGGAAAAACAAGGTTTCTGTGTCTGTAAGACGCAAAACGAATAGAAAGCATTTCATTCCCACTTTTCTTACATAATTATAAAAAACAGTCTATGAAACTGTCTTTAACTATTTGGCATGAATCAGTTCATTGAGCAATTGAGGTATTTTGACTTCCATATCCTCATCACTAAATTGACAAGTCCCGACCGCCTTATGACCTCCACCGCCATATTTAAGCATTAAACTGCCAACATTCACATTTGAAGTTCGATTCAATATACTGTATCCCACAGCAACTGAACAACCTTTTCCACCTTTTCCACTAACAATCCATGCAGAAATATTTTGTTTTGGATACATACTATAAATCATGAAACGATTACCTGTATAAATAGGATCAACTCCTCTTAAATCAGTAATAATGACATCTTTTTCAGTATGAGTATATTCAGTTATCATCTTTTTAAATTTTTCTGTCTGTTCAAAATAAACTTCTATTCTTTCTTGAACATCAGGAAGATTTAAAATTTCTTCAGTATTCATTGTTCGACATGCATCAATCAATTTTTCCATTAACTGATAATTAGAAATAGTAAAATTACGCCATCTTCCTAATCCAGTTCTAGGATCCATTAAAAAACCAATCAAAATCCAACCCTCAGGATTTTGAATTTCATCAATTGTCAATTGACCAGAATCAACCTTATCAACAGCATCCATCATTTCATCAAAATGAGCAAAACGATCATGCCCACCATAATAATCATAAATAATTCTAGCACAAGAAGGTGTCAAACGACTTTCCCCTTTATACTTTCCTGCTAATTGATTTCTTTCAAATTCACTTGAATGATGATCAAACCATAATCCACATCCTTCAACATAAGGAACATTAGCCAAACAGTCATTTTCTGTAACTTCTACTAATCCATCCTGCAAATCCTTAGGATGGGCAAATTTCCAACAATCAATGACTCCTGCTTCTTTCAATAATGCCCCACAAACCAAACCATCAAAATCTGAACGTGTTACTAATCTCATAATAATATTCGCTCCTTATTCTTAATTGTCCCAATTCTTTTTTAAAAAGATTATCTTTTTTTATTATAACATATTCCTCATTTAAATCATTCATTTTTCAATTCAATCATAAAAAAAGAAAAGAGAAACAATAAAAGAGGAAATATTCAACTTTTCACCAAAATTGAATACAATTTTAATAAAAAAATATTTGATAAAAAAGATAAAGTTTTGTAAACAGTCTCATTGCATATATAACATAATTGTACTATGCTTGAGGTAGGAGGTGGATAATATGGCTAATGAAAATGAAAAAGATTTTAATGCTATGTTACATAATAATAAGGATATGCCAAAATTTCAAATCATCACAGATCAAAAGAGTATTGAAAAATATGGTGGCAACAGGATGTATTTTGCTCCACCCATTGATTATGATAGAGTCATGAAACAAATTCCTAAAGGCAAAGTCATAACAGTTGGGGAAATACGTGAATATTTTGCGAAATTAAGTGGAGCAGATTTTACTGAACCAATTACTGCTGGTATTTTTGTATCTATTGCTGCATGGGCTAGTTATCAACGCACTGATGATGAAACACCTTATTGGAGAACTTTAAAGGCAAATGGAGAATTGAACCCTAAATATCCTGGAGGTATAGTTGCTCAAAAAGAAAAACTAGAAGCAGAAGGACATGTGATTATTCAAAAAGGTCGAAAGAATATTAAATATTATGTCAAAGATTATCAGGATGTTCTTTTTGAACTCAATGAAAATATGACTTAAATATGTATATATCAAAAGCAGTTCCCACTATCAAAAGAACTGCTTTTTACATTTATATATTTTCTTTTTGACAATGTGTGCAATAATAAATAGCACCACCTAAATAATTTGTTTTTTCTATAAGTGTTTGGCATCTTGGACAAGGTTGATGAAGTGTTTTTTTGCTCAATCTTGTTTGATATCCACCATAGTTACCAAAAATATTCTTTTCTGTATCTCGGCCACCTTTTTCAATCATTTCACATAAAACAGATTTTATTGTTTCAAAAAGACATAAACATTCTTTTTCAGTTAATGAATTCACTTTACGTTTAGGATGGATAAAGGCCTGCCACAAAATATCTTGCAACACACCATTCCCAATCCCTGGAAAACGTTGTTCAGTTGCTAAAAAGGCTTTTACACTTATAGTTGGTTTCACATTTTCTAATACACTCATAAAATAAGAATAGGTAAACTGATTTGAAATTGATGATATTTTCTCTAGACTTTTTAAGTAATATTCATTTTCATAATCTCCATGATGACAGATAATACTTCCATACATTGCAACTTGGAAGATTAAACTTGTTTGGTCTTCAAAAAATATAGCCAATTGATATTTTTGAGGAATATCATCACACGATGTAAGTAAAGTGATATTTACGCCATCATTCACACATAGATAAACGCCTTGATCACATTCTATTTCAACAAAGATACCAAATCCTCTTGCCCCATTTATAGTATGTCCTTCTAATTGAACAGGATAATGAGCGACATCTCCTTGAAACCAACAAAACTTATGTGGTGAGGTTGGCAATAAAACCTTAGTAATTTTCTTGCCTTTTAAATAGTGATCTAACTCTTTAGCGCGTGATAATGCTTCTGGTAATTCTATCATATGTTTTCTCCTTGGTTACCAAAAAGATGATGCTGCATTCCTTCTGGGTTATCTAATACTAATTTATAAGTTTGGTAAATATCAGTTTCTTTAAATTTAACTTTCTGAAAATAAGAATTCAAATCATAAATAATACCATCTTGATAAGATAATAAAATAGGTGAATGGGTACTTATAATAAACTGTGAACCTTCTTTAACCAAATCATCTATTAAGACTAACAATGCCAATTGGCGTGATGGTGACAAAGCTGCTTCTGGTTCATCTAAAATATAAAGCCCCTTTTTAGAAAAACGATTCATCATCAATTGCATAAATGATTCTCCATGTGAACATGCATGTAAACTTTTCCCACCATAACCATTATACATTCTTGAATCTTCATCTGCGATTTGATCTATCTCAGTTGCAACATTATAAAAACTTTCCGCTCTTAAAAAGAACTTTGTCTGTGGTTTATAGACTCCTTTAGAAATCTTTAAATACCGATAAAGTTGCGAATGAGTTTGAGCGGTATGAAAATAAAAATTTTCAGTACCTCCCTCAGCATTCAATCCCAATGCAACTGCCAGTGCTTCAATAAACGTACTTTTCCCAACTCCGTTTTCCCCTATAAAAAAAGAAACAGGCTTTTCAAAAATCAGAGAATCAAAATGCTGAATCAAATCAATATGAAAAGGATATTGATCATTCATATTATCATCTTTCACAAGCGTGACTTGTTTCACAAATAAATCATTCATAACTATCACCTATCCTATAAACTCATTATATCAAACAATAGAAAAAGGTTAATCATTTTATGAAATTATATTTTAGATTTCTTTTTTGTTTCTAATGAAATTCCACCTATTGTAAATGCAATTGCAAGACTTAATAAGACAATAAAAACTATGATTTTTATATTGCCATCTAAATAATAATCATTCCATACACTTAAATTTATGGGTGCTAAAACAAATGACTGATGATGAATAATCATCATCAATATGCTATTCACACAAAAACTAAAAATTCCTGAAATCAATAAACATATTGCTGTTTTCCACAAACTATTTATATGTAAATAACGAATAACCAACATCATTAACCATAATGGCAATACACATACCAGTGTAACTGGTAGACCTTTTGATATCATCACATCACCATAACCACTATAAGACATTGTTGTCATAACTAAAATACATAAGACAATTGTCATAATTGTAAAATAAATCACTGTTTTGTGCTGATAAAATGGGCTTGGTAGTGGCAAATCTCTAAGTAAAAATGGAAAAACAACAAAAGCAAATCCAAAGAATAGACATACTGCTGTTACGAAGAACCAATCTCCACCTGTATAAAGACAACTTGTCAACAATAGTAAATTCAATGAAATATAAAAACTCCCTAAAATAATCCACTGCTTATTTTCACCCTTAATTAGATTTGGTAATGATGTTATCGTAAATGCTACCATTTCCCCTGTCAATACAATAAAAAACCATGATAACTGTTGTTCAAGAATAATATTAACAATTAAACAAACAAATAATGAAACAGCATAACAAATATAGAAAAAAACTGAATATGTTTTCATAATCCCACGAAAATACCTAGCCTGTCGTTCTGTTTCTCTTTGCTTAAAATCTTCACTACATGTAATCAATTCATGTTCACTTACACCTAAAACTTCACATAATGATGATACTAATGATATATCTGGATAAGAAACACCTCTTTCCCATTTTGAAACAGCTGATTCTGTAACATATAATTGTTCAGCCAATTCTTTTTGTGTTAGATTTTTTTCTTTTCGCTTCTTCACAATAAATTTTCCAAATGTCGTTTTCTCTTCCATAATACTCCCCCTAACATCTTACTCCAGTTATATAGTTTATGATTATCTTTGTCAACAAAATAGCCAAAATATCAACTCGACTCTTAAGCCAGTCCTTATTTTATAAGGTTTTTCAAACAAAAAAATGAAGTATGACTATATACTCCATTTATTTATGATAAGTTTCATTTTTCATAATCTTAAATGCACGATAGACTTGCTCAATCAAAATAAGTCTCATTAATTGATGTGGGAAAGTCATTGGTGAAAAGCTTAATCTCATATTGGCACGAGATAAAACTTCTTCCCCATGTCCTAAAGATCCTCCAATTACAAAAACAATTGTACTTTTACCATCAATCATACATTTTTCAATATGTTTAGAAAAAGAAACAGAATCCATTTCTTTTCCACTCACATCTAATAAAATCATATAATCATCTTGCTTGACCTTATCTAGAATCTTTCGTCCTTCTTTCACCTTGACTAACGTTTCCTCTGCCAATGATGCTTTATCCGGAATTCTTTCATCAGCAACCTCAATAATTTCTATATCAGCATAAGCAGAAATTCTTTTTGAATACTCCTTAATTCCATCACTTAAATATTTTTCTTTCAACTTCCCAACAGTTATGAACTTAATTTTCATACTTTCCTCCTGACACAACATCAACTTGGCTTGCGACTTTAATATGATTAAATTTTATATTTTGTTCTTGAAAAATAAACTGATATGTTTCTAATGCTTTTTCAGGTGTATTGGCTTCTTGAGATAAATGCGCTAATACAATTTCTTTAGTATTTTCACCAATCATCTCACTCATTAATCTTGCACTATATTCATTATTAAGATGACCTACATCATTTAAAATACGATTTTTTAAAAACATAGGACGTTTTGTAGCCATTAACATTTCAATATCATGATTACTTTCTATAATATAGTAATTTAAATTATTCATATATTTTCGATTCTTTTGTGATACATATCCAGTATCTGTCATATAAAGCAAAGTCTCATTTGTTGAAATGACAAATCCAATAGGATCACTTGCATCATGCGATGTTTTTAAAGTCAATACATCAAATTTCCCAAACTGTCTATGTTGATAAGGAATAAGCGTATGATATTCATCAATACTTTCAACATTTTTTTTGGCTGTATACAACTTATCTTGATCAAATATATGAATATTCTTGTTATGATCATAATGATCATGTGTTAAAAAAACATAAGTAATATCTTCCTCTTTAAATCCTAAATTTTGAAGTTTAAATAATAACTGTTTACGTGTAATACCACAGTCTATTAAGATGCCACAGCCATCTTCGTAAACAAACGTTGCATTACCTTTTGATCCACTTGCTAAAACATGAAATTCCATTGCTTTTCTCCTTTGTTCTTCTATTATACAAATTTGTCTAAATAAAAACAATAATTTTATCTTGTGAAAATAATGTCATCATTTTTTGATTTATGTTAGAATAGAATTGTAAAGGGGGAATGTTTTATGCCTAGAATTATGACGATTGCCAGAGAATATGGATCTGGAGGACGTTTAATCGCTCAAAGAGTTGCTGAGAAATTAGGACTCGTTTATTATGATAATGAAGTTATTGATATTGCTGCTAAGGAACTTGGAATAGATGTAGATACAATACGTAAGGCATCTGAAGAAAAAACATCAAGTTTTATGTATACAATGTCATCTTCAGCTTTTACTTTACCATTAAACGATCAAGTCTTTGCAATGCAATCAAAGATTATTCGTCATTTAGCCCAACATGATTCTTGTATTATTGTCAATGGATGTGCAGATTATATTTTAGAAGATTATGATGATGTCTTCACAATTTTTGTTCACGCACCTTTAGAATCACGAATCAGACGTGTTCGAGAAGACTATAAAGAAGAACAAGATGATTTTAAAAAGTATGTTATGAAAAAAGATAAAAGAAGAAGTAATTATTACAATTACTATACAACAAAAAAATGGGGTCAATTAAAGAATTTTGATTTAACAATCAATAGTGATTTAGGAATTGAAAAAGTTGCTGATATTATTGTTGAGTTGTTTCAACAGGGAGATAAGTAATGGCGCAAGAAAATAAAATGGGCACTATGCCCGTTAACAAACTTCTTATATCCATGTCATTACCAATGATTATCTCAATGTTAGTACAGGCAATGTACAACGTTGTTGATAGTATCTTTGTTGCACAAATTAGTGAGAATGCATTAACTGCCGTCTCTTTGGCCTTTCCACTGCAAAATCTAATGATTGCTTTTGCAGGTGGAACTGCAGTCGGCGTTAATGCATTATTATCGAGAAGCTTAGGTGAAAAAAATCAAGATCATGTCAATCATACAGCAACCAATTCAGTCTTTATTTTTCTCGTGACTGCTTTGATTTTTATGATTGGTGGACTGACTCTTTCTCATCTCTTCTTCACTGTCCAGACAAGTAACACTGAAATTGTAACGGCTGGTACACAGTATTCTATGATTGTCGTAGGATGTTCAATTGGTTTGTTTAGTCAATTCTTATTTGAAAGACTTTTACAGGCGACTGGAAGAACAGTTCATACAATGATTACTCAAGGACTTGGTGCAATCATCAATATTATATTAGATCCTATTTTTATTTTCGGGTTATTTGGAATGCCTAAAATGGGTGTTGCAGGAGCCGCTATTGCAACTGTTACAGGTCAGATTATCGCCTGTCTATTAGCCCTTTTCTTTAATTTAAAGTTTAATCATGATATTCAGTTCCAATGGAAATCATTTAAACCCAATTTCCAGATTATTAAACAAATCTATTCTGTTGGTATTCCATCAATTATTATGCAATCCATTGGAAGTGTGATGACATTTGGAATGAACACAATCTTGATTGGATTTTCGACAACTGCAACAGCTGTCTTTGGGGTTTACTTCAAACTACAAAGTTTTGTCTTTATGCCAGTCTTTGGATTAAATAATGGTATGATTCCAATTATTGCTTATAACTTAGGAGCAAAACAAAGTAAACGTATGTTTGATACAATAAAACTCGCTATGATTTATGCAACAGGTATGATGCTCATTGGAGTGATCTTATTTGAATCTATTCCGCAAGTCTTACTCAGTTTCTTTAATGCTTCTGAAGCTATGATACAAATTGGAACACCAGCATTAAGAATTATTGCAATTCATTTTATTTTTGCTGGCTACTCGATTGTTTGTAGTGCAGTTTTTCAAGCCGTTGGAAAAGGTACATATAGTTTATTAACTTCATTAATCAGACAATTATTTGTCTTATTACCTTGTGCATATCTTTTATCATTAACAGGAAATATCAATCTAATTTGGTTGTGTTTCCCAATTGCTGAAGTCTCTTCAGCAATCACATCAACAATCCTGTTTAGAAAAATCAAAGCACATTTAAGCTTTTAATCTCTCTTTTGAGAGATTTTTTACATTGTGTCACATCATACAAGAAAACAATCAAAAATCATGATAAAATAACAAACAAGGAGGAAATAACAATGTCACAAATACAAGAACAACGTCATGTCTATTATGATCGTGACTTAGCTATCGAAGCTTATAACCTCAGTGGAATTGTCCAAAAGTTTCCCAATCATTTCCATGAATATTATGTGATTGGTTTTGTTGAAGGTGGCAAACGCCATCTTTGTTGCAAAGGTCAAAATTATGAAGTCACGGCTGGTGATTTACTTATTTTTAATCCTCATGATAATCACTTTTGTGCCCCTGTAAATGGTGAAATATTAGATTATCGTGCTGTTAATATCAATCCAGATATTATGCTAAAAGCGGTTGAAGAAATAACTGGTCATGCCTATATGCCTCATTTTACTCAAAATGTTATTTATCAAAGTGATATGACCCAATCAATTGGTGATTTATATGATGCAATTGTCCATCATGCCCCTAAATTAGAAAAAGAAGAAGCCTTTTTCTTTCTGATTGAACTTCTTTTACAAGAATATGCAACAGACTTTGATATGAATGATATTGAACCTAATGATCAAATCAAAAATATATGTACTTATATTGATGAACATTTTGCCGAAAATATAACGCTTGATGATTTATTAACAATGACTCATTTTGGAAAATCTTATTTATTGCGTTCTTTTACAAAACAAATTGGATTATCACCTTATCGTTATTTACAAACTGTACGTCTTGATAAAGCAAAGAAATTCTTGGAACAAGGGATATTACCGATTGATGTTGCTTATATGACTGGATTTACTGATCAAAGTCATTTCACACACTTTTTTAAGGAATTTATAGGTTTAACGCCTAAGCAATATCAAAAGATTTTTATTCATGAAGAGCCTATCCAAGAAAAAGGAATCAAACTATGAAAAATAAGATAACCTTAGGACATTTCGCAGCTTTTATAACCATTTTTATTTGGGGAACAACTTTTATTTCAACAAAAGTTCTTCTCAATGTTTTAACTCCTATTGAAATTCTTTTTATTCGTTTTTTGATTGGATATATTGTTCTATGGTGTATTTATCCTCATCAACTCAAAATAACTCACAAAATAGAAGAATTTTATTTTATAGCTGCGGGATTATGTGGGATTACACTCTATTATCTGTTTGAAAATATTGCTTTAACTTATACACTTGCCTCTAATGTTGGCGTGATTATTTCTATTGCACCTTTTTTCATAGTTATCTTTGCATGTCTTTTCTTGCATGAAAAAAAGCCTGGTATCCGTTTTTTTATTGGCTTTATCATTGCGATGATAGGTATCTATCTGATTAGTTTTAGCGATTCACAGTTACAATTCAATCCTTTAGGAGATTGCTTAGCCATTATCGCTGCTATAATCTGGGCAGCTTATTCTACTCTTACAAAGAAACTGGCAAGTTTTCATCATCATATTATCCAAACAACAAGACGTACATTCTTTTATGGCTTATTATTTATGTTGCCACTTACATTCCTAATGGGATTTGATGTAAATATCTCGCAAGTCATGATGCCAGTCAACTTTTTAAACTTATTGTTTTTAGGGGTAGGTGCTTCAGCACTTTGTTTTGTGACTTGGAATTTAGCAGTCAGAATTTTAGGATCAGTGAAAACAAGTGTTTATATTTATATTGTTCCAGTCATAACTGCTGTTACATCAACTTTAATATTACATGAAAAAATGACAACGATGACTATTTTAGGTATCATTTTCACATTGACTGGTTTATTCTTATCAGAAAATAGAGAAAAGGAGAAAATAACGAATGAATATACAAAATGAAAAATGTGTCATGGTTTTAAATGAAGAACTGCCTTTGGGAATTCTTGCTAATACGGCGGGGATTATGGGAATTACCCTTGGTAAATATATTCCTGAAACAGTTGGAGTCACAGTGCTTGATAAAAGTCAGCATCCTCATCTTGGTATTATCACAACACCAGTCCCTATTTTAAAAACAACACAGGACAAAATAAAACAAATCAGACAGCAGCTTTATCTTCCTGATTTTAAAGAATTAATTGTTGTTGATTTCTCTGATGTGGCTCAAAGCTGTAATGTCTATGATGAATATATAGAAAAAGCAAGTCAGACTTTAGAAGATGATTTTACCTATTTTGGAATTGCCATTTATGGCAACAAGAAACTGGTCAATAAACTAACAGGAAGTCTTCCGCTTCTTCGCTAAATACAAAAAACTGCTAACAGATGACAATCATTTGTTAACAGTTTTCTTTTTTATATTTTATGTTTTCGCATAAATATGTTTTTGATTCCTCTTTGAATAACCTGAAAGAAACTCAGCGAGCGGACTAAACGTTCAGATTCTATATAATGATTAACCGAGCGTAACAACGCTTTATTATTCCGTGTTGAAAATGTAAATCGACCGTTATTTTTTGTTACGATTGCAAAACGGGGAATCCATTTTCCTTTAAACATGACAGAGGCCATAATATAGTCAACTTCTTCCCACGGAATCTGGATATAATCTCGCATATTTTTCTCATTATAAAATTCAAATGCTTTATCTCCTACAATGACTTTACCATAACTCGCAATGCCAAGATATGAGGTTGCTTCAATTGTGAAATCAACTTTTGTATTTAATGATTGTACCATATATGTCCTCCATCAATTTAACCAAACTTTTTTATTACATAATACCAACAAGACGTGCCAGCACACCAACAATAAATAATGCAACAATAATCACAATTGGTGAAACTTTTTTCTTCAATAACCAGCAGCATAATAAAGTTAATAATAATGCTGCTAAACCAGGAATCAATTGATCTAAGTTTTGTTGTAATGTTGTAACTTTCTCAACATTTAATCCATTCGCTCCTAAAGTTGCAAATTGTTCCAATGCTGATTTAATACCATCTGCTCCTGCTTGAATTTTACTCCAATCAATAAACGCACCATCAGATTGTACAACACGAGAAACAACTGGTGTAAATGAAATACTTACCCAACGTTGAACCAATGCACCAATAATGAACATCCCAAGAATTGACGCACCTTGAGTGATTTTTCCTAATAAACCACCAGATAAATCCTGCGCAATAGATGTTCCTACTTTATAACCAAATTCTTGTGTATACCAGATAAAGGCCATACGAATAATATTCCATGCAAAGAAGAATAACAATGGACCAACAATACTTCCACTCAATGCGAGAGAAGCACCTAATGCTCCTAAAATTGGTCTTAATGTAAACCAGAAAACTGGATCTCCGACACCAGCTAAAGGTCCCATCATCCCAACCTTAACACCTTGAATTGCCTGGTCATTAATTTCAGCTCCATTTGCACGTTCTTCTTCTAATGCTAATGTAACCCCCATGACTGGTGCAGATACATAAGGATGTGTATTGTAAAATTCCAAATGTCTTTTTAAAGCTGCAACTTGCTCTTCTTTTTGAGGATATAATTTTTTGATAGCTGGGATAATTGAATAACACCAACCACCATTTTGCATACGTTCATAGTTCCAAGATCCTTGAAGGAACTGATGACGCCAAGCAACTGCTAAACGATCTTTTTTTGATAATGCGATTTTTTCTGCCATTTTTTTCTCTCCTCCTTCAAGATTAATAATCATTTAAGATATCGCCTAATGGATCTCCAGTTCCACCAGAGCCACCATGACCATCACTATTTTCTTTTAATCCTAAGTAAATTAGTGCTAAAGCAACACCAATAACTCCTAATGCAATTAATGTCAATTGACCAATAGCTGCTAAAACAAACCCAATTGCAAAGAAAGGCCAAGTTTCTTTAGAAGACATCATATTGATAACCATAGCATAACCAACGGCAGCAACCATTCCACCACCTACGGCCATACCACCTGATAACCATGGTGGCATTTGATTTAATGCACTGGTTACAACTGTTGCTGGAACAATACACAATGCTGCTGCAGGAATAGCAATTCTTACCCCCTGTAAGATAATCGCTAAAATTTGCCACATTTCAATTGCACGGAAATTTCCTTTTTCTGCTGCTCCATCCATAAAATGAACCATTGGAATTGCAATTGTACGACAAATCATTGTTAAGAATAAACCAGCTACTGATAAAGGGATAGCTACTGCAATTGAAGTTGTAATCGCTGTTGAAGAATCAACACTTCCATCTTGTAATCCCAAAACCATAATAATAGCTGAAGCGACTGAAGCAAGTGCTGCATCAGGTGCAACTGCTGCTCCAACATTTGCCCAACCAAGTGCAATCATTTGTAAAGAACCACCTAAAATAATTCCTTCACTTAAGTGTCCTGTTACCAAACCAATTAAAGTACATGCAACTAACGGTTGATGGAATTGAAATTCATCTAAAACGCCTTCCATTCCCGCTAGTAAGGCAATGATAACAATTAAAATTATTGTAATAATAGACATTTCATTATCCTCCTATTAAGATTTTTTTAATTCATCTTTTGCTTTTTTCAAAAGATGATCCATATTTTCTTTTGAATCTGCTGGTACTTTACGAACATCAAAAGTCACTCCAAGTTCTTTTAATTTTTCTAAAGTTTCAACATCATCTTTTCCCATCGCAATCGCTTTATTCACGACCACTTTTCCAAGTGAATGAGCCATTGAACCAATATTCAATTCCTGAATATCAACGCCACCAACAATTGCACGCAGGGCATCTTGAGGTGTTTCAAATAATAACATGGCTTTGGTATTGCCAAAACGTGGATCCTTAGCCACTTCAATCATTTTTGAAACTGGCACAACATTGGCCTTTACACCTGGTGGCGCTGCCTGTTCAATCATTTGTTTACGTAAATTATCTTTTGCAACTGAATCAGAAACAACGATAATACGATTAGGTTGTGTAGTTTTTGTCCAAGTTGTTGCAACTTGACCATGCAACAAACGTGTATCCACACGGGCTAAGACATACTTAATATGTCCATCTCCTAAGACAGTTCCTTCTGGAATTGCACCTTGTGGTGTATTTGTTTGTACAGCTTTTTCAACCGTTTTTTGTGGTTCCAATGTTTCAGGACGTGTTTTGACACCTTCTCTTGCCACTTCACAAATATGTGTTGCCACTTCATGTGCAGTTTCCATACTCATGCGAGATGCATAAGCTTCAATCAGCATTGGTAAGTTTAAACCTGTCACAATTGCCCACTTATCTTCATGACCATTGATTAAGCCATTTGCCTGATTAAACGGTGTTCCACCCCACAAATCAACCAAGAAAAGAACTTCATCTTGATTATCGAATGACGCAATTGCTGCTTCCATTTTTGCTTTTAAGTCATCTGGACCTTCGCTTGGTTCTAAAGTAACAGCCATAACATTAGGCTGTTCACCAAAAATCATTGTTCCTGATTGCAAGATACCATTTGCAAATTCACCATGACTCGCAAGAATCATTCCTACCATTAAAATTTTCCTCCCTTTCTTTTGACATTTAATAATGCAAAAAAGGCAGACAACGCTATTTTAAAAGGAGATAAAAATATACTTAAAAAGTATAACACTCTCTTCTAAAATAGTTATTGCCTGCCTAACAGTTACACACTATTAAATATTCATTTTTCCAAAAAGATATTACCATTATTTGTAAAATGTGTCAAGCGTTGTTTTGATTATCCATTGTAATCGATAAGATTCTTTCTAAATGTAATGCCAAATAACCAATCTCAGTTTCTGGTAATTTCTTATTTAAAACTTTTGATAATGACTCACACATATGACGAGCCTGTTCATAGGCAAAAGGGAATTTATCTTTCGTAAATTCACTAATATCCATTTGTAATTTTTCATTCGTATTTAAACGTAAAATTAAGAACTTGATATGATTCATTAATCGGACATAAGAAATAGATTGAACATTAATCACAATATGTAAATCTTTTTGTAATTGTAAAATTCCTTCATGTATGACACGTGTTGCTTCCATTGATTCAGCAACTTTATTGGAAGAAATCGCTGAATGAATATGCAATGTAATAAAACCAATCTCATCATCATTAATATCTTTATTAACATATTTTTGAATAACATCTTTACCCTGACTTGCGACTTCATATTCATCTGGAAAAAGCAAACGGATATCATTGGTAAATGGATTAGAAGGCATAATATTTTCATCCATACGTTTGATTGCATAGTAAATATGATCAGCGAGTGGTAATAAAATATCATGACTGACTTTTTCAAATTTTAATTCTGCTAATTTAATGATTTCAGCAGCAATTTCTAAATAAACAGGTTCAATATAATTAATAATATCATGAACATTATTTTTGGTTTGATAACTTTTTTGCATTAAATATTTTTTAGCTTGACTTGGGATTTCAAAATGCTCTCCTGTCTTCTTACCAAAACCTATGCCTTTATACATGATAATGACTTCTTCTGTATCTTTATGAGCAAGAATTGTGTTATTATTGAGTACTTTTACAACCTCATACATAAAATCCCCCCATTCTTTAACTCTCTATCTTTAAGACTGTCTGTCCTCTTTTTTTATCCCCATATATTTTTTCTAATGATGCATTTTCATCCATCTTTGTAATTACCATAAGAATATTTTCATCAGTTGCATTTTCTTTGATATATTCAAGATCTACGTTCCAAAGTAAATCACCTTTTTGAACTCTTTGATTAAGTTGTACCAAAAGTTCAAAGCCAACCCCATTTAAATTAACAGTATTTGTGCCAAAATGCAATAATAATTCTACACCATTGTCTAATTTTAATCCAATCGCATGCTTTGTTGGATAAATCATAGTGATCGTTCCTTCCGCCGGTGAAACAACAAGACCGTTGTAAGGCTTAATCATAATACCATCACCTAATAACTTATGTGAAAAGATTTGATCAACAGCATTTTCGATAGGTAAGACTTCACCATCAACGACATTCCCAAGTTCAAGCGTCGTCTCATGATACAAAGTGACAACTTCTTGGTAATCATCATAAGCTTCAGGTACAGTTAACAAATATTCATCTAGTTTACTTTTGATAGAAGAAGCCTTAGGTCCATAAATAATCTGAATGCCACCACCCTGAATCATAATCGCAGCAGCTCCAGCCTGTTTTAAAAGCCCTTCATTAATGAGTTCTTTATCAATGAGAGTTGCTCTTAAACGAGTAATACAACAATCCAAATCACTAAAATTATGACGTCCACCTAACCCCTTGACTATCATTTGCGATTGTTGATCAATAGTTGATTTATCAAATGAATAATCAAACTGACTTTTTTTCAATATCGTTAATTTATTGTTGTCATCACGTCCTGGTGTTTTTAAATCAAATTTTTTAATCAGTATTTGAAAACTAAAATAATATAAACAAAAATAAATAATCCCAAATAAAATCACCCATATCCAATTTGTTTTTTCATTTCCCTGAAGTACTCCAAAGACAATAAAATCAATAAAACTTGCTGAAAATGTAAATCCAATAGCTATTTTAAAAATATGTGCAATCACAAAAGCTGTTCCAGCTAAAAAAACATGAACACCAAATAATAATGGGGCAACAAATATAAAAGTAAATTCAATTGGTTCTGTAATTCCTGTTAAAATACTTGTTAAAGCGGCTGATAAGAAGAGACTCCCAATGACTTTTTGTGATTCTTTTTTTGCTGTTTTATACATTGCCAAAGCAGCCCCTGGTAAGCCAAACATCATAAAAATAAATTCACCCGAAAAATAACGTGTCGCTTCACTGCTAAAATGACGAACAGTTGGATCAGATAATTGGGCAAAAAAGATATTCTGTGCCCCACTGACAACAACACCATTCACAACCATTGTTCCACCTATGGCCGTTTGATAAAAAGGCATATAAAAGACATGATGAAGTCCAAAAGGAACCAATGCTCTTTTAATAATTCCATATATAAATGTACCAAAATAACCAGAATCCACAATAAACTTCCCTAATCCAAAAATCATATTTTGAATAAATGGCCAAATAAAGAACATCAAAATACCAACAAACAAATAAACAATAGTAGAAATAATGGGAATAAAACGTTCACCTTCAAAAAAAGAGAGAATATCAGGAAATTGAACTTGATAAAAATGATTGTGCAAAAAACTAACACCTAACCCAACAATAATACCTCCAAAGACACCCATTTCAAGGGAAAGAATTCCACATACTGATGTAATTGTTCCATCTAAGACCTTATCAGCAACAACCTGATTATCAAGAATACTGCCATTTAATATAAGCATCCCATTAATGGTTGCATGCATCACAAAGAAAGCAATAACTGCGGATAAAACAGCGACCTCTTTAGATTTTTTAGTCATTCCTAATGCGACTGATGCTGCAAAAATAAGAGGTAAATTATCAAATACTATATTTCCAACCTGCATTAAAAGCGTTAAAAACTGATAAAGGAAAGTCCCCTGATGAAGAATAACTTCTAAATGCAAAGATGCAATTGTCGCTTCATTTGTCAAAGAACTCCCAATTCCTAAAAATAACCCAGCAATTGGTAAAACAGCAATCGGCAGCATAAAACTTCGACCAATTCTTTGTAAAACACTAAAAATGTTTCTTTTCATTTGTATCTTTCATTCCCCTCTATTTCTATCTTCTGATATCATAAACATGTATTATTTTAAGGAAAGGATCTCAAAATGTCTATAATAATCACTAATATTTTCCAATTTATATATATCTGCGTTAATAAAACGCAAAAAGAAAAGAGCAGTTATCTGCTCTTAGGTTCTTATTTAAGTCCGTATTTTTTGTTGAATTTATCTACACGACCATCTGCACTAGCAAATCTTTGTTTTCCAGTATAGAATGGATGGCAATTAGAACAAGTATCAACACGAATTTCGTCTAATACTGATCCTGATTCAAATTCAGCTCCACAAGAAGTACAAACGACTTTTACTTTTTTATAATCTGGATGAATTCCTTTTTTCATTTTCTCTTCTCCTTCCGCCTTGAAATATCTGCTACTTCAAAGTAAGTTGCTCAATTATAATAGCATTTCTTATCCATAAATACAACACTTTTTTTATATTTCTTTAATCTTCTATTTCATATCGTGTAATGTGTGCCCCAAGTGTAATCAGCTTATGATCAATATTATCATAACCACGGTCAATATGATAAACATTTGTAATTTCTGTTTTCCCTTCAGCAATTAATCCTGCAATGACTAAAGCTGCACCACATCTTAAATCAGTTGCTTCAACACGTGCACCATGCAATGGCGTTTGACCATGAATCGTACTTTGTGCTTCACCTACTTCAATATGAGCACCCATCTTATTAAGTTCTCCACAATGTTTAAAACGCTCTACATAAATTGTTTCTTTAACATGTGATTCACCTTGGGCTTGTGTTAATAAGGTTGTTAATGGTTGTTGTAAATCAGTTGCAAATCCAGGATATATCTGTGTTTTAATATCCACTGATTTTAACTCATCATGTCCATAAACAACAATATTATCACCAACAACTTCCATCTTAATTCCCATTTCCTTCAATTTAGAAATCAACGCTTCTAAATGCTGAGGAATAACATTTTGAACAATCACTTTTTCGCCAGCTGCTGCTGCAATAATCAAGAATGTTCCTGCTTCAATACGATCAGGAATAATTTCATGAAATGTTCCACCTAAATAATCAACACCTTCTATCGTAATTGTATCCGTTCCAACACCTCTAATTTTAGCCCCCATTTTTGTTAAAAGATTGGCTACATCAATAATTTCAGGTTCCTTAGCCGCATTTTCAATCACAGTTTTTCCTTTTGCACGTACAGCCGCTAACATAATATTAATAGTAGCTCCAACAGATGCAAAATCCAAATAAATAGAAGTTCCAATCAACTCATCAGCTTCCAATAAATAAGTATCTTCAACACAACTAATTTTTGCTCCTAATGCTTCAAAACCTTTAAAATGCAAATCAATTGGTCGTGGTCCCAAATAACATCCACCAGGCATTTTAATTTTCACACGTTTATACTTTCCTAATAATGCTCCCATAAAATAATAAGAAGCTCTTAATTTATTAACTGCATCACTAATAAGTGGAATATCCTCCATATGTGTAGGATCAATTCTAATCCTTTCACCATCTACTTCCACTTCACATTTTAATTCTTTCAATAATATTGCCAATGCCTCTACATCTGAAATTTCTGGAACCCCCAAAATTTCTACAGGTCCATCTGATAAAACTGCAGCTGGTATCAACGCTACAGTTGCATTTTTTGCTCCACTGATTCTTACAGAACCATTTAATTTATATCCACCTTCAATTGCAATCACTTCTGACATTAATCTCTTTCCTTTCTCACATATAATATATAAAAATGTATAAAACTTTATACACATTGTTCTCGCTCATCATGATTATACACGCGTCTTTATAAAATATCAAAAGAATTTAAAAAAACTTCTCATTTCCATTAAAAACATGTTTTTCAAACCAAAATATGAACATAAATATACATATTTTTACATAATTCAATTATATCACCTTGTATTATTCAGTACAAGCAATACAATCATCATAAATCATTTTTAAACCTTCTAAAACATAAAAATAAAAAAAAGACTCTTTACACATTTTCTCAAAGTGATATACTAATACTATGGTCCGTTGGTGAAGTGGTGAACACACTAGGTTCTCATCCTAGCATTCAGGGGTTCGAACCCCCTACGGACTACCAAATAATTTATGAAGAGGCTGTAACAATTTATTTGTTATAGCCTCTTTTGTTATTTTATTCTTTTTAATTTCATTCCCTTGTAAACTCTTATAGGGTTTCCTCTGACTATTTGATTATGTTTATTCCAATTGTCATAATCAACACTTTTATTCTGAGATAACTCCATGTTATTTATCTTTTCTAACAATCTCAAATAAGCAATCTTTTTATTTTGTAATTGACTTCTTTGATCCATCGCAACAACAGATACCCCAGTTGGAATATGAATTGCTCTGACTGCAGTAGAGACTTTATTTACATTCTGTCCACCTTTACCAGAACTTCTAAAAGTTTCAAATTTTATATTTTCTACATTTTCAATACTGACTTCTTCTTTCATTATAGATATATCAACAAACCAATTCTTTCTTTTGTGATGTGGTCGAAAAGGACTCTGACATATCCATTGCACTGTCCCTTCCAAATAAGATAAATCTTCCGGTGTATATAAGACAACACTCTTTAAACAGTTTGGATGACTAAAACATCTTGAAATCACTTCTAACGATGAATATTCTTTTAACAATTCCTGATACAACAGATAACATGCGTATTCGCATTCTTTAGGTCCTTGCCCACTATTCATTTGAATTAACATTTATACGTCACCATAGGCTTTAATCGTACCACCAATTCTATACAATGATATTCTAGGAGTGTATCAATAATATCTTCAATATTCTTATATGCCTCTGTTGCCTCTTCATACAAAAGTGTTTTATGATGTGTTATCACTGTACCACCTAATTTTGATTTTTGAAGTTCATCACGTTTATATTTATTTTCTAATCTGCCTTTACAAAGATGTCTTGCCCATTTTCTACCTGCACCATGTGAAATTGAAAAAAGTGTATCAGTTTGTGGTATGCATTTGACGATATATGAATAACTTCCTCTTGAGCCAGCAATAATAGCATATTCATTTTCAAGTGAAGAAACACTTCCCTTATGATGATAATAATGACCATCAATAATTTCTAAGTAATTATGTGTACAATCAATACACAATTGATTTTTATATTGAAGATGAAGCATTTCCATTAAAATATTTGCTATCTGATATCTGTTTTCTTTTGCAAATAAAATGGCATTATTATGTTTGATAAGATAATCATTAAACTCTTCAGTTCCTTCTCTTAAACCACGAATTGAACAATATTGGCGATATATATCTTCTCCCATAGCTCTTGAACCACTATGAATAAGCATATAAACATGACTCTTATCAATCAATAAGCAATCTGCATAATCTTGATTATAAATTTTATCTATTGATTGCATTTCTGCAAAATGATTACCTCCACCAATAGAATATTCTCCAACAATATGAGTATTTTCCAATCTCTTCATAACTTTATCAATATTAAATTTCTTTAACTTGATATTTGTATCAAATAAAGACATACCACATCCTATATCATTTCCAATCAAAAATGGATATATCTTATGTTGACTACAAATTGTTACTCCTACTGGTGTCTTTCCTGGATGTAAATCTGGTAATCCAACAATATCATAAACACCATCAAAAGAAGCAATATTTTCAAGTTGATGAATAGCTTCATCTTCCATCCACAACTTGTTATTTTTTATTATTTTTATTCCCATTTTCCCTCCTGTGTTTGTCACAAGAGTATAAGAAAACACAGTAGCTAGACTGTGTTTATCTTTCTTTACACTTGTGATTGACTACTTTTAATTTCTTTATTCTCTTTTTATTATTATTGTTTCTTTCCATAGCAATCACATCCTTTCTTTTCTATATAGTAATTTATCACAAAACAAAGAATTTGTAAATATCGATCTATATTATCTTATTTGAAAACATGTCAGAATACAAATTTATTCTGACATGTTGACTATCTAATTATGTTTGTGAGTGTAATACTTTTTGAATTCATATCCGCCTATCATAAGAAGAGATATTCCTCCTACAACCATATACAACATGATTTGTGAATTATCACTTGTCGTAACAGGTTTAGGCACTTCAGTTCCTTCAGGATTTGTTGTATCTTCTGGTTTTGGAGTTGGAGTTACTAAAGTATTTTCTTCAACTTGAAATTCTGTAACAACTTGTCCATCACTAAAAACAATTGTTATTGTGTGTTTACCAACTTTTAATGTTTTCGTAAAATCTTTATGAAGAGTAATAATAGTACTTCCTTTTTCAACTGTATAATTTTGAGAATCAATAACTTGATCATCAATCATTATTTTTTGAAATTTACTAAAATCACCATTCGTTTTGAATTTAATTTCAGATCCTTGTTTAGCAATTTGAGAATCTCCTTCAGTGATTTCATACTCTTTTTTAGACAAATCATTTCTAAAATTAACAGAAGCAATATCTAATTCTTCACGATCAGTTAATCCTTTTTTAAAAATTTCACCCAATCTTTCTCCACTTACAACTTTCCCTTTTTCAACAATGACCATTCCACCTTTCCAAGAAGAATCAGCTAGATATTGTTCTTTGGCATATTCACATGCTGTCTTTACCCATGTTGCAAATTTAGGATTATTTAAATAAGGTGTATGCCCACCAATAAAATATTGAATTCCATTATCACGAGTATACTTCTCAGTTTTCTGTGCTCCATTAATCCAGTTATCAAGAGTTGACATTGAAACATTTGTACCACCTAAATGAACTTGTGCCCCCAATGTATCACCAACATAATTAACCTTGTTATCTAAATCAGCTAATTGTCCTCCTGCTTTTGTATGTTCATCAGGAATTTCAATAAATTGGAATTGTGTTCCTGCAAAAGAAAACTTCTCCATATCTTCTACATATTGAACCTTTCCAAATAACGTGACTAAATCTTGACCATTTAAAACAGTATGAGGTTCATTTTTTGGCCAAACAACTGTTGTTATATCTTTTAATCTTTTATCCTCATATATTTTTAATAAATTGTTGACATGATCACCATGCATATGGGTACAAAATATTTTTAATGATGTACATTGAGAACCAATAACTTCTTTAATAACATTATTAATAACATTTTCTCCATACATATCTACATCAATCATTAACGCTTCTTTTCCATCTTTACTCACATAAATAATTGGGTTTTCAAGGTCAGTTGCATTTAACATATAACAATTTGATGTTGTAACATTTGGCATTTTAATTGTAAAGAAATTAGCATATTGTTTTGTTAATTCACTTTGTTTATCATATGCTGATTTATCATCAAATCCCATAACTGTTCCAGTGATAGAATCATGAGCTCCAAGATCATATCCCCAATATCCATGTGAATCAATATGAAACTTTATTTGTACATCAGGATTACTTTGGCTCGTAGCAATGACATCAGTTCCACCAATAGTTGAATCTTTCTTAAAAGCTTCAGTATCATAAGCAGAATTGACATCATATTGAAGATTTGTTTTTGGATCCATTGCATTTATTTGATCTAATAATTCTAATAACTGGTCAATATACTCAGCAGTTACTTTATGACCTTTGTTATCTATAACACTATAGTTATTACAATTTTTTAATAATTGTTTAACTTGTTTAACATTTGTATAATAGTTAAGCATATTAAAATAACTTGTTCCTGCTTGTGAAATACCATTTAAGTATTCAGAAGCAAGATAAACATCTTTTAATTGAATATCTACTGTTAATGTTTGATGATCATCATCCTTTTTAGCAGTTAGATTTTTTGTATCTAGATGAGTTTTTAAATAATCAGATACTTTCTGGTTTGTTTTTGTCCCATCCGCTTCATACCTTGGTATAATTATACTATTGACTGCATCTTCATAACTGGCAGTAACGTCTGTTTCAGCAGCATGAACATTTTGCATAGGAATAAATGTTATTGCTAATGCTGAAGCAAGAAGGGTCTTTACAAATAATTTTGTAAAACGATTTTTCTCCATTTCCTTTTCCTCTCTTTCTTTGTATGTCATTATTTTACCATCGTAGAAAGCGTTTTCACATTTTATAAAAAGTGAACAGAATGGATAATTTGAAACAATGTATTCTTAAAAAGAAAAAGTCTCATTTATTGAGACCAATTTTTTTATAATAAAGATATTTAATCAAATCTAAAATAAGAATATATACAATATCATCATAATCTGAATTTATTGTATAAGGAATATGAATATTTAAATCTGTATTATGATCATCTTTCATTTGTGACAAAAGTACAACATTATCGTGAGCATAGCATAATTCAAGATAACCTTCTTTATTTAATTCTATGAATCTTCCAGTTAATGTTACAATCACATGAATACCTAAATTCGGTTGCAAATCAATTTGATTATATGGTGTTTGATGAACATAAATAGGAACTCCCATAATAGTCATGTCTTCACTAAATGATTCTAACAATCCTAAAGGAAAAACTGCTCCATAAAAATGAATTTTCTTTTCTTGTTTGATGAGTTCAATAAAATGATTTATTTGTTCATTTAATATCTGTATATCAAAATTCTCTTTAGAGAATAAGGATATTTTTTCTAGTAGCTGTTTTTCATTAAGATGACTGCATTTTTCTATGAGTTGTTCTTTTCTTGTATCAATACTTGTAAAGAGATTCTTTTTAAATTCTGTATAGCTTTCAAATCCAATAAGTTGACAAAACTTTAAAATAGATGTTGTAGAAACAAAACAGTTTTCTGCAAAATTTTTAATACTCATTGTTTCAATTTCATAAAGATGTTCGATAATATAACATGCTATAGAATTCATATTATCTTTTCTAATAGTATTTTGGCTCATCATAATAATAAGTGATAATACTGTATTCATACTTGTTCTCCTTGAAAAATAAGGTGACTTAATTTGGTATCTAATAATGCCAAAACAAAAGGTCTAGGGACATTCTTTTGATTATTGATTTGAACAATTTGAAAACCATGATATTCATCTTGAGAAGCTTCTCCTATATAATATTGGAAACAAGATAACTGTTGTAGATCACTTATTTTTAACATATCTGATTGATTAATAGAAGCCTCATGAAACATTTGAATTTTTTTAAAGACATCAATAATAATTAAAACATCATTTTGACTTAAATAGTGAAGACTTTCTAATAATTCAGTTTGATTCCAAACAAGTAATTCTCTTACAACAATACCATTTTTTCTTAATATATTTATCGTAGAAGATAAAGCTTCAATATCCTGATGACATCCATAGAAATATACATTTTCACTCTTTAGTAAGCATTGGGACAAATTGATTAATTGTGAATCTTTAAACAACCATGAAAAATTGTTTTCACTAAAAGAAGAATATTGCGAAATAGACAAAAGAGCATATTCTTTCATAATTTCATTTGTCATATCTTTAAAATTCTGGAATCCAGCTTTGTTATAGAATCTATGAATAGAAGCTTTTGAAATACCAGTCTCTTGCATACACTTTTGTAAATTCATTGTTTTCATTTCTTTAAGATGCTTTAAGAAATAAAACGCTAATTCACCATCTAACTGTGTTTTCCCCTCAACATCATACATTTTTTGAAGTTTATCTATAACATACATTTTTCCACTTCCCCTCTCCCATTTTCCATAATTATCATACAACTTTTCATATCATTTTCCTACTTTTTACATAAATTGAAAATGTTATAACTTTATCTTCATTAATAATTATGAACAGAAAGTTAAAAATATATAAATTGAAAGCATCTTATCATGATTCATTAGAATCTGTATTGAAATATTCAATAAATATGATAGAATCAATAAAGAAACAAAAAAACCACTTTCGTGGTTAATTTTAAAATTGGCTGGGGTACTTGGATTCGAACCAAGGAAATGTCAGATTCAGAGTCTGATGCCTTACCGCTTGGCTATACCCCAATCACAGAGATTATTATATAACTTTTTTTTATAAAAGTAAAGGAGAAGAATATGAAAATGAGAACGCGTTTTGCCCCTAGTCCTACAGGTTATATGCATATTGGAAACTTACGAACTGCTTTGTATTGTTTCCTCATTGCTAAACATGATGGTGGTGAATTTATTTTAAGAATTGAAGATACTGATCAACAAAGAGAAGTAGAAGGAGCTATTGATTTAATTTATCAGGTTTTAGAGGAAACTGGATTACATTATGATGAAGGTCCTAATAAAGATGGTGGTGTCGGTCCTTATATTCAATCACAAAGATTAGATATTTATCATGAATATGCTCAAAAACTCATTGAACTTGGTGGAGCACATTATTGTTTTTGTGAAGGTGAATTGGAAGGAGAAGATCCATGTTTACATCTTACTGATGAACAAATTCAAGAAAAATTAAATGCTAAAATCCCTGTTGTTATTAGACAAACAATTCCTACAACAGGAACAACATCATTTGATGATGAGGTTTATGGTCATATTGAAGTTGAAAATAATACATTAAATGAAGGTATTTTAATCAAAAGTGATGGTTATCCTACATATAATTTTGCTAATGTTATTGATGATCATTTGATGAATATTACTCATGTTGTGAGAGGAAATGAATATTTATCAAGTACACCTAAGTATAATCTTATTTATAAAGCTTTTGATTGGCAAATTCCAACATACATTCATTTACCACCTGTTAATAAAGATGAAACTCATAAATTAAGTAAACGTAATGGTGATGCATCTTATCAAGATTTGAAAAAACAGGGATATTTAAAAGAAGCTATTTTAAATTACATTGCATTATTAGGATGGTCTCCAGAGAATGAAGAAATTCTTTCTTTGAATGATTTAATTGAACAATTTAATATTGAGCATATTTCTAAATCACCTGCTATTTTTGATATTGATAAATTAAAATGGATGAATGGTATGTATTTAAGAGAAATGTCACTTGATAAGTTCCATGAATTATTATTACCTTATTATCAAACAATTACACGTCATGTTGATTTATTAGAATTATCTAAAGTCTTACAGCCACGATTAGAAAAATTATCAGATGTTGAAGAAAGCATTGATTTTATTAATGAAGCTCATCCATTTGATGCATCTATCTATACTCATAAAAAGATGAAAACAAATCCAGAAAATTCATTAGAAGCTTTACAACTTGTTAAAGAGCGTATGATTAACTTTGATGATTTTGATAATGATGAAGCAATGACTGATTTTTTTGTCAGTTTAGCAAAAGAAAAAGAATTAAAAAATGGTCGTATTATGTGGCCTGTTCGTGTTGCATTAACAAACAAATCTTTTACTCCTGGTGGAGCAGTTGAAATTGCACATATTTTAGGTAAAGAAGAAACATTAAGAAGAATCGAACAAGCTATTAAAGACTTAGAAATAAGTCTTTGTCCATCTCATATTTAATAAATGAAATATATTTATAATATTTCGTATTGAAAAAACATGGGTATCTTCAATATCCCATGTTTTTGTATTCTCGTTTCTATGCTATATATAACTTACAACAACGCTATTCAAACGATGCCTTATCTTTTTTTATGTAGCATTATATCCATTATATTATCTAAAAACTGTCTAATCTAGATTACTAATATATTGATAGGCATCTTGATTATCATACATTTGAACTAATGAATCTACATTTTTCTGATATGATAGAAACCTTTGTAAACACTCTACCATTTCCTCACTATGATTATGAATATAGAAAACAATAATGACTTTTACAAATTTATTTTTCCATAAAATAGCCTTTTTTAATAAATAAACTGCCATATGACTTTGATTCCTATCCCTCAGATAAAGAATGATAATTTGATTAGAAAGTTCTATCTCAGAGATATTATGATGAGATATAATTTGATAAACTTCTTCTCTTGATTGAATATGAATAAAATGTATATCTTTAGCACTTATAAAATCTTTCAATGAATACTGAATATCATGTTGAAAATAGATTTTTAATGCTTCTAAATCTTTTTCTGTACTAATAGGATTCACTCTAATAACTGGAATAATCATTTGTGGCATGATAGGCACAGTTGTAATAAGACAATCATAATCTGATAAATTATAATTACTCAACTCACTAACAGAAATTGTATTTTCAATAACCAATAAATCACGATATGTTTTTAAAATAGAAAAACTAAGCAATTCACTAGTTGCAACACTATAATCATTAACCAACAAAACTCTTTTCTTAGAAATGTTCCTTTTTCTCCGTTCTAATGCATATTGAAAATGAATAGCAATATACCCTATTTCATCCTCGACATTAACATAACATTCATTTAAAGCAATAGCTTTCCATGCTTCTATACTCATCATATAAGCAAATAAATATTTTTCTTTAATAAAATCAATTAATGGATTCCTAAGATAAGTATTAAATTTCAAACGATTTTCCATAGGACAAATATGTATCCCTATTGCTTTTCTTAAATACATATCTGCACTTAAATCAATATCGAAAATATCAGTTATATGATCAAACATATTTTGTACAATGTCATTTATTTCTTTCTTTAACTGATTATTTATACAGCTTTCAATAGCACTTGTAGAATTATTCTTTTTTCCAATGATATGTATAGCTAAATAATCTTTTTCTTGTGCATTTAGTTCTATCCCAAAATACTTCTGAATTAATTTAGCCACATCTTTAGCTACCAAAAACTCATACTCATTTTCTATCATATCAACTTCATCTTGTTGAAAATCAATTAAACAATGATTATCAATTCTATCCAATTGAACTTGAATATGAATGACAAAATTATGAAAAACACGTTCTGGCATGGTAATTCCATCATTAAAAATAAGTTCTTTTAAATCATCCATAAATTTTTGATTCTTACCAATCTTAGTCACCAACATATCAGGTTTATGATAAATATACTCTGCCATACATTGTCTATATCTAAATTCATCGCCAATGATTTTTAATCCTTTTCCATTTCTTTGAATTATTTCTAAGCCATATCTTTCTAGACATTCACGCATAATCTTCATACTACGACTAACAGATGTTCGATCTATAAATAACAATTCAGATAAATCATCTATCTTAATAAAATCTTGACTTTTTAACATCAATCCCAAAATATAATAAGCTCTTTCTAAAGGATTAGAAGGAACAAATTCACTCCATTCATTCTGAAATGTTTGTTTAAATATTTCTAATAATTCATAATTTGTGATTTTTAACTGATAACCCTTTGAAGGAATAGATTGAATACAAGCAAATTCATGAATTATTTCATTAAGGACTTTGATTTCTGTTTGAATTGTTTTCGTACTCACATTCAATAATGAAGATAACTTTTGACTTGTAAGATATTCAGATGTCTCTAAAAATAATAATAAAATACGTTGCTGCCTCTTTGTCATTTGACTGTTCATATATTCCTCTCCTTTCTTTAAGCTTTTCTATATTATAATGTGATTCAAAACAAAAGTAAAAGTTTTATCATAAGCAAAAGAAATCAGTTCTGATGAACTGATTTAGGCGATACGTGTACCAACAGTTGTCGCAAAATCTCCATAAATCGGATCGGATGAATTCATACCATTGATTTCAGGAAAATATGTACATAACACTTGAAAGATAACTACAATATTTAACCAAGATGAAGTCATAGGATAATCACCAACATGAATTGTTTGTTGATTTTCATCTCTCATTGTAGAAATAATAAGGTAGTAATCTGTTTTGGTTTTAGAAAAATCTATTAAATTATGCATTAATGTTTGTCCAGCACCTTTGGTATCTATCATGATTAAATATGAATCTTCTACAATTGTACGATGTGGCCCATGCATAAATTCTTCCATATCAAAATTCATAATAGGAATTTGCATTGTTTCTAAAATCTTTAAGGTTCCTTCTCGTGCTGTTGGATAATGAACACCAAATCCAACAATACTCATCGCTTTAGCTTTCGCCCACTCTTTATGTCCTTCACACCATTTTTTAGAATCTTGAATATTTTGAGGGAGTTCATTTATACTTTGACGATATTCTTCAATAACTTGATGTGATGATAACAGGGAGAGTTTCATCAATACTAACTGAAGAGTGATAACAGTAGCAGTAAATCCTTTCGTTTTTGGTCCTACTAATTCTTCACCACATAATATATTTATATGTGTATCAGCGCAGCTTGCAATTGGACTTTTATCATCAGCAGTCATTGCAATAGTCGGAATATGATTTTCTTTTGCTAATGTAAGACATTCTAATGTTCCAGTACTCTTTCCAGTTTGTGATAAAGCTATAAGTAGTTTGTTTTCGTTATAGGAAAGTAAAAGTGGTGAGTAATATCTTAATTGAAATGGTGTTTCTACGTGAATTATACATTCCATTTTTCTTTCTAACATTGCTTTGACAAGCATTGCTGCATTGAGTGATGATCCTGATGCTGTGATTATGATTTCCTTTTTATTGATGAACTCTTTAGGAAGAGAAGACAATGTCTTTTCTTCCTGATCAAGAATGTTTAATAAAACATCTTTTTGTTCATCAATGTATGTCCACATTTTATTTTCCATTTTTATAGAATTGTGGAAGGTAAGCTTTATGAGCTTCCAGCATCTCCTCTAATAATGGTTTTGCTATATCATAATCTCTCACCAACGGATGAGCAACAAGTGCTTCTAAAGCTATATCCTTATTTCCTGTTATAGCCGCTTCTACTGCCAATGATTCATAGGTTTTGACTGCACTAATTAATCCAACAACTGATTTAGGATAATTAGCAATTGTTAGTGGCTGCATACCATTTTTACTTACATAACATGCTGTTTCAATAACGGCATCGTCATCTAAGAAACGTACTGTTCCATTATTTGCGACATTAATAACCATCCATTTCCCCGTATCATTATATATTGCATCCATAACACCAATAGCGACTTTAGAATAACCGCCACCACCGCGTTTTGCCAATGTCTTTGGTTTTTCATAATTTGATTCATCTGCGTATTCTCTAAAGATTTGTTTTTCTAATTCAAGAATAGCTTCGCCTCTTGTTTTATCTTGTTCTTTTAATTGTTGAACCCTTTCTTTAGTATGGAAGTAATATTGTGTATATTGACTTGGGATCAAGTGTAATGTTTCCATCCAATCTTGAGAAACTGTAGTACATTTTTTTATGACTTTGCTAAATTCTTCATCAGTTATTGGTCTTCCATCGATTGTCATATGATATGAGAAATTCATATGATTTAATCCTAAATAATCATAATAAATCTTTTCTTCAGGGACATCTAATGCTTCTGCTGCCCACCATCTTGGTCTCATACCACCAGCACATAATCCTGCAACTTTAACATGACAAACTTTATTCAAAGCTTCTGTGACTAATCCAGTTGGATTTGAATAATTGATAATCCATGCATCTGGACAATATTTTTCTACATCCTTTGCAATTTCAATCATAACAGGAATGACACGGAAAGCATTAAACATTCCTCCAACCCCTGTTGTTTCTTGACCAATGAGACCATATTTTAAAGGGATTTTTTCATCATTGATTCTTGCTTTATTTCCACCCACACGAATTTGTGTAGATACAAAATCAGCCCCTGTAAATGCTTCTTCTCTTGATGTTGTACTCCAAACCTTAACATCATAATTCAAGTGTTGAATATAGCGTTTAACGAACCCCTCCATAATTTGAAGTCTTTGTTCATTAACATCTAATAAAACAATTTCTTTAACAGGTAATGTTTCTCTATGTTCAGATAATCCTTCAATTAATTCTGGTGTGTAGGAACTCCCAGCCCCTACTATTGCAATTTTTAAGTTTTTATTCATAACTCATACCTCTTTCATTTTTTATGCTTCCTGTTTTTTACTAGACAAACGTTGTCTTTCCATTGCTTTAAAGAATGGATAATAAATGCATCCTGCAATGATCAGTGATAACACACCCCATATAACTGCTGGAATATTTCCACCAGTTACTAAATAATGTGAAAAGATTGGGGGAATTGTCCATGGTATATTGGCAACAGGTCTTCCAATTATATTAAACATCATCAATAAATAAGTTCCAGCAGATAAAGTTAATGTTGTTAATGTATAAGGAATCATCATATATGGATTCATAACGAGTGGCACACCAAAAACAACGGGTTCATTAATTTCAAATAAACTAGCTGGTAAACATAATTTTCCTAATGTACTAAAACCTTTTTCTTTAGAACGGATCATCATTATAACCAATGGCAAAGTTGCTCCTCCACCACCTAAGAAAACAAACATTGTAAATCCGCTAGCAGTAATATATGGTGGTAATGTTCCAGCAGCATAAGCAGCAGCGTTTGCCCCAAACATCGTTAAGAAGAACGGATCAGCAACTGCAAGAACTGCTCCTCCATGAATTCCCACACTCCAGAGCATAGAGCGAATAAACATGAAAACCAAGAATCCAGGTAAAGTGTTCAAAGCAAAGACAAAAGGTGAAAAACAATTCATTAAAATTTGGTTTACATCTAGACCTAAAATCACTCTTATAATCCAAACTAATGTTAAAACAACTAAAGCAGGAATTAAAGACATAAATGATTTTGATACAAGTGGTGGTACTGTATCAGGAAAATGGATAACAAGATCTCTCTTTTGGAAAAAATGCATAATTGTTCCTGTCAGTAAAGCAACAATAATAGCTGTGAATAATCCTTTTGTTCCAAATAATTCTGTATTAATACCAAATTCTTCAGTCATAGTAATCAAAAGAAATGCAGCAACAGAAACAATTGCAGTGATTAGTGCATCTATTCTAATATCAGTATATCCTTCAGCAAAATAATAAGCAACACTAGCAGCTCCAACTAAACCAACAATACCAATCGTGACACTATTAACTGTTGTAATCATGGCCGCATAAGGTTCAAAAAATGATTTAATAAAATCAATTGGGATATTGGGAATAAGCAAAAATATACTTCCAATAATCGTTAATGGGACAGTAACCATCATTCCATTTTTAACAGCATTTAAATGGTGTTGATTTGCCATCTTATTTAAAGGTGGGGCTAATTTTTCTTCAACAAAATTTAATATTTTATTCATAATTTCTTTCCTTCCTTTTTGTTTTTTGAGATCTCTTTCTTTGTACACTCTCATCATACAATGTATTCGCTTTTATATGAATAGTTGAAATTACTTCTACCTAGTGGAAATTTTTGCACTAAAAAATGATTACTATATATGACCATTCTAGATATTTAACTTCTTCAATTCACCTGTCACAGAATCCATAACAAATCCATAGATTTTTACATCCTGAGGAATAAGTGGATGTTCTTGTAATAATTGTACACTTTGTTGGACTGATTCCTCCACACTTTCAAAACCAGATAACCCATTGTTCAAAATCAATTCCACAATATTTCATAGTCTCAATGCAGTGTGTAAACACACCTCTTTCTTGCATCTTGACTATCTATATGTTGAACTCCACAATCCGTATGACCGACAACAAAAATCTCCTCTACGCCTAATTCATATATAGCAATAAGAAGACTTCTTACTGCACTCCCAAATGGATGAGAAATCACTCCACCAGCATTTTTAATACCTAGTGTTTCTGGTAACAATTGCTAGTTTTTATCTGGATATTTATTTGTTTCATAAGGTTTATATTGTTTATTTCCTACAAATTGTTGATTATATTTCAAGATATCATCTATCTTTTCTCTATCACTTCTTTGGACATTCAATCACTATCAAAAACAAAAGAATATAATTAAAAAAGATTTATTATTAATTATCTCATAATAATAAATCTTCTTTCTAATTTAGTTTGTCAAAACTCAATCATAGATCATATATTAAGAATTTTCTTTTTTCTTTTTCAATAAAATATATCCTAACCCTAACATTCCTAACATCATTGCTACATAAATTCCAGCAGATGTTGTATCTCCTGTTGCAGGATGTTTTTCTTCTATATATGATACAATTGCATATGCTGAGAAATGTTCAGCTGCAAAGATTATTCTATTTCCTTCTGTTCTTGACGGTATATTTGTTATGTTTCCTAGTTCATCTATATAGATGATTCCTAGTTTTTTATCCTTCATACTTTCATCAATAACCAATGATACCTCTACTTCTTTTCCAATTCTATAGATTTCCTCATTTAACAGCAATTTCATGTCATAGATTCTTTCTATTTTTGCAGCTTCTAAGAATTCTGAATTTTGTTTATCAATTTTTTTAATCAATTCTTTAACTTGTTTGTCACCTAACACCTCAGTTCTCAATTCAATATCTTTTGGTAACTGACCTTTTATTGTGACATCATTATTGTTATTTTGTACTATAATAACCTTATCTTCATCTGGCACTATAATCACTGGATCATCTTTTTTCTCTAATCCCTTGATTGCCACCTGTAATGATTTCACAGCTTTATCGACTTCACTTTGTGAAACATTGACATTTTCATTGATGTCATTAGCCTTCTTTAATGCAGCTTCAAGGTCTTTGACTGTTGCTTCTTTATACTGATTCTTATCTATAGATTCTGCTTTTTTGATTTCATTGTTTAATTCATCTTTATTGGCTTTCTTCACCAATCCATCAATAGCTTTTTGTAACTTTGAAACTACTGTTGTGACTTGCTTTTGTAATGCATTTTCATCAGCATTAACATTCTTTGCTTCTTTTAATGCTTCATTAAAGACTTTCACTGTCTTTTCTGTATAGACATCAGTAGACATATCATTAGCTTTACTAATGATATTTTCAAGAGCTTTTTTATCTGCCTTTAATGTTAATCCATCAATAGCATCTTTCAGTTGTTGTTTAGCATCAAGAATCTGTGAAGATGTTGCATCTTTATTCTTATAGACTTCAACAACATGATCTAATGCATCATGATATAGAGTTACACTTTTTGGTGTATAGTTAGAAACATCAATATTCTTATTTTGATCATAATATTCTTTTAATTCTGATTTAAGAGTAAGACCATAAACCTCAAATTCCCATAGTGAATATCCATACTGACCAACTGGTTCAATACCTAACATTCTTACATAACGTCCAGTAACTGGCTTATCATATGTGAATTCTTTAATACCAGCTTTCCCATCAGTAACATGACTGATATCAGCCCACGTTTGACCATCATCAGAAACCTGAAGTTTATATTCTTTACCACAAGCAGCTTCCCAATTCAACACAACTTTAGAAATATTATATATATCCTCTAAATCAACCTGTACATATTGTGAATCCACATTGATATCTGGATTATCTTTTCTCGTTGCTGAAACCCATCTTGATTGAAAAACATCTCCTTTATTTTCAGTACTTCCATCAAATGCATATTTTGACTCTAATACAAATCCTGTGACTGGATTAGTACGTTCACTACTCGCCAATGATGGCTTATTTAATGCAATATTTACATCTTCAAGTTTTACCAATTCACCATAAACTTCAAATTCCCACAATGAATATCCATAATCTCCTGCTGGTTTAACCCCTTGCATTTTGACATATCTCGCATAAACATTTTGATCATAAAGATATTCTCTCACATTATGTTTTGAATCCTTAGGAGCACTATTATTTCTTACTTCAGTAATTGTAGTCCATATTTCACCATCCAATGAAACTTGCAAATCATAATCCTTTCCACAAGCTTCTTCCCAATCTAAGATAATCTTTGAAATATCATATGTATCTACTAGATCAACATAAATCCATTCATCATTTGTTTTTCTATTGGATGCCCACCTTGATTGTTTAGAATTAACTTTATCATACTTTCCATCAAATGCTAATGATGAATAATAAACTTTATTACCATCTTTAGTATCCAAATATTCTGAACTTGCCTTTGAATTTTTATTCAATGCAATATTGATTTCTTCTTCAACATCTGGTTCTGGTATATCCTTCACTTCGCCTAAAACACTTAATTCCCAAATATTAATCCCATATTTCGTTCTAGAAGAATATGAATGAATTTTAATATATCTCGCTTCTAAAGTCTCATCAAACATAACATTATCAATATAATGTTTATCACTTGATGCTGTAGTATTTGATTTCAAATGTTCTTTAACAGTTGTCCAATTTTCATTATCATCAGAAACTTCAATACTATAATCGTTTGAACATCCACTTTCCCAATCTATTTCTATACTATCAATATATGAAATTTGTCCTAAGTCAACACTTATCCATTCTTCTTGAGCATTAAATCCCGGATTCTTTCTTGCTGATGACCATTTTGATTGTGTATTGCCATCTACTGCTTTTGTAACTGCTTCAGTTCCGTAAACTGAACTACTATTAACTGCTTTATTTAAAGCAATATTTCTACTCAAATTTTGACCATAAATACTGAATTCAAAAATACTAATTCCGTATTTTGTTGCAGAAGAATATGAATGAATGCGTACATATCTAGCTTCTGCAGATTCACTTAAAACAATTTGATCTTTTAATGATGAATCCGTTTTTAAGTTTTGTTTAATATTTTTCCATGTTTTATTGTCATTAGAAACTTCAATTGAATAATTTTGAGAACATGCAGCTTCCCATAATATTTCAATCGCATCAATGCGAGCTTGTCTACCTAAATCTACACTAATCCATTCTTCTTGCTTATCAAATCCAGATTCCTTTCTCAGTGAAGACCATCTTGTATTAGTATTTCCATCTACTGCATTTTCCTTTATATTTCCTGGATCATTGGTAGAAGTAGAACTTACCTCAACAGTTTTATTAAGTGAAAGTAATTGAGAATCGTGGAACTTCACTTCCTTGACTTGATAATGGCTTCCATTACTATTCTTCATAGCAACCTTTATATATTTATAAAGACCACCAATAGTTATGTTTTCTGCACTTCCCTTACCATCTGTTATTGATTTTATTTTTTCATAATTTATACCATCACTTGAACCATAAACATCATACTGAGTTGCATAATTATCGCCCCATAAAACATCTATACTATTGATATATTTACCTGATCCAGCGAATATAGAGATCCATTCATCACTACTTCCTTGACTTTCCCAATATGTTGATTCATTACCATCTACGACATTTTTAACTGGATGTCCAGTTGTTGAACTGCTCGCTAAATAACGATCATCTTGACCTTCAGTTAATGTTATTGGTTGTCCTGCATATGGTAAACCTTTTGAAACAAACTTCGTTGTTGTTTCTTGACTTTCATATGAAAGATCAATATTAACCATTTTACTATCTTCAGTATCATTAACTGCAACTGTTATTTCTCTTGTTCCATTAGATTCGTCAATAATAATATTACAAGCTTTATCTACACTCACTGTATAACCATCTTTATACTCTAAAGATCCAGCCTTATAGAAGTTAATTTGTGTAATATTAAGATCTTTATGACGAACTGCTTGAATATCCTTCGTATTTGCTAAAATCTCAATAGGGATATTCTTTGAATAAGTATCAACTTCTCCAGTTGTTTTATTAGGTAAAACAATATACTCATAACTTTCATCAACTGGTTTCACACCATGGTCTACCCATGCTGTAAATGTTTCTGGAGTGGCTTCCTTTTCTGCATCCTTCCATAAAGATGGATTGTCTTTTTGAAGTCCATTGCTTACTTTAAATGTTGTTTCTTTAGGGAAAATATATCCAATCTTATCATTATGAATCCATTTTCCTGTATAACTTCCCGCTTTTGTCCCAGTCGGAACTGTTTGTCCATCGACTGTGACTTGATCTGCTTTACTTTGGTTTAACGTTGTATGAATCGCTGTTGATTCTTTAGAATTAATTCCAGCTCCCAAAGCTACAAACTCATCATCAAAGAAGAAATAACTTTTTGTTGCCTGAGTGTCTTTTTTATTCATCACATAAGATGTACTTCCATATTGACCATTAGAAGCACCAATCATGTGAGTTGTTCCATTTGTTAATCTTCCTGAATTGGTATAATCAGGTGGTATTCTATTAGGTGTTGTTGTCCCTGGAGTATGTGCCCAATCAAAAGTTGGATAAACTGATGTATATTCATCTCCATCTACTGTCACTGTTGATGATGCTGAAGAACTCCAATAAATCAGATTTCCACCATCATTTTGTCCTGACCAGCTACCACGCCATTCTCCCCCAATGACACTCTTAGAATCCATTTTAACATTGACTCCATAGCCATCTCTCATGTGTGATTCATATCCAGAACGCCACATATAATAATTCCCATTTTTACCATTAGATTGAGTTGGATCTTGAATGTTATTTAAAACTTTCTGATATTCATCCGCTCTACTTGGATCAGCAGCAATCATTCTTTTTAAAGGTTCAATATATTCTTCAGCATAATTTTGATAACCAACATCAAATTTATAAGGACGATACCCTAAATAAAGTTCCATAATATCGCCTCTAATTGTCCAGCTTGTTCCATTAAGCATATAATTGCCCATTCTTGTAACAACTTCCTGTCCAATTGAGAATTGTGTTTCACGCAATATATAAATCCAAAAGCTCATATCTCTAAACATTGACATTCCATATCCATTAGAATAAAACTGTTTTCCATGCATATAGAAACTGTTATCAACTTGAACTGCTTCAGCAGTTTGATCATCTAACTGTGTTGATAAACAGTAATTTAAATAATCATTTACCATTTCTTTCAATCTTTTGGCATTATTTGTTAATAAAGCCTGATAAACATGATTTTGATCAAACCATAAATTATTTTGACCAGTTCCCTTTTTTACTGGTTCTTTTTCAACTAATTTATCAATAATAATTTGAAATGACTCTTGACTAATAATCCCTTCCATAAACAAACCAATTCTTGCAAAACGGAGTTGAACACCAACTTCATTTTCCCACCAGTTTGAAGAATATGGTCCATCAGGTTTATCATCTCGTTTTCCATGTGTTACCCAATTTTTCAATGCCTTATCAAGACCATTTTTAGCAGCATCACTATGATATAAAGAATTTCCTTCTTTATGATAAGCAATTGCTATAGCCTGTAATCGATCTAATGCTAAATATGGTGACCAAGCAGCTCCATTAGCTGCATTGTTGTGAGCTTGATAATCAACATCACCAAAACTACCATCCGCCTCCATTCGTTTTAAATAATCTTCTGCTTTACTGACATAACATGTCTCTACTTTTGCTCCATCATCAATTGTATCAAGTTCTAAAAAATAGTTTTTTAGTCTTGTCTTGATTGTTACAATATCATCTTGACTTGCTGCTACTACAGTACTTCCTTGTCCAAAAACAAGACTCAAAAGCATTGCAATAACTAAAATAATTTTACTCAATCTTTTTAACATTTCCTTTCCCTCCCTTTGTAAAGCGCTTACTTTATACTCTTATTTTTATTGACTTTTACTTGAATTACAATAAAGAATCACTTGAAAAAAAGAGATTCTTGAAAATTTTATTTCAAAGAATCTCTTTCAACAATCTTTACACTTAATAATTGTGTCATTGTAACTGTCTCTTTTCGATGTATACGATCTACTAATTTTGAAACAGCCACTTCACCCATTAATTTTTTTTGAACTTGAATGGTTGTGATTTTTGGTATTGCTTTTTCACATAAAGGAGTATCATCAAATCCTACCACACTCACATCATCAGGCACTTTCATTCCCATTTGGGTTAAAGCACTCATCACAGCAAAGGCATTTGAATCATTAGCACATACAAGAACTTCAGGAAGTTCTTTTGTAGATAATATTTTCATAATTTCTATAATATTATTAGAAAGAATATGCTTTTCTATTCCTTTAACATATGAATATCGATGAATATAGTCATCAATATCCTCTTGATTGACAATTCTATTCTTAATTAAAGACTGACGATATCCCATAAAACGATCATGAAAACTAAAAGAATAATCTAAATCACCAAAAAAGCCTATCTTTTGATAACCTTTTTCAATAATATGACTTGTCATCATATAACCGCCTTGTTTATTATGCGTTAAAACACAATCACAAGGTGTACATAATGATGTATAATCAACCAATACAATAGGAATACCATTCTTTTTTAATGTCATTAAATGAACATCAGATATTTTTCCAACAATCAAAATACCTGCGACTTTTCTATTCACTATACATTCAGGAATCACAAAATGGTCATCTTCAAAATAATTCAATATTGTAAAGTATCCAAAAGTTTTTGCCTGTTCCACAATAGAATGCAAAACAATAGAATAAAAATGTCCTGTATCAGCATAATAACTTTGCATTAAGATACATAAATTAGATTTTGAAAAGACAGAAAGATATTGTCTTTTTTGATTAATATATCCCATTTCATCAGCTGTTCTTAATATTTCTAAACGCATTTCTTCACTTACACCCACTTTATCATTTAAAGCAATAGAAACTGCATTAATAGAAATATTTAAACGTTTAGCAATATCTTTCATTGTCACTTTCATTGTTTTCATCCTCTCCTATTTATGAAAATTATATATCAAAAGACCATACAATTCACTATGTATGATCTTTGTTGATTATAATTCTTCACCATTACTTGCGATAACATGTTTAAACCAATCAAATGATTTCTTTTTGATTCTTCTCATATCCTTTAAATCTTTATTATCACGATTGACATAGATAAAACCATAACGTTTTTTCATTTGTGCACGACTACTTAAAATATCTACAGGTCCCCAAGATAAATAACCACGACAATCGACACCTTCCTCAACAGCTTTTTTCATTTCTCCAATATGTTTTCTCATATAATCAATACGATAATCATCAATAATTTCATTATTTTCATTTAACTGATCATCATATCCAAAACCATTTTCAACAATATAAATAGGCATTTCATAACGATCATATAATTGACGTAATGTAATTCTTAAACCAATTGGATCAATTGTCCAACCAAATTCAGACATTTCCAAATAAGGATTCTTTTTAATAACAACATCATTAATATTTGTAAGACTCTCTTCACCATAGTGAGAAATTGTTGACATATAATAACTAATTGATAAATAATCCGTCACGCCTTTTTTAAGAATATCAAGATCACCTTCAAGAATCTCAGGCATTGTTCCCTCATTTTGCATATTTGCATAGTAATAAGAATTATAATGTCCTCTAGCAAAGACATCTAAAAAAACATAAGCTTCACTTTGTGCTTTCATACTTTCTAATGTATCTAATGGATGACAAGTTTCAGGATAACTTTGTACAACAGTCGCCATTCCTAACACTTGACATCCTTTTTGATGTATATATTCATTAATTAAACTATGAGCAATCAAAGTATTATGCATAATTTGGTTATCAAAGGTTTGAGGATTGACATCTTTAGGGCAAACGGCTCCAAAAAACATTTTAGGTCCTTTTTGTAAGATGCCATTTTGTTCATTAAAAATAATCCATTTTTGAACTTTAGAAGCATATCGATCAACAATTTTCTTACATAACTCAACAAAGATATCTACCACCTGACGACTTGCAAATCCATTATATTTTTCATATAAATAGACTGGCATCTCAAAATGATAAAGAGTTGGAATGGGCTCCATACCTCTTTCAATTAAAGCATCAATAAACTGATCATAAAATGCAAAACCAGCTTCATTATAAGTGCCTTCATCACTCATCATTCTTGACCAATCAATAGAAAAACGATAAGCATTGAATCCCATTTCTTTATACAGATCAAAATCTTCCTGATATCTATGGTAAGTATCTATACCATCCTTAAAATCTGAAAATTCCCCAGTTGGTGTTAAATCACAAACAGCTGGAACTTTTCCACCTTCTTTATATCCACCTTCACTTTGGTGAGCAGTAACTGCTCCACCCCATAAAAAATCTTTTCTTAGCATTTGACTTCTCCTTATTCTATCATCCTATTTTTTTATTCATGAGATCTATCTTTAGTATGACATTCATTTACTTGAATAACAAGGATACTTTACTTGAAAAAAATGTTTTTTTACTTGAAAAGAAAAAAACTCTTATCGAGTTTCTTCTTGAAATAAAGGTGTTGATAAATAACGATCTCCAGTATCTGGTAATATGACTACAATATTCTTACCTTTATTTTCTGCTCTTTGTGCAATTTGAATAGCTGCATAAACAGCAGCTCCTGATGAAATTCCTACAAGAACACCTTCATACTTTCCAATTTCACGACCTATTTGAAAAGCATCATCATTTGTAACAGTCAAAACCTCATCGTAGATATGAGTATTCAAAACCTCTGGCACAAAACCAGCACCTATTCCCTGAATTTTATGACTACCTGCTTTTCCAGTAGATAAAATTGCTGAATCTTTAGGTTCAACAGCAATCACTTGAATCTTTTCATTTTGGACTTTCAAATATTCACCAACACCTGTAATGGTTCCACCAGTTCCAATACCAGCCACCAATATATCTATCTGACCTTCAGTATCTTGCCAAATTTCTGGTCCTGTTGTTAAGGCATGAATTTTTGGATTCGCTGCATTTTCAAATTGACTAGGTATATAACTATGCGGAATTTCTTTAGCTAATTCTTGTGCTTTTAAAATAGCCCCCTTCATTCCCTTAACACCTTCTGTTAAAACAACTTCGGCACCATAGGCTTTTATTAATTGACGTCTTTCAATACTCATTGTTTCTGGCATCACAATGATAACACGATATCCTCTTGCACTCCCTACTGATGCTAAACCAATCCCAGTATTACCAGATGTCGGTTCAATAATTACACCTCCTGGTGTAAGATGTCCTCTTTCTTCAGCATCATCGATCATTGCTTTTGCAATACGATCTTTAACACTTCCGGTTGGATTAAAATATTCTAACTTAGCGAAAATATGTGCTTCTAACTGATATTTCTTTTCTAAATGTGATAATTCTAATAATGGTGTTTTTCCAATCAATTGATCGGCTGATTGATATATGTTCATAATTTTTCTCCTTTTTCTATTTTTTCAAATCCTTGACTTAAATCTTCTATAATATCATCAATGTGTTCTGTTCCAATGGATAAACGAATGGTTGTTGGAGTAATCCCAACTGATAATAATTCTTTTTGGCTTAATTGAGAATGTGTTGTAGAAGCTGGATGGATAATCAATGACTTTGAATCTGCAACATTCGCAAGTAATGAAAACAAATGAAGTGATTCAGTCAATTGTTTTGCTTGTTGTTGAGTTCCATTTAATTCAAATGTAAAGATTGATCCACCACCTTTTGGATAATAGCGATTATACAATTCATGTTGTTGTCCAGTTGATAATGATGGATGATTAACTTTTTTAACCAATGGATGATTTTTAAGATAATCAACAACCTTCAATGCATTTTCAACATGTCTTTCTACTCTTAATGATAATGTTTCCAATCCTTGCAATAATAAAAATGAATGAAAAGGAGAAAGACAAGCCCCCTGATCTCTCATTAAGGTTGTACGCATTTTCATAATATATGCAATATTTCCACAAGCTTTACTAAAAACAATACCATGATATGATGGATTAGGTTGTGTTATCCCTGGAAATTTATCATTCTGATTCCAATCAAAATGACCCCCATCAATAACAACACCACCCATAACTGTTCCATGTCCACCAATGAATTTTGTCGCTGAATGAACAACAATATCAGCTCCATGTTCTAATGGTCTGAATAAATATGGTGTTGCAAATGTGTTATCAACAATCACAGGAATACCATGGCGATGAGCAATATCAGCGATTTTCTCTAAATCAACAATATCACAATTAGGATTTCCTAATGATTCTAAATAAATCAGTTTTGTATTCTCTTGAATAGCTTGTTCAAATTCTTCTACAGATTGACTATCCACAAAGGTTGTCGTCAATCCGGCTTCTTTTAATGTATTTGCAAATAAATTATATGTTCCCCCATATAATGATTGTGATGCAACAATATGATCCCCAACAGTTGCAATATTTCTGACTGCATAATCAATAGCGGCTGAGCCAGAAGCAGTTGCAAGTGCAGCTACACCACCTTCTAAGGCTGCAATTCTTTGTTCAAAAACATCATGAGTTGGATTCATCAAACGTGTATAAATGTTTCCACCTTCCGTTAATGCAAATCGATTAGCTGCCTGCTGACTACTTTCAAATACATACGACGTTGTTGCATAAATAGGCACTGCTCTTGCCCCAGTTGCTATATCTGCTTCTTCCTGTCCAACGTGTAACTGTAACGTCTCAAATCTTAATTGTTTTGTCATAAATATATCCCTCTCTTTTTATTACCTATTTATCAGATAGGTTTATAGGGATTATAGCACTATATGCCTATTGTTTCAATAGGTATTATAAAAAAAGAAAAAGATTCCTAAGAATCTTTTAAATAATATAATCATCTCCAGTTAAACCAGCTAAATCAGCCAATGTTATACCTTCAAAATACTCATCAATCATTTGATCAAGCTTTTGCCACATTGGTAAAGTTTTACATGTTTGTGCACGTTCACAAGTATTAGGCGAACATTCCAAACAAGCCACCGGAGCCAAACTCCTCTCAGTTAACTTCAATATACTTCCTACTGTATATGTACGAGGGTGACGAGCAAGTCGATATCCGCCACCTTTCCCTCTTAATCCATAAACAAATCTCGCTTGTGATAAGACTTTAATAATAATTTCCAGATACTTTTCAGAAATATTTTGTCGTTTTGCGATATCTTTTAAGGGTGTATATGTATCGGGATCATGTTCTGCTAAATCTATCATAACACGTAAAGCATATCTACCTTTTGTTGAAATCATCATCTTAACCACCTCAAACCTATTATACTTTAGGGTTTAATGCAAAAGCAATAAAAAAGATTGGAAACATACTTATGTATTATTAAGCAAAAAAAAGATTGTGAATATAAACAATGCGTGATATAATGTTTTTGTCACGATATAGTGACATATATACAAATCATGTATGGAAAGGAGAAATTATGGAACTTTATCAAGTCCAATCAGATTCTTGTCAATTACAAGTTTATTCAGTCAATCCAACAAATAGTCAAAATGCTATTTTGTTTCTGCATGGTGGTCCTGGCAGTGGCGCAAAAGCAATCATGGACTTACCTGTATTTGAGCAATTTAATAAGAACTATCATTGCTTATTCTTTGATCAAAGAGGGAGTGGGCTTTCTCTCTATGATTTATCAAAAGGCTTAACAGTTGAACAAATCACATCTGATGTTTTACAGGTTGTCAAAGATGCCAAAAAAAGATTTCATATAGAGCATTTGTTTTTATGGGGTGGTTCTTTTGGAGGTCTTCTTGCATGTCTATGTATACAAAAATTTGCTTTAGAATTTGATGGTGTTATTTTAAGCAGCCCTGCCATTACATTTTCACGCCAGCAGTCCCTTGATTTTTACAATCGTATGAAAAAACAGTATACTTCTCGACTTGGTAATGCACTCACTCAAAGTGAGGAATTGCCAGAAACATATTTCTCTTTACCAGAAGTTCGTCAATTTATATTGAGTGAATCCAACCCCTCGAACTCATTAAAGCATATTTGTGCAATGTCCGATTGGTTTTATCGTTATCATTTTGAAGGATTATTTCATAATAGTTCTTTACCTATATTAATTATGCAAGGTAAAAATGATCCTATATGTTCATTTTATAATATTGATAATGAATTAAAACAATATCATATGCATCATATAGAATATCATTTATTTGAAAATTGTGATCATGAAATTTTTAATGATCACCCTAAAGCATTTATAAATTATATTGAAACATTTATAAGGAGGATATTATCATGTTAGTTTATATTTGTTGTTCAGGTGGAGCAACATCAAGTCTCTTTTGTCAATCTATTGGAAAAGCATCAGAAAAGAATGTTCTGGTTGACCATATTTTCATTATTTTAAAAGATTTAGAAAATCTTTTAAATACTTATGATATGATTTTAGCTTATGGTCCAGCAGAACTATTAAATGAACGTTCTGTTCAAAAATATCACTTGGATCAAATCATCAAAAGTGTTTGGATTTGTCCACAAAGTCGTTATCTCAAAGAAGGTATATACAAGGCTTTAGACCCTTACGATATTCCTGTACATCTTGTTGATATGCGTGCTTTTGGAACAATGAATGGGAAAAAGGCACTTGAGGATATCGAAGCAAGTTTATGATTTCCACTATACAACTTCTCACATTTCATTTATAATGAATAAAAATGGAGGTTGTTGAGAGTGATAGACTTAAATCAGGTTTTAACATTTAGTGAAGCAGCAGAAAAATGGGGATTAGCCAATGGTAATACTTTACGAAAAGCAGTTGAAAGAAAAAGGTTTCATGATGATGAAATTCGTAAAAGTGGAGATGTTTGGTTAACAACATATGAAGCAATGCAAAGAGTTTTTGGACAACCCCGAGAACAAGAAGCTATTATTTCTATAGAAGAACTATCAAAACATATTTCTGAAACCTACTATCATCAAGAAAAAGCAAATCAAAAACTTGAAAAAATATTAAAAATGATGGAACAAACAATTCAAAATAAAAAAACTGTGACAATCATTGCTTCCCATCAACCCCCTCAAACAATTTTAAGAGTTTTAAAGACATCAGATGATTTAGCAGATTTTCAAAAAACTCTCAGTCGCTATTTCCAATCTATCTCAGTTGATCTTTTAAACAAATAAAAATGACGCTTACGCGCCATTTTTTTCATTTCATTAAGCTTTATTAATGCAACCAAATAATTCCATTTTTTCTTTTACACATTCTTGAATTGCAGCAGCACCTGGTGCTAATAATTTACGAGGGTCAAATCCTTTACCTTCTAAATCTTTACCTGCTTCAATATATTTACGTGTAGCTTCTTGGAAATATAATTGACATTCAGTATTAACATTGATTTTAGATACTCCTAAAGTAATTGCTTTTTTAATCATATCTGCTGGAATACCAGTACCACCATGTAATACTAAAGGCATTGTTCCTGTTTCTTTTTGAATAGCATCTAATGCTTCAAAATCTAAACCTTCCCAGTTAGCTGGATATTTACCATGAATGTTACCAATACCTGCTGCTAAGAAATCAATTCCTAAATCAGCAATCATTTTACATTCTTTAGGATCGGCAACTTCACCTTTTCCAACAACACCATCTTCTTCTCCACCAATTGAACCAACTTCGGCTTCAACTGATACACCTTTTGCATGGCATAAAGCAACGATTTCTTTTGTTTTTTCAATGTTTTCTTCGATTCCATAATGAGAACCATCAAACATAATTGAAGAGAATCCTGCTTCTAAAGCAGCTTTAGCCCCTTCATAACTACCATGATCTAAGTGTAAAGCAACTGGTACAGTGATTCCTAATGAATCTACCATTGCACTTACCATTGCAGAAACAGTTTTAAATCCAGTCATGTATTTAGCTGCTCCTTCAGAAACTCCTAAAATAACTGGTGCTTTTAATTCTTCTGCAGTTAATAAAATTGATTTTGTCCATTCTAAGTTGTTGATGTTAAATTGACCAACAGCATAGTGACCTGCTTTTGCTTTATCAAGCATTTCTTTAGCTGAAACTAATCCCATATGTATATTCTCCTTTTCAATTTTTTACACTTCTATCATACACTGATTTGAATGAAATTTCCATAAATATTCATATTTTCTTTCATTAAAACCCTTTCATTTTCTACATAAAACACTTCATACCATATCTTTTCATCAAGATATTATGCTCTTTCATGAATTGCTGTTTCTAATTGTTCTAATGCCTGTTGTAAAATACTTCTTGGACAAGCGACATTAAATCTCTCAAAACCATCTCCACCTGTTCCAAAAATATACCCTTCATCCAACCATAAATAAGCCTTGTTCAACATAAAATCTTCTAACTCATCATGATTCATTCCGAGACTTCTCATATCTACCCAAACAAGATATAAACCTTGTGGATCAATAACCTTAATCTCAGGAAGACGCTTAGCAAAAAAGTTTTTCATAAAATCAATATTTCCCTGTAAATAATCTAGTAATTCATCAACCCACTTAGCTCCATATGTATAAGCAGCCTCACATGCATCCATTCCAAAAATATTAGGATCACTCATACCTGAAAGTAATTTTTCTTTCACAAATGCTTCACGCATTTGTTCATCAGCAATCACAATATTAGAAGTCTGTAAAGCAGCTAAATTAAATGTTTTTGATGGTGCTGTACAAATGATTGTAAAATCCTTAAAGGATTCATCAACCTGATAAAAAGAAATATGTTTAGCTCCTTTGTAAATAAAATCCATATGAATTTCATCACTAATCACATAAACATGATGTTTTTTACAAATTGTTCCTATTTGATATAATTCATCCTTTGTCCAAACCTTACCAATTGGATTATGAGGATTACATAAAATAAATAATTTCACCTGATTATCAACAATTTGTTTTTCAAACAAATCAAAATCACATACATAATGATCATCTTTTAAAACCAATGGACATTCTACAACTGTTCTCCCATTTAATTGAATAGAGGCATCAAAAGGATAATAAACTGGTTTCATAATCATCACTTTATCTTCTAATTGTGTATAAGTACGGACTGCCAGTTTCAAGGCTGCAACCACTCCAGGAGTTGGTACAATCCATTCTTTTTCTATTATAAAATCATGTCTTTCCTTCATCCATTTCATAATAGAATGATAATAACTATCAGTTGGTGCAGCATAACCAAAAATGCCATATTGGGCACGTTTCATAAGTGCATCCTTAACTTCAGGAAGTGTTTCAAAATCCATATCTGCTACCCACATAGGAACAATTTTAGGATTTTGGGCTTTTTCACGATCATACTTAATACTATTTGTTCCTCTTCTATTAATGACTTTATCAAAATTATACATCTTCTCTTAATACCTCTTTCCTTTTAAATTCTTCTTTAGAAAAATGAAATAATGCTAACCCCAATGCCATAGATAAATTTAATGAATCAATTTGTTGACTATGGGGTATAAAAACACTTTGGCCATACTCTAAATAACAATCATCTAAGCCACTACTCTCATTACCAAAAATTAAAGAATGTAAATGAGAAGTTGAAACAGAATGAATATTTTGAGCACCCTTTAACATAAACGGATAAAATTCATGATGATAATATTGCTGATAATAGGTCTGAAAATCATCATAATAAACAATATTTAAATGAAATAAAGAACCCATAGAAGCTCGTATCACTTTAGGATCAAAAATATCAGCAGCAGGTCTAATAATAACTAAATTTAAATAACCAAACCCTAACATCGTTCGCATGATAGTCCCTATATTCCCCATATCCATGGGATTAACAAGAACAACATGATTGCCTTCTGTTAATTCATCAGAATATATTTTAAAAACACCAATTGCAAAACAATTACTTTTTGGACTTAGTTTTTCAATGGTTTTATCATGAATATCAATGGGAATATGATTTTGCTGACACAATTTTTGAATGAGTGGATAACCTTTATTTTTTTCTATTGAAGAGTGAACAACAACACGAACAACTTGCTGAGGTTTTGTTTTTAATAATTCAATGGTTGGAAAAACTCCTAAAGTGTAGGTTGTATCATCACCTTTTTTATATAATTTCATGATTCATCCTCCTGCTTTTGATGATGTAATTGAAGTGTATACTGACGAATACTTTCAGCTTCTTGATAATAATATTTCGCCTTTCGATCATTTCTTTTTACATATCGTCCTAATTGATAAAATTGTCCTAACGCTAAACAGGCATCCTGACAATATAAACTTGCTGATTGATGAAGATATTTTAAAGCCTTCTTTTCATCTTTTAAAACAGCCAAACCATCAAAATACATCATAGCCAATTCATAAGCACTTTCGCCATGCAATAAGTAATATGCATATTGAAAATAACAGCTTGCCTGCTTTAAATTAATCTCTACACCTAACCCAAGTTTTAAGCATAAACCTGCTTTATACAAACATTCTACCTGAAAAAGCTTTGCTCCTTCATGATAGGCCAAAAACGCCTGAGCATGTTCTCTTTGCATTTCTAAGAGAATTCCCTTATAAAGATAAGCTTCTTCATAATGACTTAAAGACAAATAATCATAAGCTTTTTCATAATCTTGTGGAACATATTGACCAAACATATAGAATATACCAAGTCTAAAAGACGTTAAATCATCCTGACGACTCTCATAATATAAAAGTGCTTTTTCAATATCTGTTTCCACACCATAACCATGTTCATACATATAACCTAGATAATAGGCACCTCGATCATCACCATGACCATATAAATAAGAATAGATTTCAAAAGCTTTTTCATAATCCTGAGCAACACCGAATCCTAAAAAATAGGTTCTCGCTATAATTGATAAATGTTCAAAATCATTTCTTTGATATGCATCCTGCAATAATACATCAATATCCGGAATTTCAAAATAATATCCAACTTCTTGAATCAAAGTATTAAAAACAGCCACCATAAATAAAGCTTCATCTTCACTTAAATCAGCCTGATCAACAAGATAACTGACATATCCTCTCAAATCAATATCCTCATCAAATATCATAGCATCAAAAAGACCCATTTTCATTCCTAAAACAATTAAATAACATTCATCCAACAAGTCATTCGCTTCATCATTTAAAGCCTCTTCAAAACGCTCATAATCAAACCGAATCGTATCTCCATAATGATTAAAGACATCAATAATCACTTTAATAATACGTATATCCATTAAACATCCTGATTCATCTGATGAAGCATTTCTAATTCCTTTTGAGCATCCTGATACAATGCTACAAAATGTGCTTTATCAAAAGAAGCTCCCTGATCAATGAAAGCAATCAATTCCTTATATTTTTCAACAATCAGTTCATACAATGATTCTTTAATCACATAATCCAATTCATTATTCGCCTGTTGTAACAATTGATTAATCGATTTATATTGTTCTTTAAAAACAGCATCATAATCAACTGGTACTTTTTTCTTAGAAAATAGTCCCATAAAAGCAATCCTCCTTTGCTTTTTCTATTATACCAATATTCCCAAGTAAAAGTAAACATGATATAATGCAACAAAGGAGTGAAACTATGCATAAATTAGCTTGTCCAAAATGCCATCTCCCCTTAAGGAAAGAAGGCAAATCTTATATTTGTGAAAACAACCATTGTTTTGATATTGCAAAAAGTCAATATATTAATCTTTTATTAAATCCAGATAAATCTACCAATCGTCCAGGTGATAATAAAGAAAGTTTACAATGTCGTAAAAATTTCTTAAATCAAAAATATTATGACGTTATTTTAAATGAAGTTGTCTCTTGTATTTTAGAACACTCTCATCCTTCTATGCAAATTCTTGACTTAGGATGTGGTGAGGGTTATTATACTTATCGCTTAAAACAGGAATTACCTGCTGATACAACTTTATATGGGCTTGATATTTCAAAAGATGGTGTCATGATGGCTTCTAAGTATACAAAGGATATTTATTGGATTGTTGGTAATTCTAAAAATATTCCTTTACTTGATCATTCATTAGACGTTATTACTGCTTTATTTACAGTTGTGAATGCTCAGGAAATTGAAAGATGTTTAAAAGAAGATGGATATATGGTTCATGTTACTGCTAATAATAAACATCTTATTGAATTTAAAGAGTTGATTTATGATGAAGTCAAAGTCAAATCTGATGAACATATTCGTTTACCTTTTCATACGCTTAAAAGCTATGATTTTCAAAAGAAAATACATCTTAAAAATCGTGAAGATACTTTAAATCTTTTGAAAATGACACCTCATTATTATCACATAAAAAAAGAACGTAGACATGTTTTAGATACATTAGGTGAATTTGATGTAACAATCGATATTCGTATTACAATTTATCAAATGTCATGAGATATCAAGTTCATTACCCTTATTTAACATTAATGATTGATTCACCTATTTCAATTGAAGATCTATTTAAAGAATTTCATTTATCTAAAAAAACAATTCATCTCTTAAAACAAAATAAAGCTTATACAGTCAATAAACGTTTTGTCTCACCAACAACAATTCTGATTAAAGGTGATCAAATCAGTTTCAAAGCTTTTCAGTCAGATGATGGTATGTATCCACCCGTTTATCAAGATTTAGATATTATTTATGAAGATGAGTTTTTATTAGTTGTTAATAAACCACCCTTTTTACAGGTCTTTCCAAGTGATCCATCACAAACAGATTCATTATCCAATCTGGTCAGTGGCTATTATCATCAGCAAGGTTATGATTTACCTGTTCGTTTTTTGCACCGCTTAGATTATGAAACAAGTGGCTTAGTGATTTTCTGTAAATGCGCTTTTGTTCAGCCATTACTTGATTATCAGCTTTCTATAAAAGAAATCCATCGTCACTATTTAGCCATTGTTGAAGGCATTGTGGATGATTATAAAACCCATCGTATTCATCTACCAATTGGACATGATCGTCATCATAATCAAAAAATGATTGTGACTCATCGTGGCAAAGAAGCATGTACTTATTATCAATGTCTAAGCCATAATGATCAGTTTTCGATACTTTCCTGTACCTTAACAACCGGTCGTAAACATCAGATTCGTGTCCACTTAGCTCATATAAAACGACCCATATTAGGTGATAAGCTTTATAATGTGCCTTCACCACTTATTTCTCATCAGGCTTTACATGCTTATCAGCTGGTATTTGTGCATCCTATTACAAAAGAAAAGATGACACTTGTTTGTCATCCACCTGCTGATATGCAAAATATTATTCATATGATTGATCCTATTTTATAGGATCATTTTTCATTCTTACCATTTTAAAAACATTCTGATGATGTGTATCAAACAAAATTCGAGAATCGATTTCTCTGCGTTGACCACAATCAGAAAAAATAATACGATAATGTTCTTCACTTTCTCTATATCCACTCAAACAAATCCAATGCCAATTATCTTCTTCTAATTCAACAGCACGATGGTGAAGAATAAGCATTCCTACCGGATGTCCTTCATCAATACTTTTCAAAACAAATGAAAGAGCATGCTGATAGTTCTGTGATTTCTTTTGATAAACGGGTCTTAGATAACATTGTTCCTGATTCATTCGCTTAACAAATGTACGGGCAAATTTATATAAAAAAGGATATCCCATAGTTCCTGGTGTCATCAGTTGAAACATATCATCCATCACTGCTAAAAACTGTTCTTTTGTATAATGCTCCTGATGCATATAGTAGCTATACAGATTACTTGCTAGAACGCTTGCACACCCTGCCTTTTGTGCCCATTCATTAACAAACCAATCTTGATTACCACCATATCCAATACGCTGATTATTTTCATATATAATTGGCATTTGTAATTCTTTCATATGCTGCTCTCCTTATTTTATCTATTATAGTCTTATTTATCAAATTCACAAGAAAAAAACTACCTATTCGGTAGCAATTTCCATATCTTGTATTCTATACGGGAAAACGAATACTATTATAGATATTTGGGACGAGTACATAATATCACAATTTTTTTATAAAAGTTTTCATATTATGAAAATTATCTCTTATTAAAATAAATTTCTATTGTAAAATAAACACTTTCATCTTCATCTCGTCCTTCAACAATATATCTATTATCCTGATTTCCTAAATATAATTGTACAAACTTTAAAGGACGAATTTCTTTTTTATATTGAATATGTAAATCACTTATAAAATACTCTTTGTGAACTGTATAATCCATCACATCTAATGCCCATTGAATATATCTTGTATTATTCATATGCTGATTGGTATCAACATCACTATAAAGAACTTGTCTTGTTGTGATAAAATTTAAAGGAATATCTAAACAGATTGTTTGTGGTTCATCTAAATGAATTCCATGTTCTACTTTTGGAATGTCAATACCTATTTTTTTAGGAGAAACAATTCTTCTTTTGTGAATATCTATTAATGTCCAAATAGAAGAACAAGTTCCAATCTGTTGATTTCCTTTATGAATAAAATAGTATCTTGGAAAAGCCACAAATGAACCATTATCAATTGTAGTTGATAATGTAATGATATCTTTATAATAAATAGGCTGATCTAAATGGAGACTTTGTTTCGCCACAACCCATCCATATTGTTTCATCATTTCTTCACTCCACATACCAATATTCTTAGCACTAATAGTCGCAATTTCAGAAAAACGATTTAAGAGATGACATAATTGATATTGTCCCATATAATCAACTTCACATATTTCTATTTGTCTTTCTTCACTAGTTAAAAAATCTTCCATATATTTCACTTCCTTGTGGTGTATTATATACCAAATCGACGAAGATTTCACACATTTTCCTTTTTTTCTTTGCGTTAGAGAAAAATCCATGTATAATAATAACATATGAAAGGAAGTTTGATGTATGCAGGATATTATTTTATCAGTTTTTTCATTTCTTTTACTCATCATTATTATCTGGTTTACTTATACAATCGCAAACATTTTTGTAACGATTTATCGATGTAAAAAACAAGATCATTCATTATCATTTTGTTTTAATACAACAGGTAAGGTTTTCTTTAGTATCTTAACTGTTATTTATGTTGCTGGCTTTATTGGTGGTATTATAGCTATGGTATATGGTTTGATGAATGATAGTATGACAATATATCGTAATGGTTTAAATATTGCTGCTTTTGTTTGTGTTGTATTTGCTTATTTTGCTTCTACTCTTGTTATGATTGGAAGAAAAAATATGATGGTAGGAAGAATGATGATTGATTATCGTAAACTTAAAAAAGTGAATTTTACTTATAACAATAAAATGTCATTTGTTTATGCCCAAAAAGATTATAGTTTTTCTACTCGTTTTGTTGATAAAACAGAACTTCGAAAAATTATTTCAAAATAATAAACCTTGTATGATATGAATTATTAAAAATCATATCATTCAAGGTTTTTTTATTGTTCCAAATCAAATTGACTATAATACAAATGATGATAAAAACCATTTGCTTTTAATAGTTCTTCATGTTTTCCTTGTTCAATAATTTGACCATGATTCATCACAAGAATCTGATCAGCTTTTTGAATCGTTGATAAACGATGAGCAACAATAAACGTTGTTCTTCCTTGCATCATTTGATCAAATGCATCCTGAATTTGTTTTTCAGTACGAGTATCTATAGAGGAAGTTGCTTCATCTAATATTAACATTGGAGGTTTCATTAACATAATACGAGCAATGCATAATAACTGTTTTTGACCCTGTGAAAGATTGCCACCATCTTCATCAACCAAAGTATCATAACCATCCTTTAATTGCATAATAAATTTATGAGCATGGGCATTTTGAGCAGCCAATTGAATGTCTTCATCACTTGCCTCTCGACCATAAGCAATATTCTCTTTGATTGTTCCAGCAAATAGCCAGGAATCCTGCAATACCATGCCATAAAGGCTTCTTACATACTCACGCTCCATCGTAAGTGTATCAACACCATCAATATAAATATGTCCTGCCTTTTGATCATAAAAACGCATTAATAAATTAATAAGTGTTGTTTTTCCACAGCCCGTAGGACCAACAATTGCGATTGTCTGTCCAGGTAATGCTTCAACATTTAAATCTTCAATTAATTTTTGATTTTCATCATAAGAGAAAGAAAGATGTTCTATTTTGATATGACCTTCAACAGATGCTATTGTCTGTGGTCGATTATTTTGTTTTTCACCAGGTGTATCTAAAAGTTCAAAAACTCTTCCTGCACTTGCAAAGGCTGTTTGTAATTCCGTAAATACATTTGATATTTCATTAAATGGTTTGGTATACTGATTTGCATAACTTAAAAAGCTTGATAAAGCACCAACACTTAAATAACCAGAAATAACTGACAATGATCCAGCAATACAAACACTAGCATAGACAATATTATTCACAACACGAGTACTTGGATTAGCCAATGCTCCTAAAAATTGTGATTTTACTCCACTCACATAAACACGTTGATTGATTTCTTCAAAACGCTGTTGATTTTCTAATTCATAACCAAAAGCTTTGACAATCTTTTGATGTCCAATCATTTCCTCAACATAGCCACTTAATTCTCCACGTAACGCCAATTGTTCCTGAAAGTACTTATATGTCTTATTTGCTATTATTGTCGCAACAACAAGTGATAATGGCGTTAAAACAATAACAATCATGGCAATAGGAACATTAATATAAAGCATAAAAGCAATTGTTCCAACAATCGAAGCAAATCCACTAAACAAATGTGTAAAGCCTTGCAATAAGCCATCCCCGATTAAATCAATATCATTCACCATACGACTTAATAAATCGCCATGTGCATGTCCATCAATATATTTAAGTGGCAAAGTCACATACTTAGCAAACAATTTTTCACGCAAATCTTTTGTAATAGAATAAGTCATCTGATTAGATAATCTCACAACTAGCCAATCAAATATTTCTGCAATCAGTACACTTCCTATAATCATAATCATTTTTTGAAATAATCCCTGAAAATCAACAAGTCCAACACCAATCAAATAATCAATGGCTTGTCCAATTAAAACTGGTGTCAATAAAGTAAAAATAATTTGAAATGCTGAACAAAACAAAGCCAACCACAAATACTTTAAATAAGGCTTACAAAACAACAATAATCTTTTTATTATTTTCGTATCCATTATTCAACCTCCTGAGATAATTGAGATTTAACAATTTCATGATAAACTGAGCAATTCTCAAGGAGTTCTTCATGTTTTCCAATCCCAACTAATTCCCCATGACTTAAAACCAGTATCTTATCAGCATGCATAAGACTACTCACCCTTTGAGAGACAATAATTGTTGTTTGAGATAATGTTTTTAAAGCCTTTCTTAAAGCCGCATCAGTCGCAAAATCTAAAGCACTTGCACTATCATCAAGAATCAGCAATTCAGGTTTTTTAACTAATGCTCTTGCAATTGTTAATCGTTGTTTTTGACCACCTGATAAATTTTGACCACCTTGTGAAATATGTGTTTGTAATCCTTCAGACCATTCTTGTACAAATGTAGCCTGAGCCACCTTTAAAGCATCGCTAATTTCTATGTCCGTTGCATCCTTTTTACCCCAGCACATATTTTCTCTCAATGTTCCAGTAAATAAAACAGCATGTTGAGGAACAATCCCCATCATATTACGCAATGATTTTAAAGTGTATTTTTGAATAGGTATTTCCTGAATATAGATTTGACCTTGCGTTGCATCATAAAAACGTGGCAAAAGATTAATCAAGGTTGTTTTACCTGAACCAGTTCCACCAATAATTCCTACTGTTTCGCCTTTTTTTATTTCAAAAGAAATATCCTTTAAAGCAACGCTCTTTTGATAAGAAAAAGAAACATGTTCAAAAGTGATCAAATTCTGATCATCTGATTGTTGGATATCAATTGATCCATCTTGAATTTGTGGATAAATAGATAAAACCTCCTGAACTCTTTTATAACTTGCACTTGCCTTATTAAAGATAACAATAACATTAGCAAAAACAAACATTGATAATAAAATTTGATTCATATAATTAATTAAAGCAATCACTTCACCCTGTGATAAATCACCAACATTGACTTTTAAGCCACCAACATATAAAATACATAGAATGGCACAATTCACAATAACACTTGTACATGGATTCAAAAATGCCGAGATTTTACCAACACGAATTTGCATAGACTTTTGTTTTTCTGTTGCTTCACGAAATCTTTCTTTTTCTTGTGTTTGTTTAGAAAAAGCACGAATCACTCTCATTCCTGACAGATTCTCTCGGCAGATTAAAGAAACACGATCTAATTGCTTTTGAATACGTATATATAAAGGAAGCGAATAAGACATCACAAGATAAATCACAAGTGCTAATAAAGGTGCACTTAATAAGAAAATAAGAGCCATTTGCATATGAATGCGAAAAGCCATAATTAATGAACCAATAATTAAAAAGGGAGAACGAGAGACAAGGCGAATAGCCATTGCAACTGCAACCTGTAATTGATTCACATCATTTGTAATACGAGTAATTAATGATGGTGTTCCAATTTCATCAATATTTTCATAATCATAAGCATTCATTGCCTTAAACATATCATTTCTTAAATATGTTCCAAATCCCTGTGATGTTTTTGAAGCAAAATACTGACAAACTAGTGCACAACTATATCCAATAATAGCTAACAAAAACAAAACGACTCCCATCTTTAAAATATAATGGGAATCCCCCTTAGCAATTCCATTATCTATAATATCAGCAACAACCATTGGTACAATTAACTCAAAAAAAGCTTCTATCATTTTAAAAATAAAACCACAGAGTGCTTGAAAACGATATGGTTTTATATATTTCATCCACATACAATCAGTCCTTTCTTGTTTCATTATAGCGAAAATGTTATTATATGTATAATATATATAACGTATACTTATCATATCTTTATCATATAGGAGAACATTTATGGATATCAAACAAATGATTTATTTCAAAACAATTGTTGAAGCAGGTACAATTTCTAAGGCCGCTGAACTATTACATATGGCTCAACCTCCACTCTCTACTCAACTCAAACAGTTAGAAGAAGAACTGGGAGTCATTTTATTAAAGCGTGGTCATCGTAAAATAGAACTCACTCAAGCGGGCCGTTTGTTCTATAAAAGAAGTCTACAAATTATCTCATTAACTGAAATCACTGAGCAGGAAGTTAAAGATACCCAAAATGAACTTCTCCGCATTGGAATCACTTCATCAAATTCAGCATTATTTAAACATCTCTATAATGATACCCTTTCTTCCACTTATCGTATCTATGAAGGTTCAACTTATGAACTTATTGATTTACTCAATGCCCATACAATTGATATTGGGATTGTGAGAACCCCTTTTGATCAAAGTGATGTCAATGCTTACTATCTCCCTAAAGAACCGATGATAGCCATTGGCTTTCCTCAATACCTTCATGCTCATATGAATCAAATCACTGACTATAAAAATCTTCCTTTAATCATTCATAAAAGATATTTAACTTTTATTAGTGATTTCTGTCTAAAAAATCATTTCAATCCATTTATTAAAATCACGAGTGATGATTGCCGTTCTTCTATTATTTATGCCCAAAATGGCTATGGTATAGCCATTATTCCTCAAAGTGCTCTACAAATGGTTACTGATTCTCATCTTGTAAAAGCGACTCTCTTTAATTTAGAACTTTATACAAGTGTTGCTCTTATCACTAGAAAAAATGAGCCTCTTGATCATAAAACCCATCAACTTATGGAAACATTTCTAAAAAACATCGAAAAAGACAGCACATAAATGCTATATGATAATTTTTTATAGAACTCTTTGCTTAAATAGTGTTATAATGAAAGTCAAGGAGTTAAGCTATGATAAATAATGATCGATTTTACAAAACTGAAATGTTGTTGCTTTCCCTTTTACAACAACATGATTATTCAAGTGAAGAATTAACAAAACTATTATACACTTCAAAGGTTATTCAATTAAAACAAGGAGTAGTGATGACATCACTATACTTCTTTTTAGAATCTCACCTAATTTCACAATATAATAAGAAAGAAAAGGTTATCTATCATATTGAACATGCAGGATTAACACGTTTAGAAACATTAAAAAAATCCTATTATGATATGTCAGATGCTATTGAGAATATATTAAATGATATCAAATAAAGCAGCAAAACAATACTATAAAAGTATTTATCGTAGTTTCCCCACTCACTCTCAGCAAGAAAAAAGATTTTTCAAACTCCTCAAAAAGGATTTAGATGATTTTGAAAAACAACATCCCGAATATCAATATCATGATTATATAGAACACTATGGAAAACCACTAGATATTGTTTGTGCATATTATGAGCATTTTGAAAGTGAATTTATCATTAATCATATGAAATCTAGAAAAATTATCAAATGTGCTATGATTATTTTTATTACAGTTTTCTTAGCTGTATCAACTTATGTTATATATACCTTTTATTGTGCATTCCATGATTTTAAAGATAGTCAAATTCAATATGAAGAAACTATTATTGAAGATTTTGGGGATCATATAGATGAATAATTATTAACGAAAAATATTTTCTTAAATAATTAGTAAAGCCTATTTGCTTTAAAACCTTATCCTTTTCATCATCTATTATTGAGTAAAAAAATTTTTTAAGTCATTTACTGTCAAAAATTTATAAAAACACTGAAACTTCAATTCTACTCTTAAATAAATAGTTTTATTGGGTATATAAAATAGTTTGGGGTTAGAGATTCCCTTCATAATAAGTTGTGGATTCATTTATTTTATCTATAAAGATTTTGAGGGATTGCTTTTTATCCCTTTTTTTAATATTATTTTCATTGTCGATTCTCATACTTTGGATTTGTTTATTCCTAGTTTTTGGAAATTTATATACTAACTGTTAACTTGATTTTTCTCTATTTCTCTTTGATATTTTTTCTTAAGGCTCTTTATTATTTTCATATTCTATAACTATTTTCATAGAGTAAACCTAGTAATAGTTGACAGTATCTAATTATATCTTGAGTATTTTTCTTTTCTATCTCAATTCCCTATGCTCCGTCTTTCATTTGATAGCCATTATAGCTATTATCATTATTACTATGACTTATGCAAAATACCTAGAATAAACTTTTACAACATAATATCATTTTCATCATGGCTAGTGATTAGTAGTGCAAAACCTCCACAGTGAACTTTCTCCGTCTAGCAATATGCTATATGCGACATACCTTGAAAAGACTGAATTTAGTGATTCAGTCTTTTAGTATCTATAAAAAGTATCGTTAGTTATATAATATTATGAAATATTAAATTGCTTTAATCGTTCCATAACTATGTGACTGTTTACTTGGATTCATTGGTCTTAATTTTAAATAGAAAACAGAATCTTTACTTTGGGTTTCTCTATATTCTAAAATTCCATTTGCAAAAACACTACCAGCATACTCTTTAGTATAAGGCCATCCTGTCCATGCTGCATAAATATCTACATAACTTCCATATGTAGAATCAGAATATCCCTTTGCCATCCAGTCCGCACTTTTAGAAACACCAACAGCATTAGTTTCTTTTGAACTTTCACCTTTATTCAATGTACAACTACTAGGTGAGTTAGCTGCATAAACACCAACTATAAATAAACTTACAACAGACAAAACAACAAAAATTCGTAATAATTTAACTTTCATATTTTTCGCTCCATACTAACGATACTTTTGCATAACATAACTCACTACAAAACTCACTATTATAATCATTAAGCAAATTATAAAGTAACTTCTTTGAAGATATTCAATTGGTCCATTTATAAATATATTGCCAATAGTTGCATCATTTAAAGCCAGTGAAAAAAGTAATATATAACAAAGTATTAAACCAAGTGAAACAGTTGTTGAGTGTGTAAATGATGAAATCATTTGATATGCACTCATTATGACACAAAATTGCAAAATAATAATAAATATATACCTAATTATCTGATAATCATTAAAAATAAGAATACAATAAAATGGTAACATAAACAATTGAACCAAACACATATCATCAAAAATATAACTTAAAACATGTCTTTTATGAATAGATTGAATAACTTCTACATATTCTATTTCAACATATGGCTTATATAAATACCCCACCATAATAATTAAAGGAATAAACAACATTTTTTGCAAATACATAAACCATATGTATGCCATATCTTCTTGGGCAGACTGATAAGATAAAATAATAGGCAAAACAAATCCATAAATAATCAATAATAATGCCAAAAGAATATATCTATTGTTTTTAATATTTAACCAATTGAGTTTATATAATGATTTCATTTTTGATGATTTATAAATTGATAAGCGTCTTCAATTGTTGGATTTTCTCTTTTAAGGAAAGGATAATTCAGAGGACTCATTGATATAAAACGAATATCATTAGCCGTTTCGCTCATATGAATAACTTCCTCTTTTACATCATCCAATAACTCAATCGGGCACCTATAGATATAACCATCTATTTGATCTAATAAATCTTCAATACTCCCAAGATATTTAATTTGTCCCTCTTTCATAAAAATAACATGATCACAGATAGAAGAAACATCTTCAATAATATGTGTGGATAAAATAACAGGTATATTCATCTTTAAACTACGCATTATCTCTTTAAACCTAAATCTTTCATCAGGGTCAAGTCCTACTGTCGGTTCATCAAAAATAAGGATATCAGGTTCTCCTAATAACGCTTGAGCAATTCCTAATCTTCTAATCATTCCACCAGATAAATTCTTTGTTTTGTCTTTTTTTACATCTTGTAAATTCACAATTTGTAAAACACGATCAATTTCTTCTTCAATTTGATCTAATTTAGTATTTTTTAAAACAAGAAAATATTCTAATTGTTCATATACAGATAATTCTTTAAATGTATCAAATGTTTGTGGTAAATAACCAATTTGGAGTTCTTTAAATGAAATTTCTGTTTCTTCATTAGTAAAATGAATACTTCCTTTCTGATAATAAGTTAATTGTAAAAGACAACGAATAAGCGTTGTTTTCCCACTACCATTTGGTCCAATCAAACCATATATATGAGGTTTTAATAAACAATTTATTCCATTTATTGCTTTTTTCTTTCTGTAAAATTTTTCCAAGTCCTTTATTTCAATATTCATATTGATCACCTAATATCATTTGTCCTATCTCTTTTAACGTTTCATCTAAACCGATTTTTTTAATCTTCTTTTCTAAATGTTCTTTTGACTTTTCCATAGCTTTTACCATAGATTCTGTTTCTTCTTTATTTTCACTTGAATACATTTTTAAATCTTGAATATTTCTTTCTATACTATCGAGAATCCCTTGCACATATTCTTCTTTTGTATCCACTCGTAAATAACTTGAACTTATAAATAAATCCAAAAAATCAGGTTCAATATCAAAACGATTATATAAGTGATAATTTATAAATTCATTACTTATACTACGATTGCTTGAAAGAAGTATATAATCATTAAATTCTACATAACCTCCCATTACTTGTGTTTGGCTAATACTTTTTGGTAAAATAATTATTTTCTTATTATCGAATACATCTAATTCTATACCAAATATTTTTTGAAACGAGTCTTTTGTAGATTGAATTTCTTTTTCTAACCATTCTTGTTCACTTTGCAATGTACTATATGGTGAAATAACATATGGAAAATAATTGACAATATGACACTGATTTTCCCCATATAAATCTATATTGCCACCAATGAGAGTTAAACTATCACTTTTTCCTATGAATTGATTGTCTTTTTGTTCTAAATTACAAACAACTGGATAAATGGTATCAACATCAATCTGAAACATAGCTTCTTCAACTTTGTTATAAGGATTCAAACCATAATTACTATGACGAATATCACTATTTTGAAAATAAACTTCTCGCTTCCCAGCCATTGGATACCATGGGAAAAAGCCTGGTAGATTGACTGCTTGATAATTTGAATAAAGCATATTATGATAACCAGAATATGTTATTTGTAGACGGGCAACTTCCACTGGTTCATTAAAATGAATATAAACCCAGTCACCATCGCGAGTATATGTCAAATCTTTATCACTTGATAAATTCTTTATTTTATATTGATGATAAAGCGTTAATATAAATTCCTGACTTTTCTGTTTGGCAGTTAAATATAAATCTCCACTTACATTTAATTGTCTTGTGATATGGATATTCATATCATATTTTTGAATACAGTAATCAACCATTTCATTATTATAAATTGTTTTTTGATCCATCATATGGTAATAATTTTCATCGCTCAAATGACCATCCCATTTATTATCTACTCTCAATTGACTTTCTGGTAAATAAATTCCTGCAAATATTAAAGTTAGTACTAAACTACCAGCAATAATTATTTTTTTATTCTTTCTCATTTTGTTAAGAGAAAAACTTATTACTGCTGAACCTATCCAGAAAGCAATTGCAAAAATTTTATAGATTTCATTTTGAAAACCATATAATTCATCAATTGACCAATTAGAATGTTGTAGAAATATTGAAAATGGTAAATGAATAATATTAACAATTTGATCAATAGGTATTGATGGCTGTCTACGCCATTCTAACAAATCCATATATGGACTTAATAGAATAATAACAGCTGTCAGTATTGCTGAAGAAAGTGTACGATTTTGAATTTGTGAAATAATGATTGTCATAGAAAACGCTGCAATTTGAGGCAATAATATATTTAATAAATATTCTTTCCTTAACAACGTTATTAACATTGAAATTTCATTTGATTTCATGGCACTTATCAACAAGAGGAATAAGAGTAATAAATTATAGATAACCAACAAAAATAACATGACTAGAATAGAATGAAAAAAATAATACTGTTGGTGATCTCCTGCCACTGAAATTGTTTCATCTAAATGACTTTTACGATCTTTTGATAAAAATATATATGTCATTAATATAAAAAGAAGTGATTCATAAAATATAAATCTTGACATGAGTGAAAAAATATAAAAAACCCATGCTGGAAAGCTAAAGAAAATCCCTATTCCAATCAATGTACTTAAACACATAAATCCATACATTACACACAAAATCTTATTTTTAAAAAATAATTTTAATTGTTGTTTGAAATATAATAAAGAAACTTTCATAATATCATCTCTCTTCTGTGCGCACGTGTCTGCGCTTAATATATATTTCTCTTTCAATTTAATTGTAATCCTTCGTTCTTTTTTTATCAATTCATTTTGTCATTTTGAAAACAACTCATAGAATGGCATCTATGAGTTGTTCTTATTAATCTTCAAATGGAAAATGATAGTTCAAATGAAGTCTATCTCTAATTTCAATCATTTCTTTTTGGACTGCTTCACCAACTGGAACACCTTTATCTTTGCGATATTGCCAAACCAGATGTTCTTTTTCACCTGCTGTATAGATACGTTCTTCACCTGGCGCTTTCATTGAACCTCTTAAATCACGTAAGATATCTCCTGTTGTTTTCTTGAAAGATTCTAATCCCATAAAGGCTTCAGGATCAATGACAATAAAGAAATGACCTAAATGACAAGGAACTTTATGATGTTCTTCATCAAAACCACTTAATGCTCTTAAAAAAGCACCTTGTTGTAAAGCTGCAGATAAAATTTCAACAACTGTTGCATAGCCATAACCTTTATATCCAGCAAAATCTTCGCCAATACCACCTAATGGTGCTAAAGCAGCATCACCTGTTGTTAAGTCTTTTAAAATCTGATCACTATCCGTCATTGTTTTTCCATCATGTCCAATAACCATACCCGCTGGTGTATCTTCACCATTACGCGCATAAAACTCTATTTTACCTCTTTGGATAGTAGAAGTGGCACAATCTAAAACAAAAGGGAAAGCTTCATCTGTTGGCATTGCAAAAGTAATTGGATTTGTTCCTAACATATTTTCAACACCAAATGTTGGTGCAATAGATGGTCTTGCATTTGTACCCGTTATACCAATCATTCCTGCATCACTAGCCATTGTAGCCCAGTATCCAGCAATTCCATAATGCGAAGAATTTCTTACAGTAACCATTGCCATACCATATTTTTTAGCCTTCTCAATTGCCATCTCCATTGCTTTATGAGAAGCAACCATGCCCATTCCATCATGTGCATCTAAGACAGCTGTCGTAGGTCCTTCTTTTAAAACTTCTAACTCTGTGATAGGTTTTTGCATCTTTGCATCAATACGATCTAAATAAATCGGTTTAAAACGATTACATCCATGACTTTCAATTCCTCTACGGTCACTTTCTAATAAAACATCAGCACATATTTTTGCATCCTCTTTGGGAACACCAAAACCTTGAAAAGCATCAATTAAAAAATCATTCATTAAATCCCAAGGGACAAATGGTCTTGTTTCATGAAAATCCATGATTATTCCTCCTTTTTCTTTATTGTATCTCACATATAAGAAAAAAGATAGTGAAAACACTATCTTACAAATGATCTCTTAATTGTTTTTCTAAATCGACATTAGGTAAAGTAAATCCTCGTCCCTTAACACTATGTATTTCACTACCAATAATAAATGCAGTTGGATCAATATTCATAACCAAATCATTGATTTTAGCATACTCACGATTATTAGCAACACATAATACTGCTTTTTGTTGATCATGGAAATATCCAGTTGTAACATTGACAAATGTACAACCACGATCTATCTCTTTAAATATAGCATCTGCTATCTCCTCATGATGAGCAGAAATCACAAAAACCTGTAAGTTCTTTTCTCCCATCACAATAACCTGATCTAATACAAAAGTTGAAACAAAGACGGTAATAATACCATATAAAATACCTTCAAAGCTAGAAAAGAAAACCTGTCCAATAAGAATCATAATATCTAAAACATTAATTGCTAAAGCAACTGAAATACCTGTCTTTTTATTTAAGATAATCGGTGGAACATCCATTCCCCCAGTACTATAACCTAATCTAAAAACAATCCCTAAACCAACACCTGTAAAAATTCCAGCATAAATAGCTGATAATAAGATATCACTGGTAATATGTTGAAATTGTGGAATAGATTCAAATAAACTTAAAAAGAATGGAAAAATAAATGAACTTAATACTGTTCCAGCAGCAAATTTCTTTCCTAATACAAAGAAACCTAGAACTAACATAACCATATTAATTCCAAAAACGATAGATGCATAATTCATCGGAATAAATTCACCAATAATTAATGATAGTCCAGTTGCCCCTCCGACAATCAATTGCGAAGGAACAGCAAAAACAGCAACACCAAATGCCAAAATGGCATTTCCAATGACAACCAGTAAAGTATCTCTTATCAATCTCGCCATATTATGCATTCTCTTCCTCCTTCACAATAGATCTCAAATACGCATAAATACAATCATCTAAATCACCATCTAATATAGCTTTAGGATTATTAGACTCATATCCACTACGATTATCTTTAACCATTGAATAAGGATGTAAAACATAAGAACGAATTTGACTTCCCCATTCAATTGCTTTTTGTTCACCTTTAATTTCACTTAATTGAGAAGCCTGTTCTTCTAACATCAACTGATATAACTTTGATTTTAACATAATCATTGCTTGTTCTCTATTTTGAATTTGTGATCTTTGTGATTGACATGTCACAACTGTATTCGTTGGAATATGTGTAATACGAATTGCCGAATCAGTTTTATTAATATGCTGTCCACCAGCTCCTGAAGCACGATATGTATCAATTCTTAAATCATTTTGATCAATTTCAATTTCAATATCATTATCAAACTCAGGCATAATATCTACTGAAGCAAAAGAAGTATGGCGTCTTTTTGAAGAATCAAATGGTGATATACGAACTAAACGATGTACACCTTTTTCAGCCTTAAGATGACCATATGCATTATAGCCAATAAAACGCAAACTTACTGATTTTAAACCAGCTTCTTCACCATCAAGATAATCTAAAACTTCTACTTTAAAGCCTTTTTTATCGCCATATCTTTGATACATTCTCATCAGCATAGCTGCCCAGTCCTGTGACTCAGTTCCACCTGCACCAGGATGTATTTCCAATATTGCATTATGATGATCATATTCACCAGAAAACAATAAAGTTTTTTCAAAAGCTTCTAAATCACTATAAAACTTCTCATAATCTTCTTCTAATACCAATTGAAAATCTGCATCTTCTGTTTCTTTAACATAAGCATATGTTTCATCTAATTCGTGCAATGATGCATTCAACTGATCATAAGCATCTGTGATCTTTTTCATTTCATTTAATTGATCATATATTTTTTTAGCATGATCTTGATCATCCCAAAAATGTTCATCCATTGTTTGTACAGTTAAACCTTCAATTTCTCTCTTCAATCCTATAATATCACTAGATTCAAATAACTCTGCTAGTAAAGAACGGGCTTTTTCAAGCCCATTCTTAATCTCATATAACTCCATTAATCCGCCTTAAATTCTAATTCAATTTGAACTGCTGGAATTTGTTTTTCTTGTTCACTACCAGGAGCAATTCCCATATGAACAATATTTCTAGTAATATCTTGAGAAATTGATTTTGTCATTTCTTCAAACATATAAAAGGCTTCTTCTGTATATTCTTGTAATGGATCTCTTTGTGCATATGCTCTTAAATAAATACCATTTCTTAATTTTTGCATAGCATCAATGTGATTAATCCATGTATGATCAATAACACCTAATAAAACTCTTCTTTCATAATCTAATTTCACTTCAGCTGGCAAGTCTTTATTGAAACGATTTTGATATTGCATATAGATAACTTCTGATAAACTCTTAGCAAGTTTAGCAGAATCATTTTCTACATTTTCTTTGTTATGAGCTTTCAAAGTTGCTAATAACATATAATTTTTAGAAATATAATTCAATGCCCCATCAACATCAATTAATTCACTCTTACCATCATTCTTTGTAAAACTACGAACAGTTTGTTCAACAGCCTGTTCAAACATTCCTTTAACAATCTCTCCTAAATCTTCCTGAGACATAATATCATCACGTTCTTTATACATAATTTCACGTTGTTGTCTCATAACATCATCATATTGTAATAATTGTTTACGAATATCAAAGTTCTGTCCTTCAACACGTTTTTGTGCACCTTCAATAGATTTTGTCACCATTTTACTTTCAATGGCTTCATCTTCTAAGAAATTACCTGTAAACTGTTGAATTTTTTCACTTGCAAATCGTTGCATCAATTCATCTTCAAATGAAACAAAGAATAATGAACAACCAGGATCTCCCTGACGTCCAGAACGACCTCTTAACTGATTATCAATACGTCTAGATTCATGTCTTTCACTACCAATAACCATCAAACCACCAATTTCTGGTACACCTTCACCTAACTTAATGTCAGTTCCACGACCAGCCATATTTGTGGCAATTGTTACAGCACCCATAACTCCAGCTTTTTCGATAATTAAAGCTTCCTTAGCATGGTTCTTAGCATTTAAAACATTATGACGAATACCACGTTTATTCAACATACGACTTAACAATTCAGAAGTTTCCACAGAAACAGTCCCTAATAAGATTGGCTGTCCATAAGCATGTCTTCTTTCCACTTCATCACAAATTGCCTTAAATTTTGCTTTCTGTGTCGCAAAAATCAAATCAGGTTTATCATCACGGATAACAGGTCTATTTGTAGGAATTTCAATAACACGCATATTATAGATTGTTCTAAATTCCTCTTCTTCTGTCTTAGCTGTTCCTGTCATACCAGCTAATTTATTAAAGAGACGGAAGAAATTTTGATAAGTGATTGTTGCTAATGTCACTGTCTCTTCTTTAATTGGTACACCTTCTTTAGCTTCAATCGCCTGATGTAACCCATCACTATAAGCACGCCCTGGCATAACACGACCAGTAAACTGATCAATAATCATAATGCTTGCATTACGAATATCATGACTACCATCTTCTGTAGCAATCATATATTCAACATCACGTTGCATTGTATAGTTTGCTTTTAAAGCCTGATTAATATGATGAACTAAAGCTGTATGCTCAGGATCATATAAGTTATTAATTTTAAAAGATTTCTCCGCTTTAGCAATTCCATCAGCAGTCAAAGCCACTGTTTTACTTTCAATATCCACTTCATAATCTTTTTCTTCTCTTAAAGATTTAACAAACTTATCTGCTTGAACATATAAAGCAGCAGTATTTTTCTTACCACCAGAAATAATCAAAGGTGTTCTTGATTCATCAACTAAGATAGAATCGACCTCATCTACTAAAGCATAATTCAAAGGTCTTAAAACCTTATCTTCCATTCTTGTCACCATATTATCTCTTAGATAATCAAAACCTAATTCAGCATTTGTTGTATATGTGACATCACAAGCATGTTGAGCACGTTTTTCTTCTTTAGATAATTCACGTTTATTCAATCCTACTGTAATTCCTAAAAATTCTAAAACTTTTCCATTATCAGTCTTATCACGTTCAGCTAAATAATCATTGACTGTAACAACATGAACACCTTTACCTTCTAATGCATTTAAATAAACCGGAAAAATAGAAGTCAATGTTTTTCCTTCGCCTGTTTTCATTTCCGCAATATCACCATTATGCAATGAAATAGCACCCATAATCTGAACTTTAAATGCTTTTAATCCTAATTTTCTAAAAGCTGCTTCTCTCACTGTAGCAAATGTTTCAACCAAAAGATCATCTAAACTTGAACCAGCTGCGATTTTCTCTTTAAAAACATCTGTCTGATGAGCCAACTCTTCATCACTCATTGCCTGATATGTTGGTTCTAAATCCAAAACTTGCTGAGCTTGCTTTTCTAGTTTCTTTAATATTTTATTATCCTGTGAAAAAGCACTCTTAATAGAACCAAACAAACCCTTTTTCTGTTTTTGAGGTGTTGTATTAAATTCAATAGGCTGTGCTGTTTTTTTAACAACATCATCAAATGTTTCTACTTCAATCTCTTCACCAAGATCATCATTTAAATCAACAACCTCCACATCAGGATTTAATCCCATTGCTTCAATTTCTTTTGCTTCTTTCTTCTTAATTTGTTTTCTAATTTCTTGTTTTTTACTTGCCATGAATAAATCTCCTTTCATGCATACTGAAACATTTTCAATTATAGCATAATATTTCCATAAAACAAAGTAAATATCATGTAAAATCATTATCTATAGTCCAGAAAAAAAGATATGCTTTCACATATCTTTTTTAAACCTTTACAACATTTTTAGCTTGTAAACCACGGTCACTTTGATAAAGTTCAAACTCTACCAATTCCCCTTCATTTAAAGATTTATATCCATCTTGCATAATTTGACTATAGTGAACAAAAACATCTTTGCCTTCTCCTCTATCAATGAATCCAAATCCTTTTTCAGCATTAAACCATTTTACTTTTCCTTGCATACTCACAACTCCTTTACTTCATGGTCACATCTATTATATGAAACATGTTCTAAATAATTCATCATAATCTGTCGACTCATTAAGCATTTTTTATTTTTATTCAATTCACCTTTCAAATCATGTCATCTTTTATCTATTGCCTGGGAAATATGTCAAAGGAGGGCATTACCCTCCTTCTTCAAACCTTAATTCTTCTTTTAATTTCTTAGTTGATAAAACCAATAATTCAACTGATTTTGGATTATAAGCTAAGACAAGCGATAAACAAGCATTTAAAGTCGCTGATGAAGTGATAACATCATCTAAAATCAGCACTTTTTGATTTCTTAACATTTCTCCATGATGAATTCCTATTTTATTCACTGCCTGCTGTCTTTTATCATACGTCATTTGACTTTGTTTATACTTTTCTTTTTTATATAAACCAGTAAAAATGTGAGATGAGAATGTAGAAGCAATCATTTCCATAGGGGCAAAACCTCTCATCTGATTCTCTAGTGATGTACTAGGGGCTACAACGACTATATGTTCGCGATATTTTTGGATCATCTTTGACTGAAATATACATAAAAAAGCATCTTTCAAAGCTTGGTCATATAAACCTTTGTATTGGAACAGAAGCGTTTTAAAGAATTCATTATAACGATAAAGAATATGTAAGGGGTAATGATGAAAATCAATATGATAATCAATGATTTCAAATTGTTCAAGACAGTCTATACAAACTGGTAATGGATGAATCAGTTGAACCAATGATATTTTTTTGACTAAAGGAGTTTGACATACTAAACATTCATCGTATTGAGATTGTTGATGCTTTGAATACATTGACTGATTCCTCGCGTTCTTTCACTTGTTATAATATAAACTTTTCCTGTTGGATATTTAGGTTTCCTTCCGACACGTCCTGCAATTTGAATCAATGTTCTTTCATCATACAGAGCATGGTGCCCTCGATATATAATGACCTGAACATTTTCAATAGTTATCCCTCTTTCTAAAAGAGTCGTTGAAACAATAACATCAGTTTCATTATGTTTAAACGATTGAATAACTTCCTGATTTTGTGAATGCTGAGATGAAACACCGGATACTCTGATATGAAAAGCACGTAAATAAGCCTCCATTGATTGCACATCATCAAGACTTGGGACATAGACGATAATTCGTTTTTTTAAATATCTAATTAATAGATAAGTTACGAATTTTTGGAATGACTCAGGACAAAGTATCATTTTAGGAACAGGTAAATCATACCCATGATAACGACGATTCATAATCAAAAGTTGTTCATCATGTATGTCTTTTTGAGAGACAGTTGCACTTAATTTGACATAGCACCCTAAACAACAATGATCAAAAATTTCTTGTAAAACTTTATTTTGATAAAATGGAAACGCATCGACTTCATCAGCAATCATTAATTGAAATCCAACATTATTTTCAAATCTATACAATTGATGCATTGTACAAATAATTAACTGTGCATCAAGATTTTCTATATGTCCCCCATATAATAAACCGATTTCTATCCCTAAGAATGCTCTTTTAATCCGTTCATACAACTCTTTAACAAGTTCTTTACGAGGAATACAAAAGCAAACACGATGTCCTTGTTGTAATGCATATTGAATCAATTCAAAAACAATTTCTGTTTTACCAGCACCACAAACAGCCAACACTAACGAATTCAAACCATTTTGATAATTCTTTACGAGCTGTTTAGATATTTGTTCTTGAGTTTGTGAAAGCAAGAACGGAATGGTGTATGACACCTGTAAACGTGGGAAATCTTTGATTACTGTTCGCCTTGATTCATCAATAAAGACACGCTGAAATTGTATACAGCGCCGACAATAATATTGACCATTCAATTTATATAACTGTTTTACATTCTGATTATAACATCTTGGACATTGCATTTTCATCACCCACGAATATCTTATCACGAAATATCAATGTGTGCGTCTCAACTTGGTGATCAATTTGCTTCAAAAAGTTCTCATATTTTTCTTAGGTATTCATACAATATATGGGGTGAAATATATGTGTGGTATCGTTACAATCTGTAATTACACAAGAAATTTATTAGAATATGAAGAAAAATTAGTGAGAATGGCGAGTTTGATGACAAAAAGAGGACCTGATCATGAAGGTTATTTCATGACCCCTCATTGTTTAATGGCTCATAGAAGATTATCTATTATTGATTTAAAGAATGGCAATCAGCCTATGTTATATACATGGAATGATAAGATTTATAGAATCACTTACAATGGTGAAATTTATAACATGATTAAGATTAAAAATCATTTATTAAGCCTTGGTTATACTTTTGAAACAATGAGTGATACTGAAGTAATTTTGGCAAGTTATATTGAATATCAAGAAAATTGTTTAGATTTATTTGAAGGTATTTTTGCTTTTGTTATTGATGATGGTGAAAAACTTTTTATTGCAAGAGATCAATTAGGTGTTAAACCATTATATTATTTTATTGATCCAAATGGCACAATTGTCATTGCCAGTGAAATCAAATGCATACTTGACTATAAAGGTGCAGCCATTGTTGATCGTGAAGGGGTTAAAGAACTCCTTGGACTAGGTCCTAGCTTAACACCTGGACATACGATTTATAAAGACATTTATTCATTAAGACCAGGATATTATATGTATTTTCAAAAAACATGTGAACCTGTCTGTTATTGGAAGCTACATGATGAACCACATACTGATAATCTTCAAGAAACAATTGCAAAAGTAAGAGAACTTGTGATTGAAAGTGTTCAACAACAATTAATTAGTGATGTTCCACTTTCAACAATGTTATCAGGTGGTTTAGATTCAAGTATTATTACTGCTTTAACAAGTCAGTATATTCAACCATTAACAACTTATAGTATTACTTATGAAGATCAAGAAAAATATTTTAAAGCTTATGACTATCAAACAACTATGGATGATGATTATATTCAAGAAATGTTATCACGTTATCCAACCCATCATTATAAAATCACTTTAAAACAAGAAGATCTTTTGAACAATTTAGAAGAGTCATTAATCGCAAGAGATATGCCAGGTATGGCAGATGTTGATTCAAGTTTCTTACTTTTCTCTAAAGAAATTTCTAAAAATCATAAAGTTGCTTTATCTGGAGAATGTGCAGATGAAATCTTTGGTGGTTATCCATGGTTTTATAAAGAAGAACTTTACAATCAGCCTTATTTTCCATGGATGAGAGATTTAGACTTAAAATTAGATTTATTTAATGAAAAAGTAAAAGCATTAAATCTAAAAGATTATATAATGCAAAAATATCAGGACACATTAAATGAAATTAACACAACAGATCAAAAGAAACAAATGATTTATCTTAATACCCAATGGTTTATGCAAACACTTCTCACACGTGCTGATAGTCAAACAATGCACTCTTCCATCGAAGTTCGCGTTCCCTTTGCTTCTGTTAAAATTTTACAGTATTTATACAATATGCCACGTGCTTATATGTTTATGAATAATGAAGAGAAAGGTATTCTTCGCCAGGCCTTTGAAGATTTATTACCAGCTGATATCGCTCATCGTAAAAAGAATCCTTATCCTAAAACGCATTCACCAATATATAAACAATTAATTCAAGAAAAATTAAAAGAATCATTAAATGATCCTTCTAATATTCTCTATTCTTTTTTTGATAAATCAAAACTTGAAACATTTATTAATACACATGGCGAAAGCTTTACAGCACCTTGGTTTGGTCAATTAATGATGGGACCACAACTCATGGCTTATTTTTATCAAATCTATTTATGGGGTAAAATATACCACATCCAATTAGAATTTTAAGACAAGTAATGCTTGTCTTTTTTCCATTCTACCATGCTCGTTTTGGATAGTTTTTCCCATCATAATAGTAATAGTGATTATCCGTTTTCTCATATTCATCTACAACATTTCTTCCTAAATCTGGATAGTTTGTAATCAATCCACTCACTCCCATATCTAAATATTGTTTCATTTTTTTAGAATTATCAACTGTCCATATATAAATAGGCAACATATGCTTGACTGCCTTTTGGATAAATGATGTACTTGCCCGATTTTCTTCAATCGCTAAAAAATCTATATTCATATTCCAAATTGAATCATCAATATCTCCAACACTACTATAAATACAGTAACCAACCCACCATTCAGGTTTCAAATTTGTTAAGTATTGAACACTATCATAATCTAATGACATAAAAATAGCCTGTTTATGAAACTGATATTTTTCAATGATCTGAACTATTTTTTTTGCCATTTCTTCACCATTTCCCTGACTTGGTTTCAACTCAATTAACAATCCAATATGGAATTGATTTTCACGCATTTTTAAAATAAGATTTTCTAAAGATATCATATGTGCAGTCTTATTATTTTGTTTTAGTTCTATTTTTTCTAATTCAGCAGCAGTTAAATCAGAAAGATTTGCTGAAGAAGATGATAATCTAGATAAATTATAATCATGAAAAACCATTGGTACTCCATCTTTTGATAACTGAATATCTATTTCAGCATAATCAGCCTGACTATCATTAGCATCCTTGATAGCTTCATAAGTATTCTCTATATAATACCCTGATCCTCTATGTCCAATCACCCATGGACGATGTACAAAAGCATCACCACTCAAATAAAAATCACCTAAAATCATTAGAATAATGATAAGAATAATTTTAACAAATCTTTTATGATTTTGATATATAGACAATTGATTTATTTTTTGTTTCATCATTTCTATTATTCTTAATAAAAACTTTTGAAATTGGATAATTCGTTGATTTAAATGATCAGTTTTTATAGAAACCTCATTAATTGTTATGAGTTCTTTTTCATTTTTCATAACTATGTGAACTATATATCTGATAAAGAAAGTCATAACAATAACCAATCCTAAAGATAAGATAATATATTGCATTGCACTATAACGAAAAGCACTTGAATTAATAAAATATTTAAGAAAATATCTATTAAAATCACGATTATGTAAAATAGGATATGGTAAAATATTCATAACAAAAGATTCAATAATTAACCATGTGATAATCAGCGTTAATATCTTTAACTTATCCATAGCTTGTAACTTTTTAATAAGATGAAAACTGCTTTTTACTGCCTCAATAATACTCTGATTTTTTAATACAATATAGATTGGAGCAAAAAATGTAAAAATAAATAATGAATAATATATCAGATAAATAAGACAAATTAAAACATTCCCAATCACTGTTAATCTTAATTCTCCAAAAACAAAAGGAGGAATATCCCATCTCAAAATATAACTATTTAAATATCCAATATGTACCAAAGGTAACAATAAAACCAAATAAACACCACAAATTAAAAAAGTTCCATATCGTAATGATTTTAAATTTATAAAACTTTTTAACATAATTTGTCTTAAAGAATAATGACTACCTTTTAAATCCAATGTTACAATATTAATAACAACATAAAGTTCATAATAGACAATCAAAACAATACTTATAAATAAAATAAGAAAAATAATAATTCCTTTGATTGATAAAAACTGAAATATCATATCCTGATTAAAAGCAATACCATAACTCACACTATCTAAATATTCTTTTAATATTGTTCTTAAAATTGGGCTTACAAAAAGGAGTACAATTATTTTATAAAAGATTTCAAACTTTAAAATATTTTTTAATAATTGATAATACTTTAATTGTTTTATCTTTTCCATAATAGACTCCTCTTATAACTTATATCTATTTAAACAACATAGTTTGACTGTGTCAAGTTTATTTTTTTATAAATATATTTGAAAACAACATAAGTCACAAAAACACAACCTAATGAAAAATAAAATTCTGGATAACATAAATCTATACTTAATCCCAAATCAAAATGTCCACTCAAACTAATAATATGCCATGTTAAAAACTCATATATCTGCATTGCTATAATACCAATCATCCCAATACTGCCTATGATTTCACTATTCTTCCCATAATCTGTCCAAATACCAAAAAAGGCTAGAACAATACATGTTAAAGCTATGGGATTATCTAGTAAAACCCAGCCGTAAACTGTCTCTATGTGATTTCCACCAAACCATGGTAAAGAAATAGTCACCAAACTCATCATAAAAAGGACTGTCAAAAATATTTTTCTCTTCATATAACCAAGCCTCCTATAGGCATAGTATACTAGAAAGAATACTAAATAATATCTAATAATCACTTAAAAAAATCTTAAGATTTTCTTAATACATCTCCTCTGCTTTTTCATGATCTTTTTCTTCATAATATTGCTTTGTTATTGTTAGGCATTTCTCTATTTTTTTATCAATCTCCTCTGCTTTTATATCTTTATACATAAATTTAATAAGATCAATTCTTTCAGAAGATTCCTGATGCCCTGATGATGTCTTTTGCAAATGAAAATCAACAGCGTGAAATAAAACTTTTCTTTGATCCATATATGTTTTTAATTCCAGTAATAGACTTGCCGCTTTTTTAATACTGACTTCATCATCTTGAACATAAATAACAAGATATCCTGCTTCTCGTCCTAATTCATTAGAATCAAACTGCTGATCTAATTTAATTTGAGTTTTATCTAATCCAAATGGCTCATAAAGAAGCGTCCCATCTCTCATTGTTTCTATTTCATCTTTCCATTGAATGCTCCCAAAACATATTTCTGAATCAGAAAATGGGAAATCTTTTGAAACAATTACCTGATCAGTATATTTTCGATATTGCATATCTATTCGTTGCATAGTATTCCATTTTTCAATAACATTCTCTTCATAAGAATTCCAAATGAGTTTGCCCGTCCAATCATAAGCAAGTGAAAAAGTTGAATCCTCACTTGTTGGTGATACTATTTTTGCATTATAAAGACCATCTTTAAAATTATAATTCACTTCATTGAGTTGAAAATCATATTCTTTATAATGTTCTTGAATATACCCATTTGCACAATGTTTAACCCAAAGTTTAGAAGTTATCAGACCATTAAAACTGCCATATATCCACAATAACATGATTATGAGTAGTGTCCCAATACCAAAAGCTATCCATCGTTTAATCTTCATTATAATTCCTCCTTGAAAATGCATAACAGTAGCATCCTCCTATAATTATTCCAATAGTCATAAAAAACCAGTAAATGACAACATACATCATCATTCCATTAAAAGATTCTTGCTGAAACAAAGCAATTCCCATTTGAGATATAAAAACAAGAATATATAAAACATAGACTTTTTTTCGCAATAGCCAATAACCAATGCCACCAATAAGCGGTATCAATATAAAATTTTGAAACTGATACTGTGTCGCACTAAATGAGGTTGCAATTAAAATCATCAATATTAAAAAACCAATCCATGTTATTCTTAGTTTCTTACGCCATTTCTTATCTAAATTCTGTGAATCATAATGAGGTGGATTTTCTAATAAAGTCCGACATTCCTCACAACTTTCACAATGTTTTTTGACAAATATTTGGCTCTCTTGACTTGCTACACCATCATTCACTAATGGAATTAAGTCTTGCACTATACCACATTCTTTACTCAAAATAATCACCTCTTTCCAATATGTCCTTTAAATGTTTTTTCATTCGATGATAAATCACTCTTACTGAATTCGCATTGAGTTCTAATATTTCTGCAATTTCTTCAAATGCATATCCTTCTATTCTTAACCGAAAAACTTGTTGATATTTCTCTGGCTGATCTTTTATAAGTTCCATAATATCTTCAAAGTGATAAGAATAATCTTGAATAAAAGGAATATCAGGAAGAATATCTGTTGAAACTTCTATTTTTCTTTTCTTTAATTCTTTATATGTTGTATGTCTTGCAATAGAGAAAATCCAAGTTTTGATATGTGATTTTCCTTTAAAAGAAGGTAATGATAACATCACTTGATAGAATGTTTCTGATGTTAAATCTTCACTTAATGTCTGATTATGGCAAAGACTATATATGTAACAATAAACATCTTTATGATATTGTTGATATAATTCATCTATCATCATAATACCTCCTTCTATAAATATGTACCTTTTAGTACCATCAATGTTACAAGAATAGAAATAATTAATCAATAATATCAATTCAAATATCAAATGTTTATATCTCGCAAAAACAATCATAAGAATTTTATTCCCTTAAATTATAAGCTTCATCAAAAAAAGGACAAAATCAATTTGTCCTTTCTCATTATGAACTGAATATTCCTATGTATAGTGAACGTTCCTCTTTGGGAATATCTAAGAAATCTAATGCTTCTTCTAATGTATAACCATTTTTATTCATTAATTTTTTTATTGATACAATTATCCCTTGTTGCCTGCCAATGGCTTCGCCTTCACGTAAACCTTCAAGTTTTCCTTTATTTTTGATCTCTTCCCATATCTCACACATCTCTTGTTTCCCTCCTTCATTTTCTTTGTAATAGTTTACTCTCTTTCTTAGAAACTCATAGTGTATATCTCTTGAATCAGTACAGAACATATCATGCATTAATCTCCCTAATGCTGTATCCTCCTGAATGCTTGCATTCACATAGATAATTTCTCTTCCTTCTTCAAACATCTGATTGTTTTCATCAATTCTACAATGACTATGATAGATTGGCAATCCATATCCCAATACATCTGTCTCAGTTATAAAGATAATGATGACATTAGGCAGCTTATCCCATTGTTCATTGGGAAACGATGTATTCGCATCTATCAGACTTCCATGAAACCTCGCTCTTTTGGGATGGGCTCCTTTCGTATCTCTCTGCACTTCAATGTTGATATAGTCATCACCATCCTTAACCAGCACATCAATACTGATTGCTCTTCCCAGTATATTATTGATATCATACTGAGCATGACATTCAATGATATCAACTTTCCTATCAAGGATAATTTCAAGAAACTGTCTGACAACATCCTCATCCTTAAAGACAATCCTCATGAAGTCATCATCCATCAGTCTCAGTCTGGCAATAGAATCAAGATAATCAGTACTGTTTTCGCAAATCAAAAAACTCATTACATAACCTCCTTATATTGATATAAGGAATCTAATAATAATATACCATAATATTTGCTTAAAGTAAATACGTATTCAAAAGATCCCTATACTTATATATACACAAAAAAAGTTCATTTTTCTTTTTTTAAATCAAAGAAATTTAAAATTATATGAAATAATTATTAAAATAAATGAAAAATTCAACAAGGATACTTTGTATATATCTTGTTATAACTTTTTTGTGATAAAATTTATTCTTTTCTAATAAAAAAACCTCCTTCATAATCATTATAAAGGAGGATTAAAATCATGGTGACATAATCGCTGAATTTTAATATATACTCTTTTTATATAGAACTTTTTTGTAACACACGCTTAAAAATTCTGAATATTTATTTAAGATGATAAAAATTGTTTCTATTATATTTATTCACAAATGATTTCAACTCTATGCAAGATAATATCATTATTCTTCTAATTCATAATGAATATGTTCTAATGTCATTTTTAATTTTTCATCTTTATTTGCTTTATTGTAATGTAAGTAATGTGTATAGAGAATATCAATCATAATTAATGCTGGCATTTGTGGTGATATTTTATCTGAAATAGCTAAATTTTTTAATCCACCAATGAGTACCAGTTCATCGTAATAAGAGCGATATTCATAAACCTTCGCTGCCGATAACATAATTGTTTTAGCACCTTTCTCTTTTGCATTTTTTAATCCTTCAACAACTTCTTCGGTTTTCCCACTGACACTGATTCCAATTACTAAAGATTTTTCATGAACACGTGTAATATTCATTCTAATAGAATGAGCCTCAGCTAAATAATCAACATCTAATCCTAATCTCATGAACCTCAGTTTAAATTCTCTTGCAACGACAGCGGATGATCCAATTCCATAAATATATACACGCTCATACTCATCAAGCATTTTAGAAATTCTAATCATTTGTTCATTATTAACAAGGGAATATGTTTTTTCTAAAACTTTTTGATAAGAATTTAAAACTTGCTTTGTTAAAATATCTAGATGTTTATCTGATGGATGTGAATCCTGATAAGCAAATAAAAATTGTCTATATCCACTAAATCCTAATTTTTTAGCAAATCGTGATAAAGAAGCTTCTGAAACAAATAATCTTTGCGATACAGCCTTTGAGGATAAATCTTCATCATGTATACAATCTATAAAATAATCAGCAATATTTTTTTCTACATGTGTCAATTCTTCATAGGCTGATTCTATAATGGGTAAGACACTTTTATTATATGATAACATTTTCTTTCTCCTCATCTTTTTTTGTCATTATATCACAAAAAGGAAACAGATGTTTCCTTAAATCAATTTATCTATAATAGGTTTAATAAGTTCGGTTAACTTTTTATACCCTTTATCATTCAAATGTAACCCATCACTATAGTATTGCATTATAGCATTCTTTCGTTCATCTACAAAATTATCAAATATATTGACTAATGTTGTTTGAGAATCTGTAATCAATTCTAAATATTGAGAATATATCATTTCAACAAGATCATTGCAACGAATACCTGGGACCTGATGATAACTTCTCAATTCTTCTCGACAAGGTAATGTAGATAATAATACAATATGTGTATTAGGACAATTTCCACGAATAACATCAATAATATTTTTCACATTAACTGCAATTTGTTTAGGCGATAACATAACTGTATTTCCTAAATCATTAATCCCAATCATAAGCACAACAACTTTAGGATTATATTTGATAACAGCTTCATCTACTATCCACAATAATTCTTCAGAAATCGCACCACCAATTCCACAATTATATTTCAATTCTATATCAGAATAATATTTTTCTAAATCATACATCTCAGTAATTGAATCCCCAAAGAAAACAACACCATTTTGATAAGCATTTTGAGTTTGTTTGATAATTGTTAACATTCTTTTTAATTGTCCTTCTCTTAATTGATAAAAACAAGGATTATATAACATTTTCTCACGCATTCTTATTCACCACTATTTCCATACCTATTTCAAACATTCTATGCCAAGGCATATTGATTTTTACAATTGTTGTTGGATATTTTTGACTTATTTTAAGGGAGTTATAATAAGTTTGAAGTTTTTCTTTAATAATATCCTCTACATCATTTTGTTTATTTTTAAAATCATAATAAGATAATCCTAATTCTATCAAATCTTTATCTATAACTTCTTTTCTAACAAGAGACTGATAGAATACATCTTCAATAAGACGATAACACAAATGAAAATAATTTTGTTTTTGACTAAGAAACGCTTGTGATAAACAAGTGCCTAGAGAATTACAATTTGTATTCCACCCAGCATAGCTGATCAGTTTTTCTAAAACATCAAGATCATCTAGATATTGAATCAACTCATAGTCTCCACCATTGCTAAAGGCACTATCACATAAAGCAACTTGATAACCCAAATGAACATAATCTTGAATCTGATATGCAAAATCTAGCAATTGGCGATAGCTCGTATAACTTATATCTTGCTCACTTTTATCAATAAAGGCTTCCTGCATCACTTTTCCTGGCGCGTTAATAGCAAGTATAATATCTGCATCTTGGACATTCTGAACAATTTTTGCTTTACACACACGAATATGTGATTTAAGACTCTCTAACATTGGTCGATCTTCATATTTTGGAATTAAAGTAGGACCTAAAACTGATGCATAAAATGGATACACTTTTGGTTCAATATTGATATATTCATGATAAGCACGTGCTAAAAGTGACATAGCGACTTCATCAGCCCCTGGATAAATCATAACTTTTTGTTCTAGATGTTTTGCTTTCACTTCCTCAACAACACGTTTTTGAGAAATAGCCGTATATCCATATGGTGATGAATCATCTTGAGGAATGACTAAGAAATCTATATACCCTTTTGCTAAGTATTCAATAACTTCTAAATTCATCATTGTATTAAAATCTCTACGTTTTTCATAATCTTCTATAATATCTAGAGGAATACAAATCTGATTTAACTCTGTTTGTTGCTCATCTGTTAAGCCATGTCTTTCTTTATAATTGGTGAGATATGCTCTTCTAAACAAGTCATAACCATATTTTTCATAATAGTCAGGTTCTTCTTCACTAGAGTTATAACTAGGTGCTCTCATAATACAATGAAAAGCATATATTTTGATATTTGGATATGTTTTCTTTATATCTTGAATCACCTTTAATCTTTGCATAGCATCTTCTTTTGTACAATGATGTAAACGTGATGGGATCAATCCTCCATAAATAAGCATATCGATTGAAATAATTACATTATCACATCCACTAGCATGTTCTTTTAAAAAGCGAGAAATCATATTTGTATTGGCTGGTTTCTTTTTATCACCTAAAAGAGTTTGAGAAGGAATACATAATTCTATTTCCGCTTTTGAAGAAACTATCATTTGTGGGAAATTATAATTGCATGGTCTTTCATCTAAAGGTATTAGTAATGTTTTCATACATCTTCCCCCATTATTCTATTTGAGATATAATTTCTTTTAATGATTCTAAGATATTTGCTTTTCGTATACATGAATATGAACATTCTTTATCTGATACAAGATATCCTTTATCAGCAATTAAAAACATATCAAAATCATTTGGAGAATCTCCAATAGCATATACATATTGATCTGCATAAAGACATTCAACTGCATGTCCTTTAGAAGCAGAAATATGCATAATTTCAAGTGATGTTTCAGATGTCATAACAGCTTTTGTCATTTTATAATGAGAATTGATATATTCAGCAATATCACTTAAGATTTCCTTTTCACCAACTATTAAAAACAAAATAGCTGGCTGGTATAAAATAATATTCTTAAAATCACTATAAAGAATATGTGAATCATAGAGTTCCTTTGGAAAGAGTGGATCTCTTTTGGTTTTCCAGTAACGATTAGAGATCGTATTTAACTCAATGCGGATCTCTAAATTTTTAATATGATCATATATATGAAGTGCTTCTTGCTTATCCAAAAGAGTCGCTTCACAATGATTCCTTGTATTGATGACTGCACCATTTTGCGATATTCTTTCCTCAATATTTAAATGATATTTCTGATCAATCATAATAATGTCATGATCTAATCTGCCTGTACAGATAGCAAGTGTACATCCCGCTCGCTGAAGTGTATCAAGACAATTTAATGTCTCAATACCTCCAATAATTTGATTTTGACTATCTAACAGTGTCCCATCTAGATCAAAAACAACAACTTTATTCTTCAATCTTTTCAACACTTTCTTTATTCATAACTTTGACAAATGGGATGTATATAAACACAGAAACAATTAAAATAACCAACCCTACAACTCCTGACATAATATCTCCGCCAGTTGCTAGAAAGGCACTAATAACTGGTGGGGTTGTCCATGGAATAAGAACATAAGTATGCGCCATAATACCAATTTGAGTCGCTAGTGCACCAATACCAAGACCTGCCAATGTTGCTCCAATCATAGGAATAATAAGAATTGGATTCATAACAACAGGTAATCCAAACATTAAAGGTTCAGAAATATTAAATAATGCTGGAACAAGTCCAAGTTTTCCTATCACTTTATAATCATCTCTTTTAGAAACAAGGAATATCGCGATCACAAGTGCTAACATATTACCTGCTCCACCCATAAACGCAACTGAATCTAAGAATGGTTTTGTAATCATCTGTGTAGCAGCTTCATTTGCATTAATTGCATTTATATTGAGTGATAAGCTTGCTAAATAGATAGGTTCTAAGATTGGATTGAAGATATACGCTGAATGAATTCCAAAGCCCCATAACAGCATATATAATACATAGATAATAATCAATCCTATCGGTGATGAAACAATAGCTGTAAATGGTGTTTGTATCCAAGTAAAAATCAAATCGTTCAATGGTGCTCCCATTGCATCAGTCGCTATTCTTACAATCGCAAAAATAATAACTGTCAAGGCAACTGGAATAATTGAATTAAATGATCTGGCAATACCTGTTGGAACACTTTCGGGCATTTTGATAATCAAAGTTTTAAATCCCATCAAGAAACGAAGAACTTCAACTGATAATAAAGCTGATAAGAATGCTGTAAACATTCCTGCTGCTCCTAAATAATAAGTTGTCACATATTCACCTATTGTTGCATCAGCAACAAATGGTGTTAGACATAAGAAACAAACAACTGACATTGTTCCGGCAATAGATGTATCCATTTTATAGTTTTTTGCCAGTGCTTTGGCAGTTGTAAATGTCAATAATATAGCCATAACTGACATTGATGCTGAACCAATGACACTTCCTAATTGAGCAAAGCCACTACATGGCAACCCAAACCATTTATCTAAATAATGCCCTTCTCCTACAAATACACTATTAATAAGTGTAAACAACGATGCTGTAATCACTAATGGCATAATTGAAATGAAGCCATCTCTAATTGCTGCTAAATATCTATTTTTTGATAATTTTTCAGCAATTGGCAATAATAAATTTGAAATTTTATCCATCATATTTTTTACCTCTCCTTCTTTATTTCATCTACAAATCTTTTTGTAATGACTTGCGGTCTTGTAATCATTGAACCAACAACCACACTATAACAACCTAATTCCAAAGCTCTTTTTACTTTTAAAGGAGTATCAATATTCCCCTCCCCAATAACAGGGTGTTGAACCGAAGAAATGATATCTTTGATAATCTTAAAATCATCAGCTTCGATTTTATGACCATAACTTTGTGGTGTATACCCCACAAGCGTAGTTCCTATAAAATCAAAACCTAGTTCATCTGCATGTATAGCTTCATCAACTGTAGAACAATCAGCCATAAATAATTGATGAGGATATTTATCTTTAACCTCTTTAAAAAACTCATCTAGACTTTGATGATTTAAACGAAACTGCTTCGTTGCATCCATTGCAATAATACTAACTCCTTCCGCTACCAAGGCGTCGACTTCCTTCATAGTTGGTGTGATATAGATATCTGTTCCTTTATAATCTTGTTTAATGATACCTATAATAGGGAGATTAACTTCTTGTTTAATTGCATGAATATCTGCTACAGTGTTAGCACGTATTCCTTTAGCTCCACCCATTTGAGCCGCTAGTGCCATCTTGGACATAATAAATGATGAATGCAATGGCTCATCCTCTAATGCTTGACATGATACAATAAGATTATTTTGAAATTCTTTCATCTTTTTTCCTCCTCTGATATCAATTTACTGGCAATTTTAATGATTGACAAGTATTTAGGAGGTTTTAGAAATTACTTTCACTTTTTCTTTGTCACTACTTGATTTTTATTCATTTTTGAAAGTAATTTCTAAAAAAGATAAGAAAAATTATCTTATCTTTTTGTCAGTAATTCCTAATATTTTTTATTGAGTTCTTTTACCAATAGTTCAATTGATGATGAATACATCTGCATTTATCCTAAATACTGATGTGTAATTTTTCCTATTTTCAAATCTATAATTACAAAACATAATTATAAAAAATCTGTACAGAAATCATTATCTTCAATTATTATTCTTTTTTGTCGGAAGACAAAACTATATATTCCAATTAGATTTAATACATCCATGATTATAAAATTGTTTGGCTTCATTATTTTCTATCATCAATAACTCTTTAATTAATCCTCTTCCATATTTTACTTTTACTCACTACCTTGTTTTTCAACATGTTTTCACCGTTTTAAAATTAACTGTTTGTTTTATTTCATCCATTAAATTTAGGATGTTATCATAAAATTATTAATCTAAATAATTTAAACTTATATGAAATAATTACTAAAACAAACAATGCAACAAGGATACTTTGTATATATCTTGTTATAACTTTTTTGTGATAAAACAAAAAAACAAGATTCTAAGCAGAACCTTGTTTCTTTAAACTTTCTTGTTTATCTTTTTGAGTTTTAATGACTTTTTGACGTGAGAACTCTTCTCTGTCTTTTTCATCTAAAGCTTCACTAATAAATTTTACTGTCGCTTCAAAATCAGGAATAGAAATATTTTTTAGCGCATTGGCTCTTTTTTGTGTTTTACGAATGGCATTTGCTAAACGATAAACAGCATTTTCTATTTCAGCAAGTTTAACAGTAAGCTCTTTAACATGGTAGAAGCAACGATAAGCATAATCTACTTTCGAGTTTGCTCTTTCAAAACCATAACCTAAACGAAGAGGTGTCTTTTCATAAGTGACTTTAGGAATTTCTACTCCCATAACACTTCGATAAGTCACACTAATTCCTTCATCAATAGGAACAGCTTCTACAATATCACTGATAATTCCTAAAGACATATTTGCTTCTTGAAGTGCATAATATGCTTTTTCATAAGAATCAGTGATATCATCTCTAATCATCTTGACATCATCTAATAAACCCATCATTTCTTTGATTAGAACATTTCTTTTTTTATCCATCAAGTCATATCCTAGATATGCTAGTTCCAATGACTTTTTGGTAGCAATCAGATTTCCCTTTGTCGGAAAGACTTGATTAGCCATTGTCTACTGCCTGTTGTAACTCTTTGATTTGACCATCTTCTAGAAGACCAAATTGAGCTACGGCTTTTTCATGATCATAGAATTGTTCTAATACAGCATTATCAATACGGTCTAATTCACCTTTAGGAAGTACAGATAATAATGTCCATCCTAAATCAAGTGTTTCTTCAATAGATCTATTTGTATTAAATCCTTGATTAATAAAGAATTTTTCAAACAAACGACCAAATTCCATATACTTCTTATCAACTGCAGATAATTCGTCTTCACCAATAACTGATGTTAATGATTTAACATCTTGCACATGTGCATAAGCAGCAAATAATTGGTTAGAAACAGATGAATGATCAGCTCTTGTAAATCCTTCACCAATACCGTCTTTCATTAAACGTGATAATGATGGTAAAACACTTACTGGTGGATAAATACCCATTGCATTCAATTCAGAATCAAGTGTAATTTGTCCTTCCGTAATATATCCAGTTAAGTCAGGAACTGGATGCGTAATATCATTGTTAGGCATTGTCAAAATAGGAATTTGTGTAACAGAACCATTTGCTGATTTGGCAATTCCAGCTCTTTCATATAAAGAAGCTAAATCTGAATAAAGATATCCAGGATATCCTTTACGTCCAGGAATTTCTCCTTTACTTGAAGAGAATTCACGCAATGCTTCACAATAAGAAGTGACGTCAGTATAAATAACTAAGATATGCATATCATGTTCAAATGCTAAATATTCAGCAGCTGTTAAAGCACATCTTGGTGTTAAGATACGTTCAATAATAGGGTCATTTGATAAGTTAAGGAACATAACAACTCTTTGCATAACCCCTGCTTCTTCAAATGAACGTCTAAAGTATTCAGCAACATCGTTTGTAACACCCATAGCGGCAAAAACAACCCCGAATCCTTTACCTTCATCATCAGCAACTTTTGCCTGCTTAACAATTTGAACAGCTAATTGATTATGTGGTAAACCTGAACCTGAGAAGATAGGTAATTTTTGACCACGAATCAATGTTGTCAAACAGTCAATAGACGAAATTCCTGTATTGATATAGTTACGTGGATAAACACGTGCTACTGGATTCAATGGCAAACCATTAATATCCATTGATTTTTCAGCATAAATTTCACCAAGTCCATCAATTGGCTTTCCAGCCCCAGAGAAAACACGACCTAAGATTTCTCTAGAAACTGGTAACTCCATTGGATGACCTAATAATCTTGTTTTTGTATTTGCTAAAGATAGTGAGTTTGTTCCTTCAAATACCTGAACAACAACTCTTTCTCCTTCAATTTGAACAATACGTCCTAAACGAGTAGAACCATCTTTACATTGTAATTCAACCATTTCGTCGTATGAAGCATCTTTGACATGATCTAATACGACTAATGGACCGTTAATTTCATTCAAACCTACATATTGAAGACTCATAACTTTTTCCTCCTTTAGTCTATAGATGCAACTGCTTCATCAATTTCCTTATAATAATCATCAAACAAAGCTAAATTATTATTTGGAACATCATATTTCATTTTAACAACCTTATCAAAAATACCTGTTTCCAAAATCAAACGAATTGGTTTTCCAGCATTAACAACTTCTTTTCCACGTTTATACATATATAAAATAACTTCCATCATTTTTAACTGTTTTTCAAGTGGAACATAAGTATCATCAGGATGGAAAGCATTTTGTTGTAAATAACCAACACGAACAAGTTTAGCTACCTCGATAATTAATTTTTGATCATCAGGTAAAACATCAGACCCCATTAACTTAACGATTTCCATTAATTTTGTTTCTTCAGCAAGAATACTTGCTAATTCCTGACGATCTCTTAAGAACTTAGGATCAACATTTTTATTGAACCATCTTTCTAGATCAGGAATATATTCACTGTAACTTTGATTCCAGTTAATCGCAAAATAGTGACGTGCATAAGCTAATGCTTTATCTAATGCCCAGAATGTACGAACGAAACGTTTTGTATTTTGAGTAACTGGTTCAGAGAAGTCTGCCCCTTGAGGAGAAACAGCTCCGATAATTGTTACAGAACCTTTTGTACCATTTAAATTATCCATATATCCAGCACGTTCATAGAATTGAGATAAACGTGAAGGGAGATATGCAGGGAAACCTTCTTCGGCAGGCATTTCTTCCAAACGTCCAGAGATTTCACGTAATGCTTCTGCCCAACGAGAAGTTGAGTCAGCCATAATCGCAACATGATATCCCATATCACGATAATATTCAGCAAGTGTAACACCTGTATAAATAGAAGCTTCACGAGCTGCAACTGGCATGTTAGAAGTGTTGGCAATTAAGACAGTTCTATCTGTTAAAGGTTTGTTTGACTTAGGGTCAATCAATTCTCTAAACTCTTCAAGAACTTGTGTCATTTCATTTCCACGTTCTCCACAACCAACATAAACGATAATATCAGCATCACACCATTTTGCTAACTGGTGCTGAGTCATTGTTTTCCCAGTTCCAAATCCACCAGGAATAGCTGCTGTTCCACCTTTTGCAATTGGGAACAATGTATCAATAACACGTTGCCCAGTCACAAGTGGCATTGAAATAGGTAAACGTTTTGTAACTGGACGAGATTGTTTAATTGGCCATTTTTGAGTTAAAGTACATTCAATAATCTTTCCTTCTTCATCCTCAATCTTCATCACAACATCATCAATCTTATATTGACCATTTGGTGCAACTTCAATAACTTTCCCTTTTGTATATGGTGAAACCATACATTTATGAGTAATTAAATCAGTTTCAGGAATAGTGGCATAAATATCTCCACCTTTCACTTGATCACCGACTTTAGCAACCATTGTGACATCCCATAATTTATTCTTATCAAGAGGGTCAACATGACTACCTGTTGGAATAAATGATCCAGATTCCTTTGCTATTTCTTCTAGGGGTCTTTCAATCCCATCAAAAATATTTCTTAAAATACCAGGTCCAAGAGTTACAGAAATAGGTTGTCCTGTTGCATAAACAGGTTCTCCTGGTTTTAATCCTGTTGTCGTTTCATAGACTTGGATTGTTGTAAATTCTTTTTTGATAGAGATAACTTCCCCTATCAATCTAGCATTTCCAACATAAACCATTTCTAACATCGAAAAGGCATCAGTATCTTTCACTGTAACAACGGGACCATTGATTGAATAGATTACATTTTCATTCATTTTCAAATCCCCCATGTTTTTATTTTATAATTAATCCAGAATTTTTATTGAACCATTCTTTTTGATTATTTAAAGCAAAATCCAAAGTTTCATCAACGACTAATGAAGATTCTTTATCTTCAATCATAAATCCACCAATGACAATTTCATCACTTGCTTCAACTTTAATCTCATGTCCAAAAGCTTTTGTTAAAGCTTTTTCCATAGATAAATCTTTTTTAGCGACATACATAACTGCATGCGTCCCTTCAAAGTTAGGTGCAACTTTCTTTATTTTTGCTTCCATAAAAGATGCATAGTCTTGACTATCTGCAAAAGCTAATAATTTCTTTTTTGCTTCATCAAAAATTGTTTTGACATACTCATCTCTTTTTTCAATTAATTTCTTAGTTCTTTCAATATGACTTTCAGAAATTTCAGCAGAAGCATTAGAACTCATTTCCTCTTCTTCTTGTTTTAATTTCAAATCAGCATCTCTTTTCGCTTCAGCTCTCATAGATTCATAAGCTTCATCTTCTAGTGATTTGACTTCATCAAGAATAGATTTCTCTTCATTCTTTGCTTGTCTTTCAATTTCATCTTTCATATAGAGAAATACTTGATCAATATTCTGCATAATCTTTCTCTCCTATAGTTTCACTCCGATTGCTTCTGATACATAACCATCAATTGTTTCACCAATCTTAGAATTTCCATGACGGTCAGGTATTTCCGTAATCAAAGGTTTTTGTTGTTTTAATTTAATTTCAGATATAATATCTGGACACATATCGACTAACTTTGTCGTGACTAAGATAATCGCTATTGAAGAATCTTTCATTTTTGTTTGAAGAACTTCCAGAAAATCTCTTCTGGTATGAACAACAACCCCTTCAATACCAACCAATCTTAGCCCCATCAATGTATCAATATTATCGCTGATTAAGAAAAATTTCATATAATCAGACCTTTCTTTTCGTATTATAAACCGTTAATAATTAAGATAGAAATTAATAATCCGTAAATGGCAACCCCTTCACCTAAGGCAACGAAGATTAATGCTTTACCAAAGTTGTTATCATTTTCAGAGAATGCTCCAATTGCAGCAGGTGCAGCAGCAGCTACGGCAATACCAGCACCTAATGCAGAACATCCAGTTGATAAAGCAGCAGCAATAAATCCTAAACCTTGAGCTAATGTTCCAGCGATTGCAGCATCAGCAGCAAATGCTGAACTCATTGATAAACAGAAAGTTAAAGCAACAGCTCCAAAGAATCCACCAACATGAGTTAATAAACGCCATTTTGCACTTTCTTTACTCACTTTAGTAGTGAACATCTTCACTAAAGGTAATGACAATAAAACAACAGCAATAGCAGGTAAAATAAACATTAATAAATTCATAATATAATTCCTCCAAATATAATTTTTATTTTTTTATTTAATAGATACAAAAGGTTTCCCTTTTCCTTCATAATAACGTGAGAACATTTCGTAGAACTCAAGACGTAAAACTTGGATACCAACAATCATACCTTCCAAACACATAACGAAGATATTACCGATGATAACAACTAACAAATAAGCAAGTGTTAATGACTCTACACCACCATTAACCATCTTAGCTAATGTATAAACAACCATCATCATCCCAGCATGTGATAAAACAAATCCTCCAACACGCAAGAATGACATTGTATTGGCAATAAATGTCAACATAACTTCAAACAATTCAAAGAAAGCTTCAGTAAAGAATGCTCCAAAACCATGTGGGAACATCTTTTCACCTTCTAATTTATGTGTCAATGGTTCTTTTAAGAATATCATCACCACTGGCATTGCAATCAGTAAGACAATATATACTGGTCCACCTAATGGTAAATCTAAACCAACTAACATATTAGCCACCATCAGTAGAACAGATACATAGAAAACAAGTCCAGCCACACCATTTTGAGAGAATAATAAATCTCCCCAGCGTTTCTTCTTAAAGTTTAAAACGATATTAAATACAATCGAAATAATAATCAGAATAACTCCTGTTGCAATCGCAACCATTAATAATGGCATTGTATTTTCAGATTCCATTGGCACAAATATTGGATGGAAAATTTCTTCACTTCCAAAGAATGATCCAAAAACAATTCCAAACAAAGTACTTGAAATACCCAAACGCATTCCAACAGCACCTAATTGCATACCTTTCCACTTATAGAAGAAATAACCAACTAATGATAAAACAATTCCTTGTCCAATATCTCCAAACATCATACCAAATAAGAAAGTATAACTAATGGCTACTAAATTAGTCGGATCAAAATCTGTATAAGATGGAACACCATACATTTCCACAAACATCTTAAATGGTCTTGAGAACCAATTATTCTTTAATTTTGTAGGTGGTGTTAAACGTGAATCTCCCATTGCTGGTTTTAATTCAACATGAACATCTTCCAATGTTTCAAAATCTGCTTTTATCTCTTTCGCTGTTTTTTCTTCAGCAAAGCCATAAACAGCAGCATTTTTTCCAAAAACAACAACGTATTTTTGAGCATCATATGTTTCATTCAATTTCTTTGAAACAGAATAAATATGATTCATTTCATCTACGTTATCAGCAAATAATTTTTGAATTCTTTCATTAAGAACTTTCAAATATTCTCTTGCTGTTTCATCTTCTTCTTTTAAAACCTGTAACGCTTCCTGAGGTGTTCCATGAACAAACTCTGGAATATGAATTCTTTCAAAATACAATGAAGAGAAGATGTTATCAATTTCAGGAGCTTTACTTTGGGTTGTAATATAACCACAATATGTTTCTTTTGTCCCTTTATGAAGAGTCATAAATAAGAATTCTTGGGCTCCATAATATTGTAATTTATCTAAATTAACAGTTGGAATTCTACCAAAACGAATTTGTAGATATTTACAACTAAATAATTTATCAAAATCAAGTTTTGCATCAATCATATGCTCTAATTGAGAAATTGTTGCTTCATTTTCTTCAATCATATTTTGAAGATCTTCTTTCACCTTCTCAATCTTAGATACTTGTTCTAATACATTACAAAAGAATGTATCAGCCTGAATGATATTAATTCTTGTACTATCAACATTTATATTTTTTAATTCTAAATGATAATTGTCTCTTGCTTCTTCCATACGTGCGATCAAATCAGCATACGGATTTTCCCGATTTAAGACTGATAACCCTTGTACAGAATCTGCAAATTTCGAAGCTAACTCTGGATGAAAATCCTTAGTATTGATAAGTTTCATCAATACGGCATCATATTGTTCTGCTGGAAACTCAATTTCTAGTAGCTTCAATTTTGCTATTGCCATATGTTTCTCCCTTCCTTAATGTGCTGATCTTTTTTTCATGATTGATTTAACCAAAACCAATACAAGGCAAGCAACGATCACAATAGCGAATGGCATGATCGGCAAGTTTAAGTGTGCTTCAAATGCACATCCCAAATAAACAAGCAATGCATAAACAACAATCAAACCACAAATTCCCTTCATTGAGAGAACTCTTTCAACTGTAGAATTCTGTAAATACATTTTCTTAAATGCATTTATCGTATATGTTCCTGCAATTAAAAGAACAAAACCATCAAGTAGTTTATAAACAACTGATAGTGGTAACGCTATTGCTGGATAAAGATTGATTGTATAGAAAACATCACCATAAATCAATCCACCAATTGCGGTTGCTATACCAAGTGAAAGAAGTAATGATCCCATTTTCTTCTTTCTTGTAAGAAGTCCAAGCAAGACGAGCACTGCTCCAACTCCTAAATCCCCCAAAAAGATAATGAAGACTGCATAATAAAGAAATGCAAATGCTATCGTTGTATCAATAACATCAGATTGTTTTACTTTACTCACGACTTCAAATGGTTTGACAATTTTTGCATTATGCACAACTGTTGGTGCCACAACTTCCTGATGATCTAAGATATCAGCAGGCAAATTCTGATATTCCATACTTGTAATACTTGAAAGATGCTTTTTAAATTCTTCAAGCTGACGTGTTGGAATAAATCCATAAATTGCACATTTACTCTGATAATCCACAACAAAGACTTTGTAAGCTTCAATTCTTTGTAAGAAGTAAGCTGTTGAATAAACTTTCAACAAATCGACTTTATGTGTTTCTCTTAAAATTGTCATTTTTTGATCCATACGTAAAATATATTCTTCCATTGCATGAATCTCTTGTTCTAATTCCTTCTTTGCATCATCTAATTTTCCATGTACAAATGGTGGAATAGAAATTTCTTCAAACCCTAACGCCTGGAAGATGTTATCAACTTCTAACTGTAAGTTATTTGTTACAATATAACAACACCAGACATAATGACGATCTTCACCTAATTTATTAAATATAAATGGGCGAGCATCATAATACTTAATCTTATCAAGATTTTGTCTTTTAAAACGACCAAATCTTGCTTTCATATACTGACATTCCATTAACTGATCTAAATTCACTTCAGATAAAGATAAATGATTTAACATTTCTAATGTCACTTCATTTTCCTGTTTTTCAGTTATTAACTGATCTTGAATATCTTTTATCTTTTTGATTTCTTCTTCTAATCCCTTTAGATATTCATCTGTTTTCCCATGATCTAAAGTATATTCAGGAGCCAAATCACGATTTAAATCTAACTTCATATCAGATCCTATCTGAATCAAACGATCTAACATCATTGTATAAACATTATCTTCTTGTAAAGCATGTACACCTTTGACGTTATTGACAATCTTTGAAGCAGACTGAGGATAAAAGTATTTTGAATCTTTTAACTTAAATAAAACTTGATCTAAATCATGACGATCAAAAGTCATATTCAATAATACCATTTCTTCTATAGCCATAACATTTCCCCCTAATAGATTAACATCGATTCGATTTGACTCGGTGCTTCTCCATATCTTAAACCTTCAATAATATGTTTAAGATTATCAATTTCTACCTGATATACAATTCTATATGTCATATATACCAATGCACTATCTGTTGAAAAACGCATAAAACGTTTAGCCAAATGATATTGAATTTTTTCAGTATAATACTCAATATAAACAAATTCATTATCATCAACAAATAATTTATAAGGTGACTCAGCTAATTTCTTTAAAAATTCACTCGCATCCTTAGTTTCAATCAATTCATACATAACACTACGTGGAATACGACTATATTCCATATATAATGTTTCTCTGATTTGTTCAGGTGTTGCATTGAAATATTTTTTAAGACGATATATTTTTGTAATATTCTGTAACTCTATAGAGGTATTGATCATTGTTAATAAATCTTTACGTTTCTTTCCTTTAAATAATTTATTGACTGTATCAACATACTCTGCATAATAAATATGTTTCAGTTCTAACTCTAACATATTAGAATCCAGTGGCTTATCATCAACTGGTTTATATTTTAATAATGCATTATAATACTTTGTTCCTCGTAAAACGACTAATAAACTATCATAATCATTAATAGCCAATAAACCATACAAATCAAAGCTTGCATATTTACTTAAATAATCTGGAATTTCTAATTCATACCCTGTGTAATAATCAGAAACAATTAATCTGGTTTTCGTTAAAATTAATTGTATCTCTAATTCTGTAACACCTAATCGATAGAATTCCAACTCTTTTTTAGAAGCAAATCTCATTAATCTATCTAATCTTAAGAATATTTCCTTATTTAATAAGGATTCTAACTGACCACGGTGAACATTCACTTCTTTTAATTCAGAAAGAATATCACTGTATGCCGTTTCACTTTTTAGATAGGCAACCAAATCATTAATGCTTCTTCTTTTTAATAGTTCTTCATAATTCTGCTCAGTTAATCTACGTGAATACATAGATCGTGCTTTCGCAAGAATCGCATTTGATGAAAAAGAACTCATACGATCACCTCTTCTCTAAATTTCTTTACAACGATTAACAATGGTAGATACCCACTCATCTTTATTCTTTTCGTAAAGACTAGAGAGCTGATTTAGTGATTCTTTGTACTCTTGTTCATTTTTGGCCTTTGTTTCCTGTATCTCTGTTTCTAATTCTTTTTTATGGGCATCAATTTTTACTTGATACTCTTTTACAAAAGAATCGTAGATTTCTTTTTTCTTAGCGCTCATATTGCTTTGAACATCTTGTTTCTTCTTACGCGCTTCTTCAACCTTTTGTGAATACTCCAAATCTACAGCAACAATATCCTGAATAATTTTGTCCAAAATAATCCCTCCTCACTTTATCCTTTATTCTTTCATAGTGTACTCCTATTTTTTTGACATTTCAAGAAAAATAACACTTTGAGAAAAAGAATAAAATATGTCCTTATCTCTCTTATTAATGACTCTCCATTAATTGTTATTTTCATCTATTCAATAGGCCATTGCAACGATAGAATAAAATCAAATATTTGCCAATATACAATTCATGATATCTATCCTAAAATTAGACAAATCAAGCGATTTGTCTAATAAAATAACTCTCCATTTTACGGACGAAAGCCCCACCAAAAAAGATTTGCCAAACAAAAGCCATCGGAAAATTAAAAACTGTTGTTTCTATCCAGACAGCAATGATTTGTATTCCAGCATCTTTAAAAAGCAAAGTAGCGATAAAACTCATAATTGGACACATGATGCAAACAATCATTGAACAAATTGTCAGTTTAATATATTGCTGACTGTCTTTTTGATGATCAACTTTTTTCATTGCTAAGGAAACAGCTAATTTTTCAACAAAGAACCATTCTAAGACAATCGCAATGGGCCACATGATAACCAGTTCCTCTAAAGCTAATACAAAGATTTGATTTGTCATATGCCCTATATTTAAAGCAATATTATAACAAATCATTGCATAAACCATGACAAGTGCCATTGCACATGTGAATATAAATTGATGTAATTTTGATTTTTTCATAAATCCTCCTCATTTTGGGCGCAAAAAAACATGTGTGTTGTTCATAACCATGAGAGCGCACATGTACCGTTTCCAATTCCACCAATGTATTTTTACACTTTTTTATTACCGCATTAATGTATCATATATTTTTCATTGATGTAAGTCTTTTTTTTATTTTCTTTCAGGCATTTGAAAATCAATCAAAGCTTGATTTAAAAAATCATTTAATCTTTTCATTTGTTTAAATTTTTCGATTGCTAAATCTAAAAATGCTTGTGGATCTTTAAGTAAAGCATCATCTATTGGATATTCAATATACCATGATTTATATTGAAGATATTGAGCACAAGGATGTTCTTTATCATATCCTTTAGGAACATTTTTTAAAGCACTGCCTGCAACAATGAACTCATTATTTAATGATTTTATGACTTCTTGCCATTCATCTGAATGCTCAACAATATAATCTCTTACTAAAGTCGTTGCCTCTTTAAACATATCAGCAAACAATCCTGCCCCTAAAAAAGAAGAACCAGGCTTAATCATAATATAATACCCTACTGGAATAGGTTGCTTCCCAAGTGGTCCAATATGTGCACGAAATGAGGGGTTATAAGGAGATTTATCATGACTAAAACGTGTATCTCTCACAATTTTAAAAGTTAAATCATGAGGATTTTTATCAGCGACACTATTATCAAATTCACTAATCCTTAAAATAAATTCCTGCAAAAGTTCTTCAAAATCTTTTTGAGCCTGTTGATATTCTTTTTTGTGGCTATGATACCACTCTCTTTCATTATTTTCTCTTAAATTAATTAAGTATTGTAATATGTTGTCTGTTGTCATGTTTATTCCTCCATTTTTGAATTCTGAATTGTTGATAATGAATCTGATTTTAGTAATTTTTGAATAAAATCTTTTGTTTTTTCAGGCGATTGATAAATTTTAAGGAAACGAAAGTCTGTTGCCAAATCATCAACTTCTTCCATAGCATTTTTAACATCTAATAATGTTTGATTATTAGCAAGAGCTGTTGTGTATTCAAGATTTTGTGGATTTAAGCGTTGAGTAAGAATTGCATAATCAATGCGACTTTCACAACAACAATTGCCATGACCATAAGCACCACAATATTCTTTTAAAAATTGAGAAACTTTTTTTCTTGTTCGTGATAATTTTTGGCGATAAGCAGCAGGTGTCATTTCTAAAATTTCACCAGCAATCCGACTATCTAGCTTAAACATTGTTCCTAAAATAAAGATACATCGACTTTCTGTATCTAAACATTGCAATAAGACATTTGTACAAGACATTTTTAACTCATCAGCTAGTAATGCTTTTTCTATATCTTGTGACAAATCTGGAATATCATGAGCTTGGGGATGTTCTATATCCTGTGCATAAAATTCAAAACTGAGTGGCTGTAATGCAAACATACTTTTCTTATAGTTTTTAAGATGATTGACTGCTATTCGAAAAACCCATGTTGAAAAAGCACTTTCTTTACGAAATGATGAAAGATGTGTAATGACTTTTAATAAAATTTCTTGAGTTGCATCCTGAGCATCGTGAAACGTTCCTAACATTCTTAATGATAAATTAAAAACAAGATCTTGAACACTTAAAATTAATGTTTCTAAGGCTTCTTCATTACCTGCAATAGCCTTATCAATTTCATGAAATAATTCTTCTTTATCCATTTTTTACTCCTCCTTATTCATTTGACAACCAAAATACTCATTTGTGACAAAAAACTTTAAAAAAAATGTACCCATCAAAGAGTACATATGTATGATTATTTCTTTTTTTCCTGAGGTGTTCTAAACATAATATAGATAGGTACTGCCAACAATACACTACCACCTAAAATATTACCTAATGATGAAATAAGCATATGTAATGGCATCAATGTCCAGTCAATAGCACTTCCTAGCTGTGTCATTCCCATTGCAAAAATACCACCATTTGCAATGCAGTGTTCAAACCCTGGTAAAACAAACGTCATAACTAATATCATAATAACGATGAGTTTTGCTGTTTCATCTTTGATTTTCACACCAGAATAAGCTGCGACACATACAATAAAGTTACACAGCACCCCTCGAATCAGTAGTTCCACTACATTAAAATTCAACTTTGCCTGCATAACCCCTTCTAAATAAGGAATCATGATAGTTTCTTGAGATCCGCTTTTAATAAATAAAAAACAAATCAAAGCAATTCCTACCATATTGCCAAGATAGCAAGTCACCCACATCGGTATAATACTTCTAAACTTTAATTCACCTTTTAAAACTGGCATAATCGTCACAAAACAATTACCTGTAAAAAGTTCTGCACCTAAATACACAATAGCAACCAAACCAATACCAAATGTTCCTGCTACAGCAATTTTCCCTACAACACTATGATCATTTAATAATGCCCCTAAAGTATATGATAAAATTGCTGCAATTCCTAAATATGCTCCTGCCATAAAAGCTCTTATAAAAAATCGAAAAGGATCATTTTTCATTAAATTATATTTAATATTTCCTAATTTACACAACACATCAATATCACTAATCATAATATCCCCCTTAAAGCCACTGTTATTATATAGGATAGGGCTTTAAAAGGCAAAGTTTTTTCATAAAATTGTCAATAAAAAAATCACTATCTCAATTAAAATATAGATAGTGATCACTATAAATTATATGTCAGACTAGTCAATACATTTTATCATTATTATAATGATAACACTTTTTGTTGAAATAAATGATAAATTCTTTCAATATCTCCTTGTTCAAAAATGCATTTTGATGTTGTGTGTTGCAATTTGAGTGTGCTTATAAATTGATGTTTTTGAACAAAAGGAATCGTTTGACTTGATAAATCCAATTGACTTAAGTCAGTAAAAAGCATCATATATTTCATAGGAATGTCCTTTTCTCCTATTAAATCCTGAAAATGATTTTGAAAACTTTCAAACTGAGATATTGGAAAAGGAAGGTTTTGGACGATTTTCTCATGATTCTCATTTTCAGTTATTTTCTTCATTTTTTGCTTATTACAAACATAATGAGCAGATTCATTATAGGTTTGAATAACATATAATCCACTGCTTAATAAAATAAGGATATAAGGTTGAATAATATCATCTGTTTGACTCTTTGTGATTTGAAACATAAGACGATGTTCACCTAATTCATTTTCTAACCAATAACTCTTTGACATTCTTCTCAGATTCCCATGTTTCACCATATATTCAAAAAATCCTGAATAGATTTCTGTATAAAAACTTGCCTTAAATATATAATATTGACGAATTGTCTTGATCATGAAACCAATGAGAAAAATACATAAGAAGCCAATAAACACAGTCAATAAAGATTGATTATCATTCATGGTTATATCCTCCTAATCTAGTTCTGGTCCATCATGTTGTTCAAAGATGTATTGCTGACTAGAACCAATCATACGCATATAATCTTTAATAAAATCTTTCATAGCTTCTTCAACTGCCATATTTAATTCCATATATTCTATATCTGGTTCATCTGCTAATGTTTTGATTAAAGCTTCTTTAGCATGCTTCATTAAATCTGTACACACATTAATCTTATTAATTCCACAAGCAACAGCTTTACGAATATTTTCTTCGCCTGCTCCAGAACCACCATGTAAAACAAGTGGCATATTTAAAGCCTCTTTTAATTGCTTCAATCTTTCAAAATCAAGTTGAGGAATCATTCCTTTTGGGTAAGCGCCATGTGCTGTCCCAATCGCAACTGCCAAACAATCACAATGCGTTCTTTCTACAAATTCCTGTGCTTGTGCAACATTTGTAAAATAATCAACATTTTGTCCATCCGCATTTGCAGCCAAACCAACATGTCCTAATTCAGCTTCACAAGATTTTCCCATGCCATGCGCAAGTGATGCAATCATAGATGTTCTTCTGATATTTTCTTCAAATTCATATGAAGATGCATCAATCATGACACTTGAAAAATCCCACTGTAAAGCTTGTGTAATATCTTCAAAATTAGCACCATGATCCAAATTAAAAGCAATTGGTACACTTGCCCGTTTAGCAAGCGCCTGAATCATAGGAACCATAATATATCCATAACCATGTGCTTTTAACTGTCTTGGTGAAATATTAATAATGACTGGAGAATGTTCTTCCTCAGCACTTTCAATAATGGCTTTGGCTTGCTCCATATTCACACAGTTAATAGCCATAACTGCATAACGATGGGTATGCGCATGCCATAACATTTCTTTCATTGATACATACATAATTTTTTCCTCCATTGAAAGAGTGGGGATGCATGATGCATCCCTCTCCTTTATTTCACTTCTACTGCCAATGGTTTCTTCCATAAAGCATAGATAACACCTGTAATACAACTTCCAAGTAACCATAATCCAATAAATAATAATGGATTAGATGTCATTGGAATAACAAAGATCCCACCATGAACGGCTGGTGAAGCTAATGAAGTCACCATACAAAGCCCTCCAGTAATACCGCCACCAATCATACAAGAAACAACAACTCTCACAGGATCCTTTATTAAGAAAGGAATAACAGCTTCTTCAATATAAACACAAGATAACATCACAGCAGATTTTGCATTCTCACGATCAACAGCATCAAATTTTTTCTTTCCACCAATAAAAGTTGCAATCGCAATACCAAGAGGTGCTGTCATACCAGAACACATCTTAGCAGATGTTGGAATAAAGAACCCATCAGCATTTAAACCATTTGTTACCATTGCAGCTGCTTTGCTTACAGGACCACCCATATCAACACACATCATCGCTCCAACAGCAGCACCAAATACAAACTTAGAACCTGTATTTAAACTTAATAACCAATTTTGCATAGCAGTCATACACCAGGCAATTGGATTCCCTACAACATAATACATCATCAATCCACAAACCAGAGTTGTCACAGTTGGAATCACCAGGATAGGCATAACACCTTGCAAGTTCTTTGGAATAGGAATTTTCTTCATCCATAAAACAACATATCCAACCATAACTCCACCAACAAGACCACCAACAAATCCAGCGTTAATAGAGTTTGCTAATGTTCCCATTGCAAGTCCAGGCGCAATCCCTGGCTTATCAGCCAAAGCATAAGCTGTAAAAGCTGCAACTGCAGGAACTGTGAAATTCCATAAACTTGTTCCAATTAACATAATAACTTTTGCAAAAGTATCAATTTGATCCATATGACTTGCAATGTCATAACCACCTAACATTTTTGCAATCGCCTGTAAAACACCACCACCAACGATAACTGGAATCATATAAGAAATACCAGTCATAATTGAGTCTTTTAAAATCGCACCCTGACTTTTCTTTTGGGCATTCTTTCTCTTAATCTCAGCCATACTACTCTAACGCCTCCAGTAATTCTTTGACAATTCCATCAGCATCTTTCACAGCTTCTTGAACAGCAACTGTCATAGTCGGAACATCATCAAAACGTTCATGATTTTTAATTCTGATATCACTTGCAATAATGGCAGCATCACATCTTGCAAGATCCTCACTTGTAATTTCATTTTCTAAGCCTTGCGCACCTTGCGTTTCGACTTTCACTTCATGCCCAGCAGCTTTGACTGCTTTTTCAAGATTGGCAGCTGCCATATAAGTATGAGCAATTCCAACTGGACAAGCTGTTACACAAACAATGTACATAATTCTATTCTCCCTTCGTAGCAAATATTTTTTTTATTTCTTCAACAGATGAAGCATTTATGAGTCCGGACCTAAAATCTTCATCCATTAAATTCATAGCAAGTGTCGATAACATTTTTAAATGAACATTATCAGACGAATTTGGGGCAGCCAACATAATAATATAATTGACAGGTAAATCATCAAGAGATCCCCATTCAATAGATTGATCAAGTTTTATTAAAGTAAAAGCTGCTTCTTTTACACAATCACTTTGACAATGTGGAATCGCAATACCATTTCCAATCCCTGTTGCAAATTCTTTTTCTCTTTCAAAAACTGCTTGTCTATATTGTTCTTGATTTGTCACTTTTCCAGCCTGAAACATTAATTCAGATATTTTATAAATCGCATCTTCTTTATTTTTAACATCCATATGAAACTGAATCAGTCGTTCATCAAGCATATCCCTCAATAACATATTGCTCCTCCTTTCATAGAGTCGTTTTTTCTTTACACTCATATCTTATCAAGCATTATTCACTTATACAAATCAACAAATTGCACCAATATAGTGCAAACATCATTTTGATGACTTAAAACAAGCATTTTCATCAGCTTTTTTGTAGAAAAAATGTATTGTTTATTTATATTTATAAACTTTTTTCACTAAGTTAGTGATATAAAATCAATTTACGTGTTGAAGTTCTCCTATTATAATAAAGATGAAAATAGTGAAAGACTATTCAAGAAAGCGAGGGATACAATGTTAAATTTTGAATTTTCTACACCTACCAAGATTATATTTGGTAAAGGAACCCATGGTGAAGTGGGTAAAGAAATTAAAGTCAGAGGATATCACAAAGTCTTAATCCATTATGGAGGTACTTTTTTAGAAGAAAATGGAGTTTTAGATACTGTTCATAAAAGTTTAAGTGATGCAGGTATTGCTTATATTGATTTTGATGGTGTTGTTCCTAACCCAAGACTTAAAAGAGCACAAGAAGGTGTTGAGCTTTGTAAAAAAGAAGGGGTTGATTTTATTTTGGCTATTGGTGGTGGTTCAGCTATTGATTCTGCTAAAACGATTGCCTATGGTTTAGCCAATGATTTTGATTTAGAAGACTTGTTTTTAGGAAAAGTCACAACAACTAAGATTGCACCAATTGGATGTATATCAACCATTGCAGCAACTGGTTCTGAAACAAGTAATTCTACTGTTATCGATATTGAAACAGAAGATCAAGGTATTTTAAAAAGATCTTACAATCATGATTGTGCAAGACCTTTATTTGCTATTATGAATCCTGAATTAACTTATACATTACCAATTTATCAAACATGCAGTGGTGCCGCAGATATTATGATGCATACTATGGAACGTTATTTTACAAATGTAGAAGATGTTCAATTGATTGATCGTATATCAGAAGGGTTGCTTGTCACTGTAAGAGATGAAGCATTAAAAGTTATTCAAGATCCAACCAATTATGAAGTTCGTGCCAATCTCATGTGGGCTGGAAGTTTGTCTCATAATGGGTTAACGGGAACAGGACGTATTGGTGATTTTGCAACACATAAAATTGGGCATGAATTAAGTGCCATGTTTGATGCAACTCATGGTGCCAGCTTAACAGCAGTTTGGTCAAGTTGGGCTCATTATGTTTATAAGACAAACATTCCAAGATTTGCTCAGTTTGCAGTTAAGGTCTTTGCAGTTGAACCTAATTTTCATAACTTAGAAGAGACTGCTCTAAAAGGTATTGAAGCTTGGGATCAATGGTGTCATCAAATTGGGATGCCTACTTCACTTAAAGAATTAGGAATTAATCCAACAGATGAACAAGTCATTGAAATGGCACAAAAAGCTGCTGATACAGGAAATGGTGTTATTGGTGGATTTATGAAATTAGAAAAAGAAGATATTATAAAAATCTATCAGGCAGCTAAAGGGTAAATATAACTTTCAAACAAAGGTGACTCATCTTGTCAAAAGATGATCACTTTTTTTAGTGAAGCTTTGACACAAAAAATCTCTTTACATATTGATTGAGATACTCACAAACAAAAAAGACTTCTTAAGAAGTCATCATTTCAATACCTTGAAAGTTCTTTTGATGCGATAGGATGATAAAGAAAAGACAATAAAATTGTAACGACACCACATAACATCAATAAAATATACGCTATAAAATAATGATGTGTCATGATTTGAATTGTTCCAATAAATGTGGGAAAAGTTGATAAAATCAATGTCCCAATATTTGTAATAGAAAAGTTAATAGAAAAATACTCATTTCCATACAAATATCTCATGACAATTGGTGCTAAACTTGAACTTCCACCATAACAAAACAATACACAAGCCGCCCCAGCTGCAAACAGAACAACATGATGAATCCAAAGAGCAGAAACCATTAATAATAAAGATAATGACACCAAAATACCTAACACCTTTAAGATAAAAGAAGTTCCTTTCTTATCAAAAATCAATCCCCAAAAGACTCTTCCTAACCCATTGAATAAGGATACAAGGCTAACCAATGTCGCTGTTGTGGTTGCTGTGACTTGCAAATCTTCCTGAAATGTTGGAGCCATATGATTAATTAAAGACATACCAATTCCACCTATTAATATATAAAAGAGCACAAAAATATAAAATGTCTTCGTTTTCAAAACTTGTTGTGGCTGATAACTTATTTTCTCAATCGTTAATTCTACTTGTGGTAATTGCATTTTTTCATCAGGTGTTGGATAATGCAAAATAAAACTCCCTAACAGCAAGATAAGAAATGAGGATATTCCTAAAACCGCAAAGACCCCTTTCCATGAAATCATTTTCACTCCATATTCACAAAGTTGACCAAATGCAGTTGTACTCATTGCATAGCCCATCAACAAAACTCCTGTTGTTAATCCTAATTTATCTTGAAAATACAATGGTATTACGCTCACACACACATTATAAATCATTCCTATAGAAATTCCACAAAAGATGCTATAACTGATATACAGATGCCATGCCTGACTTGCAAAAGTTGTTGTGAGAAATCCAGTTCCAATGACAAATGCAATGATTCTCATAATCAGTTGTGGTGCTATTTTCCTGACTAAAAAGCCACCTGTAAAACTGCCTATTGAAAAACAAATAAAACATAGAGTAAATGCCAAAGATGTTTGAGAACGTGTTAATCCTAAATCATTTTCAATTGGCACAACAAATAAAGAAAATGCATACCCAATTCCCATAAACAATAATATAATAACTGCACAAATTAAATAACCCCATCTTTTTTGACTCATAAATTCCCCTCTATTTTAAAACTTGACTAAATTCCTTATAATTTTTTGCATCTAATATTTTTTGAATCTTTTCTGTATCCTTTGTAAGTTCTGCTAATTGACCAAAAATAACTCTAAATGAATCTTTATCATCTGGATCTAAAGCAATCATTAAAATGATTTGAACCTTTTCTTCACCCCAAAGAATCGGTTTCTTCAAAGTCATAAAACCAATACCTGGTTTCAATATATGTCCTCTAAACGAATGAGGAATCGCAAATCCATCCCCAATAGATGTAGGGGCAAGATTTTCTCTTTTTAAAACAGATTCAATAAAACCTTCATCAACATATTTTTGATTCATCAGTCTGGTTCCCATCAATGTCATGACTTCTTCTTTACTGCGACAATCACATTGAAAAAAACAAATATTTTCTTTAATTTTAGAAGTCAGTTTTCCATATTGACTTATTTCTAAAGTTTTTTGATTCATGGTTGATTGGAACATATCTGATAAATGATGCATATCATCTTTATTCAGCATTGGTGAAACAACCAAAACATCCATTCCTTCTAATGACAAAGGGACAGTAGAAATAACAAAATCCTGATCATCCTTGTGCAATTCCTGAGCTTTAAAAAGAGGAACAATATCTTTGATAATGACATGTGGAAAAGACAAATGAATCTTTGCTTCAATAAACTGAGATGTAGACATTCCACTTCCACACACAATCACAACTGTTGGATTCTTTCTAATTGTGTAAGCTTTTTTTCGTTTTAAAGAAGCCCCTACATATAAAGCCAAATCACAAATATCATCTTCCTTTAACAAACAGTAATGCTCACGTGTTAATAGTCTTGATATATATGTTGCGATTTCATACTCATATGGCAAATCACTTTTAATTGTCTTTTTTAATGGATTTTCAATATATATCGAATTCATTAAACGAATGAATAAAGCATTTAAATGTATAAAGAGTGATATCATAAATTCTTCATCAGTGCTTAAATCCTCTCCATATAAAGCATCAACCTCACGTATAATTTCTACAATTCCATCATATGTTTGAGGTGAAATGGCTCGAATACTTTCAACATTTCTATCTTGATAGATGCGTTTGTTTTGATACTTTAAACCGACAACATTCATATAAACATAAAGTTCATCACCATGTGGAATATCAATTTGAAATATATTTTTTAACCCTTCTATAATATATTGACTCATTTGCCACTCTAACCCCTGAGTATAATTCATTTCTTGAATCCCATCACATTTTTTCCCTTGATAAAGATGTTCAATCATAATTGCGACTTGCAGAATAAAATGAATATATGAATTATCAGCAATAACCAAATCATATTTCTGTTCAGTATTTTGTAGTAAAAGTCCTATTGTTTTTAAAGATACATGTTCAAAAAAAGGTTGAAGTTTTTCTAATACCTGATCACCTCTATAAACAACGATTTTTCTTAAAACATATGCTTCCGCAATCCGACATTTCAATTCTGTACCTTTTAAAATCATTCCATACTTGACTGATTTTTCTAATTTCAGGTCAAAATTTTCAAAAAATGTTAAGAGTTTATTGACATCATTCATTATCGTTCCTTTACTCACAAATAATTTTTCAGAAATACTTTCCATAGATATATAATCATTTGCTCGTAATAATTCTAAAGCAATATAATATTTTCTAGTCTCAGGCAAGAAAGAAGATGCATTTTCATCTTTTAACAAAAGATTATCTAAATATTTCTTTCCATCAGGTGTATATTCTAGCCAAATACCCTTCCCTGTCTTTGTATTAAGAATACAACCAGTTGGTTCTAATTCATCTTTAATTCTTTTGATATCTGCTTTAATTGTTCGTGAACTGACTTGTAAGAGATTAGCAAGCTGGACTGCTGTATATTCTTTTTGCCCAGTATAAAGAAATTCAAGAATCTTTTTTTCACGCGGTAATAACACTCTTCTTCCTCCTTTCGACATATTTTTTATAATTTAACTACATATATCATAACATCTTGTTTGTATACTCTCAAAACATTAATTTGCACTAACCTAGTGCAATGCAATTCTCATATCTCATAGTTATAGTTAACAGAAAAAGAATTGCGATTCGTAAAAATGTATGTTATTCTATTGATACACTGGTTCGAGAGCCAAACCCAGTATAAAAAACTAAGGACATAAAAAAGATGGCTCGTCCATCTTTTTTTGTCTGGCTTCTAACTGTACTTTAGAAGAAAGGAAAACTGAATATGAAAAAGAAAACAAAGATTCAAATGGTTATGACCATTGGAATCACTTTGAATGTGATTGGCGCATTGATAGCCATGACATTCTCTATTCCATTTTATATGGATTCTATTGGCACGATTTTGGTTGCTGGATTACTTGGTCCAAAATATGCCATGTTAACAGGTGTTTTAGGAAGTTTGACAAGTGGTTTCACTTTCGACATCTATTCCTTTTATTATGCTCCTGTCCAATTGCTGACGGGATTTTTTGCAGGCATCCTTTATCACACCGCTTGGTTACAAGGGAAAAAGACACCAATTGGAAGTCTACTCGTTGGTATTCCAACCTCAATCGCAAGTGCCATGATAACAGCTTATCTTTTTGGCGGATTGACTGCTGGCAGTAGCAGTGCCTTTGTCTTTTTATTTCATAACCTTGGATTAAATCTTGTTGTGAGTATATTTGTTGTTCAAATATTAACTGACTATACAGATAAACTGCTTGCTGTGTATTTGACACGTTTGATTATTGAAAGAGGAAACTTAATGGAGAAATGGGGGATAGCATGGAAAGATACAGCCACATTACAAACAAAACAAAAAGAGAAATCGTTCTCTTAAAAGCAAGACCATGTCTTTGGTCAAAATGTACATTTTGTGATTATATTGAAGATAACTCAACCTGTACAAAAGAAATGATTGATATCAACAATCAAGTCCTGGATTTAATAACAGGTGAATATGGTGTTTTAGAAGTTATTGATTCAGCAAGTATTTTTGAATTACCTAAAGATACATTATTAAAAATCAAAGAAATTATTGATAAGAAACATATTCATACTTTATTCATTGAAAGTCATTGGATTTATCATAAACGCATTCAGGAAATAAGAGATTTTTTTGGAATCAAAACAATTGTTAAAATTGGGGTTGAAACTTTTGATGATGAATTTAGAAATGGTTATTTAAATAAAAATGCAACATTTCAATCAATTCAGGAATTAAAGCAATACTTTGATTCACCATGTTTAATGGTCGGTATTCAAGGACAAACCAAAGAAATGATTATAAAAGATATGGATATACTGACACACTTTTTTGAACATGGAACAATTAGTATTTATCGTAACAATTCTACATCTGTCAAAAGAGATGATGCATTGATTAACTGGTTTATGCATAAATATCATTATCTTATTGAAGATACAGGTTATGATTTTCTATATGATCCAACTGATTTTGGTGTAGGTAACTAATTTTGAGACAAATTTGAGACTTTATACAGTCTTTTGCATGATATAATGACATTGTTGTCATTTTCCTGTTAAGGGAGGTGAGAACAATGTTCATTGAGATATTTATATCTTTGAGTGTATCTATCGTAGCAGGTATCATAACATATTATATTTGCAAGTGGCTTGATAGTTTACATGACTGATAATAAGCACAGAAAAGTCAAGGATCGCCTTCCTTGACTTTTCGTTTGAGAACAATGTTCTCGATACTTATATCTTTCATCCATATCTTAGCATAGATAGGATGATATTTCAAGTATTCCAAAAGTTGATTTTTTTAAAACATCCAAAAAGAAACATTTTGAGATATTGTCAATCCAAGCTTCTTTTGTAGTTGTAAAGAAGCTTGATTATTTTCAATAACTTGACAATAAGCAACCCATCCCTGATCTAAAAAATAATTGATAAGATAACTTTCTAACATTGTTGCATAGCCTTTTCTTTGATAGGCTGGAAGCACTTCTAACAGCCCCATACTTCCTTCACTATGAATACCAATAAAACCTGCTAACTCATTCTTTTCAAAGAGTCCCCATAAATGCTTCTTTTCTATAAGTTCATCAATATATGCTGATTCATCGCTATGCTCATAAGTTTCCTTTATAATCTGCGAATGTTCAGGCGTTAATAAATCAATAGATACATAAGGTGGATATGTGATAGGTATATGAACTTGTTGTTGATAAACAGCTTGATAACATGCAAAGAGAAATGTCCGATGATAATCATTTATCAAAATATCAACAATTTCCTTTTGTTTCACATCAAATAGTTGATACTGCTCCAACCTCAATTGCTTATAAAGTGTCTTAAATTTCAAAACATTGGTCATAGAAATCATACATACACCACTTCTTAACTCATGGAAAATAATCCCATCCTCATCCTGATAAAGAATTTGAGCTTGATTTAATCTCATCGGCTCTAACATATCTATATCATTAATATAATCTAACTTATGCATTTTGTTTTAACCAATCTGCTTTTTCAAGAGTATAACATGCACATTTGACCAGATCTTCTTTATCGATTTTCTGTTTTACAAAAACCTCACCTGTATATTTCATTCCACACTTTTGCATAACTCTTCCTGATGCCTGATTTTCTAGATGATGAATAGCTTTTATTCTTGTGACAGGTGTGTGTGTAAATAAAAATGCAATCACTGCTTCAAACGCCTCACTCATATATCCTTGATTCCAATATTTTTCCCCAATCACATATCCAATCTCAGCATAATCGTCTTGCAAAAAATCATTGACTGTACCAATACTCCCAATCACTTGATCTTCACCTTTTAAAGTGATTGCTAAATCAAGAGCATTATCCATTTCAATGTGAGGCAATTGGATAGTCGTAATAAATTCTTTTGTTGCTTCTACATTTCCATGAGGATACCAAGTTAAATAACGTGTAATCCTTTCACTATGGCAATAAGAATCAAACATACTCTTAGCATCTGATAATTGAAAATTTCTCAGTACCAAACGTTTTGTTTCAATCGTTGCTTTCATCGTTTCCCCTCCTTCTATATTTGAGATATTATAACATATCTTTTCATTTTCTAAATAAGAAATGATTGTTCTTTTGATATGAATTTGTTTATAATAAACGATAGAGGTGAAAAGTATGAAATTATTAGCAAGTGATTTTGATAATACATTATGGTTTGATGATCATATGAAAGATAAAGATGTGACAGCAATCAAAGAATTTCAACAGCAAGGAAATTACTTTGGTGTTTGTACAGGAAGGTGTTTACATGGCATTATTGCTCCTAGCCAACCATATGCACTCGAACATGATTTTTATATTCTCTTAAGTGGTGGTCTTATATTAAATAAGGATAGAGAAGTGATTTTTGAAAAACAAATTCCTTTATCACTCGTAAAGGAAATTTATCAATTTCTCAACAAAAAAGATATGACAATTGTCTATCAGGATGTCATGTATAAAGTTTATAAAACAAAAAAGCATGATTTTCATGGTGTTTATCTTGATTCCATAGATGAACTCAACACCAAAACAGTCAGTGCATTTTCATTTCATTATGCATATGATGAATTAGACAAAGCTAAAGTTGCTACAGAATTGATTCATCAAAAATATGGAGATGTTATTGAAGCTTATCAAAATAATCAACATATAGATTTAGTTGCGAAAGGATGTTCTAAAGGAAATGGCATAAAGATTATTCAAGATTATTTTCAATTGGATATCAAAGATATTTATGGAATTGGAGATTCATGGAATGATTTACCAATGTTAGATGTCATTGAAAATGGTTATTCATTTACATATGCCCCTTCTCAAGTCCAAAAACATGCCAAAACAATTGTTGAAACACTTGCTGATTGTATAAAAGACATTGAGAGTCAATAGACTTTTAGATATAATAAGGATAGATTATTATTTGTATATCGAAATATTTTTATAAAAATAAATATATTTTTGTTATTTTCCAAAAGTTTATCCTTTGTTTTTGATTATATCAAAAATTATTTATTAAAAAATTGACAAATGTATACAAAAATGCTATTATCAATGCAATAACGAAGGAGGACGTCTTAATGATGATAACTATTAACATTTCCAAAACCATAATGTGTTTTTTGAATTGTTAATAAGAGACTGTCTTTATTTGTATATTTTGAAAATCAAGAAAGCCTCATTAAAATAATGAGGCTTTTTTTATTAGAGGGGGAGTCGTATGAAAATAGGTGTTATTGGTCTTGGAACAGTTGGATTTGGAGTTGTTGAAATCTTAACTGAGCAAAAAGCAAGATTAGAGAAACAAATTGGTGAAGAAGTCACAATTAAATATGGATGTTCTTTAGATGAAGTCACTTTACCAGATGGAATTATTTATACTCAAGATTTTCATGAAGTCATTAATGATGATGAAGTTGATGTGATTGTTGAATTAATTGGTGGAACAACAATTGCTAAAACAATTATTTTAGAGGCTTTAAAGAAAGGGAAACATGTTGTTACTGCCAATAAAGCATTGATTGCTCATGATGGTCAGGAAATCTTTGAAACTGCTTCACAGCATAATGCAAAGATTTATTATGAAGCATCTGTTGGTGGAGGAATTCCTGTAGTTGTACCAGCTAAAGAAGATTTAATTGCCAATGAAATTGAAAAAATTGAAGGGATCTTAAATGGAACAACAAATTTTATCTTAACATTAATGGAAACAGATAATCTTGATTTTGATGAAGCATTAACGATTGCTGATGGTTTAGGTTTTGTTGAAGCTGATGCCAGTTTAGACTTAGATGGAATAGATGCAGCACATAAAATTCAGATACTTGCGATGAATGCTTTTGAAATATTCTTTGATTTCAATAAAATTCAGGCAACTGGTATTAGAAATGTAACAAAAAAGGATATGGATTATGCCAAAAAACTTGGTTATCGTATTAAATTAATTGCTCAGGCAAAAAAATTACAAGATGGTTATGGAATTGATGTTTCTCCTACTTTAATTGGTATAAAAGACATTGTTGCAAATGTGAATCAGGCATATAATGTAGTAGAGATAACATGTAACTATTTAGAAAATGTTATTTTCTATGGTAAAGGAGCAGGTCGTTATGTAACTGCTAGTGCCGTTGTTAGTGATATTATGAAAACACATAAACAAGATATGTGGAAACATGAATACCAATATATTGAAAATGTTTATCCAATAACTGAATCTAAATATTATGTAAGATGTGATCATCCTTTAGATATTGACTATGAAACTTATTTCTCTCAAGATAAAGACCATATCTATATTACAAACAAGATTGAACTTGCTGATTTAGAAAATCAATTACAGGGTGAAACATATAACTTATTTAAAGTGAGGGGTTAAGATGAAAATTATTGTCCAAAAATTTGGTGGTACCTCAACACGTAGCAAAGAAACACGTGAACATATGTATAGAAACATTATTCGTGAATTAAATAATGGAAATAAGGTTGTTGCTGTAGTGAGTGCTATGGGGCGTTATGACGATCCATATGCTACAGATACGCTTTTATCCATTGTGAATACTGATAAATTAACAGATGAAGAAATTGATCGTTTAACAAGTATTGGTGAAACGATTTCAACTTTGGTTGTGAAAAGTGAATTAGCTCAAATGGGTTACACTGTTGAAACAGTCACAAATGCTGAATTAGGTATTCAAACAGATTCACATCATATGAATGCAACTATTACAACTGTTGAAGGTCATCATATTCAAGAAAAACTAGAATCTGCAGATATCATTATCTGTCCTGGTTTTCAAGGTTATTCACAAAATGGAAAAGTGACAACTTTAGGACGTGGTGGCAGTGATCTTTCTGCTGTTGCAATAGGGGTTGCGATTGATGCCAGTGAAGTTGAAATTTATAGTGATGTAAACGGCATTTATACTGCTGATCCAAGAATTGTTCCAGATGCAATCAAATTGGACTATATCAGTTATGCTGAAATGTTAGAATTATCTAAAAATGGAGCCAAGGTGCTTAATCATCGTTGTGTGCAGTTAGCTGCCAAACATGATATCGTTATTCATGCAAGAAGTTCATTTGATGAGAGTAAAGGAACATATGTGTTAGGAGATGAGAAAATCATGAAAGACCATTTAAATCAATTAATTATATCAGGAATTACCGGTTCACAAAACGAAGCTCGTATTACCCTAGTTGGTGTTGATGCCAAAGTCAATGGAGCTGGACAACTTTTTGAAAAAATTGCTGAAGCAAATGTCAATGTCAATGTTTTTAATCAAGCTTTAGTAGGTGGAGGTAAAATGGATATTTCTTTAATCATCAATGATAAAGATGTTCCAGGTGTTGTGGAAGTTATTAATGACTTAAAAGAAATATTAAAACCACAAAAAACAATTGTTAGAGGCAATATTGGAAAAGTTGCTGTTATAGGTGTTGGTATTAAAAACAATAAAGGCATGTTCCAAAAAGTTTACAATACATTAATGAGTAATGATATTAATGTTGAAATGACATCTTGTAGTGAAATTAATATTTCATGTTATATAGATAGAGATGATGTCAAAAAAGCGCAAGTGTTATTACACGAGGCATTCTTAGGTTAGGGAGGACATATAAAAATGAAAACATATAAAGTTGCGATTGTTGGTGCTACAGGGGCGGTTGGAAGAGAAATGTTAAGATGTATCTTTCAATTCAAATTTCCTTTTGAAAATTTAAAATTATTAGCTTCTGCTAGAAGTGCAGGAAAAGTTATTGAATATGAAGGACAGGAGTTTGTTATTGAAGAATTAACTGAAAATTCTTTTGAAGGTATTGATGTTGCATTTTGGAGTGCTGGTGGAAGCATTTCTGAAAAATATATGCCTTATGCAGTGAAAGCAGGATGTATTAATATTGATAATACATCACATTTTAGAATGGATCCAGATGTTCCTTTGGTGGTACCTGAAGTCAACGCTGAAGCGTTGAAAAATCATAAAGGTATTATTGCCAATCCAAATTGTACAACGATTCAAATGGTGAGTGCCTTAAATCGTTTAAATGAATATTTTGATATTGAAAGAATTATTGTTTCTACATATCAAGCTGTTTCTGGTGCAGGAGTTGCTGGTATGGAAGAACTTTATAGACAATCTCAAGAAGTATTAGATGGAAAAGAACCCGTGGCTAAAACACTTCCTTGTGCAGGAGATAAGAAACATTTCCCAATTGCTTTTAACTGTATTCCTCAAGTTGATAAATTTGATTTAGATAATCATTTCACTAAAGAAGAAATGAAAATGGTTAATGAAACAAAAAAAATCTTTAATAAAGATATAAAGGTGAATGCAACTTGTGTCCGTGTTCCGGTTTTAAGAGGACATAGTGAATCTGTTTATATTGAAACAAAAAAACCAATTGATATAGATAAAGTTTTTGAACTTTTATCAAATTCTCATGGGGTTGAATTATATGATGATATTGAAAATCAAATTTATCCTATGGCTACATTATTTATTGGTGATGAACTTGTTCATGTTGGGCGTGTAAGAAAAGATTTAGATAATGATCATGCTTTAAGTTTGTGGGTTGTCTCTGATCAATTAATGAAAGGTGCTGCTTATAATTCAGTAGATATTGGTTTAAAAATGATAGAGATGGGATTATTATAATGTCAGTTTATTTAATTCCTATTCAAGTAGCGATGATTGTTTTTCCATTCATCGCTTTTTGTTTAACTCTACCATATGCAATTTATCAGTACCATAAATATGGTTCCATCCCAATCTTAAGAAGTTTGATTATCTTTTCATTTATTTATTATATGATCAATGCCTACTTTATGACAATGTTGCCTTTACCATCTATTGAATCAGTTGCCAAAATGACTTCACCAATTATGGAACTTAGACCTTTTCATTCTGTAGGAGAAATTATTCAAACAACTCCATTTATCTGGAATCAGCCCTCTACTTATATTCCTACATTAAAACAACCTGCCATGATGGTGACTCTCTTTAATATCTTACTCACTTTCCCATTTGGAGTTTATTTAAGATATTATTTTCAATGTAGTCTCAAGAAAACAATTCTTTTTAGCTTTTTACTTTCTTTATCATTCGAACTCATTCAATTAAGTGCATTATTTGGTATTTATCCAAGACCCTATCGTTTATTTGAAGTCGATGATTTAATTACAAATACACTGGGAGGAACATTAGGTTATGCAATCTGTCCATTATTTGCAAAATTCTTACCCTCTCGAGAAAAGTTAGATGCAATTGCTTATGAAAAGGGACAGAAAGTTTCTAAACCAAGAAAATTTTTTGCTTTTATTATTGATGCATTATTTATAGTGATTATTATGTTGATGCTTCATTTCATCAATATTCCTTATCATATCAGTTATTTTATCATTATTTGCATCTTTTATATTCTGCTGCCATTTTGTAAGCATGGTCAAACAATTGGTAAATTACTTACCCGTATAGCTTTAGAAGATCCAGCAGGAACCAAAAAATATCAATATCTCATCCACTATATTCCGCTTTATCTCTTCATATTACCTACACCATATTATTTCTATCAGCTTCTTCTTTTAACAAAACAGATCAATCCGATTCTTTGTTATAGTGGTATTATTATATTATTAATTATCTTTTTCTTAACATTATGTCAATTTATTCTTTCATTCTTTTCATCAACAAAAATGTGGTTTGATTATTATTCTCATCTCACACATGTATCTCTTATTCATAAAGACAATAACTAAAAAAATGTACAATCATAAGTACATTTTTTTAGTTATTCTATCAATGAATTTGATAAAAATTTAAAGACTTTTTATTTTTTGAATTAATTTATCCTTTACTTGATCATCTTCTAATAAAACAGATCGAAACTCATGATATTTTCCATTCATCATATCTCGAATTCTTAAAATATCTTTTTGATAATGATACCCTTTTTGTAAAAGAAAAGGGATAATTATATCATAATCATAATCAAAATATTCAGTATCATTAAAAGTATAAACATCACCATAAGATGACAATAAGTCATATAACTCTCTTGTTTGTCTAGGATGAATTAAAAACAGACGTTTTTTCAATGGAGAATAAATATCTTTTAACACATATTTATCTACAAATAAAGGTTCTTGACATTGAATAGATAAACTTGCCTGAATACGATCGTAAATCTTTCCATATGCAATGACCATTGGCTGAATGATCAATTCTATTTCTAACATTTGTAATGTTTCTATTTTTAATTGAAATTGATGATCTGAAAAAGCGATTGGATATCCCTGACATGATTTTGCAAATGCATATGCTGTTTCATCTAATGAACGATGAAAAATCAAAACCAGACCCCTTGCATGTTTTATAAAATCCCAAATCAATTCAAGTTCCTCTTTTTCAAATAACATGAGCTGATTGAAAAAGCGTTGACGATATTTTGAACTTACTATCTCTTTTTGCAAGACTTCACTCCGTATCTTTGCAAGCACTCCAATATATTCATCATATTTTAATAAATCTGTTTTTAACTTTTTAGAAAATGCTGGGTATGTGCCATTTGTAGAAATGCCTAATGTCATGTTTTCAGTTTGAATTTCTGACATACTCATGAATTGAGCATTGCTTGCTGTAGCACTTGCACACATAATATGCATCCTTTTGGCATCATTGACAATTTGCTGATTAATTTCTTTATCATCAGTTGCACTATAAACAAAGAATGCCTCATTTAAATAATGACAAGAATACTGATCTTGAATTTGCTGGCAATCTAATAATTGAAAATCATCAATAAAGTCTCTGGCGATGACGATAACTTGAGCTTGATGTTTTAAAAACTGCTCAGCCTTACGAAATGCAACTTTACCTCCACCAATGATAATAACCTTTTCATCTTGAAAATCAATCAGCCATGGCATCATAAACTTTCACCAAAGCCTGACAAATCGCTTTTAAAGTTTTATCAAGATCATCTTGGGTATGACTATCACTAATAAACCATGCTTCAAATTGACTAGGAGCAATCAAAATACCCTGATGTAACATCTCTTGAAAAAAGATTGCATATAATTCCGTTTGACAAGTTTGTGAATCTTTATAATTATGAACTTCCTGATCAGTGAAGAAAAGTGTCAATAAACTTTCAACGCAATGAACTTGAAAAGGCAAATGAAGATTGGCTAAAATGTCTTGAATACCTTTTGCTAAATATTGTGCTGAATGATTGATATGCGTATAAACTTCTGGATGTTCTTTCAGATAAGTCAATTGAGCTATTCCAACACTCATTGCTAATGGATTACCAGAAAGCGTTCCAGCCTGATAAATAGGTCCCAATGGAGAAATCAACTGCATGATTTCTTTTTTTCCGCCATAAGCACCAACTGGCAATCCCCCACCAATAATTTTTCCAAAACAAACCATATCAGGAACAATCCCTAAATATTGAGGACAACTATTGTAAGAAACTCTAAAGCCAGTAATCACTTCATCAAAAATCAAAACGATATGATGTTCATCACATAATCTTCTTAACCCCTTTAAAAAATGCGATTGCCCCTGAACTATCCCCATATTTGCCGCAACTGGTTCCAAGATAATCGCAGCTATATCTTGGGGATAATGACAAATAGCCTCTTCCACTGATTGTAAATCATTATATTGACAAACAATTGTTTGAGAAATGACTGATTCAGGTATTCCTAAACTGGTTGGAGTTTGGAATGTCATGGCCCCTGATCCTGCTTTCACCAATAAACCATCACTATGCCCATGATAATTTCCTTCAAATTTAATAATCTTATTTTTATGTGTATATCCCCTTGCAGCACGCAATGCACTCATAGTTGCCTCTGTTCCAGAATTAACCATTCTTACCATATCAATACCTTCATAACTCTCCACAATCAATCGAGCCATATCAACTTCAACTTTTGAAGGCAATCCAAAACTTGTTCCATATTGACTTGCTTTTTGAATAGCATCCGTGACAACTGGATGATTATGTCCTAAAATCAATGGTCCCCAAGAACATATATAATCAATATATTCATGTCCTTCTTCATCAATCAAGTGTGCACCCTGTGCACTTTTTACAAATATAGGAGAAGTATGAACAGATTGAAAAGCCCGAACTGGTGAATTAACACCACCAGGAATATATTGACAAGCCATTTCATAAATCTCTTCATTCGTCATTTTATAAATTCCTCATCTTTCTTGCAATATCTAATGCAAAATAAGTAATAATCATATCTGCACCAGCCCTTTTGATGGCTAATAAAGATTCCTCGATAACTGATTCCTTCATTAATCCTTGTTCAACTGCCATTTTTAACATAGCATATTCACCACTTACATTATAAGCGCAAATCGGAACATTAAAATTTAATTTTGTTTCTTTAATGACATCTAAAAATGCCAAAGCTGGCTTCACCATAATAATATCTGCACCTTCATCAATATCTGCTGCAATTTCTCTTAATGCCTCTTGTCCATTCGCAACATCCATCTGATAAGCACTTCGGTCTCCAAAAGCCGGAGCACTATGCGCAGCTTCTCTAAATGGTCCATAATATGCTGAAGCAAATTTTGCACTATATCCCATGATAGGCAATTGATAATAGCCATTTTCATCTAAAATTTGACGCATAGCTAATATTTGTCCATCCATCATCGCACTAGGAGCAACCATATCAACACCACTCATTGCATAACTAAGAGTAATCTTTTGTAGATAAGGTAATGTTTGATCATTATCGATATGTCCATGTTCATCTATTATCCCACAGTGACCATGATCAGTATACTCACACATACATACATCACCAATCACAAACATATCAGGATCAATTCTTTTGATTTCACGAATAGCCTGTTGTAAAATTCCGGATTCTGCGTATGCTTCACTTGCAACACTATCTTTATGTTCAGGTATTCCAAATAAAATACAAGCCTTCAAGCCAACTTCATTCATTTGAGCAATGACATCTTTTAAACAATCTATAGAATAATGATAAACACCTGGTAATGATGAAATTTCCTGTTTTATATTTGTTCCTTCTACAACAAATATTGGATAAATCAACTGTTCAACATGTAAATGTGTTTCACACATTAATGAACGTGTGACCTGATTTTCTCTTAATCTTCGCCCTCTATAAAACATCTTTATACACCTCGATTTTCTTAATCATTCCCTGATAACTATTTTCATCAGCTTCAATAATTTTAACATTGGGATAATATTTTCTAATGGCTTTTGAAGTCATAGGTCCAATTGATAAAGCTTTCTTGATGAGACAATTCTGTTTTGATAATCTTTCAACTGATGAAGCACATGTAAAACAAACCAAATCATAAGAATCATTCTCATCCACTTGTCTTTCTTGATTATCATAAACCGATAAGAACAAATCACGATCTGTTTTTCTTTCAATTGATGACTCTTCTTTATGACTCACAACAATCATTCTTTCATCTGCTTTAAGAAATGTTTTTAAATCTTCATTGAAAGCCTCACTATTAGCCTCATGCGCAATCAAATCACTCATAAAACCATATTGATATAACAATTTTGCAGTCTTTTCTCCAATACAAGCAAAACGTGTATCAGATAACTGCCGATAATCACATTTTGTCTCTTTTAACCAATTAAAAAATCCTTTTATCCCATTTTGACTCGTAAACACAATCACACTTTGTTTAAAATTGACTGGTCTATGAGGCAATTGATAACTGATTTCCCCTAACTGAAGTTGTTTCACAAAAGCCCCCTGTTCATCAAAATACTTCGTTAAAGAAATTCTTTGATTTGTAACTGTTGTCACCAAAACTTTTTTACGAAAGAATGGCTTTCTTTCATAAAAATTTAACTGATTGTGCAATGATACAACTGCCCCCACCACAATCAACATAGGTGATACCATTGGCTGTTTTTTCACTTTATCTAATATATTGGCTAACTCACCATAAAGAGTTTTTTGATTCTTCAATGTTGCATGACTTATCAATGCAATTGGTGTCTCTGATTTTTTACCAACTTTTAAAAGATTCTCTACAATTGTTGGTAATTCTGATAACCCCATCATAAAGACATATGTTAAATCATCATTTAAAAAGCGTTGATAATCCCATTCTTTTTCATTTTGATGATGAGCAGTCACAACCATAAATCCTGAAGATAATCCTCTGTGTGTGATTGGCACTCCCCCATAACTTAAACCAGCAATCGATGAAGAGAGTCCTGGAACAACTTCAAACTCAATATGATTTTCATAAAGTGCCAGTGCTTCCTCACCACCTCTACCAAAGACATAAACATCGCCACCCTTTAAACGTACAACATACTGATATTGGTGAGCTTTTTCAACCAATAATTGATTGATCTTATCTTGAGGTAAAGTATGTTGACTTGATTTTTTACCAACATATATACACTCACATTCTGGTTTTGTATATTCTAAAATTTGCGGATCAATTAAACGATCATAAAGCAAACAATCTGCCTTTTGAATACAGTCAATGGCTTTTAATGTATAAAGTTCAATCGCTCCAGGTCCCCCACCAACAAGATAAACTTTACCGTTCATACACTTGCTCCTTTAACTGATTCGCTATCTCAATCACTTTTTGTTTGGCTTCATCAAGTGCAAAAACTGCATCAGTTTTTACAAGATGCTGACCTTCTTCATCACCTAATAGGGCATAAAAATGAACTGACTGATCTTCAATTTTTGCATAACTTCCAACTGGAATATGACATCCTCCATTGACAGTAGCTAAATACAGACATTCTAATTCTAAACGTAATTGTGCTTCATCATCACCAATATGATCAAACATCTCTAACAATGGACTATCCTGACACACCTGCAAAGCCAAAATACCTTGTCCACAAGCCGGAATCATCTCATCTTCACTTAAATATTCACTGATCATATGGGTTAATCCTAAACGCTTGAGTCCAGCACTTGCCAAAACGAGCCCATCAATATTTTGATTTTGCATTTTTTCAATACGTGTATTCACATTTCCACGAATACCTACAATTTGTAAATCAGGACGCATTTTTAAAAGCTGATATTTTCTTCGTTTACTTCCTGTTGCGATAATGCTTCCTAATGGCAAATCAGCTAATCTTTGATTATTTTTTAAAACCAGACAATCACGATAATCACTTGGTTTTAATGTCTTTGCATATGTCAATCCATCACTCATAGTACTAGGCATATCTTTTAAACTATGCACAGCTAAGTCAATGGTATGATGAAGAAGTTCATTTTCAATTTCATTAACAAAGATACCTTTAGCATCCATTTGATCTAATGGCATATTCTGATTTCTATCACCCATTGTGTGAATAATTTTGATTTCATAGGTATGCATTGGATATGTATTTTGTAACATATCTCTTACATACTCTGTTTGTTTTAAAGCGAGTTTTGAACCTCGACTGCCGATAATAATGTTCATTTCTTCTCCTCTTTCATACCAAATATTTGATGAATGATACTTAAATCATCAATTTGATTTGTTTTCATACAATGAATAGGTTCTCTTATCATTTGTAAAAAAGAAGCTTTTAATGTTTTTTGTAAAATATATTGTTCTTTTTGAGAAAGATTTAATTTCTTTATTAACAATTGATAAGTCTGATTGGCTATTTCTAAACTTTTTTCCTGTAATGATTGTATCATATAATCATTTTCAATACTACTTAACTTCCCTTGAATAACACTCACCTCATGATTAATCAATTCTGATATATGTTGCTGATCTTCTAATCTTTGCTGATTATTGAATTCAATTTCTTGATTGAGACTTTCTAAATCAATGCATTCTATATAATTATTTTTCTCAATATCTCTTGGGATTGCTAAGTCAACTGCAATAAGATGAGTATCAATAAAATCATTTGTATGAAAGATAAGATGCGGACTTGCTGTGGCACTGATTAAAATATCCATTTCTTTTAATAATGGTATACGCTGTTCAAATGGTAAGCATTGAATAAGGGGATATTTTTGTTGAATATCTTGAGTATGGGCAGATGTTCTATTCATTAAATAGATTTGATTTTGTGGATAGAGATAAGGAAGGCAAGATAAAGCCACTTCTCCTGCTCCAACAATCATGATCCTTTTTTGAGTAAGGGTTGTGAGATGTTTAAGATGTTCAATGGCAATATGACTTAAAGAAAGTGATGGCTGTGCAAACTGTGTCTTTAAATTTTTAACAAAGTGAATCACTTCTTGAAAAATCATATAAATTTCTTTTCCACCAATATGCATGTCTCTAGCAAAATCATATGCATTCTTGACTTGTCCTAAGATCTGGTCTTCCCGTATTAACATTGATTCAAGACCACTTGTCACTCGCAACAAATGAAGAATAGCTTCTTCACCTTGATATACATAAATGAATGAGGATTCATCACAAAAATCTTGATAAAGCCCTTTTAATAAATGTGTATCATCATCGCTCATGATATAAACTTCACTACGATTACATGTTGATAAAATAATACATTGTTCAATATGATGTTCTAATAATAAACTGGCAAACTCTAGCTTTTGACTATCTGTAAAACTAAAGGAAGAACGTGCATCTATCGCCAATTCTTTATGACTAATACCAATAACTGCTAATTTCATTATCTCTAAAAAAACCACGCTAACGTGGTTTTATTCTTGAGGTCCTGCTTTTTTGTGTTGAGATAAAGGTTTTAAATGAATATTTGCACGTTGTTCATTTTCTGACCAATAGATTTCTTCTGCCACCTGACATTCAGGATTCAATTCAACACCATCTAATATTAATTCTTTAAATTTTGGATAACCTGAAATATCAATTAAATGACCGCCATGAATATATTCTGGTTTGTTATCCATAACCCAAGCTGAGAATTTTTGCCAATTCCCAAATACTTGCAACAAAGCATCTTCGCTGATCCAGTTTAAAAACATTTTTCCCATTCTTGGATATTGCTTTCCACTACGTCCTCCTAATGTGACACGATAGAAAGTCTTATTCTGTCTTGTCCAGGCACTTGTCGGACATGCCAAAACACATTCTCCACAGCCTACACAACAACATGTATCTTTATCAATCTTACCATCTTTGTTTAAAGAAAGTACTCTTGTCGCATGGTGTTCACAAGCACGAACGCAAGCTCCACAACCAATACATCTTTCTTGATGATACTCCATTTTAGCAATCCCCATAATTCCAAAATCATTAAAATGACCTTTGGCACAATCGTTTGGACATCCAGCAATAGAGATTTTAATATGATAATGACTTGGGAAGATAATTTTCTCAATCTTTCTTGCTAATTGATATGTGTTAGCATTGGCTTTAATACAATGTGCATTTCCAATACAGCTCATAATATTACGGGCTCCAATCGTTGGATAACCATAATCATCCGCATCCATATCAACATCACATAAATCAACTTCTATATCTTGAATATACTGCTTAATATATTTATTCACTTCATCAATATTTTCATACTTAATGCCTGGAATATTTAAAGTTTGACGCATTCCAATATGAAATGTTCCATTCCCCCAGTATTGAGCAATATCTTGAACAATCTGTAAATATTTGGCTTCAATCAAAGAACCAGGAACTCTCATCTGCAACATGAATTCACCAGCAACTTTTGATTGTCTAAAACAATTAATTCTTAATTTTTTTATATCAATATCATGATTCATAATGCATCCTCCTAGTCTACCAGATATTTAGCCTTGCTATAATTAAACACCGGTCCATCTAAACAGACATATGTTTCATCAATACGACAATGTCCACATTTCCCAATTGCACAAGACATTTTTCTTTCAAAAGAAACCCAGATTTTTTCATCAGGAACACCTAAAGACATCACCTTTTCAGCAGTTAATTTCATCATAATTGGTGGACCTACAATGATAACTTCATAATTCCCCTGATAACTCTCAAAAGGAATTTCTTTTACAAAGTCAGTGACAAAACCAACATTCCATCCATCAATTTTATCTCTATCTAAAGTATAATAAGTCTTAAATTTTTCTTGCCATTTTTTCAATTCAGGTTTAAAAATAATACCTTCTTCATTTTTAAAGCCAGAAATCAAAGTGACACTTTCAACATAACCATCATTTTCAAAACACGTATTTAACATACTTCTTACTGGCGCTAAGCCTGTTCCACCTGTAATCACAACAAGATGCTTTCCCTTGAATTTTTCTTCTAATGGCCAGCCATGTCCATAAGGGCCACGCAAGAATAAAGTCTCGCCAACTTTTTTATTAAAAATTTCATCAGTAACTTTTCCAACTGAGCGAATAGTAAAATCTAGCCAGCCATCACCTTGAGCTGATACTGATATGGGTGCTTCACCAACTTTTGGAATTGATAACTGTAAAAATTGTCCATGATCAGGTTGAATATCTGTTTGAACCTTAAAAGTATATTCTAATAAACTTTCTTTTTTAATATCAAGAATAGGACAAGGAATTGGTCTGATTGGATTATTCATATTTATTCACCCTCACTTTCAATTTCAGCAATAGCTTTTGCCATCTTTCCAACTGTTGCAGTGACTGAAATATATTCTGGACATCTTGATGTACAACGTCCACATCCTACACACATATGATAATCTTTGAAACGCGCTTTGTAATCATGGAATTTATGAAGAATTTTATAACGCATACGATCACCAGCTGTTGGTCTAAATGAATGTCCACCTGCCATATCAGAGAATCCATCAACTTGACAAGAAGCAGATGTTCTTTTACGTTCACCAATATGAGCATTTTCATTATAAATAATATCAGTTGTGGTAAAACATGTACATGTTGAACATGCAATTGTACAAGCCCCACATGAAATACAACGTTTATTAAATGTTTGCCACATTGGATGGGCTTTTAATTTTGCTAGAACTTCTTTATTTTTGATTTCAGGAATCTCAACTTCTATTTGATTTTTTTCAATAAATTGAACCTTAAAATCATCTGTTTCTTGATTCTCAAAATAATCAACAAAATCTTGATCTTTGATTTCAACCAATAGTTCATTTTCAAGACAACGAACTGCCAAACTATAATGATCAGTTATATTAGCATTCATACTTACACAAAAACAAGTATCCCAACCTTCTGTACACTCCATTAAAACAATCTTGACTTTCTCTTCTAAGCGTTTGTAATATAAATCTTCATATCCACCATTTTGTAAATAAATACGATTTTGATGTTCCATTGCATTGACATCACATGGACGCATAAAAATAAGAATTTTCTTGTCAGTTACTTTGCTTTCACGATATTCATCTTCAGTAAAATAGAATAGCGATTGCGTAATTGGACTCAAAACTTCTTTTGCTGGATAATCAGATTTTTCATGGAAAACGATATCTTCAACATTATGAATTTGATCATAACGGATAATATCCGTTTCAGAATAACGTCCTTGATTCACAAAACGTTTTGGTGCATATATGTCATATTCTGTGGATAATGCATTGAAAATATCATTCATCTGTTCAAAACTTACTTTGTACCCCATTATTCTTCCTCCTTAGTCACTTTATGTTTAAATTATATCATTATTTGTGTTATTATAAAAATATCAATAAACAATGATATCTATTGGATTTTCCAATAATTAGAAAAAGGAGTCCGCTATGATTACTAACAAACATCTTTATATTTTTAAAACTGTTGCACAAACACAATCTATGTCTAAAGCTGCTCAAATACTCTATATTTCTCAGCCAACAATCTCTCAAAAAATTCAGGAAATTGAAAATTATTATCAAATTAAGCTTTTTGAACGTTATTCTAAAAAATTATTTATTACTGAAGAGGGAAAAATATTATTGGAACTGGCTAATCGTATTTTAAGTCTTTATGATGATATTGATCATATATTTTCTAAGGATAATCGTGTTGCTTTAAAAGTTGGATCTACTTTGACTGTTGGAAGTACAGTTATAGCCCCTATATTAAAACAGCTCAAACAAGAATATGCAGATATCGCCATTCAGGTCTATGTTGATAATACACATATTATTGAGGAAAAACTTCTCAATAATGATTTGGATATTGCTTTGGTAGAAGGAAAAATATTCCATCCCGACTTAATTGTGACACCCGTCATTCATGATCAACTTGTTTTTGCCTGTGCAACTGATTACCCTGTTCCAACTTCTTTGCATCTGACTGAACTTAAAAACTATCCTTTTATTAATCGTGAATATGGCAGTGGTACACGTGAACAATTAGATGAGTATCTTAAAGTTCATCAAACTGTACTGAATTCAGCATGGGAATGCCATAGCTGGGATTCTGTTAAATTAGCTATTTTAAATAATCACGGTATTGCACTTATCCCTATTAAATTGATTGAAAAAGAATTAATGCAAAAACATTTAAGAATTATCTCTATAGATGCTATTTCATTAGAAAGAGATTTTAGTATTTGTTATCATAAAAATAAAAATATGACACATAAACTAAGAGCATTTATAGAAACATGTCAAAACTATAAACAACCAGAAAAGTCCACTGGTGATTAATTACATATTGTGATGAACACTTTTATAAAAGACATAATCTCAATGATTATGCCTTCATATCATAGATATCTCATTATTTTATAGTCAGTTCTTACCCTCTTATCTTTCTTATCAAAAACACCACAAAATAACAACTGAACTTGTTATTAATTACGTTTCATATACAAAATCGGGTAAGGATTTCCTTGTTCATCTAATGATGTTCTTTTATAAACCTTAAAGCCCATATGTTCATAAAACCCTCGTGCAGCTGGATTTTGTTCATTCACAGTCAATTCATGAATTTCATCAATTTCATCAGCATATTCAATCAATTTTCTTCCTAACCCTTTCCCTCTTTGTTGCGGTAATATAAATAACATTTCAAGTTTATGATTGTCTATTCCCATAAATGCTATAGGTAATCCTTGTTCATCAGTTTCAATTACCAAATGGGGAATTTGTTTTAAGGCATCTGGTACATAGGTCTTGATATTTTCAATCTCTTCCTCAGATAAAAATAAATGTGTTGCTTTTACTGACTCTTCCCAAACAGAAACTAACTGTTCTATAAGATTTGGTGTTCTTTCTTCTCTTTGAATAACTTTCATCATATCTCCCTCACATCATTTCTTTATCCAATCTTACTATAATTTTTTATGACTCACAATGACAATAAACATAAAATAGCAAAAAAAACAGTAATCCATTCTTTTCATGATTACTGTTTTTTGTCTCTTTAATGTCTAACAATTTTGTAATAAGTCTTTGCGGTTAAAAAGTAAACAATACTATAAATAATAGCTAGAATAATAACTGAAATGATTGTACAAGTAATAAATAATCCTTCTCCAGAAGCAATTAAGTATCCAAACATTTTCATAATCATTTTAAATGCGAATGCCATATGAATGACTGCGACAACAAGTGGCAGGAAGAAGAATATCAGCACTTGTGAACGAATTGTTTGTTTGACTTCTTTTTTACTCATACCCACATTTTGCATAATTTCAAATCGTTTTTGATCTTCGTATCCTTCTGATAACTGTTTATAATACATAATCAATATAGCAGCCATCAAGAATAATAAGCCTAAGAATAATCCTAAGAAGAATAAACTTCCATATGAATCATTAAACATTTTTTCCATACTGTATTGTGATGATGTATATACAGAATATTCTCCTGTATTCTGTAAATCATTAATAATATTTGGAACAATATTATCAGCCTCTTTCATATCTGATTTATCCTGATAATCAATTGAAATATAAACATTTGGTCGAACTTGATCTTCTAAAGTAAACAAAACATCTTTTAAAGTTTTTTCATCTTTAAAAACAATTCCAGTTAATTGAGAATTTTCAGAAAGCTCTGTTTCTAAGAAATATTGATCATGAACTTCTGATTTGACTTGAACTGTTTTGCCATTAATTTTCATTTGGCTCGCTAACTTTTCAAAGTTAGAATGAACAAGAACTTCATTATCCTTTAAAGTTTCATTCTTGTGATAAGCACGATTATATTCCTCTAAGGTCATAGCAGAGAAACTTTTAAAATCTCTTCCATTGCTACCTTCTCCAGTTACATATTCATTGTCTTTAACATTGTAAGCAACTTCATAAACACTACGCATAACAATTGTAGATGTCTCAATATCTTTCGCTTTTAAACCATCCTCAATTTTTGCATGGAGTTCATCTAATTCTTTTCTTGAAGGTAATTGTCCTTCGGAAAGAGTGAAAATTTTGGCTAAAAAATCTTCTTCTTGCATAATTTGAACAGTATCTTTCACACCTAAATATAATGTAACAGTAGAAGATATCATAACAAGAATACATGTACATAATACACAAATACTTGCTAAACCAACTGCGTTTTGTTTCATACGATAAATCATTTGTGAAACAGATGTAAAGTGTCTTGTTTGATAATAGAAACGTTTATTTTTCTTTAACATCTTTAAAATCACAATAGAACCAGCTGTAAATAAACAATATGTTCCAATAATAACCAAGACAACCGCAACAAAGAACAATGTTAAAGCATCCATTGGATCTTCAATTGTTTGTGCAAGATAGTATCCTCCACCTAATGTCAAAATACCAACTAATGTAAAGAGCCATTTTGTTTTTGGTTCCCTTTCACCATGTTCCCCACCACGTAATAATTCGATTGGATTGGCTAATTTAATTTGAATCACATTAAATAAGTAAGCAGTAAAGAAGATAATTCCATAAACTGTTAGTGTTAAAAAGATTGTTGATTGAGGAATTTCAAAAATAATAGCTGTTTGTATTTGTGATAAATTCACTAACAATAAGAACATCAATTTACTAAAGAGTGCTCCAAACAAAATTCCTAAAATTAAAGAGATAAGAGTTGTAAAAATCGTTTCATAAGCCATCATGATCATGACATGTTTCTTTTCCATTCCCAAAATATTATATAAAGCAATTTCTTTTTTTCTTCTCTTGATTAAGAAACTGTTTACATAAAATAAGAAAATAACTGAGAATATGATCACAACCCATGTTCCTAGCATTAATACTGCTGGTGCTGTTGAACTGGTTTCTCTTAAACTTTGATTAACTGCTAAACTATGAATCACATAGCACATCATAACTGTAAATGTACTTGTTAATAAATAAGGGAGATAAACTTTTGCATTCTTTCTAATATTTGATAATGCTAAACGAGGATAAAAGAATTTCTTCATTTTATTTTCCTCCTGTCGCAAGTAATGTTAGTGTATCTGAAATACTTTGATACATCTGTTCATTTGTTTGATTTCCTCTATAGATTTGATGGAAAACTTCACCATCTCTAATAAATAAAACTCTTTTGGCATAACTTGCTGCTTTGGTACTATGAGTAACCATAACAATTGTTTGTCCTTCATCATTGATTTGATCAAAAATATCTAACAATTGATCTGTTGATTTGGAATCGAGAGCACCTGTTGGTTCATCTGCCAATATGATTTGAGGATGGGTAATTAATGCTCTGGCTACTGCAACTCTTTGTTTTTGTCCACCAGAGATTTCATAAGGATATTTCTCAAGTAATTGCTGAATACCAAGTTTTGGTGCTAAAACTTTGAGTTTTTGCTTCATAACTGGATATGATTCTTTAGATAAGACTAATGGTAAAAAGATATTATCTTTAATTGAAAATGTATCTAATAAGTTAAAATCCTGAAAAACAAACCCAAGATTCTTTCTTCTAAATTGAGAAATTTCTTTTTCTTTAATACGTGTAATATCTTTACCATTTAATAAAACTTCTCCGCTTGTTGGTTTATCAAGAGAAGCTAGGATATTTAATAAAGTTGTTTTCCCACTTCCTGATTCACCCATAATCGCAACATACTCTCCTTCTTCAACACTAAAAGAGACATTGGATAAAGCTTGAACTTGCTGATTAGAAAAACGTGTTGTATAAACTTTCTTTAAATTTTTAACTTCTAATAATGACATATCAATCGTCCTCCTTTGTACACCTTTAGTTTATGAAAAAAAGGAAATCCGTACCATAGATTATCCTTACAATTCTTTCTTTTATCCTTACATTCATGTAAGTTTATTCAACTTGTAGCTTATCCACATGAAAATCAATAGAAACAATGGTTCCTTTTCCTAGGTGCGATTCTATTTTTATTTTATAACCAAGGTTATGAATAATCTGTTGACATAAATACAAACCTAACCCACTGGCTTTTTTATCTACTCTTCCATTATAACCCGTAAAACCTTTTTCAAACACACGTGGTAAATCTTCTGGTTTAATGCCAATACCTGTATCTTCTATATAAAGCACTTCATCTTTTTCATAAATATGAATAGAACCTTCTTTCGTATATTTTAAAGCATTGGAAAGAATTTGTTCAATAACAAAAGAAATCCATTTTTCATCTGTTAAGATTGTTCTTTGAATTGATTCTTTATTCAGTTTGATTTTCTTCTGAATAAAAAATGTTGCTTGTTTCTTAATCACTTCATTAACAATCACATCTAAATCATATTCTTTAATACTCAAATCAGATGACATATGACTGATCTTAATATAATTCAAAACCATATCAACATATTGTTCAATCTTAAGAACTTGTATAAAGAGTTCATTTTGAGCATTATCTTGAGATTGGATTAATAAACGCAGAGCTGATATAGGTGTCTTGATTTGATGAACCCATAGTGTAAAATAATCAAGCATTTCATGATACTGTTCATCATTTTTGTTTTCTAAGTTTTTATGTAAAATATCAACTTTTGTTAAGAGTTCATGATAATATTCTTCAATCGCTGTTCTTGGTAATGGAAGATCAGACATATAGACATCTTGAAGTGATAAGATATATTGAAGTTGATGACTTTGTTTATAAAAATGATAAAAATCTATAATTGTATATATGATAAGTACAGTGAGACAAAGGATCATTGCATAGTTAATGGCATCTACCAATGCACCATATAAAAACAATATAAAATAGAATATACCTATGATTAAGAATGTATAAATATAAAACTGTTTACGATAACACAAATAATCCCATAGTTTATTCATAAAATAATTTATATCCTAAACCTTTCTTTGTTTGAATCAAATTTTCAATTCCAAAATCATCTAGTTTCTTTCTTAATCTATTCATATTAACACTTAATGTATTATCATCAACAAATTGATCACTTTGCCATAAAGCAATCATTAAATCATCTCTTGATACAAATGTTTCTGCTTTTTCAAATAACATCTGCATAATTTTTAATTCATTCTTTGTTAAATCAATTGTTTGACTTTGATAAGATATTGTTGCTTCTAATATATTTAAAAGCAAATCTTTATAAGTCAAAATATGAAACTGTTTTGAAAAAGAATATGTTCTTCTTAAAATAGCCTGAATTTTAGCAGTTAAGACATTTAAATCAAATGGTTTATTAATAAAATCATCTGCCCCCATATTCATAGCCATCACAATATTCATATTTTCATTTGTTGATGAAATAAAAATAATAGGAACTTCAGAGACTTTGCGTATTTCCTGACACCAATGATAACCATTATAATAAGGTAAAGAAATATCTAATAAAACGAGAGCAGGCTGCTCTTGTATAAAAATATTCATGATATTCTCAAAGTCTTCTACAACATTGACTTCATAGTTCCATTTTTCTAAATGTTTCTTTAAAGTTGATGAAATGATTTCATCATCTTCAACAATCATAATCTTTTGCATATCAGTTTCACCTCGGTAACTATTATAGCATAGATATCATCAATTTTTTATAAAATATAAGAATAAACTTTGGTTGTTCAAGGAAAACAAAACCTTAAAGATATGGTATTCATACTTATTTTAATAAAACTATTTTTGTCTTTCTTCAATATCTTTCAACATATCAATTCTGACTTGATGTCGACCACCTTCATATTCACCAGTTAGCCATGCATCAACTATCATTTTCGCAAGTTCTATCCCCACAACTCTGGCTCCAAAAGCCAACATATTGGTATTATTATGTTCTCTTGAAAGTTTAGCTGAATAAGGTTCACTACACGTCACACAACGAATACCATTGACCTTATTAGCTGCTAATGAAATACCAACACCTGTTCCACAAATCACAATTCCTTTATCTACAACACCTGCAATAACAGCATTGGCAACTGCCTCACCAGCTACCGGATAATTAAATCTATCTGTACTATCTGTTCCATAATTGATCACTTCATAGCCATATTTTTCTTGAATATAATTTGTTATTTCTTTTTTATATTCAACAGCCACATGATCATTTCCTATTCCTATTCTCATATTTATTTTTCCTCAATTTCAATAACAATTTCATTAGCTTCCTTATCACCTGAGAAAGTGATAACATCTTTATATTGTGCCGTATTTGTTATAACCATTAAAACTGTATTATCATAACCAGCCTGAAGTATATTCTCAAATTCAACATCTAATAATACTTCTCCTCTAGTCACAAAATCACCTTGTTTTTTCTTTGCATGAAAATATTGCCCATTCAATTCCACTGTATCAATTCCAATATGAATTAATAACTCTACTCCTTTAGAATTAGTGATACCAATAGCATGTTTTGTTGGAAAAAACGATGTAATAGTCCCTGATATGGGAGCAGTGATTGTATGACTTTGAGCAATAATACCGACTCCTTTCCCTAAAGCTTCGATTTTAAACATTTCATCATTTGTTTCTTTAATATCAATAACTTTCCCTTTTACAGGTGCTCCAATACTAAATGCTAAATCATCTTCTCTTTTCTTTTTATTAAATAATTTCATCTTATAAGTTCCTCAGTTCTTTTAAAATTTTTATATATTTTTTATCTTTATGAAATAACGCACTGGTTCCTAGTACAAAACCATCACATCCTAAAGTATTTAATTCTTTAATAATGTGCGGGCTACATGCACCATCTACTATAATTTTAAACTGATATTTTGATTTTAACAGTATTAACTTTTTAATCTTTTCTCTTGTAAAATCAAGAAATTGCTGACCAGCAAATCCTGGATTAACCGTCATAACCATTACATAATCACAAAGATTAAGCATTTCCTCAATAGTTGCAATTGTTGTATCTGGATTGATGACAATCCCAGCTAATTTATTTCTTTGTTTAATGTGAGCTAAAGTTTTAACAACATATCTTTCACTTTCAGGATGAATATATATCAAATCTGCACCAGCATCAATAAACCAATCAACTTTATTTCCTGGATTTTCAATCATTAAATGACAATCAATCATTTTATTTGTATATTTTCTGATTTTTTGTATTTCTACAGTGCCCATTGTCATATTAGGAACAAAGCTCCCATCCATAATATCACAATGAAAGATATCAATTCCTGCTCGATCTAACTCTTCCACTTCTTTTTTTAAATAACCGAGTAATTAAATATCTCTGGGGTTTTTACTGGCACTCAAATTTATTGGGGTGCCTTTTCTTTTTATATTGTTTCTTCTTTTCATTTCTATGGGGTTCTTTCTCTTTATATTTTCTCTAAATCATTATATGATTATTTTATAAAATTTACAGAAAGAAAATGGATAAACAATCGCCCCGACCAAAGTTTGATTATTTATCCTGTCCTATTGAAGAACACTATGATAATAATTCAAACTCACAAAAAAATCAAGCCTTTCAATCAGTTTGTTTATGACAGATTGATTAGAAGCATCAACTTCAATAAAATTGAGTGCTCCAGTTGTCATTCCCACAGCTGGACTTTTCATGCCTACTATGATCGTCATACTGATTTCTTCAATAGAGATATTGTTATCAGAATACTGAGAGTTCAATGCACTGATTGCGGTGTGACTCATGCAGTTCTTATTCAGGAAATGATTCCCTATTCAATTGCCGATTTCTCTGTTATCTGTTCATCTGTCAATTATTCTCAGTTCACTTATTCCTCTCATCGCTTTTTTCTCATCCATAAATATCACGATATCCCCCTTAGATACATAACCTTATGCTGGATGAACCGCAGAAATCATCCTTGTCTTTTCTATTTTCCCACATGACTTTTGTATGCCTTTCCCTTTTTCTATGTTACTTTTGTCTTAGAAACAAGATGAAAGGAGATTTTTATATGAAGGCTATCGATGCACCACCTCTTTTGGAAGATGGTGAACTGCTCAATACTACCATTATGCCTATTATTTCCGAAAATGATATTCTCAAGTTCTTCAATCTTGAAAAAGATGATATTCAGGAATTCAGAATCACCCATCAGTCAGATGGAATTTACATCTGCATCAGACTGAATGTCAAATATCATCAGTGTCCTGTATGTGGTCAGATGACTGATAAAATTAAGGATTATTCTCAAAAAAAGATTATTCATTCCGTTCTTAATTATTCCCAGTGCTTTATCATATACGAAGCCAGAAGATATCGCTGTCCTCACTGTCACAAAACATTCTTTGAACACAATCCCTTTGTATTTGGAAGTTCCAGAATCTCTGTAGCGACTGTATCCAATATCCTCAGAGATCTTAAGCTTCCCAATGAAACATTCACATCTGTTGCCAGGCGTTATCATGTTTCAGTAACCTCCGTCATCAATATCTTTGATGATCATGTCCGTATTTCCAGGAGACCTCTTCCTGCATGTCTGGGTATTGATGAGGTTTATGCATTCAAGACTTATAAAAGCAAATTTGTCTGTGTGCTGGTTGACTGTACTGACCAGAAGATTGTTGATGTCCTGCCAACACGTAAAAAGGATGACCTGATCAGCTACTTTATGCTTATTCCCAGAGAAGAGCGTGAAAAGGTGCTGTACTGTTCGTTTGACATGTGGGAAACCTACAGGATTGTTGCCAGACACGTCTTTCCCAATGCAAGCTGCTGTATCGACAAGTTTCATGTTGTTCAGGAACTGGGGCGAAGAATGGATAAAGTCAGAATATCAGCTCAGAAAAAGTACATGACACAGATCAGGGAACTTCAACAAAAAAAGAAGAATATCGGCCTTACAAAAGAAGAGGAATATATATACGAGGAAGCATCCAGACACTACTATGTGCTTAAAAAATTTAACTGGATGTTCATCTCAACTGACAACAGAATATTTGATCCCAATGAGGAAAAGAGATACAACAGAAGACTGGAAGGATACTACAACTATTATGATCTGTTTGATTATATGGTGAAGTATGACAGAGAACTTGATATCGCCTATGACCTTAAGGACAGTGTTACCCGTTTCTACAGACAGTGTCATTATGAAGACGCAAAGAAAAAACTGGAAGAAATCATTATCGACTTCAGGTGCTGTCCTATAGAAGAGATGAGCCAGTTCGCCAACACTCTGACAAGATGGAAGCAGGAAATCATCAATTCCTTTATGATTGTAGACAGGGAGAAAAACAGAAAGATGAATACTGCGATTGTAGAGAACCGCAATAAAAGCATCAAGCTGATCAAACATGCATCAAATGGATACCTGAACTGGGAACGTTTCAGAAACAAAATCTTATTTTCACTTAACAGTGATACAACCTATTATCTCAATATTATAAAAAAGGAGGACAAATAATAATGATAAAGACATACAAGCTTATTCTGGAGGACGATGAGAATAGGATTCTTGAAGAAGATGAAGTTCTGGAAGAAATACTGGAAGACATAAGTAATATGTATAGAAGAATCATGATAATATCTTCAAAAGTAGATAAGATTTTAGAAAAATCCAATGAACGATTCTAATTAAAAAAGTCTATACAAAAAAGTGGGGTCAGTTAAGCCCCACTTTATTTGATAGATGAGATTCACGAAATCCCAAGTTATTTTAGATTACCAATCCGCACACATCATGCTTGGACATAATATTTTATTCATGGTTCACTCCTTTACAAAAAGCGAGTTCATCACAGAACTCGCTTTAAAATCTGAACTATTTAACAATTAATGAAACATTATCACTGAGTTTATCATCTTCTTTATCAGAAATAATGATAACATCTTCTAAATCAAAAGCTTTAACGTTAGATAAATTATGAAATTTAGAACTATCACAAATCAAATAAACTTGATCTGAATGTTCTTTAACTAATCTCTTTTTATTTGCTTCTTCAATAGTTGGTGTTGTAACACCTAATTTTTCATCAATTCCATTAGCTCCTAAAAAAGATTTATTAAAGTATAAATTTTTTAATACACTTTCTGTTAAAGATCCATGCAAAGAAGAATTAACCGGACTATATCTGCCACCTAATATAATTATATCTGCTTCAATATGTTCCCTAATGGAAAACACATCAGTATTAGAAGTATAAATAGTAATCTTTTTACCTATAATTTTTTGGAATAACATTGAAGCTGTTGAACCAGAATCTAAATAGATTGTATCACCATCTTCTATTAAGTTAGCTGCTATTTCAGCAACCTTCTCTTTTTCTTGACTATATAAAGTACTTCTTGTTGAAATAGGTATTTCTCCTTTGGTAGAAATAAGCTTAACTGCTCCACCAGAGAGAAGTTCAATTTTTCTGTTTTTCTCTAGTTCTTTCAAATCTCTTCTTAATGTTGAAGAAGAAATTTTTGGAAATTCTTCTTGTAGTTCATCAATTTTAACTAACTCTTTATTTTCAATAATATCTAGAAGTTTTTGTTGTCTTTCATATGGAATCATCATTATCACCTTCATTTATTAATAATGATACCATATTTGCACAACTTTCTCATTATTTTTTCTCATTAAATTAAGCAAGTTTATCTTCTTTATTTGTAAAAACATATCCTAATACAGCACCAACAATAACTGATATTCCTAAACCAATAATTCCATTAATAATATTAGCATTATTCACAATAAATGAAGGGAAGGTTGTTACACTTCCAAATACAAATGCATTTGTCACAACTTTCATCAATCCTAAATATGCACCACCTACTGCTCCTGCAATAATTTGTGCTAAAAATAATTTTTTATTTTTAACAAGCATTCCAAATAATGTTGGTTCAATAATTGCAGATAAAGCAATCGTTACAACACCAGTCATCGCAAAACTTTTAAGTTTACTATCACGTGCTTTTAAATAGACTCCAATTGCTGTTCCAATAACTGCAAAATTACAAGCAAATGTCAATGGACAAATATAATCAAAACCATATTGAGATATATTATTAATCATAATTGGATTCACTGCCCAATGTACCCCGAAACTGACTAAGACACTCCATCCTCCACCAACAAGAATACCTGTTAAAAGACCACTACGTTCAATTAACCAATTCACTAAATTTGCGATTGCCTCTCCTGTATATACACCAATAGGACCAATAACAATCACAGTAATTGGCACCATAATAATCAATGATACCAAAGGAACAATAACTAACTTTAATGTTTCAGGAACATGTTTATCTAACCATTTATATAGATAAGAAAATGCCCAGATAGATAAAATAATAGGAACTACTGTTGAATTATAATTCATCAGCACTGTAGGAATACCCATAAATGAAGTCATTGCTCCATTTCCTGTACTTCCCATTAGTGATAGAAAATCCGGATGTAATAGTGCTGCCCCAATTAATGCAGAAATATAAGGACTCGCACCAAATCTTCTTGCTGCTGTAAATGCCAACAATACAGGTAAAAAATAAAACACAGCCATAGATGCAGAAAATAAGATAACATATGTTCCACTACCTTCATTGATAATACCCAATTGTACTGCTAAAATAAGTAATCCTCTTAAAATCCCTGAACCGGCCAAAGCTGGTAATAATGGTGCAAAAATAGCTGAAATAGATGAGAAAATTTTACTCATTAAACTTTCATCGCTAGCTGCTTCATCATCTAAAACAATTTGACCATTTCCCTTTACCAATTGCTCAAATTCATCATAGACATGTGGTACTTCTGTTCCAATAAGAATTTGATATTGCCCTGCTTTTTTGACAACATTAACAACACCATCAACTTCTTTAACAGCCTCATCATTTGCTTTTGACTGATCCTTAAGATTCAAACGAAGTCTTGTTGCGCAATGTGTCATATTAGAAATATTTTCCACACCACCAACATTTTCAAGAATCCCTGCTGCTGTTTTTTTAAAATCCATATTACTTTCCTCCCTTTAAAAATGTATACATTAATTGACTTGCTGCAATTGCATCATTTTTATCAATAATTGACTGTATATAACTTAACCCCAAATCATCAATTAATTGATCCATATATGTAATCATTTGAATGTTTTGTTCACACTCTTCTTTAGCCCCTTCTATTATAGGAAAAGTATCAAAATAAATCACTTCATTATAGTTATGTTTCTTTAAATAATACATCATTTCTAATGTCTTAAATGGTGTTGATGTTCCTATAATAAGCCCATCATCATTTAACCCATATCCATCATTTAAATGAATACCAAATAATTTCTTCTGACTTCCAAAAATATCAGCTGCAAATGCTGGATTCTCATGTTTCATTAACATGTGACAGTAATCTAAAGTAACTCCTAAATTATCTCTATTAACATCATTCAACATCATTCCTGTAACACCCATACCTTCAATAAAAGCATATGCTCTTGGTTGGAACGGTTTATATTCAATACTTATTTTTAAATCTGGTGCATAATCACAAATTTCTTGATAGGATTTGACTAACTGATCCCAGACTTTTTTATAATTAATTTGAAAACTATAATCAAATCCATCAAACCCTAACCAAATTGTAACAACCTTTCCTCCAACACTACGACAATAATCTGAGGCATCTTTACATAATTGAAGTGCAGTCATAGCAATCTGATTGTTACTATTTCCAAGTTCACCATTTATAAATTCATCTCTAAACCTTAATGCAACTCCATTTAATTTTAAATCATTTTTTTCTAATAATGTCTTCATTGTTTGTGGGTCATACCCTTTAATATGTTCTGGATAATTCAAATCCACATATCCTAATCCTAATTTTTTAAAATCTAATAAAGTTTTTTCTAAATCATAATCCTTCATTCTTAAAAAAGAATTAATCCTTCCTGCTAGTTTCATCTCTTTTCTCCTTCCTTTTTACGAGTTCATTCTAGCACACGAAGAAACCGTTTTCAACACTTATTTTCATATTTTTTCATTTTATTTCATTATTTTTCATATTTTATTCTTATTTTTATTCATATTTTTTCATTTTATATCACTTATTTTCATATTAAAAAGAAGAATTCTTAACAAATTCTTCTCTTCAATATAAAAATATTTTTAAAATATCATATTTCATTATCGTGGTTGTATAACGTTAACATCTTTTCAATTCTTTTTTTCATTTCTATTTGTAATGATTCAGGAGCAATCACCTTGACTTGGTCTTGCAACATCATAAGCCATCCTATTAACCCATCTGAAATAGGAGTATCTAATATCGTCACAAGATATTGCTGCTGATAAAGTTTTTGAGCAGTTATATCTGTTCCAAAACGAGAAACTAATTCTCTTAATAGTTTTTGATCACATTCTAATTGAATTGTATCTCTATTTTGGGATATATACATGTTGGTAGTTTTTTCTATTTCATCTGTTAAATCAAATTGTTCTCTGATATCAATATATGAGTCACGAATTGTTTGAATTAAACGCATACGATCAACACGATATGTAGAAAGTGCATTTTTAAATTTATCATTATAACCTATAACATAATAATGATTATTTTGTGAAACAATCTGATAAGGAGAAATAATGTATTGATCTTGGTTATTTCCATGTAGTGAGGGGACTTCTGTAAGATGATTTCTTTTAATGACATAATTAATATATTGAAAAGAAAGGACGGATTTGTTTTCAATAGCTTTCATAATGGTTGTTAAGTTAAGAAATAATGAGAAATGAAGATCTCTTTTGGATGGCTTGAAGTGAACAAGACGCTGTTTTTGATGATATGATGATAAAGATAATAATTTATTTTGTAAATTCTGTTTGTCATCATTCTTTAAATCCTGATGAAAAACGATACTATCTAAAAGGAATTGCAGTTCACCATCTTCTAAAAAATCTGTTTGAATTTTAAAACCAACTCTTTTGATCGAAGTAATCATATTTTCATGAAGCCATTCATAAAAGAAATCATTAATTTGATGAATACATGAATAAACTGTTTTAATATCTAAATAAATTTCATAATCTTCTAATCGCTCTTGAATTTCTTTTGCTGATATTCCTTTATCCTTATTTTCTAAAATGAATTTGAAAACATAATACATCCTTTTCCCCATATTTTCCTCCTAGTGACTTGTTGCGAATTGATAGCTCCTTTTTTGTTTATTATAATGTCTCATTAATGAAACATAATCATAAAAACTATAACTGCATAATAAGTCTAATAAATTTTGGTCAGAACAATCTGGCAATAATTTTAAATATTGATAGGCAAGATGATATTGATCTTCTAATAAACACATTTTTGCACATTCTTGTAATTCTACTTCATAGTTTTCATGTAAGACTTGTATAAAGTGAGCGAATGATGTATTTTGAAAATCTATCAAATGTCTAAGTACACAGTACTCATTAATTGTGATTGTCTTTTTACATATTTTTGTAAATAATTGTTTTTTTAAATCTGTATAGCTTTGATATTGAAATAATCCATTCATCATCATTAAATGATATTCAAGCTGATCATAATCTGATGACTGATAAAGTGCATGTAATGCATAAATAAATAACTTTTTATTGATCTCTTGATAATTCATCATATTTTCGAATGATTGTATTGTCATACATTCATTGATAAGTTGTAATAATTGCTGATCTTGACATATTTTTTGAATATAGTCTTTCTTTTCTCCTAATGTTATGTGATTTAATGTTTGATAATCTTGTCTCATAATCTCATCTCCTTGTATTTTCATTATACTAAGTTTATGTAAAAGATGATGATTATATACCTATTTTAACACCGATATTTCGGTTTTCAAATCATTTTGTAAAATATCTTTTTTTATTCTATACAAAGACTGAGTTTTGTTACTGGATGTGAATATAATCCAGCATAGCCATCTTGATTATTACTTGTTTCTGTATCATATTGCCAACCATAATTCGTTTTATACTTTGCTCTCTTATATGGTCTTATATCATCAGGTGTATAATAATAAATTTGTACCAAATCAATTGCTTTGCCATTACCAGCATATTTATAACTATTTTTAATATCGCATTCCGTAATCCAGCCAAGCCACTTTCCACCTTTAACATGCACACGATACTTTATCTTACCCTTGTCTACTCTAATGGCAACATCTGTAATAGGGCTATCTTGATAACCAGCATAGTCTTCAAGATTTTTCACTTCACTTAGCCACCCATGCTTCTGAGTTCTTACACGATAGAAAACATTGACATTTTTTTGACTTGTTGATTGTGTAGGCTTTTCATTTGTATAGTCAATATAACAGTCTAACTGACCACATTTTTGCCATTGTCTGGCTTTTAAACCATAAGCATTTGCTTTTCCACATCCTTTAGGATATGTTCGTTGGATACCATTTTCCCAAATAGGACTTGATTCAATAACCACACCATTACCAACATATATTCCGATATGCCCTTTCATCCAGACAAGCCATCCTGCTTGTAGCTTTGTAAAGTCTGTTGTTACATTGGAGCATCTTGAAATCATCGTATCCGCATTAATGTCTCGAACATTATTACTTGCATATTTTCCAGCAGAAGGGTATCCCCATAAGATACCTTTAATTAAGCCACTACAATCACATAAGAGATACTTTCCATCTTTAGTATTCATAAACTTACCTAATTTATATAATGTTGGTAACTTTTCTACTTCTATTGCTTTATTAATAAAATCTTGTACTTTCATTTTTGTCAATTTATTTCTCCTCCATTTAAAAATAGTTGAAAAACTACTCTTGATTTTCTCTATTAATAATTTTATCTGCAACTTCTAATCCTTTTGTTAAAACAGATGGTACATTATATCCAGCTTCAACAAAATTTTCAATGATGGATCTAACTTCATTTACCAGTAATGATGCTAATACGAAATATCCTAATAACGCAGTAATACGCAAATCAACACCAATTGTATTTCCTATTTCAATAAAGACCGCTACTGCTGCAAAAGATACTAAAATCATAAGCCAATATCCTAATTTTTTAAGAATACCTTTCCATCCCGCAGTAGAATTCGTCTTATTAGCAATACCAGACTTCATCCACCCAGTTAGCCAATCAATAATGTTAAATAAAAGGAACATGGCAAATAATAGCCAGTGTTCCCCAAAAACCAAACTCAATAATGCAATAATACTTCCTGTAACTGCATTGTATGTATCCATATAATTCATTTTCTTCATTTTCCTCACCTTCATTATTTTATATATAAAAAGCCACTAAGAGCATGAGAACTAATTTGCAAAAATAACATAATTGATTGGAACGCTTGCAATTACTGTACACGTTCCATATTTATTTGTGTTACATCTTAACACAATATTTCCATCAGCTGTTTTACTAACTGAAGCAACTCCTAATGATCCAATTATATTTTGAATTGTACAGTGCATATCAATATACCAGACTGTTATCATAACTATAAATTGTGATCCATTGTGATCGCCAAACACAATAACAGTTGCTTTATCACTATTTATAAAATTTAATTCAATTTGAATTTTATCACCAGTTGTATTCAAACAACCCGGACTTTTTATAAAGCCAACATCAAATTCAAAATTTGTCATATTATTATTTATGTAGTGTGGTGTCTTAATCGGCTCTGATACAAAATCCATAACTCCATAGTGTTGTGGATTTTAAAACAAGATTTTGTCCACTTATAGAATAAGTAATATAGTTAGCAGTATCTGCCAAATGTAGTACTCGTTTGACTTCACTATTATTAACAAAAACCACATCAAACACATTGAAGACATTAACATTTCCTTCTACTGCTACCAAAAATACATTTCTGTAATTTGTATCATTTGGTAAAGAAATATTAAAAATATAGTTATTGTTAAACTCAACTTTTGTTATTACATTAAAATTAAAATTTTCCATAATTTTCTAGATAAACATTGTAATATATTATGCTGTATGTGCAGTTTCAAATGGATCAACGCATAATATTCCATAAGCACTATATTGATTAATATTCAATATAATTCTTATCCATGTCACACCATTCTCAGATTCAAGTCCAGAACTATTAATGCTGCATCCTGTCCCAACAATGTGGCTAATACTAGCTGAACCATTTTTGTTATATCCAATAATACCTAAATACAGACTACCATTCATATTTCCATAGATAAGCATACTACCTTTATCACGTATCATATTTGGAAAATAAATAACTATATGAAGATGAGTATTAGACCCATTTGCTAAGTAATCAAATTTATATCCATCCACTGTACAAAAACTTGTCATAATCTATCATGTGTCGAATGTTTACCTAGCCGACACCACCCTTCTTGAGAAGAAGGACTACATGTCCTCCTTCCATAAAAGATAACATTCGTAAAAATGTGTGTGTGTGTGTGTGTGTGTGTGTGTGTGTGTGTGTGTGTTCAACGAACCCACGCGTTTCAAAACTATTCATAATTTTATTTGCTATCTTGAAAGAGAGATTAGACAAAATAACAGTTACATCCTATAAAAGTATATGTGCCCCATATTCCCAAGTTATATAAACTAAATTCTATGTATTCACGTTCATTTCGAGTAACGGATATCGTTAACACCTGTCCACTTAAGGGATAGTATGTAATCCCTTTACCATTAGATGAATCATCAATATAGATGATTCCACAAATTCCATATGTCCCAAAGACAAATACTGAAGCACGTATACCAAGAGCGTATCTTCCTACTCTTATAGTTGTTGATGTTTTATCATATGATTGAATATCATATATTCTTCTACCATCAATTGTCATATAATTTATCATTTTAACTCAATAGCTTTATGATAGATTAACCGGTTGTACGAGCAACTTCAAACGGATCATTTCCTTGCATAGAATAAACTGAATATTGTCTTACATTAAGCACAATTCTTACAATTTCTCCATCTTCCTCTAATCCACCATATGCTAAACTCATTCCCGATCCAAAAATTGTATCTATATTCATTCCACCATATTTATCATATCTAATTATCCCAAAGTATCCATATCCATTCATGTTTCCATAAATTGATATAGCTCCTTTATCGTATATCATTTTCCATACTCTAATTACTATGTGTAAATGAGTGTATGATTCTTGTTTAACGTAGTTAAACTGATCACCATTTACTGTAGAAAAACTAGTCAAGTCTATCATAATCAAAAGCTATTAAGCTTTCACCTCTCTTTCTATAGGACTTACTAATCCTAAACGATAGCGTTCTCCTTTCCTGTAATAATAGATATTTGTAACCCTTGCTCCGACTATTTTGGGAGTATTTTTATTTCTTTTCATTTCTCTTCTCCTAATCAATTGTGTGGAATTTTATTTTTCCATTTTCATATCCATCAAAAATCATCACCTTACCTAAATCAATGAGATTATTTTTATAATATACTGGTATTGCTATTTTAAACTTGTTATCTTCTGCCGTTGTTCCAATTGCAATTCCATTACCTCCACTAGAAAAGTTTACAAGCGTAAATGTTGGTGCCATTGTTGCATAGGCATACCATGTTCCAAAATAATCTGTAACCGCTATCCTGAACTGTCGTTCCTTATTAACATCAAATGTCACTGTTGAGACATAGTACGTATCTTTAGAATAACCACTTCCTGTCATTAGATTTGTCCAATTCCCACTATCATTCAAGTATTGTAAAGCAAAGCTATTTGTGTTTTTAGAGCTAACAGAAGCGATTGCAAAGGCATAGGTTATCCTTGCGTAGGCCCCTGCATTCTCATCAACTGTTCCAGCATTATTGCAACGAACAACAGCAAATTTAGAAATACTTGGTGAATAGTAATCTAGGACAGTAACTGTCTTACTGGCACTTGCCGTTCTTCCACGACTATCTGTGACAGTCGTTGTAATAGTGACATTTCCTGCATTCCATAAAACTCCACTTGTAAAGCTAGCACTACCATATGTTCCAATACCACTAACACTTGTTGAATATTGTGTTATCCAGCTTGAATATGATCCACCAGCACTAATTGATACTGCTAGCTGTGACTTGCCTTTGACATATCCTCCAAACTTCGCTGCTAATCCTGATATAGCTTCACTAACTGTTGGTGCTGACACCCACGGAACAACACTTGCAGGCACATTAACTGTAAAATTGATATACTTATCTTCACCGATTTGTGTAGAACCATTGTATGTTCTTAAAATAAGTGTTCCTGTTCCACTTGTTGCATTGCCAATCTGATTACATAGTTCCATTGGCACAGTCCATGTTGTAGAAGTCCCTATTCCACTTCCTATTCCTGCCCAACTAATATTTCCAAAACTATACCAAAGAGAATGTGTAAAAGCCGTACTTGCACGATTGATATTAATTGTCATAGCACTACCGATTGTATTACCACTAATAGCACCAAACGAACTTGCACGAGGAATTGTTGGAAGTGTAAAGCTTCCTGACAGTGTCATAGTACTGATCTTTGTTCCTGAATAAGTAACCTCAATTCCAAAACTCGCACTGACACTCACTGATTTTGTACCATCGGCATTATGCCCAACAGACGTTGTTCCACTACGAATTGTCTTTGAGCCACTTCCTCCACTTGCTCCACCAGTATAAGATCCTGAATAATTGGTCCCATTGACTGTTACTGAATAACTCTTGCTGGCACTAAAATTTAAACTTGCATCCCAGTGAAGAACTAAGCTCCATGAGACGGAACTGTTATTGTTTGCAACATTTTGTGAATAGGAATAATCAAATGTCAGCCATAAATGACTTTTATACGTTCCACTTCTAATACTTGCCATATCTAATTACCTACTTTCTTAAAATCTAAACTGCCATTGCTTCTTGGCACAAAAGCAAATTTTCCAATTCTTAAGCTTTGTGTAAACTCGCCATCCGTAACATACAGTTTTCCATTTGTAAAATAAGCGAGTTCTTTATTTGATTGCTTAAATACAATCTTATCGTTTTGGATAGTTAAGGTTAAAGCATTATTTTCTTCACCAAGTATAATATTTCCATCAATAAATCGGATATATTTAAGTATTCTTGCATAATTTTCCTTCTGTTCAGAACTTAATTCATCATATTGCTTAGTAAGAGTTTTAAAATTAAATGCCCATCCCTCTGCACTTTTTTCAAGTTCAGCTGTCCTTTCAGCCAATGTTTCACCTGTCTCTTTAGAAAGATATGTTTTTGATATTGTCTCTATTATGCTGTTGGCCCTCGTATCAATTTGTGAAGTGAATTCTGTCTTCGCATTATTAATCTGATCTGCAAAATCCTTTGCCGATTCGTCGAAACGATTATCTACATCCTCTGGTGCTGGACTCCAGTCGGTTGCCTTATTCCCTTTTTCAAGTTTTATTTTTGTTATGGTACTTGTAGCACTTACACTGGACGCAACTGGATAAACATGCAGTACACTTGTATCAAGAGTTCCTGTCTTGCCTTTAAATGTCAATTCAAATGTACCATCACCTTTATTAACAAGGTTTCCAAGCGAAATGGATCCACCATCAAGCCATAATCCAAAGTAACTCTTGCCAGTTCCTAAAGTTCCCCATAAACGACATGTATATGTTTCATTGGCAATCATTTTTTCACTCATCTTATATGTCTGTATAGGATAACTTGTATTTGTTACTTCTACATCACTATCAAGCAAAAGATTTCTTCCACCAATAGTTATTTCATTAACAGCTTCCCAGGAACTGTCACAAATTGGACTTGTATATGATGTACTTGCTGGATTTGTATATGTAATTGCATATCTTGTCCATAGATATTTACCTGTAGACCATGTAGGCATAACAGAAACCCAATTTCCACCTGTTTGAGATGTTTTAGATGTACTTAAATAATATTGCTGAGCAATACTTCCAACCCCTGTTCCTGTTGCACCAGTCGTTCCGTTTTTAGGAATATAGGCAACACTATATGTTGTGGAAGTTGTACTATCTGTATATGTGATGACTGTTCTGCTCCACAAATACTGTCCCTGTGTAACACTTGGAATGCTTGTTGCCCAGCTTCCAGTTGGTGCTGCTGTTCCTGATGTTCCAGCCTGATATGTTATGGTTGTGGACTTTATCCCTTTCCCTGCTGGACCTGTATCACCTTTCTCACCTTTAATCAGTGACCATGTATAATCAGCAGCATTTGTTGATTCTGTTTGTGTTGTCTTGTTATAGGCTAGTCCAATATATGTTTTACCTGCAGGATCATCACTCATGTTTGCTCCAGAGGAAGATGTTGCATATTTTACCCAAGTGTAGAAGGTCTTTCCATCTGCCCCTTTTCCGCCTGCAACGCCTTGATCTCCTTTTTCGCCTTTAATCAGTGACCAAGTATAATCACTGTAATTGTTACTTTCACTAGATGAGGACTTATTATATGCCAATCCAATATAAGCCTTTCCTTCTGGAGTATCTGACATACCACTCGTTGGCGTATCAGCATATTTTAACCATGTATAATACTGCTTGCCATCGTTTCCCTTAGGGCCTTGCACCCCCTGAGGTCCCTGTGGTCCTTGTAACCCTTGAGGTCCTTGAGGACCTGTTTGTCCATCGTTACCATTTAATCCTGTCTTTGTAGAAATAACTGTAAATTCTTCTTTTTTGGAAATAAGATCAGCAGTGGCAGTACAAACATATGTGATGGAATGATCAAGATTATGACTAATGGTAAGTACATTCCCATCAGCATGTTCACCTACAGTCAATGCTTCAACACCATTTTCGCTCTTACGCTTCCATGTATATGTCATATCAGATATTTCTTTGCCTTCTAAATCATAGGCATGAGCTGTAATTGTTAAATGATCTGTCATGAAATCAGGAATATAAGTATTTGCATTACTATCAAAAACCTGACTAGCAAGAATATTGGTTTCAAGATAAATATTGAAATTTCTCATGATTTGAGAAACATTATCTTCAATTTCAGTTATATGTTTAATCTCTAATCCATTTTGATCTAATATTAAAAAAGGATCAATAATATGTCCTTCTTGATCTCTCATACCAAATTGAACTGTACCATTTTCCAAGTCTAATTCAAACATATCTCCACTCAATTGCCCTGAAGTCAATGCATTTGCACTAAAATTTCCATCTAAATCAAAGGCAATGTTTTCAAAAGTCTTACCACCATCTTGACTATAACCAAAACCACCCATAGACATTCTCCATAAATGGGTATCATCTCTTAATGTTGGTGTATTCATAATTGTCCATCCATTAGGATAACCATTTTCATCTACATCAATAACATAATAACCACCTTTTTGTCCAAGAATCTTTTCAGTTGTTTGTTTATAAGATTCAATCAAAGTATTATAAAATTTATTTAATTTTATTTCAGTTGGACTTTTACTCATCACAACTTCTTTTTCATTTTGACCATGACTTTCTATAACACTGCTCATACCACCATCAAAAGAAATCGTATGATCCATAATAAGAATTTGTGACATATCCTTTGTACTTTCTTGAACATGAACAATATCACAGACTTCAAGACATGGATCACCACGCCATTTTAATGTCGCTGGTGTATATGTAAAACCATTGATTTTTTTAAAAAGAGATTCTAATCTTTCTTGAGTCATATAAGGATTCGCAAATGTGATTCCATACCCACTTCCAACAGTTAGAACATGTTCTTCATCACCACTTGTCAATGAAGAAATCGTCAAAACAGAATTCGTCTTTTTAAATCCTAATTGATATTGTAATTCTAATGGAATCGTATATTGCCCACTTTCATACCAATAAAATTCTAACTCACCAAAGCGATTCATTCTTGCATTTTTCCCCATTAAAGAAGCCATATACCCAAGCATTTCTTTACAAGTCACTTCCATTGGCACTTCAATAATGATATCCTCTAACTCCTGTTGTTTAAGCGTTAAACCACATTGATTTATCACATCCAAGACAACATCTTGAAGTGTTGCTGGATACTCAATATGTGGCTTATATTCTTCACTTAATAATGAAATGCCATCATATCCTTCAAGACTCACTTCATATTCATTTTGTCTTGTTATTTCACTTATAAAAAAAGACCCCATTGGAATCCATTCTATATCAGTAGATAATTGAACACCAATAAAAGCTTCAATCAATCCATTTTCAAAAGGAATATTTCCAGGATCAAACATATCAATCTTAATACTATTTGAACATATTCCTCCAATTGTTAATGTATCCAATCCATTACTCACTTCATGAATAGTGACATTCTTTAAATAATGGCCGTCAATTTCTTGATGACCATTTAATATTACTTTCATTTTCATCTCTCGATGGTCACTTAAAATCTTATCTTTATATGCTTGTGTTGTTGTTATCATAAACTCACCTACTTCTCAATAAAATCAATAGACATCCCTTGCCATATCCATTGATTCATTGTTTTATCAAACATATATACCGGAACACTTCTATCACTCACATAAACAGTCATCGTATGACGTCTCCCAAGTTTAGGATCTGGATACTCCAATGCAAAAAACATTGGAGAAATAGCTTCTAATAATGAAGACATTTCTGCATCCTTCATTGGTGGAAATGATACAGACACTTTTCTTTTCATTGTAATACGATCTCTAAACATATCACCCAATTGATTTCGACCAGTTCCTTCACTTGAATCTAAATCTGATTCTTCCCATTGCAATGCAACAGGATTTTGAATAGCTTGACCATTAATTTTTAAAATATCCATAATTCTCCTCCTAAATCATCAATGGTGTTGTTCCAGTACGTTTAACAACACCATTATGATATTTAATCACTTGTTTTCCAACAACTTCTCCATCCATTACAAATGTTGCATGAATGTTCATATTCCCATTACCACCATTTCCTTGCATTGCACTTCTAACAGCATTATAAACCCCACTACTAATACCAGTCACAATCTGATCATTATTAGCAACAGCTGTTTTCCCATTAATACGACCAACTAACTCCGGACCAGCTTCACGCGCAACAAATAATTGTCCTGTTTCTGGGAAACCACCTTCTGCAAACCATGGTAATTTAATACCCCATAAAGTAAAGGATTTTTTATCTGCTTCAGCTTCAAGTATCATTTTTGCCTTTCTATCTACTGCTGCTTTATCTACTTTTTTCTTCACATCATCGAGATTTTTATCACTTGGTCCATTAACATCAACCTGTGCTGTTGGATCAGCTGCCTCTGCCTGTGCTTCTATATCAGCCATAATAGCTTTTGTTTCATCAGTGATTTCTCCATTGTTAGCTTCCAAACTCGCTGCTAGTTTATTACATAATTCAATACCACTCGCATCACCTTTTTCAGCAAATAACTTAACATTTTCTGATAATTTTTCTCTATCATTATCATTCATTTGACTCAATGCAGTCATTTTTGATAATTTTAAAGCATCTAATCCTACAGCTTGTGCCGATTGAATCTCTATACTATTCAATTGCCAGAGTCCATAACTCTTTTTAAGTTGCTTTTCCTCTTCTTCATTCATAATTGCTCCACTTTCCTTGAGTTTAGCAACCATTTCATCATAAGAAGCCCCTTGTTCATAGGCTTTCTTTAACATTTCTTCTTGCAATAATCCAGACGTCATTTTCACAACTTCTAGTTCATCTCCCTGAGCCGTTGTTATACGATTTTTACAATCTTCCGATGCTGCAGCCAAACTATCCCATGCCACTTTTCCATTTTCATCAAGAGCCGTATATTCCTCTAATTGTAATTGTGCTGATGATTCTATACTTCCATCTAATGCACCAATAGCATCTTTATATAAAGTAATACCTTTTTCATTAGCTTCATAAGTTCCCCTAGCTTTATCCAACGTTTCTGAATATTGAGACAACTGTTCTTTAGATTCACCCAATTTTTCACTATATAAAGCCATTAAATCACAGTCCTCAGGGCTCAAATAACCTTGTTTTTTATACTTTGCAATAAATTCATCTATTTTTGACTGATAATTTTGTTGTTTTTCTAATTCAGCATTATAATTATTTTGTGCTAATGTTAATTCACTTCGCAATTTGGTTTCATTTTTTAAACTTTCGACATAACCATCATAATATGCTTCCACTTTTGCTTTACGTTCTAATTGCTTTATATTTTCTTCTACTTTTTTGATATTCTCATCAACTGCTTCTGTACTTCCTAACCATGCCAATTGTCCATCTTTTGTTAATTCTACAGTTCCAGGCATAGCTGAATTAAGTTTATCTATATAATATTGGGCTTCTTCAAAATTTTTAACATATCCGTTCTCATCAGCTAAACCTTTTAAATTACTGACAAAACTTTTTAGGACATCTGATTGTACTTCAGCATCCTTAGCTTTTTGTATTGAAGCAGTAGTACTTTCATTAATAGCTTTTGAAGTCTCAATAAGCTTATTTCTTTTAGCTTCCTGCGCTTCAATAAACAATCGTGTTTCCTTTTCAGCTTCACTTTCACTATCACCAAATAAAACTAATGCTCCAACTACTAGCCCCAGTCCACCTATGACCGCCATGAGAGGATTAGCTTCCAGAAAATGTAACACTGTCCCAAAGGCACTAGAAGCGGCTGTCGCTATATTTGTTGCTATCGTTTGCAAATTTAAATTTGCAACATTACCCAACAATGCATTATTTACAAAGTTATATGCATTCGCTAAAACAGATCCACTATCTGCCAATTGATTTATATTTTCATTAAATGATCCCAATCCTTGAAAACCTTTCACAACACCTGTTAAAACTCCATCTAAAGATGATACAGAATTCATAATTCCATCAATAGAACTTACATCTAAATCCAATTTTAAATTAGAAAATCTGGCTATTTTAGATAATGCATTATTTAATTCATTGACACTACTTGTTAATTTATCAATATTTGTATTACTTAAAAATATTTCATTCATAAGATAACACCTCCTATTTTATGAATTTTATTGTTATTTCTATTTTATTTAGCTATAATTTATATATAAAGAAAGGACTGATTTTATGGAAAAAAAATTTGTAGGTGTTGGTGGCGATAAAGCAATAATTAATGGAGAAAATCTCTTTTTAAAGTCTGCATTAATTAAAGAAAAGTGTTTTTTACCTCATATTGAATGGGTCAGTTTAGGTGAAGTTAATTTTCAAGGTCGTGGCATTTTGCATATAATTACCGACTTAAAAAAAGGAACTATGGATATTGTTTTTAAGCGTGATCAATATGACGAGATGAAAGAATTATACAATATATTATTACCATATATGAGTAGATTGATTATTGATCAATCAGAAAAAAAAATAACTATACTCAATAAAGGTAACGATGATCCTTTACAAAAACCCATCAATAATGTTAATGTCTCAAACCCTTATACTTACCTATCATTTGATGATATTAACAGTTATGAAGTTATTTGCGATAAACAAGTTATCAATAATGACATGCTTAAAAATACTGCTTCAGGTAAATATGTTGCTGATGGTGTTGGTGCTCTAATAGGTGCTCTTTCTTCAATGAACTCTGGTGAATATATTACTAACCTACAGATTAAATTAAATGTTAATAATTTTGATAACCCTTGCGTTTATATTAACTATATCACACGTAAAATCAAATCTAATAGCCAAATGGCTAAAGATTTAATTAAAATGTGTGATGAGGATTTAGCGAAACTAGAAATCATTCTCAAGAAAGAGAGTGAATCTGTTAAACAGGAAAACAATGCTAGCGATCCTATTGAAGAAGTAAAAAAACTAAAAGAACTTCTAGATATGGGAATCTTATCTCAAGAAGAGTTTGATAAGAAAAAGAAAGAGTTGTTAAATTTATAAGCCTGCGTATCATCATAAGATTCACATCTTAGAAATGCTAACCAAGGTAGCTAAAAACATGATCTTCTTAGACTCTTAAAACATAGTACTTTATGAATTTTATCGTTATTTCTATTTTATTTAACTATAATTTATATATATAGAAAGGACTGAATTTATGGAAAAAGAATATATTGGAGTGAGCGGTTATAAAGCTATTGTAGATGAATCAAACAATACCTTTTTTATCAAATCAAATATTTGTAAAGAAAACTGTTATTTACCTCATATTGAGTGGATTGATTTAGGCCAAGTAAATTTTCAAGGTAGAGGAACAATGACCATTTTTACAGATGCTCAATCCCCACTTCATATTGTTTATAAACGTAATCAGTATGACAAAATTAAAGAATTGTATAATACCCTCCATTTATATACAAAAAGAATATTATTTAATCAAGAGGAAAGAAAACTTACTATTTATAATAAAGGAAATGACGATCCAGTAGAAAAACCAATTAATAAAGTTAATGTTTCAAACCCTTATACTTACCTATCATTTGATGACATTAACAGTTATGAAGTTATTTGTGATAAACAAGTTATTAATAATGACATGCTTAAAAATACTGCTTCAGGTAAATATGTTGCTGATGGTGTTGGTGCTTTAATAGGTGCTCTTTCTTCAATGAACTCTGGTGAATATATTACTAACCTACAGATTAAATTAAATGTTAATAATTTTGATAAACCTTGCGTTTATATTAACTATATCACACGTAAAATCAAATCTAACAGTCAAATGGCTAAAGATTTAATTAAAATGTGTGATGAGGATTTAGCGAAACTAGAAATCATTCTCAAGAAAGAGAGTGAATCTGTTAAACAGGAAAACAATGCTAGCGATCCTATTGAAGAAGTAAAAAAGCTAAAAGAACTTCTAGATATGGGAATCTTATCTCAAGAAGAGTTTGATAAGAAAAAGAAAGAGTTGTTAAATTTATAATGAAAACACCACAAAATGTGGTGTTTTACTTATTGATAACAATTGACTAAAGTACTCATCCAAACTTTCGCTTTGGCTTGTTCCTCTTGAATTGTTAATTGTTTATCTTCCTCTTTTTGTTCATTAGTCATAGGATATGGCTTTGATGGATATGACGATGCCTGTTGCCCAGATTTTCGACAAAATACATTATATAGTGATGTAGAAATAGCATCATAGATATACATACCTTGTAACCACATATGTGAATTATGTCGATCTTCTTTGATTTCATAAGCTTGTCTATAGAACTTAGCCAGTTCTACATCTTGGAGATAGAATTCATCATAAGTCATACCAATCGATAAATAAAAGGGAAGAACTTCTTTAAATATTTCGGTATAAGTTTTGTTGGAAAGAGAATCCTCAGTGTCTAAAAACTCGCCTTCCAACTTATTGCGTTTTTTGAGTTATCCTCTTCAAATAATGTATTTAATGTATCTGTTGCCATTTCTGATAACTTGTTATACATATCATTTTTGTTTGTGAATAAGTGGAAGATTTCTTCAACTTCCGCTTTTTTTATGCGTTTATGATGAGCATAGAATGCATATTCGAAAAGTTTTGGTAAAATCGTTACAGGCTTTTTATTCATATCTGCTAATACGATACCATCAGCTTCCATCTTTTCTAATGTTTTTCTTGTGTATTCTAATGTGTAATCTACATCATTATATGTAAATTGAATTGTTTTAGACATTGATTGATTCCTCCTATAAATTATTCAGCAGGTGCTGCTGTAGATTTTGCTTCCCATGCAGGTGCATTTGTTGGTGTAATATATAAGTTTGTTTCAAGCACAGCATTCACTGCCATTGCAGGTAATCCCATTGCACTTGGTTGTCCTGTAAAATAAACTGATTTATCTAAACCTGGATGTTTAATTTCAAACCAAACTGATTTTCCTTCTTCCTTCGCTGCTTTATAAGCGTCTACTAAAGTATTCCATGCTGTTTCTAAATCTGTTGTAAAGTTTGCTAAGAAAGCCAATGCTCCACCTAAATCTTTTAAACCTTCAACATATGTTTTGAATTCTGTTTGACTTAAATCTGTTGTTTCTAATGTTTCTGGAGATGGATTCATCTCTGGAACACTTTTAATATTAGGAATTTGAATATATCCCATTGTTGGTCTTGTTCCAGCAGTTGCTTCAACTGCATAATTCACTGTAACTCCAGCTGTACTCATAGCAATATTTGACATAATGTTTTCCTCCTTATAATGCAGTTTGATACTGCATTAATCTTTTTAATTTTGTTTCTTTATCTTGTGTATCTAATCCACAATATGTTCTGATATATCCTAATTGATGCATTGCATTATCTATATGATTGAAAATATTTCTGATTTCATCCATATCTTTATCAGATTGAATTTCAATTTCATATTCTTCATAATTCATTGTTTCAATATCATCAAAACCTAAACTATCTTTTAAAACATAGTTATTTGTTTGAACAAAAGATACAACAGGATAAGTTCCTTGATAAAATCTTAATTTCTGATCAGTCAATTGAATCTCTTCAAAGACTTGTTTTAATGTTTGTGTTATCAATGTATAATTTTGACTTTCATGATTAATCATTGATTAGACACCTCCTTTATTCAATTGTCATGTCATATGTATGTCTCTGTATGAGATGAATATTGTAATGTTCTTACCTCTTGTGTATATGACATTGAATCTTATTGGCCAATTTGATTCGTATCAAGTAAGGCATCTCTCTGCCTTTTCTTGACACTATCATCTTACCACTGGTATAAGGTGAATAACTAGGTTCAATATCGGTTCATTAACGATCATCTTTCAATGATTGAATATTTTTTAAATATTGCTTATTGATTTCCTCAAGAGATGGTTTCTTATGATAATCAATATATTGAGATAATCCTAAACAGATTTCAGGTAATTCACGTTTATATGTACTTGTACTTATAAAATATTTTTCATTCAATAAAGTTAACATTTCTTCATAAGTCATGGCTTCCATATAGACTTCTAAAATGCATCTTTGACGTGCTGGCAATAAAAAAGTAATCAGCATAAATTGATCAAGAATTTGATCAAATAATTGAATTCTCATTTGTAAGAGTTCTCTTTTTTGCATATAGTCATTAAAACGGGTAATTTGTGATATACTTTGACCTTTTGGTTCATCAAAACGTGGAGAATGAGGGGCAGGCTCTTCCTTATATTCTTCTAATAAGTGAAATCTTTCTCTTTTTAGTGAACGCATAGATTTTAGATATTCTTTCATCTCTTTAATGATTGTTTGTTGTTGGGGGGTATATTTCATATTCTCATCCTTTCTCTAAGTTATGGTAAATATTTCCTTTGATAAGCCAATATTACTCTACGATTTGTAGAAATTCAAGTCAATTTCTAAGTTTCTTAGAGTTTTGATTGATTTTTTAAATTGAAAGGTATAAAATCGGAGTTGAAGAGGTGAGTCTATGGCAACGCTCAGTTTTAATATAAAAAAATATCGGGAAATGAAACATTTAACACAAGATGAATTAGGTGAGCTATTGAATGTGAGTGGAAAAACAATTTCTTCATGGGAAAAAGCAAGAAGTGAACCAAAAATGGATATGATTGAAAAACTAGCAAAAATATTGAATTGTTCTCAATCACAATTGATTGGTGAAAAAGATAGTGACTTTTTTACATCACCTGAAGAAGCTTTACAATTTATTTTAAAACAAGAGATGTTTGCAAAATTTGGTGGTTATGATTTAGAAACAATGAATGATGAAGAGATTGTTGATATGGCCAATGATATTGCTCAATTTATTAAGATGATTGCAAAGAGGCGAAAATAAAATGAAGGTTGCAGATTATGTTGAGCAAGTCATTCATTTATATCATACCAATAATGTTAGAGAACTCATTGATTACTATGATATTTCTATTCAATATTGCGATACGCTTAATCAGAATTGTGATTCTAGTTTAATCGTTATTAATAAGCAAGCTTATATAACTTTAAAAACTGATTTAAATCCTTTATATGAAAATTTTTTACTTGCTCATGAATTTGGTCATTTTCTTATTCACTATGATGATAATATATCTTTTTCTTTTATTTTAAAGACACGTAAAAATGCTTTAGAAAGAGAAGCAAATGAATTTGCCTGTCGTCTTTTGCTTCATGATGTTCATATTGATGAAATTGAAAATATTGAATTTATTATTCAAGAAAAAGGTATACCTCTTAAAATATGGTATAGCGTTAATGAGTTTATTTTTCCAATAGAAAACACAAAAAGGTAGGTCCAAGCCTACCTTTTCTATTATTCATCTATTTCTTTTTTGAGTTCATCTATTTCAGCATCATAATCATAGATGCGTCTACGCATTTCAGATACTTCTTCATCAATAGAGTTTTGATCTTCTAACAATTGAAAATAATATTTTCCTAAATCACGATAAACATCATCACGATCAGATTCTAAGTTCTTAATCTTCAGTTTAATCTTTGCAGTCCCTGCTAATTCCTGTGTTTTGTCAATCGCTTCCTCAGTAAACTTAGCAGCCTTTTTTGTAAAATCGTCAAATAAAGCCATCTTGTCATCTCCTATCCTTCATATTTTTTGATATATTGAACTCCAATACCTCCAACGCCCATATGTGCACCTACAACAGAAGGCAATTCTCTTAATTCAATTTCAATATTACCGATTTTATCTAAAACCATTTGTTTAACTTCAAGCGCACTTTCTTCACATAAAACATGTTCAATTGTGACTTTATAATCTTTATCATTCACACCTAATTCAATCATACGATTGACTAAAGTCGCTCTTGCTTTAGATAAAGTTCTGACCTTAGCTAAAGTATCTATTTTACCGCCTAAATCATAATTTAATTCCATTACAGGAACAATTTTTAGCATACCTGCTAAAAGTGCTACAGCGGGTGTAATACGACCACCTTTCTTTAAATGCTCAAGATTTGGAGCCATAATAATTGTTCCAGAATGTTCAACCATCTCTGTTAAAATAGCCTGTATTTCATTAACTGTTTTTCCCTCTTTTACAAGTTTTGATGCAGTGAATGTTAGATATTTATGATTTCCTGCTGTTCCTTTTGTATCAACCAAAGTTATAGGAATATCAACCATATCAGCAGCAACTTTCATCCCATTTAATGTTGATGATAAACCAGTTGCAATTGGTAAACCAATGACTTCATCGTATCCTGCATCTTTGATTCTTTGTAAAATTGTAACCATTTCTCCTGTTGGTGGCTGAGAAGTCATAACCATAATATTTTCTCTCTCCATTGTTTCAAAAACTTCAACACTAGAAATATCTTTTTGATCTAAATATGTTTTATTTTTCATTGTAATACATAATGGAACAATAAAAATGCCTTGTTCCTCATATTGACCTAATTCAATCTGACATCCACTGTCTGATAAAATAGCTATCTTATTCATTATAACCCCTCTTTTCTTAAACTCTCACTTATGGTCATATTATAAATCATTCAAGACCTTTTGACAATAACATGAAATCAGATATAATAAAGAAAAAGAAAGGAATGACAATATGCTTTCCATTAAAGAATACACAACTCATACACTTATTATTAAAAAATCTGAATTTATATGTCATTTAATTCCTTGTAGTGATATCACGAAAGCAAATCAATTGATTCAACAATATAGTGATCCCCAAGCCAATCATAACTGTGTTGCTTATATTATTGACAATCATGAACGAGGATATGATGATGGTGAACCTTCTGGAACAGCTGGTATGCCAATGTTAAATGTTTTAAAAATGCAAGGACTTAATCATGTGATTGCTGTGGTTACAAGATATTTTGGTGGAATTAAATTAGGTGCTGGTGGTTTAACCCGTGCCTATAGTCAAAGTGTATCTGAGACCTTAAAAAATGCAGAAATTGTTGAGACTGAACTTGTTGACTTGTACAAAATAACAATTGATTATACTTATACAAGAAAGTTTGAACATTTATTAAAACAACAAAACATAAAATGTATATCTCAAGAATATAATGAACAAGTCTCATATCTATGTTATTTGAGAGATCATACTTTCTTAGATCAGATTCAGGAACTCACAAATAATCAATTCCAATATAAAAAAATCGGTTGTGATTACATAGAAAAAGATGTTTGACATTATTTGGCACTATTGGTATAATTGGCTCATGATAAGGGAGTAGTTAGCACAGTTTTGTGTAATCATGTCAACGCATCGATATAACTATCTGGCACGATTTTAAATAATGAGACTTGTCTGTGGATACCACAGCCATGTCTTTTTTTATGTAAGGAGGAAGCAAAATGGGATTTATTGAAATTGTTATTATTGGTATTGGTCTTGCGATGGATGCATTTGCAGTGAGTATTTGCAAAGGTTTATCAACTCGAAAATTGCAATTGAAACATGCTTTTATATGTGGAGGATATTTTGGTCTTTTTCAAGGGTTGATGCCTTTAATTGGTTATTTTTTAGGTATTCAGTTTAAAAGCAAGATAGAAAGTATTGATCATTGGATTGCTTTTATATTATTATCACTTATTGGTCTGAATATGATCAAGGAAGCATTTGGTGATGAAGAATGCTGTGATCCAGATTTTTCTTTTAAAGCTATGCTACCACTTGCTGTTGCTACATCTATTGATGCTTTAGCCATTGGTGTAACATTTGCTTTTTTAAACGTCAATATCTTTTTTGCTGTTCTTATTATTGCAATAACAACCCTCATTATATCCATGGCAGGCGTTAAAATTGGACATGTCTTTGGTTCACGTTATAAATCTAAAGCTGAGATAGCTGGTGGCGTTATTCTCATTTTAATGGGATTAAAAATTTTATTAGAACATTTAGGTATTTTCATTCTATAATTCAAATTCAATTCACATTAAAAGTCAATAATAGAAATAGAGGTGAATAATATGAATGATGTTTCTAAATTATATCAAGTCTATATCAATAGAGAACTACAAACTGCAAAAAACGAAGTCCTTAATAGTGAAAGACTCAATCAGAAGATCCTTTCTTTCTTACATGATTTAAGTGAAGTTGCACAAGATTCTAGATGTTATTTATTTTGGGAAAAAGATGAACCTATTGATCATCAACAACTATTAGAACATTATATCGAAGGATTAACAATGTTAATGTCCATAGGTTATGAACTCAGCATTGATAGCATTAAAAATTATACAGAAATACCTGATACATCAGATATATATGCTTTATTCTTTAAAATTTATCAATCTATCTTAAAAGTACAAAGTCATTATTCCAGTGATGAATATCAAAATACAATAGATGATTATTTCACACTAGGTTTCCAATTGAATATTAATATTGACGAAATCATTGATAATTATCAAAACGATTAAACTCTTATATAAGAATTTAATCGTTTTTTCATTTTTAATCTTTCATATATTGTTTAGCTAACCTTTCATAAGGTATATTATCATTAACTAATGCTAGTATCTGTATGAATTCTTGTTCATTACATTTATTTAGCCACTTTTCAGCATCTTCATGATATTTCATCTTAATAAGTGTATTTAGTAAATTAACCATGCCTTTTCTTTTACCGTTTTGTTCAGTTTCATTTAGTTCCATCGCATGAAAGAACTCCTTTTCTCTTTCTTCCAGCAACTCTCTAATTAATGTTACATCTGTCTTAAACATCTCATAGCTTATTTCCATACACCTATCCTTTCATTTAAACTTTAGCATATCGCTTAATTATCTTGCTTAAACTGTTCAACTAAACTTTCATAGGATGCATTATTACTAATTAATGATAAAATTTTCATCAGTCTATTTTCCTGACATTGACTCAACCACTTTGAAGCATCTTGATGATACTTGATCATAATCAAATTATTTAAATTGTACCCTTTGTCAAGGACATTTTTAAGTAAAGAAGAAGGGATTTATGTATTGTTACTTTTCCCTATTTTTAAGGGATATTCACCACTCATTATATACTTATAGTATTCACATGGGGAAAGTTTTGCTAATCCCCATTGATATCTATCATTATTATAATATTCCATCCAGTCATCAATAATTGATTTAACTTCTTTATATTCTCTACACTCACTTATGTCTATTTCATCTTTCATATGTCCAAAAAAACTTTCCTGTGGTGCATTATCCCAACAGTTCCCTTTCCTCGACATTGATTGTCTTAATTTTCTATCCCTTAATATCTGAATAAAACTATAACTTGTATAATGACATCCCTGATCTGAATGCACCAATGTTTCTTCACTTAGTGATATTCCATGTCTATCTATTAATTTATTTACTGTTTCTAAAACAAAATCTACCTCCATTGTTTCACTTAACACATATGCTAGTATTTCTTTGGTAAAGGCGTCTAATATTGTTGAAAGGTAACATCTCTCCCCATTATATGGTATATATGTTATATCTGTTAGAAGAACTTTTCTTGCTCCATATTTCTTAAACTCCCTCTTTAATAAATTATCTGCTACATTATTCGTTTTTAATGCCTTTGCCATTCTTCTATATGGATTAGCTTGCCGTATTGGACAGTACAGATTATATTTCTTCATTAATCTTCGTATTTTCTTTACATTCATTATGACTGGCTCTTTCAGGTGCAGCAGTCGCATATAGATGCTTCTTGCACCTTTACTGTATCCCCGATACTGATATGCCTCTAAAATGATTTCAAAATCTTCACGATCCTGCTGCTCTCGTTCCTCTCTTTTTCCTTCTGCCTGAATCCATCGATAGTATCCCGATCGTGACACCTTAGCTATTTTACACAGTTCTGTGACTGTCAATACATTTTCTTCTTTGCTTATCATTCCATGAATTATTTCAAATTTATAGCCTGTATCTTCTATTATTTTTAAGGATCCTCTTTCTGTTTGGATACTTTTTTTAAAAAATCTACTTCCTGTCTTAGATATTGTAATTCGTTCTGAATTTGTTTGATTGTCTGTGGTGATGCTTCTGCTTCAGGCTGTTTGATAGCCACTCTTTTTTGACGAGTATATCCTTCTGTAAATTCACCCGCCATACCCTCTTTTTTTATTCTTTGCACAATGCTGTCTATTTGTTTTTGACCAAAATATTCAAGATTATATTCCAGATCTTTAAAAATCATTCTTGGACTCATACCAGCCTGATATTTAAGCCAGAATACTTTCTTGAACTCGGCAGTAAAAAATATTCTTTTTTCATCAACCTGAAAAGTATATGGATTATCTTTTAATTCTTTAATCTGTTTTTTAGTATATTTTTTCATAACTCCTCCTCTGGTATCATAACTATATTAACACCTTAGGAAGTTGTCAATAAATTAAAATACCCTTTTTTCTGTGTCTACAATTAAGGAATCTGTCCCTTTTTTATTCGTCCATCTTATAGGATGCCTTCTTCTTATTGTGTCCACATTTAGGGGTACATTATAAATTATTCCTTCTTTTTTCCCTTTTTCTTCACCTTCTTTAATTCCTTCTATTTTACCTTCTTGTCTTGTTTCATTTAGCTCCATCGCATGAAAGAACTCCTTTTCTCTTTCCTCCAGCAACTCTTTGATTAACGCACCATCTGCTTTAAACATTTCATAACTTCTTTCCATATATTGGACCATCCTTTCCTTTTCTTCATATTCAATGTTTTCTACTGTATTGTTTGCCATAAGATAGATCACTGCTTCAAACTCGCTTAGCTTCCTTTGTCTCGCTATTTTGTTTATCGCTTTAAGATTCACATAATAGATATGTATCACACAGTCTCTCATCTGCTTTCCATCCTCATATCTCAGGGTTCCATGATTGATGAGATGAACATTATCCTCATTGATGAAGATAATCAGATAGAACTCCTTGAGCTTACCATAATCCTTCTCTCCGTCAGCCAGCTGTATCACAATGCTCTTGCATGCATAATACTGAAACCTTTTGCTGAGAAAGGAATTCAATATTGTATTCTGCATCTCCATATCTACCTGATAGCCATCCTTAGTGATTAAGGTATCCATGATGATTCTCTTGTCAGTCTTGGACAGAGTTGTCAGTTCGGTATTGCTGATTCTTGCATCCGTCATATCCAGATGAGTGATATTCTCTATCAGAAACTTTCTGAATATAAAGGCATTATGATGCTCACTGCCACAGTAGTACTTAAAAAACAGGTCTTCCTTATAATCAAGTGCTAATTTATCTGCTTCCATTATTTACCCTCCTATTATATATATACGCAAAAAAAGGAGGAATTTCTTTTTTTAATGGAAACATTTTACAACTTTATTATATAATTGCATAAAGCAATTGTCAAATATTAAAAAGAACCAATTATTTTGGCTCTATAATTTAACTGGAGGATTTAAATAAATCTTTCAGTTTTATTTTTTATATAAAAATAGACATAACTATAACCTTACTGTAAAATTTATGTGCTAACTAAAATTCTTTGGAGGTTATATATTATGTCCACTTCTGATTATATCAATCTTATTCTTGAAATTCTACAAATTAATCATTTTTCTCATCTTTTTATTCCTGCTCCCTTTGATGATTCTTCTTCATGTCTTAAAAAAGTTCCTGATTCTAACGGTGTTCTCACTTTATTCATCCATCTTAAATCTCAAGTCTCTCCTCTTGTCTGTCCTCACTGCGGTTCATATAATCATCACATATCTAAAGGAACAAGATCTATCAATCTTAAGCATTTCTCCTTTGGCTCTCTCCCTGTCGTTCTTGTGGTTTCCTATCACAGATATATTTGTCATGACTGTTCTTCCTATTTCGTTGAAGATATTCCTTTTCAGTTTTACAATAGAAAGGCTACTATTCCTAATGTTCAGTCCGCTCTTTTTGAATTGAATGAAAATCATTCTATGGCTTCCATCTCCAGAATGCATGGCCTTGGTAAAAATACTATGTATCGCATCTTCAGTGAAAATATCCATATTCCTGATAGATTCTATCATCTTTCCTCTGTTATCTCTATTGATGAATTTAAGGCTACCAGCGATAAGGGAACTTATGCTTTTAATATAGTCAATCCTATCACTGGTAAAACTCTTGATATTATCGAAGATAGAAAAGCTTCCTTCCTGAAAAACTATTTCCTTAGGTTTCCCTTCTCTGAAAGAAAGAAGGTTAAGTTTATCATTATGGATCTTTCTGGTCCTTTTTACTGTATTATGCATTCTCTTTTCCCTCATGCCCAGATTATATGTGACAGGTTTCATTACGTCAGACTTGCTGGTCAGAATTTTATCCAGTCAAGACTCGATGCCTGTTCTTCTCTTCACTATCAGCCATTAGCTAAATCTATCAAAAGACAGCTTCGATTATTCTATAAATTCAGAAAAGATCTGGATAATGAAAAGACATGGTATGATTTTCATCTGAAAAGATACTTTACCTGTGCTTCCTATATTGATTATCTTTATGATCTTAGTGAAAGAAGAAATGATAAAGACTGTGATGATAATACTATGTTCGATTCTCTTGTCATTTTAGAAATGCTTGATAACTATGAAATTTATCAGAATCTATTGAAACTTATACATGAAAAACATAATGACTACAAAAAAGAATTAAACAGATGGCTTGATTATATCTTTGATACTCAAAATAGTTATTATCAGATAACTGCTAAAAACTTTAGAAAGAGATGGTTTATTCCTCTTTTATGTTCATTATCCTATACAACCATATACAAAAGAAGAAACAGATCATATAGAACGAGCTTTAATAATGGATTCATTGAAGGAATGAATAATAAAATCAAACTTGTCAAAAGGAATGCATATGGTTTCAGATATTTCTACAATTTAAGAAAACGCATATTTTTACATCTTGGATATAGTTATACTTTTACTTATAAAGACAGAAAAAAAGGAATCCCTATTTTTCAATAGTTATTCCTTTATCCTCCACTCTTGACACAGAGCCATTATTTTTTAATAATTGGTCATCTTTTTATATTGACATCTTTTTTAGTTCATTTAATAATTCAATCGCTAAAGGAAGCCAATTACCTTGTGTTGGAATTAAAATCACAATTTCATTTTTCATATATTTTAATTGTGGTTTATCAAATAAACGATTAACAAGTTCAAATAAGATATCTCCTTGAATATGTTCCGTAAACTCTTGTGTAAGCATAATTTGAACGGCTGCACCAACTTCTTTAACTGAATCAATAAATGGTTCTGTGCATAATATTTCATACTTACGTTTTAAAACAATATTACTTACTTCTCTTGGTAATGTTCCATATAAATCTTTAAGTTCTTTTTCTAAAGAAGTCATCTGAGAAAGGTGTTGAGCTTTATAAATACGTTGATATAGATTCAACTTTTCAATATCACTTTCTACATAATTTTCAGGAATATATCCTTCAACATTAATATTTTGAACCGGTACTTCTTGATCATTATTGCTTTCACCTGTTTTTTCATCAATTGTCTCTTGTAATATTTTCATATACATATCAAATCCAACACTATCAATAAATCCAGCTTGTTCTCCACCTAAAATATCACCAGATCCACGAATTGATAAATCACGCATAGCAATTTTATAACCACTTCCTAATTGAGCAAATTCTTTAATTGCTTTTAAACGTTTAGACGCTTCTTCATTCATCTGTTTATGCTTAGCATATAATAAATATGCATAAGCCATCCTTTCGCTTCTCCCTACTCTTCCTTTAATTTGATACAATTGAGATAAACCAAATTTATCAGCATCCTCAATAATGATTGTATTAGCATTAGGAATATCTATTCCTGTTTCAATAATCGTAGTACATACTAAAATATCATATTCTTTATCCGTAAAAGCCTGCATCACATCTTCTAACTGGTCTTTTGACATTTTACCATGACCAATTGCTACTCTTGCAGTAGGAACCATTCTTGCAATTTGATTCGCAACTGATTCAATTTGTGATGTTCTATTATAAAGATAAAAAACTTGACCTTTTCTCCCTAATTCTCTTTCAATCACTTGTTTAATTAATTGTTCACTTTTTTCCATTACATATGTTTGTACTGGCAAACGATTAAGTGGAGGTGTTTCAATTTGTGATAAACCTCTAATACCCATTAATGACATTTGTAATGTTCTTGGAATAGGTGTTGCTGTTAAAGTAAGGACATCTATTGTTTCACGAATTTCTTTAATTTTTTCTTTTTGTTTAACTCCAAAACGTTGTTCTTCATCAATACATAATAAACCTAAATCTTTAAAAAGAACATCTTTGGATAAGATTCGATGTGTTCCAACTAACAAATCAATCTTTCCTTCCTTTAAATCAGATAAGATTTGTTTTCTTTGTTTGATTGTTGTAAAACGATTTAATAAAGCAACATTGACAGGAAAATTTTCAAAACGTTTCACCATTGTATGATAATGTTGAGAAGAAAGGATTGTTGTTGGGCAAAGAAAAGCAACTTGCTTATTGGCTAATATTGCTTTAAAGCATGCTCTTAAAGCAACTTCCGTTTTCCCAAATCCAACATCTCCGCACAACAGTCTGTCCATCGGTCTTGGCAATTCCATATCTGCTTTAATTTCTTTAACAGCCATTGCCTGATCAGGCGTTAAATCATAACCAAAACATTCTTCAAATTGAATTTGCATAGCATCATCTTTAGGAAAAGCAAAACCTGGTTGTTTCATTCTTGCTGCATACAAAGCAATGAGCTGATCTGCTAAATCATTGACTTTATTTTTAACTCTCTGTTTTGTCTTTTGCCATTCAGTACTATTTAAAGCATGAATCTTTGGTGCTTTGCCATCACGAGAAGCATATTTTCTAACTAATTTAAAGTTTTCTACTGGAATATATAAAGTATCATTGCCTTTATAAGCAATATATAAATAATCTTTTTTTGTTCCTTTCATCTCTAAAGTTTTAATACCCATGTATTGTCCTATCCCATGTGTATCATGAACAACATAGTCACCAATATTTAATTCTGTATAATCATTAATAACTTTTGCATCTTTATATTTAATATATCCTTTTTTCTTTTGTGAATTGATTTTAAATAACTCTGTTTCTGTCAAAAGAATAACATGTTCTTCATAAAAATCTATACCTGTTTTAAGATTTCCTAAATAAATATTAACTCCATCATAAATATGTTCATCATTTCCAACCATTGTATAAGTTATAGAATTTTGTTCTAATAATTCAATCATCATTTGAATTTGATGACTATTATCTAAACACATTAAAATCTTATTTTGAATTAAATAATCCTTGATTTGTTGAATTAATTGTTTTTCATTCAACATTGATAATTGAATTTCTCTTGTTACAAATGATATTTGTGAATCTTTTGTTCTAAAATCATAAAACTGAATTTGTTTTCTTTTAAAAAGTGAATCTAATTCATGATATAAAGAAAGACCTTTCACCATTTTCCCAATTTCTTGTAATTCATGTGTATAAAAGAAAGTTTCATCAACATATTGATTGTATGCTTGCTGAATTCTTTCCATATTTGAAGATATAAACAAAGCATCAGGACAATAAGATAATAATGTTGTTGATGTTGAAAATAATCCCATATATTGATAAAGACGTGTTGAATAACCATACCCTTTTAATGATTCAATATCAATTGATATTTCTTCTTCAAGATTATCCATATGTTCATCACATGGTGTTTCATCTTTTAAATTCTCAATTTGTCCAATGACATCATTAAGTTCATCAACAGGATATAATAAATCAGTTGCAGGCAAAATTGTAACTTCTTGAACCTTCTCTAATGATCTTTGGGTATTTTGATCAAAAAATCTTAAACTTTCAATTTCATCATCAAAAAATTCTATACGAATAGGATGATCATATTGAATAGAATAAACATCAATAACACCACCACGCTTAGAATAATAGAATGGTTCATCAACACGTTGAATCATTTGGTAACCACTTTGAATTAATTTTTCTCGAAGCAAAGATGGTTCAATAACCATTCCTACTTGTAATTCCATTGTATGATCAATAAATAACTTTTGATGAGGAATATAACGAATATAACTATGCATATGACAAATCACAACTTGTGGTTCATTACGACACAATGATGCTAATGTATTAATTCTTTCTCCCATGATTTCCTGAGATGAAGCCAAAGCTTCTACTCTTAAAGATTCATCACAAGGAAAAAAAGAAACTTTATTTTGCATAATTGGATAAAGCTCCTGATATAGAAGCTGAGCCTGATATAAATTTTCTTTTACAACCAGCATTTGCTTTGGTGAACTGAAAAAAGCACTAGCAATGAGGATAGCCTCATCACTAGCGTGAGATACAATAATCTCGCCTTTTTCTTTAATCAAAGCAAGATAAGCTGGATTATTCTTTAATATTTCAATAATCTTCTTCATCTTTGCCTCCTTTTAATTGAATCCATTCATAGCAGCAACAAAATCTTTTTGTAAAAAAACTTCTACTGCTTTGACGGCATTTTCAATTCCTTCATCTATCAATGGCTGTTCATCTTTTGTGAATTTTCCTAAAACATAATCAATAACTTTAATATGAGGATGCTTATCAATTCCCACACGGATACGTTTAAAAGACTGTGTTCCAACATGCGCAATGAGGCTCTTAACACCATTATGCCCACCAGCACTTCCACTTTCCCTTAATCTTAATTTACCAACTGGCATATCCATATCATCGTAGATAACCAATAAATCATCAACATCTATTTTAAAATAATTCATCACTTGAATAACTGATTCACCAGAATTATTCATATATGTCATTGGCTTCAATAAAATAACATCTTCACCTTGATACTTCAACTTTGCGTATTCGCCTTTAAACTTTTTCATATCAATTGAAACATTCAAAACATCAGCCAACCGATCCATAACCATAAAACCAACATTATGTCTCGTCTTATCATATTCTTTTCCTGGATTTCCTAAACCAACAATCAATTTCATAAAAAACTCCTATCTTGCAAGTACAACAAAACATATCCCATTCACAGTTAATTTATGATTAACAATATTCCCTTTTTCACTATGACAAAGAACTGTATATCCTTCTTCAACATCAACCTCAATAGAATCTAATGAAGCATTAAAATAAACAATAAAATCTTGATGTTCACCTTCATCTTGATGGAGTGAATATTGAATCATACGATGTTCAATATTTTCTGTCTTTATATTTTCACGTATCATATCATAATCATCATATCTAAAACAAGGATTATTTTTTCTTAAATGAATTAAAAACTGAACAAACTGAATTGTATCAATTTCACAATCCTTACGATTCCAATCTAATGCATTGACTTGATCACCAGCATTATAAGTGTTTGATTGTCCACCCTTTGTTCTAAAGAATTCCTGTCCACTATGAATAAATGGGATTCCTTGTGAAAGAATAACTGCCGCTAACATCAAGCGTAATCTTTTTTTCTTCGTCTCTTCATCTTCATCATAGTTAGATATCTGTAATTTATCATAACATGTTGCATTATCATGGCATTCCACATAATTAATAGATTGAGAAATATTTTCAAACATATCTAAATTACAAATAGCTTTCATCGCATCATTTGTTTTATAGGTATCACCAGAAAAATATCCCTTTGATTCCATTTGATTTGTTCCTCTTAATGTATCTCTAAAGAAATCATTAAAGAATCCAATATGTGGTGTTTGATGATTATTTTGAATTGTTGTTCTCTTGTTTTCAGCTAAAGCTGTCATCATATTCCATCCTTCACCATAAACCATAAAAGATGAATCTAATGCTTTCCCTTGAGCATCAATTAATTTCATTGTCTCTTGATCAATAATGCCCATCAAATCAAAACGATAACCATCTATACCATATAAAGTTTGCCATCGTTTACACATATCCAAAATATATTTTCGACACATCTTAGCAGTTGTATTTAAATCATTACCACACCATGATCCATTTGATAAACTCCCATCGTTATTTCTTCTAAAGAAATAATGAGGAACTGTTTTCTCTAAAGCATTCATATTGACATCATGCATATGATTATAAACAACATCCAAAACAACTCTTAACCCTCTTGAATGTAGTGCTTCAATCATCTGCTGAGCCTCTAAAATACGCTTATAGCCATCATCAGGATTACTCACATAACTTCCCTCAGTTACATTATATGCAGCAGGATCATATCCCCAATTATAAAGTTCTAAAGGATTTTTCTCATCAACAGTCGCAAAATCATTAATTGGCATTAACTGAATATGTGTCACACCTAAACATGACAGATAATCTAGTCCTGTCGGATTTCCACTATCAGTAGATGTATGAGGTTCAGTAAAAGCTAAAAATTTTCCCTTATTTTTCATACCACTTGTTGAAGACATTGAAAAATCACGCACACTTGTTTCATAAATAATTGCATCTGTTTTATGAACCAATGGCTGAAGTGGATATTTTTTAAGTGGCACTTTTTGAAGATCAACAATGATATTTGTACGTCCATTTGAAGAAGAAGCATAAGCATAAGGATCCATTGCAATATCATAATTTCCAGCATGCTTCACTAAATAAAAATAATGAGCTAATTCCAAATCACCTTCAACCTCTGCACTATAAACACCTTTTAATCCTCTTTCCATTGGATAAAGATAATCTTGACCATTTTTCACAATCTTTAAAATAACCCCTGTTGATAAAGGCGCCCATACTTTAAATGTTGTCTTTTCCTTTGTATACTGACTTCCTAAATCATTTCCATCATAAAAATACAATTCATCAAATTCTTTACACATAGCTAATTTCGAAAAATCTAAAAAACATGTTAATCCATATGCATCCACAATTTTATAGACCCTTCCCATTTTAAAAGTTACATGAAAAGCATACTCTTGAAAATCTGAATTTGTGCTTTCAAGAGCATCTCCACTTAATAATAACAATTCATCAGTTTCTAAATTTTTTAAATAAAATTTACTGCTTATCCCATTATAATAGTTTTTTGAAAGATATACTCTTACTTCATTAAAATTAACAGCATAGGCTTTCATTCTTACTGCAGTTTTCTCCATAGTCTCTTCCTTTCGCAAATGAAAAAAGTGAGATAAAGCGCACGCTTTTCTCTTTTAACCATAGTATAACATACTCATTGTTAAAAAACTATCAAAGAATGTCATTTTATCATAATCCATTTACCCTCTTTCAATAATTCTTGCTATATGAGTAAATATGTTATGAAAACAAAAAAATATGGTAGAATATATATAAAGAGGTGATCATTATGTTAAAAATTGTCTTATGTTGTAGTGCTGCCATGTCAACCAGTCTATTAGTAGAAAAAATCAAGAAAGCTGCCAGCAAAATCAATTATCCTGTTGAGGTATACGCGACAGGACTTACAGAAATAGAAAAAATTGCTTATAACGCTGATATTATCATAATGGCACCACAGGTTCAATATGCTAAAAAACAAATCAGAAAACAATTCTCACCTATTCCTGTCATTGATGTCTCTATTAGGGATTATGGTTTAATGAATGGTCAAAATGTTTTCAAAGAAGTTTTACAAACACTCAATAAAGATAACAAAAAAACCACTTAATGTGGTTTTTTGTTATCTTTTCACTCTATCTAATTTCCAGATATCAGATACATATTCTTCAATTGTACGATCTGATGAGAAATAACCAGATTGTGCAATATTAATTAAGCACATTTGAGACCAAATAGCACGATCACGATATAACTGATCAATCTTAGCCTGTGCATCAATATAAGATTCAAAATCTGCAAACAAGAAATATTCATCATTACGATTCATTAATTCATCAAAAATCATTCTAAATTCTTCTCTTGATTCATGGAAAGTTCCATCAACTAATGAATCAACAACACGTTTAATACGTGGATCATTATTATAATAATCCCATGCATTATATTGGCCATGCTGTCTAAGAGCATTGACTTCATTATCTTTTAATCCAAAGATAATAACATTGTCATCTCCAACACGTTCAGCAATTTCAACATTAGCTCCATCCAATGTTCCAATTGTAACTGCACCGTTCATCATAAACTTCATATTTCCAGTTCCACTTGCTTCTTTACCGGCAGTTGAAATCTGTTCTGAAACATCAGCTGCAGGCATAATCTTTTCTGCAATTGTAACACCATAGTTTTCAATAAAGACAACTTTTAAATATTCATTTGTTTCTGGATCATTATTCACAACATCTGCAACACTATTAATTAATTTAATAACTTTTTTAGCAAAATAATATGCTGGGGCTGCCTTAGCTCCAAAAATAAATGTTCTTGGATAAATTCTAAATTCTGGATTAGCTTTCATTTCCTGATATAAGTAAATGACATGCATAATATTTAATAATTGACGTTTATAAGCATGTAATCTTTTCACTTGAATATCAAAAATACTATTTGTATCAATGTGAATACCATTATGCTCATAAATATAATCTGCTAAAACTTGTTTTCTTTGTTGTTTTACATTAAAGAATTTTCCTTGCACAATAGAATCATTTGCATATTCCATTAGTTTTTCTAACTGTTCAGGATGTTTAATCCAATCATTTCCAATTGTTTCATTCAACAATGTTGATAATTCTGGGTTAGAATAAGCCAACCATCTACGATGTGTAATCCCATTTGTTTTATTATTGAATTTATTTGGATATAAAAGATTGAAATCCTTCATTTCCTGTTCCATTAAAATTTGAGTATGCAATCTTGCAACACCATTAACACTAAAACTTCCAGCAATTGCTAAATGAGCCATAAACACTTGACCATCTTTAATAATCATAACACGATTTAATAAATCATCATCATGATCACTCACTTGTTTCACATATCCAATGAATCTTCTATTAATTTCTTCAATGATCTGATAAATTCTTGGTAATAAAGATTCCATTGTTGAAACTGGCCATTTTTCTAATGCTTCAGCTAAAATTGTATGGTTTGTATATGCACAAGTATGAGATGTAATGTGCCATGCTTCATCCCATTCCATGTTATATTCATCAATAAAGATTCTCATCAATTCTGGAATTGCCAAAACAGGATGTGTATCATTTAACTGAATGACATTCTTTTCATGGAAATTACTTAATGATGGATATACTCTTAAATGATTTTTGACAATAGCACGAATACCTGCTGAAACAAAGAAATATTGCTGTTTCAAACGAAGTGTTCTTCCTGCTAAAGTAGAATCATCTGGATATAAGTTTTGACAAATATCTCTCACTTCTTGAGCATATTGCCTAAAATCTTTGTTAGATGGAATTTCATCACTTGGTTCAGCATGCCATAAACGTAGTGTATTGGTAACTGTTGTATCATTACCTACAATTGGCATATCATAAGGAACTGCACGAACACACTCAGCATCAACATGATCCCATTTACCAGTTTCTTCATTCCATACAACACGACCCCAGAATTTGACATCTACAGCGTGTTTTGGTTTACGAACTTCCCACATATTTCCCAATTTTAGCCATTGGTCTGGCACTTCTACCTGGTATCCATTTTCAATTTTTTGTTTAAATAAACCATATTCATAACGAATTGTATTTCCAAAAGCCGGATATGATAATGATGCTAAAGAATCCATAAAGCAAGCTGCTAATCTTCCTAAACCACCATTTCCAAGACCTGCATCAGACTCTAATTCTTCTAGATCATGAATATTAATTCCATAATCTTCTAAACCATCCTTAGCGATTTCATATATTCCTAAGTTCATCATGTTATTGACAAGCAAACGTCCAATCAAAAACTCCATTGAGAAATAATGAATTTGTTTTTGATAATTTGTCTTTGTGACCATTTTTGTCATGGCCCAATTGACAGAAGCATAGTCTCGTACCATTGTTTCAAGAACCATGAATTTCTCTGTAATATGAGATTCTTCTACAGTTCTCCCATAAGACTCAATAATTCTTCTTGAAAATTCATACTTAAATTCTTCTTTTGTTTTAAACATATCATGTCTCCCTCTACTATTTTCTCTTCAATTCAAATATCATACCCGAAAATGGCGCAATGTCAACCAAAATCGAATTTTCTTTGTTTACAGCAGGTATTTTTTTAGATTTAATAGCTCTTTTGTTCGTAAAATTGCTACCAGTATAATAATCTGTATCTGTATTAATGATTTCTTTATAAGTTCCTGCAACTGGTACAGGAATATGATATCCCTTATGTGTATTCCCTACAAAGTTCATAATACAAATCAATATTTCCCCATCAGGTGCATATCTTGCATATGCAAATACACTCTGTTGACAATCATCCACAACAAGCCATTCAAACCCTTCTGGATAATAATCATATTGATATAATGCTGGGTGATTTAAAATAAGATGATTTAAATCACTAAAATATTTGTGGAATGAATCATGTTGTGGATATTTTAATAATACCCATCCTAAAGCTTTCTTTTCATCCCATTCTTTATATTCTGCAAGTTCATTTCCCATAAAGTTTAATTTCTTACCTGGATGTGTCATCATGTATAGGTAAAGAGCTTTACACTGTGCAAATTTTTGATCATTATTACCCCACATCTTATCTAAGATAGTTCCTTTGCTATGAACAACCTCATCATGTGACAATGGTAAAATATAATTTTCACGATAGAAATACATCATAGAGAAAGTCAATTTATTGTGGTTATCAGGATGTTGTCGATAAATAGGATCCTTTTTAAAATACGCTAATGTATCATTCATCCATCCAAGATCCCATTTATAATCAAAACCAAGTCCTCCAGCATGAGGTGCTTTTGTGACATTAGGATAATCAGTAGAATCTTCAGCAATTAACATAACACCTGGGAATAATCCATTCATATGTGAATTCATACGTTTCATAAATTCAATAGCGCCATCATTAACGCCTCTTTCCTTATTCCCTTTCCAATAAATCAAATTACTAACAGCATCAAAACGAATACCATCAACATGGAAATAATTTGCCCAAAAGTGTACAGAAGACATTAAGAAACTTCTCACTTCTTCTCGACCCAAATCAAAATAACAACTATCCCATTCTGTATATCTTAAATTAATATCAGGATATTCATAAACAAATCCACCATCAAACTGATGTAATCCATGACCATCTTTCACAAAATGTGCAGGAACAAAATCCATAATCACACCAATATTATTTTTATGACATGCATTAATAAATGCCATCAACTGTTTAGGATTACCATATCGACTTGTTGCACTAAAATATCCTGTTGCCTGATATCCCCAAGAACCATCAAATGGAAACTCAATCAAAGGCATCAATTCAATATGTGAAAAACCATTTTCAACAACATAAGGAATAATTTCATCAATCATTTCCTCATAACTATAGTATTCCCCATCTTCTTCATCAGTGAAATCTTTTTTCATCTTCCATGAACCAATATTAGCTTCATAAATATTTAATACTTTATCAAAGTTCTTTGTACGTTTATTCATCCAGCGTTTATCCGCCCATTTATAGCCATCAATCTTATAAACTTTAGAGGCTGTCGCTGGTCGTAATTCACTAAAGAATGCATAAGGGTCAGCACGATCTACCCAAGAACCATTTGGTGTCTCAATACGATATTTGTATGTATCATATTGTTTTAATTTTGGAATAAAGAGTGTAAAAATACCCCCATCTGTATATCTTTCCATATAATGATTTTCACCATTCCACTGATTAAAATCACCTACAACTTGAATACTTCTTGCATTTGGTGCATAAACTGTAAATCTAACACCTTTTTGCCCATCATCTTCTTCTAAATGTGCTCCAAATACTTTATACATTTCTAAACAATTTCCTTCATGGAAAAGTTGAATCAAAAAATTATCTAATTTTGCCATAATTTAACCCCTTTCATATATCTCCATTATACATGAAATGGGTTTAAAAAGCATTAACATTCATCATTTCAAAAAATATAAATTATCTAAAAAAAGAACACATCTTCTTATGAAAAGACATGTTACTCACTATCATCATCGATAAATTCAAAAATATCATTTGGTGTGCACTTTAATATTTTACATAAACGTTCAATCGTATATGTAGAAATACCTTTATTATTTTTTATATTATGAATAGTTCTTGCATTAATATCATGCTTATAAATTAATGTATAAGTTGTTACATTTTGTTTTTTCATTGTTTTATACAATGGTTCATAACTTATCACTTAAAACCACACCCTTTAGAAACATTATCGCTTTTTATTCAATTATTGAATATACTGAAAAATGTATACATATAGGGTTGAAATTTCACAAAAAAAACTGGAATTCCTTTATTCCAGTTTATTTCACAATCACTTCATTAATATCCTTAAGCACAATAGAATATGTTCCATCAGGCTGTTTTATTTTTTCTAGATGACTCCCCGAAAGATATTCTTCAATTGGTAATTTCACTTCAATTTCATCATCTAATACCAGTTTACAAGTATCCATAGCTCCTGCTAAAACAGAAATTTGATCTTCCTCATTAATTCCCAAATCTTTCATCATTAACTCACTTTCTTCTTGAGCCTGATAATCTCTTTCTAAAACTTTTTTAACGATTTCTAATGGCTTAACAGGTTGATTTGTCTCCATTTTTTCTTGAATTTCCTGTTTCATCAATGGTAAAGCCTTACCATCATTCACATTATAAATATCATCCATTTTCTTGACAACTTTTTTCATTGTTGAAAACTTCTGTTTATCAGTTAATTTTTCTTCACCTTTAATCCATTGTGTATTTAAATAAAAATCAGGTTTACCATCAATGGTAAATTTCTTTTCAATTAAAAATAATTGTTTTTGATCAGCATTCATAATAATTGCTTCATCAACAGCAGATCCCATCATTGGTAACACTTGCTGCTTAGTAATACGTACTATTCCTTCTTCAACTACACTCATTGGAATCGTACGATAATTGAGTTTAAGCACAGCCATAAATCTCTCACCATTTTTATAACAGTCTACAAACAAGACATTACTATTAGGCATTTCTTCAATGACTGAACCTAAAGCAAACAATTTATCAGTAATCTCCTGTGCCTGTTTTATAAACTCTTCATCACTTTCAACCATTTTGTCACATCTCAACATCATTTCATGTAAACTCCCTACAGTTAATTCCTTCATAACTGGAGAACTCAATGCCTTTTCTACCTTTTTACGATAATAATCTATAGAAGTTTCATTTAAATCTACAAATGTTGAAGAATGATAAATCTTACGATGTTCAAAATCCAGCATATGCATTAATATTTTATTTATAATTATTGTATTCATTTTTTTCACCTACCGCCAAGATTATATCATACTTTCAAACACATTATAAGCAATTTCCAAGCATCAGCATAGATAACTTTTTCAAAGCATGCTAGAATAATATCAAAAAGCAAGGAGAATTCTATGAAAATTATTATTGCCCCTAGTAAAACTATGAAATATAAAAAACATCAGTTCACAACAACTGATCTCATTTTTCCAAATGAGACACAATATCTTCATTCATTATTAAACCAATATAATGATGAAGGATTATGCCAACTTATGAAAATATCCTATAAACAGGCAACGCAAGTCTATGATTATTATCATCAAACTTATGAGACTGCTCCAGCTATTACACTATATCAGGGAACTGTCTTTCAACAACTTCAATTAGACCAGTTTCATTGGCATACTGATTATTTAAATCAGTATGTCAGAATCATGTCTGCTTATTATGGTATTCTTCAATACAATACAGCAATAACACCATATCGTTTAGATATGACCATGAAACCAGAAAATATCAATCTTTATAGCTATTGGTATACTCCTATTTATCAATATTTTGAAAAAGAAGATTATATCATTTCATTAGCTTCTAAGGAATTTACTGATATGTTACATCATCCTTATATTTATTTCATTGATTTTATTGAACTTCAAAATGAAAAATGTAAGCGCAATGCTATGATTATCAAAAAAGCCAGAGGTCAAATGTTAAATCAACTTATTTTACATGAAATCAAGACATTAGAAGATTTAAAAGCATTAAATATTGATGGATTTATTTATAATTCAGATTATGATCAAGAAAACACATTAGCATTCGTTAGAAAAAAGCTATAAAATCTATTATTTAAAAAGATTCTATAGCTTTACACTCATTTGTAAATGTTGTAATAACGCTTCAACACATTGTTCATCAAACTGCGTACCAGCATTTCTCTTTAATTCTGCAATGGCTTCTTCAATACTTTTTCCTCGATTATAAGGACGTGGTGTAACCATGGCATCATATGCATCAGCAACAGCTATAATTTTAGCTTCAAAAAGAATATCATCACCAGCTAGGCCATATGGATATCCCTTGCCATCAATACGCTCATGATGCTGTAAAACAATATCAGCAATATCATTTTTAAAATATGTTTTCACAATTTTGTAAGATTCATAAGGATGTGTTTTCATAATCTCATATTCTGCATTATCAAGTTTTGCTGGTTTAATCAAGATTTCTCTAGGTACCATAATTTTACCACAGTCATGAAAACGAGCAGCTAATAAAAGTTCATCTGTTCTTCTATAATCAAAAGGTAAATAACGTATCATGGATAAGCACAATTCCTTAACTCTTTCACAGTGATCTTTTGTATCCCCATCACTTGCTTGAACCTTATTCATAATTTCGCATAGTTTCTGATTCTTTTCTTTATCACTTAAATAAATAATTGAATTCGTACTTACAACAAGTGTCAAATCTTCTATAACTGTAAAAGGAATTCCAAAAGGGATTCCTTTTAAAATAAAACTATCCCCTATTTCTAAGATTTGATCTTCTATTTGATCATCTAATTTTATTTTTCCATCTAATATTGAATAAGATTCAATAGTCTCTTCACTAATAGGAGCAAAACAACCTATTAAACCTTTTGGCATATGATAAATAATGACTTCCATTCCATTTTCACTAACAACCAAAGTTGAATCATTTTCTTGAATAAAAGTTTCAAATTTATCAATTCCATCATTTTTCCTAATAATTTCTAAAGCTTCCATATTATCTAACTCCTAAGCTTTGAATAAATACATCAACAGCATTCTTATCAAATTGTTTATCTACATTCACTTTTAAATAATCAATAGCCTCTATTTGTGATAATTGATGATCATGGATAAGATGATCATATTTATTAACAACCGCTAATATCTTAGCCTCTAATATGATTTCATCTCCTTGAAGCCCATTTGGGAAACCACTACCATCCACATTTTCATGATGCTGTAAAATAATTTGTGCAACATCTTCACCTAAATAAGGAAGCACTAACTGTGCTCCATGGGATGGGTGGTCAATCAGTTCATTCATTTGGCCATTTTTTATTTTACCAACATCATGGTAACATGCTGCATAAATCAAATTTTCTGCTCGATATGCTTCTAAATGGATATATTTAATGACTGGATAAAGAAGTTTTTCTAATCTTTCACAATGGCTTCTTGAATGTAAATCACTGTTTTCTAATAAATCCATCTGTTCTTGTAATAAATCCAATATTTCTTTATGCTTATTAAATTCAAGATGATTGGTACTTAATATCATTGTTAAATCTTCATGAACAATATAAGGAATTGCTTTAGGATAAGTTCTTAATACAAATGTATCTCCTTTATATAAAAATTCTTCCTGATTCTTATAAATAAAAGATAAACAACCTTCTAATATATAATACACTTCTGTAATATGATCAGCCAACGGAGGCATTACACCTTTATTTCCTTTAGGCATAGATATTCTTAACACCTCAAAACCTTTATTTTTAGTAATCAGCATTGATTCACTTTCATTATATAAATTACAAAAACGATCTTTACATTCATTTTTTCTCACAATATCAATATATTTCATAGGCTTATCCTCCAGCACTACATTTATTTTACATTGATAATCACATAAAAACAAGTAAATCTATACCCCAGCACAAATACAAAATTAAAAAAACAGACAATAGTACTCGTCTGTTTGTATATGCTTTCTTTACGATTATAAATAATGATACTGCATTGCATTAGCAATTTGATTTGCATCATATCCCAGTTTTTCCAAAATTGTATAACTAAACTTCAACGCTGCTGCTGGACCTCTACCTGTAATTAAATTTTGATCAACACACACCAATGTATCCTGATGTATACCAGAAGGTATATCTTTTTCAAAACCAGGATAGCAAGTGAATTGCTTACCATTAGCAACATTGGCAGGCTCTAGTGAAATAGGTCCAGCACATATAGCCGCAATCCATTTCCCTTTTTGATTAAAGTCTTTTAAAACATCAATCACTCTTTGATCATCTCTTAATGAAGTCGCACCAGGTAGTCCACCTGGTAAAACAACAACATCAGCTTCATAAACAGAATCATCAAAACATCTGTCCATTTTTACTTCAATCCCATGTGAACTCTTGACATGCATTTGATCCATTCCTATCATTTCACAAGGAACTTGTGCACGTCTTAAAACATCAACAACACTTAATGCTTCCAATTCTTCAAATCCATCTTTGAATAATACAACAGCTTTCATCTTTAGTCCTCCTCACTTACTTTTAATAAAATCATCATCAATAAAACAATCCCTATTCCCAGTAAAATATGCCCAATTCCTGCCATGCCTGAAATAGCAGCATTGAACCCTGTAGAAAGGTTTGTCGCTAAGACTTGTGTCACACCTCTTATCAACATCATAATCACTGTTAGTCCAAGTCCTACGTTATATAAAATCATGAATAAACTGAATTTTTTTGCTTCAATCAACTTTGTTCTTTGGGCAAACAAAGCCAAAATCATAAACATAAAAACACCCAAAACCATCAAATGTACATGAATATCAGCTAAACTTGTGATTCCTGTAAAACCATTCCATTTTGTGAACTCACGATAAAACACACCACCAACAAGTGCTAATATAACATATATAAAAGATACTTTTAATAATTTTTTCATTTTCTCACTCCTCTTTATTAGGATTATAAACCTAGTTTCATTTAAAAATCAAATCATATGCAAAAGAACTATCTTTCGATAGTTCTACCATGATAACATCTGCTCTCTTTGTTTTACATCTTTTAAAGCATTGATAAATTCCTGTAAATTTATAATTTTCTCTTTTGTTTTCTTTTGATTTGCAATAGCAACATTATTATTATCACTTAAAAGAGTTAATGGTATACGATTATATGTTATATGTGCATTAACAACCTCATAAATCTTTTCTTTTGTTTGTGTATTTGTCTTTTCAATAATATCTCCAGTTAATAACATTGTATAAGCATAATGTGTCATTATATTTTTTGACCCTTTAATTAAAGCTTCTTTTTCTTTTGGACCAGTTAATTGAATATATTTAATAAAAGATTGATTTGAAGATAAAGTATAATCTCCAATTTTATATCCTTTTTCTAATTCAATTTTATTTTCCTTGAAATCAGTTGATGATTTTTCAATCGAAATAGAATCAATATAAGTTGATATCAACGGTGTATTTTCACTCACCAGCTTCACTGTGTACTCTGCCTTATCCGTTTTTCCTTCATCATGATCATCTGGCTTAAACAATAAAAACGCAATCACTAAAAAGATAACTGCCATGAATGCGAAAATCAGTACTTGAGCCTGTCTTGTTAATTTCACATTTATCACCTCATGTCACATTTTATCATGTTTTGTAGCTTTACACAATCAACTACACATTTTATTCTATTTATGTTATGATAATGAAAATAAAGAAGGTGAAAATATGATTGACAAAACACATATTGTCAAAAACAATAAAACAATGCTCTATATTACTTATGCTATAGTATTAGCCTTTATCGTATTTAATTTTAATACAGTCTTTTCCATTATTGGTTATATACTCTCATTAGCAACACCCCTCTATATTGCAATTATTATTGCATTTATCTTAAATATTCCTATGCGTAAGATAGAGCATTTGTATGGTAAAAAAATAAAAAAACGTGGTTTAAAACGTGGTTTAGCAATGGCAACAACATTAATTTTAGCATTACTATTAATTGTCTTGTTTTCTTCGTTTATTATTCCAAGACTTGGTGAAAGTATTACATTGATTATTACAAATATATTTAATTATGCAAATCGTTTAGTGACATTAGTCAATGATACAATGGCAAAATTCCATGTCAATTATGCGATTAATTATGATTCAATTCAACAAGGTTTAGCAACTTTAGATTTAAATAATTTTCTTTCTAAAAGTGGTGATTTATTAGGGAATGCTGGAATCAATTTACTCTTCCAGTCAATTGGTATATTTGGATTTTTTATTAATGTCATTACTTCATTTATCATGTCTTTATACTTATTAGCAAATAAAGAAACACATTTAAGACAACTGAAAAAGATTGTGACTTTCTTATTTGGTTATAAAGAATCTTTAGTAATTTTTGATATTGGTGCAGAAGCTAATCATTATTTTAATGGATTTGTATCTGGTCAATTGTTAGAATGCTGTATTTTAACATCTTTGATGTATGCTGGATTTAGATTAACAGGTTTACCATTTCCTGAATTAATTGCTTTTATTATTGGTCTTGCAAGTTTGGTTCCTATGTTTGGAGGATTTGTTGGATTTGGAATTAGTTTTATCCTCGTTTTGGCTGTTGAACCAACCCAGGCTATTATCTTTACAATTTGTTTTGTAATTATTCAACAATTTGAAGCAAACATTATTTATCCAAGAGTTGTGGGTGGTGCTGTTGGTATTTCTGGTTTGTATGTTCTTTTATCTTTGGTTGTATTTGGTAATTTATTTGGTTTCTTTGGATTATTAATTGCGGTTCCAAGTATGGCTTTAATTTATGCAGTTGGTAGTCGCTTTATTAATATTTCACTTTATCGAAATCATATAGAAGTGACTGATAAATCAATTAAAAAAATGTCTGATTAAAATGAAAATTCTCTTTCTATAAGAGGATTTTTTTAATTTATGGATTGTATAAACAATTGAAATTTAAATATTATGTTGACATTTTTTTATCATAAGTATATGATAAATACAACAAACCGTTGAGGTGGAGATAAAAATAGATCGTGCACTACTAGAGAGCTTGGATGGTGGAAACAAGCAGAACGCAGCCTATTAAATGGACCACTGAGGGCAAAGTGAAAAGCATCTGCTGAGTATTCTTTGACGTTATGACTTACGTAAGTAGTCGAAGATGTGATAGCATCTGATAAGTGCACGATTTTTTTATCGTGAAACAAGGTGGCACCGCGGAGTATAGATCCGTCCTTGACAGAATTTTTCTGTCGGGACGGATTTTTTATTTATAAAGGAGGAACTTATATGTACTACCCATCAATTCAAGATATTCAGGAAATAATTCAACATAAACATTATGATATTGTCCCTATTGTTTATCAAATACCTAATCATTTTCAATCACCATCAGATATTCTTAAAATACTCAAAACACATGATCATGATTGTTTTATGTTTGAAAATGCATCTTTAAAACATCAACAACAACGCTATTCTTATTTAGGTTTTCAACCTAAAATGCATATGACCTGCTATCAAGAGAAGATTTATATCAACAATAACCTGATTCAAGCTAACCATCCTCATGATGTTATAAGAGAAATTCTAAGCCAATATCGTTGTCCTCAAATTTTAAATCTCCCACCTTTTCAAGGAGGTCTTGTCGGATATTTTGGCTATGAATATTTTCATTATAATGAGCCTTCATTAAAAGTAAATGAAAAAAACATTCATCAAATTGCTGATATGCATCTCATGTTATTTGAAACCATTATCTGTATTGATCACCAACAAAATCTCATTCAGCTGATAACTCATATTCCTCTTAACGATTTAGAAAATGACTATCAAAAAGCACAACAGCTTTTACAAAAACTTGCTTCATTACTTAAAATTAAACCTCAAGAACCAGAACCTCTTAAATTACAAAAAGACTTTCTCCCTAGCTATAACAAACAAGAATACTGCCAAATGGTTAAACAGGCTAAAAGGCATATTTATGAAGGTGATATATTTCAAATTGTTCTTTCTAATCGATGGCATACTGTGGCTTCTGGCAGTCTTTTTCAAACATATCAAATTTTAAAAGATATCAATCCTTCACCTTATTTATTCTATTTGCAAATGTCAAATATTGAGATTATTGGTTCATCTCCAGAAACTCTCGTCAAACAACAAGATCATCACATTTATACTTATCCACTTGCTGGTACTCGTCCACGTGGTCGAACACATAAAGAAGATGAACAAAATGAAAAAGAACTACTCAATGATCCAAAAGAATTAGCTGAACATCAAATGTTAATCGATTTAGGCAGAAATGATATTGGCAAAGTGAGTGAATTATCTAGTGTCAGGATTTTAGACTATATGCAGATTCTCAAGTTCTCACATGTGATGCATATTGGTTCAACCATCACAGATTATTTATCCAAAGATAAAGATGCGCTTGATGTGATTGATGCTTTATTACCAGCAGGTACTTTATCTGGTGCTCCTAAAATCAAGGCAAGTTCACTTATTTACCAACTAGAAAAACAGAAACGTTATTTATATGGTGGAGCTATTGGATATATAGATTTTACTGGTCAAATGGATACTTGTATTGCGATTCGTTTTGCTTATAAGATCAACCAGCATATTTTCGTTTCTAGTGGTGCCGGCATTGTCGCTGATAGTAAGCCAGAAAATGAATATCAAGAATGCTGCTATAAAGCAGCCGCAATAATGGAAGCTTTAAAACAAGCAGATGGAGGTTTTATATGATATTACTCATTGATAACTATGATAGCTTTTCCTACAATTTATACCAATTGATTGGTTCCATTGAACCAAATATCACAATTGCTCGTAATGATGAAATAACACTTGAACAAATCACTCAACTGAAACCAACAGCAATTATTATATCTCCAGGTCCCGGAAGACCAAAAGATGCTGGAATTATTGAAAAAATCATTGCTCAATTCCATCAAACAATACCTATTTTAGGAATTTGTTTGGGACATCAGGCAATTTGTGAAGTTTTTGGTGCGCAAATTACTTATGCCCCTCAAATTATGCATGGAAAATCGTCACTTATAAAAACCCAGTCGGATCCTATTTTCCAAGGTATGAATCAACATTTAACTGTAGCACGTTATCATTCTCTGATTGCTAAAAATCTTCCTCATCAGTTAAAAGTGATTGCTCAAACAAAGGAGGGAGAAATTATGGCTGTCAAACATCAACAGAGTTATACTTATGGTTTACAATTTCATCCTGAATCTATTTTAACTCAGGATGGTACAAAAATAATTCAAAATTTTTTAGGAGGAATTAAAAATGATTAAAGAAGCAATTCAATTATTATCACAAAATAGCAATTTATCAAAACAACAGGCTTATGAATGTATGAATGAAATTATGAGCGGATCGGCCTCTCAAATCCAAATGGCCAGTTATCTTACTGCATTAAGCTTAAAAGGTGAAACAATTGATGAAATCACAGGCAGTGCCAGTGGTATGCGTGAGCATTGTATAAAGTTACTCAATGACGAAGAGGTTTTAGAAATTGTGGGGACAGGTGGTGATCATTCCCATTCATTCAACATCTCTACAACTTCAGCACTTGTCATTGCAGCAAGTGGAATTAAGGTTGCCAAGCATGGCAATCGTGCCGCAAGTTCAAAATGTGGAGCAGCTGATGTTTTAGAAGCTTTAGGGGTTAAAATTAATATCACTCCTGAACATAGTGCTCATATTCTTAAACAACATCATATCTGTTTTCTCTTTGCCCAAAATTATCATATTGCTATGAAATATGTTGCTCCCGTTAGAAAAGAATTAGGGATAAGAACTGTTTTCAATATCTTAGGACCACTCACAAATCCCGCTGGAGCTTCTATGCAAGTCATGGGTGTTTATGAAGAATCTTTAGTTGAACCATTAGCCAAAGTTCTTAGTCATTTAGGAGTGAAACGAGCAATGGTTGTCTATGGTCAAGATGGATTAGATGAAATTTCTCTATCAGCACCTACTACTGTCTGTGAAATCCATAATGGTCAATACCAAAGTTATACAATAACCCCTGAACAATTTGGTTTTGCACGTTGTCAAAAAGAAGAACTTATTGGTGGTTCACCACAAGAAAATGCTCAGATTACTTTAGATATCTTAAATGGTCAAACAAGTCCTAAGCGAGACGCTGTTCTCTTAAATGCTGGGGCAGCAATTTATATAGGTGGTCAAGCACAAAATATACAGGAAGGGATTGATATAGCCAGAAAAATAATTGATGAAGGGAAAGCCTTAAATAAACTCAATGAGTTTATAAGGGCTTCACAGGTGAACATATGATACTTGATCAAATTGTAGCCCATAGACAACAACATATTCTCTCACTCAAGCAAAAAATTTCATTAGAAGAAATGAAACAATTAGCTATGTCAAAACCTAATCAAAATGATTTTCCTTTTGAAAAATCTTTAAATAAAAAATCAATGTCTTTTATTTTAGAAGTGAAAAAGGCCTCTCCATCAAAAGGCGTTATTGCTGAACACTTTCCCTATTTAGATATTGCTAGAGAATATGAAAAGATAGGTGCCGATGCAATTTCTGTATTAACTGAACCTGATTTTTTTCAGGGAGATATCACTTATCTAAAAGATATTAAACAACATGTCAATATTCCTGTATTAAGAAAAGATTTTATAATTGATGAATATATGATTTATGAGTCAAAAGCAAATAATGCTGATGCTATTTTGCTTATTTGTGCAATCCTCACATTAGAACAGCTCACACACTATATTGCCCTAGCAAAAAGTTTAGGATTGAGTGTGTTAGTTGAAGCACATGATGCTCAAGAAATAGAAATGGCTCTATTAGCACAAGCAAAAATAATTGGTATTAATAATCGTCAGCTCAAAGATTTTACAGTTGATCTTCAAACAACTTTTACATTACGTCAAAAAGTTCCTTCAGATATCATTTTTGTATCTGAAAGTGGTATTCATACAGCAGATGATATAAAGCAACTTTCTCAACATCAGGTTGATGCCGTTTTAATTGGTGAAGCGATGATGACTTCTTCACATAAACAGTCTTTCTTCAACTCATTAAGGAATCAAGATGAAGATTAAGATTTGTGGATTATTTAGAAAAGAAGATATTGAGTTTGTTAATGAAGCAAACCCTGATTATATCGGTTTTGTCTTTGCAAAGAGTCGTCGTCAAGTTACAGTTAATCAAGCCAGTATTTTCAAGAAAATGTTAAATCAAAATATCAAAGCTGTTGGTGTTTTTGTTAATGCACCTATCCAGGATATTGTTTCTATTGTCAATCAGGGAATCATTGATTTGATTCAATTACATGGAAATGAAGATCAGCAATATATTAGTCAATTAAAACAAAAAACAAATATGCCTATTATTAAAGCTATTTCTATTCAAGATTTTTCTCATCACTATCAGGATATTGATTATTATTTATTTGATGCATCCAACGCTGGCAGTGGAAGATGTTTTGATTGGTCACTTCTGCCTCAAATCAAAAAACCATTCTTTCTAGCGGGAGGAATTAATTTAACAAATATTGATGATGCTTTAAAAATTGCTTGTTATGGAATTGATTTAAGTAGTGGGGTTGAAACAAATGGGTATAAAGATTCTCAAAAAATAAATGAAATTGTAAGGAGAGTTAAATATGGAAAAAGGTAGATATGGAATACATGGTGGTCAATATATTCCAGAAACATTAATGAATGAAATTCATAAAGTAGAAAAAGCGTATGAATATTATAAGAATGATGAGAGCTTTCAAAAAGAACTCAATCAGCTATTAAATGAGTATGCTGGACGTCCTTCTTTATTATATTATGCTAAAAAAATGACAGAAGATTTAAAAGGTGCAAAAGTTTATCTCAAACGTGAAGATTTAAACCATACAGGATCACATAAGATAAATAATGTTTTAGGACAAGTCCTAATGGCAAAAAAGATGGGAAAAACGCGTGTAATTGCAGAAACTGGTGCAGGCCAGCATGGTGTCGCAACAGCAACTGCCGCAGCTTTATTAGGACTAGATTGTGAAATTTTTATGGGTAAAGAGGATACAGACAGACAATCACTCAATGTTTATCGTATGCAATTATTAGGAGCTCAGGTGCATAGTGTGACCTCTGGAACAATGACATTGAAAGATGCAGTGAATGAGACAATGCGCGAATGGACATCACGTGTTGATGACACCCTTTATGTCTTAGGTTCAGTCATGGGACCTCATCCTTTTCCGATGATTGTTAGAGATTTTCAAAGTGTTATTTCTAAAGAAGCAAAAAGTCAAATTCTTGAATGTGAAGGGAAACTTCCTAAAGCTGTAATTGCCTGTGTTGGTGGAGGAAGTAATGCTATGGGAATGTTCTATCATTTCATTAATGAACCAAGTGTCCAGTTGATTGGCTGTGAAGCCGCTGGTAAAGGTGTTGATACTGCTTTTACTGCCGCAACAATCAATACAGGCTCATTAGGTGTCTTTCATGGTATGAAATCCTATTTCTGCCAAGATCAATATGGACAGATTGCTCCTGTTTATTCTATTTCAGCTGGTTTAGATTATCCAGGAATTGGACCAGAACATGCTTACTTACATGATATCAATAGAGCACAGTATGTGCCTGTAACTGATGCAGAAGCTGTTGATGCATTTGAATATTTAGCGAAAACAGAAGGTATTATTTGTGCTATTGAAAGTGCTCATGCTGTTGCCTATGCAAAAAAATATGTACCTACTCTTTCATCAGATGATATTGTGATTATCTGTTTATCAGGTCGTGGTGATAAAGATGTTGCAGCGATTGCAAAATATGGGGGGATTGATATTCATGAATAGAATTCAAAACGCATTTTATAATCAAAAAGCATTTATTGCTTTTCTAACGGCTGGGGATCCTCAGCCACAAAAAACTATCGAATATGCTTTAGAACTTGAAAAAGCAGGTGCTTCTTTAATTGAAATTGGTATTCCTTTTAGTGATCCTACTGCTGAAGGTCCAGTCATTCAAGCTGCTAACATTCGTGCTTTAAATCATGGTATAACGACTGATGACATTTTTCAAATTGTTAAGTCTATTAGGGAAACATCACAAATTCCAATTTGTCTTATGACATATTTAAATCCTGTTTTCCACTATGGTTATCAAAAGTTCTTTATGAACTGTCAACAATGTGGTGTAGATGGTATTATTATCCCAGACTGTCCTTTTGAAGAAAGCCATGAAGTTAAAGAAATTGCCAAACAATATAATATAAGCGTCATTTCTATGATTGCTCCAACATCACAACAGAGAGTTTTAGAAATTGCTAAAAAAGCTGAAGGATTTATTTATCTTGTTTCTTCTATGGGGGTAACAGGAATGCGAAAAGATATCCAAACGGATCTACAAAGTATTATCAATGATATTCGTTTAGTGACTGATGTTCCAGTTGCTATTGGTTTTGGTATTCATAGTCCAGAACAATCTCAAAAATATTTACAAATAGCTGATGGTGTTATTGTTGGTAGTGCAATTGTCGATATTATTGCCAGTCATGGCGAAAATGCACATCAAGAATTAGCACAATACGTGAGTCAAATGATTCCAAAATAAAACTGCCTCACAAGGCAGCTTTATTTTATCCAATGTTTTAATATTTCTCTTGATGATCTATTCATTTCATCTCTAAATTCAGCAAAGAATTTTCTTTTCGCAAATGAGGAAATATACTTTTCAAGTTCTTCTTCACTCTTGCCAGATTGTTTAATAAACATTTCTTTTGTCTCTTCAATTGTTTTTTGATGATAAGTGTTCACACTTACCATATCTTCAAGTGCAAAGCGATGTGGTTTTTCTCTTGTTTGTTGTTGTTTTGTTGGTTTTCCAAAAACAACCATAACATAAGGAACAGCATATTTAGGTAATTTTAATAATTTCTGATTCTCTTCAAAATTTTCTAAGATATCCCCAATATAACATGATCCAATTCCTAAAGACTGTGCTGCAACAACAGCATTTTGAGCAGCAATAATGCAATCTTGAGTCGCTAAAAATAAATCAGATTCTTCTAATTTCGGAACACCTGGCGTATATTCATTAAACATATCAAACCATTTTTGATAATCAGCTAGGAAAATGAGAACAAGAGGCGCCTTAGCAATAAATGGTTGATGATCACATCTAATTGCCAATTCATCTTTTAAAGCTTGATCTTGTACATCAATAATTGAATAAAGAGCCATATTCCCTGCAGTAGGTGCCTGTAATGCCGATTCCAATATTATTCTTTTTTCTTCTTCAGTTATTTTTTCATCTGTATACATACGAACAGACTTTCTTTCAAATAATTCTTTAATTGTTTCATTCATGATTTTTTCCTCCACTTCTTTTCAATTATAACATAGATTATTCCCTCATTTCCATGTATAATATAGAAATAGAAAGTGAGGTAGAAAATATGAATATTGAAGAAAGATTTTTAAAATATGTTAGTTTTGATACACAGTCTGATCCTAAATCAGAAACTGCTCCTTCAACTATGAAACAATTAGAATTAGGAAAAGCATTGGTTGAAGAAATGAAAGAAATAGGAATTGAAAATGCTCAATTAGATGAATATGGTATTGTTTATGGAACAATTCCAGCTAATAATAATGCACAAGGTCATGTTATTGGATTTGTTGCTCATATGGATACATCACCAGATGCAGCTGGTCATAACATTCATCCACAAATTATTAGAGATTATTCAGGCGATACAATTGTTCTTAATAAAGATAAAAAATTATCTCTGGATCCTCATGATTTCCCTGAACTATTAAATGTTTTGCATCATGATTTAATAACAACTGATGGAACGACTCTTCTTGGTGCTGATGATAAAGCTGGTGTTGCTGTTATTATGCAGATGGCTGAATATATTTTAACTCATCCTGAATTTAAACATAATGACATTCAAATTGCTTTTACACCTGATGAAGAGGTCGGACGTGGAACAGAACACTTTGATGTTGAACGTTTCCATGCAGATTATGCTTACACTGTTGATGGTGGAGATATTTCTGAGATTGAATATGAGAATTTCAATGCATTTAGTGCTGTTGTGGAAGTCACTGGTAAGAGTATCCACCCTGGTTCTGCCAAAAATGCAATGGTCAATTCTATCCATATTGCTCAAGAATTTGATGCAATGTTACCAATTCACGCAAGACCTGAATCTACTGAGGGATATGAAGGTTTCAATCATCTACATGATATTCATGGAAACTGTGAAAAAACAGTTATGGAATATATCATTAGAAATCACGATCTTGATTTAGCAAAAAAACAATGTCAGGATTTTCTAAATATTGCTGATTTTCTTAATCAAAAATATGGTTATAGTCTTGTCAATGTAACGATTGAACAAAGTTATTTAAATATGAAAGAACACATATTAGAAAATATGTATATTGTTGATAATGCAATGAAAGCTATGAAAGAATGTCAAGTTGAACCACGTGCTGTTCCTATCAGAGGTGGAACTGATGGAGCTAATCTCACTTATATGGGATTACCATGTCCTAATCTTGGAACTGGTGGTTATAACTATCATGGTCCTTTTGAATATGTTTCATTAACAATGATGAAAAAACAAGTTGAAGTTCTTCTTAAAATACTAGAAAATAATGTAAAATAAGAAATTTTTATAATAAATGAAAAGAATGAATATAGGTCAATGGTTTAAAATGACTGTATTCATTCTTTTTTATTAACTCTTTATTTTTACAATGATGGATAAAAATGCTTATCTGCTTTTTTCAAAATAACAATCATAAGCAATCCTATGATTGTCACAAGACTAACTAATGACCAAATGAAAACAATTGTATAATGATCTATTAATATTCCCCACCCTTTTTGCATTATTGCGATAAAAATAGCACTCAACATTCTTTGTAATGAATTCATACGAGCACGATGGGATAAAGGAATTCTCTTTGTAATATATGGAAGTTGCCCTAAAGCATTAAATATTTCTCCACATGTAAATAAAAACATAGATAAAAAATAAAGAGGAACTTTTCCTTGAATAAAAATATACATAGATAAACTTATCATAAACAATATCGCACTTATTTCAATCTTATTAATATCCTTAACACGAGAAAACCATGAAGTTAATAAAGGTGTTCCCATCACCACAACTATAGCGTTTAAACTTGTCATAGCGCCAAAATAAAGCGCTCCTTGTGACCCATGTAACTGTTCAAGATTCAAAGGTAATAAAAACTGATACTGGCTATAAATAAATTCAATCACAACAAAACAACAAAGATAATATAACAAGATCTTTCTTGTTTTTAAAACCTGCCATAAACTCATACTAGTAGCTTCTTCGTATTTTTCACATGAATCATCTGATACAACAGATGTATCTTTCAACCAAAGAATAATCATAATTGTTGATATAAGCGTTGATATCGCATCAATAAAGAAAGACAACTGTAAATGTTCTGCAAACAATAATCCACCTAACATTGGTGCCAAAACCATACCCAAATTGGCACCTAGATAAGTTAAACTATAAGCTCGTTCACGATCTTTTGATTCACTTAAATCTGCAATAAGTGCATCATATACAGGATGTTCCATCATTGCAAATAATCCAGCAATAAAGAAAATAATAACTGTCCCCATATTGATATCTAAGATTGCTATAGATAAATAACCAATGACACTCACTAAATCACAAAGAATAATCATCATCTTTTTATTATAATGATCAGCCATGTATCCAGCAAACATCATACATGGAATTTGAACAATATTCATAATAAGCAAAAGGGATGCTATTTGCGAAGCATCCATCTTCAATTTATTTGATAAAATAAGAGTCATCATTGGCCAAACCATTGCTCCCAAACAAGTAACAACTTTACCAAAAGTTAAAATATAAATTTCTTTTTTTAACCCTAGATATTGCTCCATTATTTTCATAGCATTCCCCTTTTACTATTTAATGAAATAAATTTGATCTCTATTTGGATATAAGAATGTTACACCATCATGTGTAAATGATACTGTTTCTTCACTGAACATTGTATATACCAATCCATTATATTCATATTTAACATTAAGTTCTAATGCATAAACTGTATCATAAGACATTTTAATATCACCTTTTAAAGGTATTGGATTTTGATTATTCCATAATCCTATTGTTGGCCCTGGACCATGTCCATAAATATTACATGGATGTGAATACAAACAAGCATCAATATGTTCTTCCTTAGCTTTTTTTAGTGCATCCATTAACACATCATTTCCGCTCTTTCCATCCGCCATACACTCACAAACAATATCTTGGAAACGATTATTAACTTTAAATCCATCTTTCATCCATTGTGGTACATCTGTTTCATCATCTTTAGCCACATAAGCTAAACGTTGTGTATCACTACATAAATTTAAATACTTAATTCCAAAATCACAATGCAATAAATCACCTTTTTCTATAATACCTTCATGAATAACCCCATCATGTCCTTCTCTTTGTATATCAATTGTTGGAGAGAACCAATATTGTAATCCTAATTGTGTGACTTTATCCATCATAAAAAATTCAAGATCTTCACATGTTGTCTTTCCTGGTTCAATTGCACGGAAACTAAAAGCTTCTTCAATAATAGAAAATGCAATATTCATTAATTCAGGATAAAGAGATAATTCTGTTGATGTTCTTATTTCCATGACTTTAATTGGTAACAATTCATCAACAATCAATCTTTCTACATATTCAGGTTTTAATGATTCTTTTAATGAAACATATAAACCATGACTAAGTCCATCAGCATAAGTAAAATCTTTTGAAATATTAATTGCAATCTTTTGAGGATCATATTCATCAAACAAACTATTTAATGCATCCATCTGCTCTTCTTCTCCAAATTTCCAATACTGTGGATAATAATGATTAAGGGCAGGATCAGGCATACTTAAAGAAAATCTTTTCACTTCGTCATTTGTTTTGATAAAAACAAGCATGGTAATTCGTCTTGCTGTTAAATAGCTGGCAGGTGTCAATGAATCAAACACTAAATCCTCATGATATTCCTTACTTGCAACTATCCATGCATCACTTTCACTTTGTTTCATCACTTCAGGAACAATCACATCTAAACGCTCTTTTAAACAGATATCTTTGACTTTATACTGTTCTTTTATTGATTTTATTTCCATAATCTTCCTCCTTCATATCATAAAGGAGCACAAATGTGCTCCTATTGATTTTTTATTTATAATATGCTCTTGTTAAATCGTAATGTCCTTCTGGTGAAGAAGTGATACCTTCAAGATCAGAAGCTTTTAAGAATGGATCAGTGTATCCAAATAAAGGAATCATGTAGCATTGTTCTTGAATTAAATATTTTTCTGCTTCATGTAATTTATTAATACGTTCTGCACCATCTAATTTTTCTGCAGCAGTAATCATTGCTTCATATTTATCATCATCAACAGTATTACCAGCTAAAGAATGACCATAATACATTGATAAATAAGCCATTGGATCTAAGAAGTCAGCAGTCATAGCATGACGAGCTAATTCAAAGTTACCATCATCACGACTCTTGAAGAATGTTTCTTTTTCTTCAACTTTTAATTGGAAATCAATATAAACTTCTTTTAATGAAGCTTGAATTGCTTGAGCAACATCTTTGTGTAATGGTAAATCGTTATATTTATATGTTAATTTTAACATATTGCTTTCGCTATAACCTTTAGATTTCATAATTTCTTGTGCTTTAGCTTTATCATAACTTCCATAAACATCATCTTTTACTTCTTCGTTATAATCACCATTTGCTCCTGGAATACCTACAGGAACTAATTTATCTAATGCATAAGCATAGTCACCATATCCAGTTGCATCTAATACGTTTTGACGATTAATACCATAAGAAATTGCTTTTCTAATATCAACATCTTTTAATGCTTTGTTTGTGTTTTCATCACCTGAATTAATTAAGATATAATAGTTACATACAAATGGATCAATAATATAAGCTTGTTTCTTTAAATCTTCTGTGTTTTGAACAGTTTCATTGTTTACAGAAGTAGCCCAATCTAAATCTCCAGCTTGGAAACCACTTGTTTGTGTATCTGAATCTTTCATAACTTTGAAACTAATTTTTTCAATTTTTACTTCATCAGCAGCATGATATTTTTCATTTCTTTCAAGAACGATTTCATCTTTTGCATTGATAGAAGTTGCACGGAATGCTCCATTAGTAGGATTATCTAATCTATCAGCCCAGTTATTTGTTAATGGATTACCACCATCTTTTTCTACGATATCTTTACGAAGTGGGTAGAATACTGTATTCGTTAATAGAGATGTAAAATAAGCACATTTTTCTTTTAAAGTGATAACAATTGTATTATCATCTTTTGCAACAGCACCGAAGTTTTTAATATCATCAGGGCTGCTTAATGGTTTAGCACCATCAGTAGTTCCAACGATTTTGTTAATAAATTGTGAATAGTAAGCTTTACCAATCCCCATTGCAGAAGCACGTTTCCATGCATATACATAGTCACTTGCTTTTAAAGCTTCACCGTCACTCCAAGTATAACCTGATTTTAATTTGATTGTATAAGTTAAACCATCATCGCTAATTTCTGGAGCAGCTTCAGCAACACTAGGTTGAGCAACACCATCTTTATCTAACTTATATAACCCTTCATACATTTGTGCTAAAATATTAGCAGTAATTGAATCGTCTACGATTGCAGGATCTAAGAATTCACAGTCTCCACCAAGCGCAACTCTAATAAGAGTTGAGTCAGCACGACCTCCTCCACCACATGCTGTTAATGTGGCAACCATAGCGAAACATAATAAAGAACTCAATAATTTTTTCATGTTTTTCTCCTCCCTATTCTTTATTATCTTCAAACAAGAAACATGCAACAAGTCGGCCATTAACCTCTTTTAATTCAGGTTTTGCCTGTGCACATCTCTCTGTCGCCTTAGGACAACGTGTTCTAAATACACATCCTGAAGGCGGATTGATTGGACTAGGCAGTTCTCCCTCAAGAACTATCCTTTGTCTTTCACGAGCAGTTTTAGGATCTGGAATTGGTACAGATGATAAAAGAGCTTGTGTATATGGATGTAGTGGATCAGTATAAACCTCATCACTATTTCCAACTTCTACTAAATTTCCTAAATACATAACACCGATACGATCTGAAATATGTTTAACCATACTCAAATCATGGGCAATAAATAAATAAGAAATTCCCATTTCTGCCTGAATCTTTTCAAGCAAATTTATGACCTGCGCTTGGATAGAAACATCTAGCGCTGAAATAGGCTCATCACAAACAATAAACTTCGGATTTAATGCAAGTGTTCTTGCAATTCCAATACGTTGTCTTTGTCCTCCTGAAAACTCATGTGGATATCTACGAATATGATCAGGCTTTAACCCAACCAAGTCAAGCAATTCCCTTACACGTTTTTCTCTTTCTTCTTTAGTATCAAAGATACCATGGATATCCATTGGTTCTCGAATAATTTCTCCTACTGTCATACGTGGATTTAAACTTGCATAAGGATCTTGGAAAATCATTTGAACATCTTGTCTAAACTGTTTTAACTCATCACCATGAATTTTAGTGATATCTTGTCCATCAACTAAAATTTGACCACTTGTAGGCTGATTAATTTTAACAATAGCTCGACCAGTTGTTGATTTCCCACATCCTGATTCACCAACTAATCCAAATGTCTCACCTGGATAAATCTTTAGTGAAATTCCATCAACAGCTTTGACTTCATCTTTTTTCTTTAAAAATCCACCATTAACATAGAAATAAACTTTTAAATCTTTTAACTCTAATATAGGTTCAGCCATTCTTATTCACCCTTCCCTTCTTTTGCAAGAGGATGAGATAACCAGCAAGAAGCCTGATGTGTTTTTGAATAGACTTCCTGAGATGGCATTTTCATCTTACAAACTTTCATTGCATTTTCACATCTATCAACAAATGGACACCAATCACCTAAATTCAATAAATCAGGTGGTGATCCAGGAATCGGATGTAATTCTTTCTTTTCTTTATCTTCAGGATTAGCAATACAAGATAATAATCCTTTTGTATATGGATGCTGAGGATTATAGAAAATTTCATCAGCTGTTCCAATTTCAACTATCTTACCACCATACATGATAGCAATTCTATCACACATACTAGCAACAACACCCAAATCATGTGTAATCATGATAATACTTGAATCAAGTTCATCACGCAAACCAGTAATTAAATCTAAAACCTGTGCTTGAATAGTCACGTCTAATGCAGTTGTTGGTTCATCCGCAATAATCAATTTTGGATTACATGCCAAAGCAATTGCAATAATAATACGTTGTCTCATCCCACCAGAGAATTGATGTGGATATTGTTTAATTCTTGATTCTGGTGAAGGAATCCCAACTTTAGCCATTAACTCGATAGCTCTTTGTCTTGCTTCAGCCTTAGAAACATTATTGTGATTCAAAATTGGTTCTGTCAATTGTGTTTCAATTGTTAAAACCGGATTTAAGAATGTCATTGGATCCTGGAAAATCATAGCCATATCATTTCCACGAATGTCACTCATTGTATCTTCATATTCTTTTTCATTTTTAAATGCCAATGGAGAGATATTTTTACCATCTAAGATAATTTCCCCGTTAGCAACTCGACCATTCCCAGCTAGTAGTCCCATAACAGAAAACATCGTTTGTGATTTCCCTGAACCAGACTCACCAACTATACCTAAAATTTCACCTTTCTTGACTTCAAATGAAACGTCTCTTACAGCTTGTACTGTTCCATTATCAGTAGAAAATTCTGTAGAAAGGTTTTTGATTTCTAACATTGCAGACATTTTTTAACCTCCCTACTTCTTCTTAGGATCAAGAGCAACTCCTAATCCGTCTCCAATAAAGTTTAATGCTAACATTGTTAAGCAAATTGCCATAACTGGCCAAATAATCTGAATTGGCTGAGACATCATCATACGACGTGCATCATTTGCTAATGTTCCCCAACTTGCTTGAGGAGCATTTAAACCAATTCCTAAGAAACCTAAGAAGGCTTCATTAAATATAACACTAGGCACTAACATTGTTACTGAAACAATAATAGGTCCCATAGAATTGACAATTAAGTGTTTTAACAAAATACGTGCTTTACTAGCCCCTAATACAAACGCAGCTAATGAAAACTCTTGTTCTTTTAATGTTAAAACCTGTGCACGAACCTGTCTTGCCATTCCCATCCAAGATGAAATTGTGATTCCTAACATAATAGATGTTAAACTAGGCTCTAATACAACAACAATCATGATAATATATAGAATATCTGGAATAGAATACATCATATCAACAAAACGCATCATTAACATATCTACTTTGCCACCAACATATCCAGCTATTCCACCATAAATAACTCCAATACCTAAAGCAATAAATGCTCCCATAAATCCAACACTTAATGAAATACGACCACCACACATAATACGAACTAAGATATCTCTACCAAATTTATCTGTTCCCATTAAATGTGCCAATGTAGGCCCCTGATTTGCAATAGCCATATTTTGTTCATCATAAGTATATGGTGAAATCATTGGTATTATGATACAAGCAATAATCATAATTAATACAAAGAATAATCCAACTAATGCCATTTTATTCTGTTTAAAACGTACCCATGCATCTTGAAAATACGTTTTACTTTCGTATGAAATCTTCTCAGCATTTTTTTCACTATCATCCAGTTTTTCAAATAAGTCTGGAGTTAGTTTTAATTCTTCTTTTTTCAAATCCATAATCTTAACTCCTTCCTTACTTTAACTTAATTCTTGGATCAACCATTGCTGATACAATATCAGTAATTAAATTGAATGTGATAATTAAAATTCCTAAGAAAATAGTCATCCCCATAATCAAAGGATAATCACGATCCATAACAGATGTAACAAATGAAGAACCAAGTCCTGGAATTGCAAATATTGTCTCTACTACCAAACTTCCTGTTAACAAAAATGCAAACATAGGTCCAATATATGTAATAACAGGTAACATTGCATTTTTTAAAGCATGTTTAATAATAACTTTTTTATATGGTGTTCCTTTAGAACGTGCTAATATAATATAATCTTGTTTCATAACTTCCAACATACTACTACGTGTTAAACGTGAAATCATTGATATTGGATACAATGACAACGCTAACGCTGGTAAAACATAATGTGCTGGTGTTGCCAATCCAATAAATGGAAACATTCGCAGTTTAACACCAAATATAACGACTAGTAACATAGCTATTAAAAATGAAGGAACACTTACACCGATTGTTGCAATAAACATACAAACATTGTTAATCCACTTCTTTCTAGAAAGTGCTGCTGTTGTTCCTAATGTAATCCCCACTGTTACCGCGAATATAAAAGCTACAAATGCCAATTTTGCTGTAACAGGAAAACCATTTCCTATATAATATGTAACAGTACGTCCCTCGTGTACCATACTTTCTCCCAAATCACCTTGCACAACGCCTTCAATATACAAAGCATATTGTGTCAAAACTGGTTTATCTAAATTATATCTTTCTTCTGCTGCTTTTCTTGCTTCAGCTGTTTTAAATTTTTCACCACTGATTGGTGAACCAGGTGTCGCCTTCATCAAAAAGAAAGTAGCACTAGATAAAACAAATAACGTTATAATCCCTATTAATATACGTTTTACTACATACTTACCCATTTTTTACCATACCTTTCATCGTAACAAAGATATTTTCCTATTTTATGAGCCAAAATTCATATAAAATATATCTTCGTACAATACATCATACATAAAAATTGTTCTTTGGTCAACTTTCTTTTAAAAAAAATTTTGTCGATTTCATATTTTTCCAAAAATATAATTATTTTTTTGTTATTTTCAGTAAAAAAACGTTTGCATTTTTGTAATTGTATACATGTCTAAACAATTTATTTTCATCTATACTCCATATTTTATGAAAATTTTAGAAAATATAAACAAAAAAACATACAGTCTGTATGCTTTTGTCAAGATTTATCAGATTGATGAATATGGACATCTATTTGTGTATATGGAATACTAATACCATTTTGGTCAAATGATGCCTTAATCTGTTCTACAAGATCATCTTTTAAATCATAATAATGCTCTGTTTGTGCCCAAACTCTTAACCCAATAGCAATAGCATGATCTTTGTATTCACTTACTCTTACATAAGGCAAAGGTTCTTTTAATGCATAAGGATGCTGATTAATGACTTCCATAATAATTTGTTTTGCTACTTCCACATCACTTTCATAATGAATATCCATAGTCATATCAACACGACGAATATCTTCATGTGAATAATTTACAAAAGTTGAAGAAGCTAACTCATTATTAGGAATAACAACCATCTTATTATCAAAAGTCATAAGTATCGTATATAACAATTGAATTTCCTGAATTTTTCCTATGTAATTATTAACCTCAATAATATCACCTTTAACAAATGGCTTAGCAAATAAAATAATAATCCCTGAAACTATCCCTTTCATAGAATCCTGCAACCCTAAAACAATAGCTGCTCCAGCAGTTGTCAAAACAGCAACCAACGAAGTTACTGAAACTCCTAATTGACCAATCACAGTAATAATGACAATAACTCTTAATCCTACATTTGCTATTGATTTTACAAAATTGATGACAATGGGATCCACATTTGACTTTTTCATCATTCTTTCAAGGATATGAAGTAGAATCTTTGTACCATACCAACCCAATATAAAAACAATGAGCGCATCAACTAAATTTAGTCCTACATTTGTATACTTATCTATAAATGTTTGTAATATATTATTCATCCCAATTCCTCTTTTCATCTTATTATATATATAGTTTAAGAAATATTGTCAACAAGTCAATATAAAAAGGTTGCAATATTTTATAAATAAGATAAAATAGTAATGTCAAATTACATACAATAATTAAGGAGGAATTCCATGAAAGTCGCTATAATGACTGATAGCAATAGTGGTATTACACAAAAAGAAGCTAAAGAATTAGGAATATTTGTGTTACCAATGCCTTTTACTATAGATGGTCAAGAGTTTGAAGAAGATATCAATCTCTCTCAAGAAGAGTTTTATGATAAATTAATGAATGGTGCTGAAGTTTTTACTTCTCAGCCAGCGGCTGGAGAAGTAACAAATTTTTTCAATAATATCTTAAAAGATTATGATCAAATTGTACACATCCCTATGTCAAGTGGCTTAAGTGGTTCTTGTCAAACAGCAATGATGTTAGCTGAAGAAGAGGAATATAAGAACAAGGTCTATGTTGTTGATTCACAAAGAATTTCAGTAACACAAAAATATGATGTATTAGATGCATTAGAGTTGGCTAAGCAAGGTAAAGATGCTAAAGAAATCCATGATATTCTTATGGAAAACAAACTCAATGCAACAATTTATATTACTGTTAATACTTTAGAATATTTAAAAAAAGGTGGTAGAATTACACCTGCCGCAGCGGCATTAGGTGGATTACTTAAAATCAAGCCAATTTTAACAATTCAAGGTGAAAAGCTCGATTCTTTCCAGAAAACACGTACAATGGCTAAGGCTACCAAAATAATGATTAATGCAACTTTAGAAGATATCAAAACACGTATTGATCCAACACATGAAGATATGTCAGGAGCACGTATTATGATTGCTTATACTTATGATAAAGAACAAGCTCTTGAACTTAAAAAACAAGCCGAGGAAACATTCCCTCATCATGAAATTATCTGTGATCCTTTATCATTAAGTGTTGCTTGTCATATTGGTCCACATTCACTTGCAGTTGCTGCATGTAAAAAGATTATTTAGTATGTAAATGAGAATGGCTTCCATTCTCATTCATTTTATTATAAAATGAAGACAAAGTGGTATACTATAAAAAAGAAAGAAAGGTGAAAAGAATGGCAGATATGCCTCAAAAACGTTCTCCTCAACGCAGAAGAACACCTCATAATAATAGAACAAAAAAATCGACGAATATAAAAAAAGAAAACCATTCATTAGATACAAAGGTTTTTGCTTTAGGAGGACTTAACGAAGTCGGAAAAAACATGTACTGTATTGAACATGATGATGAAATCATCATTATTGATGCAGGTGTCAAATTCGCCGAGGATGGTTTACCAGGAATTGATTATGTTATTCCTGATTATTCTTATTTAAAACGTAATCAAAAGAAGATTAAAGGTCTTTTAATTACTCATGGTCATGAAGATCATATAGGTGGGATTCCTTTCCTACTCCAAGTTGTCTCTGTTCCTTTTGTTTATGCTTCTCCTCTTGCCTGTGCAATGATTAGAAGAAAATTAGAAGAAAGACGACTCACAAATGCAACAAAACTTGTTCAAATTAATAATCTTTATCAAGTAAAAACAAAACATTTCAATATTGGTTTCTTTAAAACAAACCATTCTATTCCCGAATCATTAGGAATTATTGTGAACACACCTAATGGACGTGTTGTTTCTACTGGTGATTTTAAATTTGATTTAACACCTGTAGGTGATCCTGCTGATTATCAGGTGATGTCTTTTTTAGGTGAAACTGGTGTAACCTTATTATTAAGTGATTCAACGAATGCTGAAGTCCCTAATTTTTCTATTAGTGAAAAACAAGTTGCTTATAGTGTTCAAGAAGAATTTAGAAAAACTGAGGGAAGACTTATTGTTGCAACTTTTGCATCTAATGTTCATCGTGTTCAACAAATTATTGATGCAGCTGTTAAATTTAATCGTAAGATTCTTGTCTTTGGACGTTCAATGGAAAATAACATTCAAGTTTCAAGAAAATTAGGATATATCAAATGTCCAGATCGTTTCTTTATTAAAAACGATGAAGCTAAACGCTTACCAGATAACGAAATTCTTATCTTATGTACTGGAAGTCAAGGAGAAGCCTTAGCTGCCTTAAGCCGAATTGCTAATGGAACACATCGTCAGATTTCTATTAAACCTGGTGATACTGTTTTATTCTCATCTAATCCTATTCCAGGTAATGCTGGAAGTGTTAGCAAAGTCATTAATAAACTTTATCGTGCTGGAGCTCGTGTTTTAACAAATGAAGCTATTAATAATTTGCATACATCTGGTCATGCTTCACAAGAAGAACAAAAATTAATGTTATTATTAACAAGACCAAAATACTTTTTCCCAGTCCATGGGGAATATCGTATGTTAAAAATTCATGCGAAATTATTTGAAGAGGTTGGTTTAACAAAAGGAAATTCATTTGTTTTATCTAATGGTGATTCTATATTATTACGTAACGGAGAAGCAAGATTAGGTCCTCGTGTACATGTTGATGATATTTATGTGGATGGTAATGATATCACTGGATTATCTACTGCAGTCTTAAGAGATCGACAGATTTTAAGTGAAGATGGAATGGTTTCTGTTCTTATTTCAATGGATTCTCGTTCTGGATGTTTACTCAACAAACCAATTATTATGTCTAGAGGTTTTGTTTATATGCAAGAAAGCAAAGAGATGATCAGAGAAGCTGAATTTTTAGTAAGTCGTGAATTAAGTCAATTATTAAAACGTAAAACAACTTTTGGTGAAATCAAAACAACAATCAGAGATACTCTTGGACCATACTTTTATCATAAGACAAAACGTAATCCAATGATTATTCCTGTTATCATGAATAAAAAAGCATGAAAAAACTAAAATTATTAAGACGATTAATTCTTTTATTAATCGTCTTTGGTTTATTCTTTATTGGTTTTTATACATATGCTTTATCACCAAAAGATTATACTTTTTCTCGTTATGAATACGTTCATAAAAATATCAATTCAAAATTAAATGGGTTTAAAATTGCGTTTATTACTGATATTCATTTATCAGATAAAAACAATCTTGAACGTTTTCAAGAAATGATTACTAAACTTAACGACTATCCTTTTGATATGGTTATCTTTGGTGGAGATTTATATGATGGTCATGTTTTTAGTGCTAAAGAAGTCTCTTCTGCATTAAAAAATATTGATTGTAAATATGGAAAATTTGCAGTTTTAGGAGAAAATGATAAAAAATCATCATTAGAAGTAACACAAGTTCTTAATGATGGTGGCTTTGAAGTTATTGAAAATGAAATCAGAACAATCTATTATAAAGATACATCATTTCTTTTATTAGCTACTGATGATCAAACTGATATATCTACACTAAAAGGTGATACTCAAACAATTAAAATCGCTATTGCACATCAACCAGATACATTTTCTCAAAATCAAGGAAAGATAAATTTCCAATTATCTGGACATAGTGGTGGTGGCTCTATATATATTCCTTATTATGGTCCATTAATGACTATTGACGGTGCAAAAACATATAATCATGGAATTTATCAAAATAGTGGGTCTACATTATTAGTATCTAATGGTTTCTCTGGTCCATCTAGTTTCCCATATAAATTCTTTGCAAGAAATGAAATTAATATTATTACTTTAAGTTCAAGTAGCAGTTCTTAACTGCTACTTTTTTTCTGATATAGATAGTATTTGCATAGATAATTATTAGCTATTTTCAATGAAATTAAAAAATCAGTTTCATTTGATCAAGTAATAAAATCAAGAAAAAAAGACCCTATATAATTTTTAAAGTCTAGGATCTGTTTCACATTTATTGAATATACATAATCTTTATTTTTTCGTTCCATACTTTAAATGATACAAAGCTTCCAATACTTCAAATATATAAGTAATCGAAAACTTCCCAATCAGTGAATGATGATTGTTCCCAACATGTAAAATCATATCCACTTTATCACTATACGCAAACTCATCCAATTGTGTAATTGCAATGACATATGCATGACTCTTCATCAAGGCTCTCATTGCATCTGGATGATCTTGAAAGAAACCTCCAGCTATCGATGTTACAATCACTAGATCTTGATCATCTAATGACTTATAAATTTCTTTTTGCTGTTCTAAAGGATACATAGCAATACAATCTTTTCCTAAATAAGATAATTCAATTTGTAATTGCATAGAAACAGATTGTGTAAAAAAGTTTCCAGCAAAACAAATACGTGAAGAATCATGAATTTTATCAACAATTTTCATTAAATCTTCATATTGAATATTATCATAAGTATCTTGTAAATTATGAATAATATTCTGAAAATGATCTTTAAAAATTTCTTTTCCTTCATTAATGGTATCTCTTGAAGGAAGCTGATGATCAAAATACAAACGTTTTGCATCCTGATTAAAGAAATTTAAATTCATTGTCACATCATTTTTAAAATCTGCAAATGATTCATAATTCAATTTCCTGCATAGTCGAGAGATCGTTGCAGTAGAAACATAACACATATCAGCAACCTCTGTAATAGTGCTATGTGGAATTTGATATATATTTTGAAGTATTTTCTTAGCAGCCCCCCAATAAACATCATGCACATTCGTCATGTTTATAAAATTAATTAAATTATAGAATGCACTTCTCACTTAGGCTGTCCCTCCTCATATTTAATCACTGTCACTTCACCTGTTGTTAAACAAAGACAATTAAGCTGTCCTTTATTACCAACAGCTAATCCACCATCAATAGCGATCTTATTATGGTAATCAGGATCATACCAGATATCAAAAGAATGATCATCATTAATAAAACAGCATGGTGTATGTCCAAAGATGTAAGTATATTGAGGATTAGCTTCATTCAAATAGAAGTACTCTCTAATCCAAGCTAATATTTCTTCATCATTTTCTTCTAAAGGTATTTCTGGGTCAACACCTGCATGAACCAATACATAGTGTTTTCCATTGACATCTAATTCAATATAACTAGGTAATGAATCAATAAATGCAATCAGTTCTTTTATAAACATCTGTTTTAAATCAAAATATTCTTCATACGGAATATAATCTTTTTGCAAATATTCACGTATACTATTCACTGTCTTTTGTGCACCATTTTGCTTCCACAATCGATACGGATTTGATCTTTCAGAATCTAGATCATTATATTTCAAAGCAGTCTGCATAGACTGACGCATCATAATTTCATGATTACCTTTAATCATATGAATATTATCCATCGCTTGAACAAAATAATAAATATCAATACTATTAGGACCTCTATCCATAATATCACCTAATATATATAACTCATCATCATCTGTAAACCCAATGCGATCAAGCAATAACTGCAACAAAACAAATTGACCATGAAGATCCGATATAACAAATATTCTTTTTTCCATATATCATCACCCCATTACATTCTACCATAATTATTTTTTTTATTAAACTAAACATGCTTATATTTTAAAAATTAAAATTATTTCTTAATAATCTTTTCTATTCAAGAAAAAGGTTTCCGTTCTTCTCAAAAAAGGTTATGATATAAAAGAAGGTGATAATGATGTTAGAAGAATTCTATTTACAATTATATCATGATTTCTTTTTTAAATGGATTACCTTGAATGCCAATACATACCTAAAAGACGGTATTGATTGTCAGATTGAAGAAGAAAATGAAAGATTTCAATCCATTTCTTTTACAATGCCTCATGTTACTGGATTAGTGACACTCTGGTACAATAATATTGTAGAAGAAGAAATTCATCATAAAGATAGTCACGAACTTTTATTCTATTTGCATTATACAATTGTTGATCTTGGTCAATGCCATAATTTATTCAATGAATTTTATCAAACTTTAATTAAACATAATAACCAAAAAGAAATTAAAATAGCGATGTGCTGTAGTGGTGGCTTATCTACTTCTGTCTTTGTAGAAGAAATGAAAGAAGTCTGTAAACTAGAAAACATTCCATTTAAACTGTATTCTCTTTCAATTGATCAAATCTATACAGACTTCCAAAATTATGAAGCTTTATATTTAGCTCCACAGATTGCTTATTTCAAGCCAAATATCCTAGCCCACATTAAACGTCAAATTCCTGTCCATTGTATTGATCCAACAGACTTTGCAACAAAAGATTATCGTCAAATTATCAAAACTATTCAAAACAACTATATAAAAGACTCAAAATGCTACAATTGATGTAGCATTTTTTAGTTAATTTTATGATATATATATTTTTGATATTTATATTTCTTTTTATTATCAACATAAAAAGAAATATAAATGCCTTTATCTAAATAATTTTCTGTAATGATTTCATAATATTGTTTAATTTCACTATAAATTTGTCCATCTTCATAAGGAATATATAACTCAATTAATTCATAATCTTTAAAGAGTGTTTCAATCATCATATTTTCTAAGACATCTAAATTGGTTCCTTCTTTCACTGATACAAAAACAGCTGGTTCTTGAATCTGTAAAAAAGCATAACGATCTTTATCTACTTTATTATAAACATAAATCATTGGTGTATTCTTAACTCCAAGTGCCTCTAAAACTTCTAAAGTCGTTTCAATTTGTGTTTCACAATAAGTTGATGATGAATCAATAACATGTAACAACAAATCTGCTTCTTTTACCTCTTCAAGCGTTGAACGAAAAGCTTGAATGAGATGGTGTGGTAACTGATTAATAAAACCCACTGTATCACTCATAACAATATGATGATTTCTTAATTTCACTTGTCTTGATGCAGTCTGTAAAGAAGCAAATAACATATCCTCCTGAAACACTTTTTTATCTGTAAAGTAATTCAATAAAGATGATTTTCCACTATTTGTATAACCAACTAAACAAACAACTTTTTCTTGATTTCTTTTACGTAATTGTCGTTGCGTTTGACGCTGTTTAACAATGGCTTGAAGTTCACGTCTTGCTTGTAATAATTCTCGATGAATCACTCTTCGATCAAGTTCTATCTGCTTTTCACCACTGCCTCTAAAACCCGAACCACCTTGTTGAGAATAGAGTTCTTCTTTCATTCCTGCTAAACGTGGCAAAAGATATTGATTACGTGCAATTTGCACCTGTAACTTGGCTTCTTTTGTTTTCGCACGTGATTCAAAAATACGCAGTATCAAATCACTACGATCAGTGACTTCAACAGCTAAAGCATCACTTAGATTTTTAACTTGTAATGGTGATAATTCTTCATTAAAAATAACAATATCATCATCACTAACTCGCTTTTTTAATTCTTCTACTTTTCCTTTTCCAATATAATATTTTGCTGATATTTGATCTAACTTTTGAATCATAATATCCTTAACTTCTATATGACAAGCTATACTTAATTCTTTTAATTCATTCATTGATATATCAAGATCATAATCCATATGATCATATTCTACTCCAACTAAAATTGCCTTCACATTCTCACCTCTTCTCTATTATAAGGAGTCATTATGAAAAAAGCCAACTATTATTTCACTCTCTGTCTTGTTTTATTCACAACTATATTTTCATTCATGAATATGTTTCAAATTGTAAAAGTTTCTACAAACGTTATTCAGATTGTTTTAACCAATCTTTTACCCTCATTATTACCATTTATGATCCTTATTTCATTATGTTTATCTCTTGGTCTCTTTCAGCTTTTTAGTTACTTTATTCAATTTTTATTTTCACCATTATTTCATCTTACACCACATATGGCTTCATTATATTTTGTATCTTTCTTTTGTGGTTATCCAACAAATGCAAAAATTATTAAAGAATCTTACCAATTAGGTTATTTAAATATTAATCAATTACAACATCTTCTCTCCATTGCTTCTTTTTCCTCATTAAGCTTTATCTTTGTTTCTCTTCATCTTCCCTTTCAAATTGCTATAACAATTTATATAAGTCATATTCTTCCAAGTATTCTTAAAGCATTTCTTCATCATGATAGTTATCAGTTTTTAAGTTTTGAAGAGACTCTTTATGAATTAAAAAATCCCCATATCAGCTTTGTAGAAGCATTAAAACAAAGTATTACATCTTCATTAACAGCGTTTATATTTATTCTAGGATATATGCTTGTTTTTCAATTTGTTGGGTATAGTTTAGGAACAATTATTCATAATCATTTTCTACTTACTATTATTCAAGGATTTTTAGAATTCAGTTCTGGTTCTATTCAATTGTTACAATATCATCATTTTTTAGTTTATCCATTTGTAAGTTTTTACCTTTCTTTTTCTGGATTATCTGTACTTATGCAAGTAGACAATATTTTAGAAGGAATTCCGTATTCATTCTCGATTTACTTTAAAGATCGTATCGTTCATGGTATTTGTTCTTTTTTACTATGTTGTATACTACAATATTTCTTTCTTTTATAGAGTTACAATTTATTTTCCAATTTATAGGTGACATGAATTGACATTATCATAATATGTGTTAAAATAATAGTAACCATTATTAATAAGGAGGAATATTATGGCTGAGACAAAATTAAGATACTCTAAACAAAGAGAAACTATCTATGATGTCTTGAAAGATGATTGTTCACATCCTAATGTTGATCGTATCTATATGAATGTTCGTAAAATCATTCCTGATATAAGCTTAGGGACCGTTTATAGGAATTTGAATTTACTTGCTGATCAAAAAAGAATTATCCGTTTGGATGTTGGTGATGGTGTTGTCCATTTTGATGCACGAATTGAACCACACTATCATTTGGTTTGTGATCAATGTGGTAGTATTCAAGATTTATTTTTAGATGATGCTCTTATTTCCCCTCTTATCGATAAGGTTCAAGATATCTGCGACGACCAGATTACTTCTGCGGAGATATTATTCCATGGAACTTGTCGCCACTGCTTAAAAACGAAACATTAGAAAGGAGGGCATATCAAATGCCTACATTAAAAGGATCAAAAACTGCTAACAACTTATTACATGCTTTTGCTGGAGAATCTCAAGCAAGAAATCGTTACACTTATTATTCATCAATTGCTAAAAAAGAAGGATATGTACAAATCGCTAATATCTTTGAAGAAACTGCTAACCAAGAAAAAGAACATGCCAAAAGATTAATGAAATTATTAAATGCTGAACTTAAAGGTGAAGCATTACATGTTGAAGGTGATTTCCCAATCATGTTAGGAACAACTGCAGAATGCTTAAAAGCTGCTGCTGCTGGTGAAAATGAAGAATGGACAGACATGTATCCAGAATTCGCTAAAATTGCTGATGAAGAAGGATTCCCAGAAATCGCTAATGTATGTAGAAGTATTGCTGTTGCTGAAAAAATGCATGAAGCAAGATATTTAAAATTATTAGAAAACTTAGAAAATGGAACTGTTTTTGAAAAAGCTGAAACAGTGACTTGGAAATGTAATAACTGTGGATTTATTTATGAAGGAACAAAAGCTCCTGAAAGATGTCCAGCTTGTGATCATCCTCAAGCTCATTTTGAAGCTTATACTTTCTTTAAAGGATAATATAAAAATTTACACCCTCAGGTTCTCCTGAGGGCTTTTTATTTATAAATATTTTATTCATCTAATGGATGAGTAAGTTCATGGATGAGTTTATTAAGCTTAATAACATTTCTTACACTAATGGTTAATAAAAATGTCATAATGAGTGTATAAACAATCATAATTGTTCTAAATACAGTATCATTTTGCCAATTTATAAATGACAGAAAATATCCTAGGAAAAAAAGCATTGGTATGACTATAAATGTTTGTCGCCACATCACCTTTTTAATCATATCTATTTTCGAATCATTATCACTAAATATTTCATTATCTTGAACATTAAGTGTTGATTTTTTCTTTCTAAAATAATACCATGTTTGAAACTTCATAATATACTCCCAGCCACAATCAGAAAATATCTGTATATAGGCTTCTTCATCTTGATTATTTTCATTATAATCTAAACGATAAATATATTCTTCAGGCTCACATTTTTCAAAAACGTACTTTGTCATATAACTATAACTTTTAAATTTCCATCCTTGACGATGCTGTTCTTCTAAAAACTTTTGTTCATCTAAAAAATCAGCCAATCCAAAAAACCTTCTTAAAATTTTTGTTTCCATTATAAACTCACCCCTCGACTATTTTTATACAACCTTTCAATACGTTTTATCTCAATATTTAGAATCATTTGTCCTAATTCAGTTATCATATAACACTTTCTTTTACCTTCTTCTTTTGTAAATCTAATCAGTCCATCTTTTTCCATTTTAGAAAGACTCCCATACATTGTTCCAGCCCCGATTTGGATTTCTTTATTTGTCATATCACTTACTTTTTGAATAATGTTATAACCATGCATCTCATCCTGCAAACAAAACAAAATATAAAATCCCGTCTCAGTCATCGGTATATAAATACGTTTTATTTTATCATCCATTTTTATCATTCCTTTTCGTTATATATACCATTGCTATTGCTACTCCTACCCCCATAGCAATCCAAGGCCAAGCTGCCATCACAAAATCATATATCATATTTTCATCTCCTTTATATCGTATCTCGATATATCACACTATGATTATATCAAGGTGCGATATATAAGTCAATAAAAAAAGACAAAATCAATTTGTCCCTTCTCATTATGAAGCAAATATCTCTATGTATAGTGAACGTTCCTCTTTGGGGATATCTAAGAAATCTAATGCTTCTTCTAATGTATAAGCATTTTTACTCATCAATTTTTTTATTGATACAATTATCCCTTGTTGTTTGCCAATGAGTTTACCTTCGATTAATCCATCCTGCCTTCCAATAGCTTTTCCTCTTGCTTCTCCAATGGCTTCACCTTCAAGCAATCCCTTTCTTCTAATCTCTTCCCATATCTCACACATCTCTCTTTTCCCTCCTTCATTTTCTTTGTAATATCTTACTCTCTTTCTTAGAAACTCATAATGAATATCTTTTGGATCAGTACAGAACATATCATGCATTAATCTCCCTAGTGCTGTATCCTCCTGAATGTTTGCATTTACATAGATAATCTCAGTTCCTTCATCAAGTCTCTCATTATTTTCATCAATTCTATAACGACTATGATAGATTGGCAATCCATATCCCAATACCTCTGTCTCGGTCTGGCAATATAATCAAGATAATCAGTGCTATTTTCACAAATCAAAATACTCATTACACAACCTCCTTATATTGATATAAGGGATCCTAATAATAATAATATACTATAATATTTGCTTAAAGTAAATATCTATTTAAAAGTTCTCCTTACTTATATATACGCAAAAAAAGTTCATTTTTAACATTTTCATATATATATATAATGAATAGAATGACTACAAAAAAAGAATGAAATCACTTTTTCATTCTTAAATCACATTCACAGACATGACAAATATATTTTGACTTAAAGGATAATTTTTTTCCGTATTACATAAAATACATGATTCTTTGATTTTATACTGACTGTTTTTTAATTGTTTAAATGCTTTTACATCAGAGAGTTTAAAACTAACACCTTTTTTTATTTCAATGAGTGTTAATTGAGCATTTTCTAATAAAATCAAATCTATTTCATTTTGATTATTATCACGATAATAATAAGCATCAAACTCTTGATTATTATTAAGATAACTCTTTCTAATCTCATTAACTACAAAAGTTTCCATAAATGCTCCTGCAAAATGACTTGCTAATAAGCTTTCATAATCTTTCAGTTTAGCTAAATAACACGCTAAACCTGTATCAGTAAAATAAACTTTAGGTGCCTTTACAATTCTTTTCTTCATAGACATTTCATGATAAGGCTGTAACAAGTAAATGATTCCACTTGCTTGTAAAACAGAAAGCCATTCTTTAATCGTCACTGCACTCACTTCTACCTCTTTAGATAAAGAAGCATAATTTAACTGTTGTCCTGTTAAACTAGCAAGTATCTGCATAAAATTATGAAATTTTAACTTTTCTTTTAAATTTATTATTTCAGACACATCTCTGTCAATATAGGTATGCATATAATCAGAATAATATTTCTCAGAAGAATGATTTCTTCGATTATAAAGTTCTGGAAAGTATCCTCTATGAATTTCTTTGAATAATTCATCAATACTACGATAAATAAACTTTTTCTTCATTGTTTCCATATTAACTTTAAATGGTTTTTCTTCAACACCTCTTATTTCATTAACAGATAATGGACTCATATTAATAATTGTTGCTCTACCAGCCAATGATTGACTAACACCTCGCATCATTTGAAAATCCTGTGAACCAGTTAATATAAATAAACCAGTTGATTTCTTTTGTTCAATTCTCGCTTTATTACAAATAGATTCAATAACTTCCAAAAGAATTGGAGCATATTGAATTTCATCAATGATCAGTGGATAACCATGATATTGAATAAATAGTTTTGGATCATCAATAGCCATTCTACGATTATCTATATCATCAAGAGAAACATAATGAAAATCAAATTCTTCTTGTAAAGATATAGCCAATGTAGATTTCCCAACTTGCCTCGCCCCAGTCAAAACAATAACTGGATATAAATCAAGAGAATCAATAACATACTTTTTGATAGTTCTTTGAATCATATCATTGCCTCCTTATACAAATCTAAGTTTAAACCTTTGATTTGTATAAAATTATACACTCATTTTTAAATATTGTCTAGTGACTTACTATATATAATATACCCACTATAATCACTTTATTAATAAAATACTTTTTAACGAATAAAAAAATAAAACTATCCGATTGATAGATATAACAAATATATTTCAATTAAGTCATATTTTTTGATACATCGCCACATTTTTATACAAATCAAAAGTTATAGTTTTAATTTGTATAAAAATAATCTTCTTATCTATATGAAATCTTATTTATATATCCGTAGTATTATTATCACTATTCTTCTTAAAAAAAGAAGAAACAATTCATTTTCATTTGTCTTAATGTCACAAGTTTTAATACTTGTTTTTACTAACTCATAAACTTCATCATAATCAGATGTTTATACTTTTCTTATATTTATACATATACTTTCCAATGATGTAAATGACAAGTACCAAGACAATTGCTGCAATCACATCAATAAATGCATGTTGTTTAATCATCACTGTTGATAAACAAATTAAAAATGTCAATCCTATAATACTACCAGATAATATTTTATGTGTTTTGATAGTTTCACTTTTAAGCAAAGAAATAGACATCATGATACTATTATAAACATGAATACTTGGACAAACGTTGGTTGGAGAATCTATTGAATATATAAAACTAACTAACATTTGGAATATATTTTCATTATTAAGTGCCACTCTTAAATCTTGTCCATTTGGAAAAATAGCATAAATAACTAAACAAATTATCATACCAGTAAAAAGATAAAAAGCCGTTCTTTTAAATCCTTCCTGATCAATAAATATAAAATATGCAAAACCTAAAGCTATAAATACAAACCACAATAAATAAGGAATAACAAAATATTCATTAAAAGGAATATATTGATCTATAAAAGAAGTTGTCATCACTGTCTTCGTAGAAAACCGATTTTCTAAAAATAAAAATCCAGTCATATAGACAATTAAAAAAACAATTAAATATTTTATATTTTCATATTTCTGTAAAAAGACTTTCATGATTTATTCCTCCATGTTAGAATATATAATACAATGATGGTTAAATAATGTGAATTCTATATGAATGGAGTCTAATTATATGAAAAATATTATCTTTGATATTGGAAATGTGCTCTTAGATTTTCAACCAGAAGAATATCTTCTACAATATTTTGATAAAACAGTTATGGGTGATTTAATGACAATTGTTTTTTCTAGTGATGAATGGATTGAACTGGACATGGGAACGATGATGTTACCAGAAGTCATGCAATCTCTCACAACAAGACATCCTCATTATCATGATGAAATTATCTTCTTTTTAAAAAATTGGACCAATATGATGGTTCCAATTCAGCAGACAGTTGATATTCTTTATGAGTTAAAAGATAAACATTATCAATTATATATATTGTCTAATTTTTCAACTGAAGCAATTGATATTCTTTATCAAAGATATTCTTTTTTCAATCTTTTTGATGGTGCTGTTATATCATCACAAGAAAAACTAGTAAAGCCAGAAGAAAAAATCTATCAAGTTTTACTTGATAGATATTCATTAATTCCTCAGGAATCAGTTTTTATTGATGATTTATTATCAAATGTAAGTACTGCTGAAAGATTAGGTATTCATGGTATTTATTTACCTTATCAAAAAGATTTAAAAACAGAGTTAATGAAAATGAATATTTTATAGAAATGGAGAATACAATGAAGAACATTATTTTTGATATTGGAAATGTCTTATTAAGATTTCAACCGTATGATTATTTAAGTCAATTTTATAATCCAGATACAGTGCAACAATTAATGACTATTATTTTTGCAAGTCCAGAATGGATAGAACTTGATAAAGGGACAATGATGATTGAAGATGTTATTGGTATTTTAACAAATAGATATCCTCAATATCATGATGAAATTGTATTTGTTTTAAATCATTGGACTGATATGATGACACCTATTGAGAAGAATGTTAAATTAGCTTATCAATTAAAAGATAAAGGCTATGCTTTATACTTACTATCTAATTTTCATACTGAAGCTATTAAGACAGTCTTTCATAAATATGAGTTTTTTAAGATCTTTGATGGACAAATGATTTCAGCCCATGTTCATCTTATCAAACCCGATTATCAACTTTATCAATTATTATTAGATAAATATGCTTTACTTCCTCAAGAATCTGTATTTATTGATGATTCTCCTGCTAATGTTAAGGCAAGTATAGATTTAGGCATCACAGGTATTGAGTTACCTTACTTAGATGATTTAGAAGAAAAACTTATTGCACTACAAATTTTATAACATATACGAAGAAGGCAGATGAAAACATCTGTCTCTTTTATTTATTCTACAGCAAGTTTTGTTCAATAGCTTCCACAACACCATCATGCTCACAATCGCTCACAACTTTATCTGCAATCGCTTTGACAGCTTCATTCGCATTTCCCATTGCTATACTAAGTCCTACCGTTTTTAGCATTTCTAAATCATTATGTGAATCTCCTACCGCAATTGTTTGAACAAGCGGGATATCTAAATACTGACACAAATGCTTGATTCCTACTCCTTTATCTACACCTTTTGGGGTTAATTCTAATGAAGATATTTCAACACATGCTTTAACAACATCAATGCCTTCTAATGCTTGTAAAGAGACTTCTCTTGATTGAGGAGAACAATGATAAAAATTCACTTTTTCAATATGATCTTGATATTTATTAAAAAATTCCTGAACATCTTTTATTGGTTTTACACATTGTAAAAACATTTCCTGGTATTTCCCCATCTGATATTTAGCCATTTGATGCATACATTCTTGTAGAGAATACGAATATCCATCCATAAAAATATGTAACATGATATCTTGTTCAATAAGTGTTTGATAAATTTTTTCTATTTCACGACTATCAAACGTTTTTTGATATATCATTTTTTGCTGCCATAAATCATAAATACATGCACCACTCTCTAAAATCATATATCTTATCATTTTTAAGTCATCTAAATAAAGTTGCATCTCACTTAGTGATCTTCCTGTTGATATAACAACTTGTTTCCCTATCTTTTGAGCTTTTTCAATCATTTCTAAACATCTTTTCGTTATTTCATGCTGATGATTTAAAAGTGTTCCATCCATATCTAATGCAATTAATTGATAATCCATACTTATCCCTCCATATTTCTCTATTTTAAAACAATATTTCAAATCATATTCATTTTTTCGGAATTAGAAAAAGAGCTTTTGATTTCAATATCAATACACTCTTTTCATAATTAATTATATTATTTTTATAACAAAGATAATGAAATTACCGATAAGCTTTCACTCTTTTTAGTAATCTATGTGAAACAATTTTAAGGGAGGATGTTTGAACAAGGATTACTGAAATAAGAATAAATAAACCACCAACAATAATATTCATTTTAATATATTCATGGAGTATAATCGCTGAAAAAATAACAGCAAATAAACTCTCTGTTGATAAAATCACTGAACAACTGCTAGCACTTGCAACTTGTTGTGCTTTTGTTTGTAAAAAGAAACAAAGAAATGTCGCAAATACAACAATATAAACACAAGCAAGAATAGATTGAGTTGTTATATGACTTGGTCCTTTGGAAAATAAACAGAGGCAAGGCAAAGATAGCAAGGCACATGTTCCTAACTGAATTGCATTAATCACACGACTATCTTCTAAAACACATGTATACTGCAAAGAAACAAGATGAGCTGCAAAGAAAACAGCACACCCTAAAGCTAATAAATCACCCCATTGGAAAGTCATTTGTGACGAGGTTAGAATTGCCACACCCAATAAACATAAACATGAACTCATCATTTGACGTTTGGTTGGTTTTTGTTTAAATACAAAATAACAAAAATAAGGGACCATAACAACACCAGATGCTGATAAAAATGCATTGTTACTTACACTTGTGAGTGTTTGTGCATAGGTTTGAAGTGCATAGGCAACAAATAATAAAACCCCATTAAAGACACCTTTTTGAATTGTTCGTTTATCAATATGATTCAGTTTTTTAATAATGAGTAGCCATGCCAAAATAGCTGATCCCATAAAACGAATAAACAAAATCTCAAAACAAGAAAATGAAACAAGTGCTCTTTCCACCGCAATAAATCCAAGTCCCCATATCACAGCAACTATCCCACAATAAAGATGGGCTCTTCTTTCACTCATCATAACCCTCCTCTCATTACTTTTTTAACTCAATGGCTTCTTTACCACTCATATGTTCAATCTCAATAACAACAATCATTGTCTGCTGAAATAGTTTTTGAATTTCTGCTTTTCTGCCTTTTTCATCACGAGGTGAATACTTAGCTGCAAAGTTTTCAAAAGCTTCACGTTTCTCTATCTCTTCAGATAAAATATGAGCCTTACCAAAAACAATCACACTTCTAAAATATGTTGTATACTTTTCTTCAACAATTTGATCTTGATCAATGACACAAAAAGAAACCTTTGAATGCTTTTCAATAGCATCCATCTTATGACCTGTTTTAGCCATATGAAAAATAATTCTTGAACCATCATACAAATAACTTAAAGGAACAGCATATGGATAATCATCATCACCCAACACTGCTAATACACCTGAAGTTCCTCTCATTAAAACGGCTTGACTTTCTTGAAGTGAAAGTTCTTGTTTATATCGACGCATCTTACGAAACATTTTTTACCTCCTTAAAAAGAATGAATCTGGCAATTTGCATTGCCAGACATCACTCTTAATATTTATATTTCCACATATATTTTCTTTTACTTAATGGATGATTTCTCATATCTGCAAGTAAGTTATTGAATACACCTAACATTGCTGTATGGAAATCATAATCGAAGTATTCACTGACTTCACCTAAATCATTCATACCATATTTTTCACCATCAATAACTGTGAAATGATGATTATATTGACTTAAGAATGAGATTGCTCTTTCATCTAATGGTTTTGTCTTACCAGTTGATTTAAGTAATAAGAATGCTGTATCTGGATCTGTAATTTCAAATGGTCCATGGAAGAATTCACCAGTATGAATAACTGCAGAGTTGATCCATTGCATTTCCATTAAAATACAAATTTGTTGTTGTTGAGCAGCAGACCATGCTGTTCCTGATCCCATTGTATAAATGATATTATCATTTTTATAATTGATTGAAAATTGAATAGCTTCTGGAATAATTGCTTTTTCAGCTGCAGGAACAAGAGTATTCATTTTTTTCATTGCATCAATCATCAATTCATATTTTCCAGTTCCTTCAACTTGATGTAATGTTTCAACTGCAATACGTAAGATATATCCAGTTTTGCTGACCTCATAAACATCCTCAGATAAATCTTTAAATAAGATGACATAATCAGAAACTTCATGAATTCCATTGTCTCCTTCTTCATGTGTCATACCAATAACAGTTGCTCCTAATTTTTTAGCAACACGTCCAGCTTCAACTGTTTCAGCAGTATTTCCACCACGTGATGAAATCACAACAATTGAATTTTCCCCTATACATGATGGTGTATCATGAACAAATTCATTTGATGATGTATAGCTTGTTGTCACATTTTTAGCTTCTCTTGTCACATAATAATATGGTGCATAGAAACAAGCTAATGAACCTCCTACTCCAGTAAAACTAATATTTTTGATTTCTTTTTTTGAAGTAATCTCTTCAATCATTTTTTTAACATCGAACATTTTCCTTTTCCTCCTCTTTATCCTTTTCTAACGTTCAATAATCTATGAATTAACTTATGACTAAGTAAATTCTAAGCTGCTAAAATACCAAAGTAATTTAAGATAATTCCAGCAATAAAGCAACAAACAACAATTGCGATTGGGTGAACACCCTTTTTCACTAAGAAATACATAAAACCAGTTAATGCTAATGGTAACATCATTGGCATAATACCATCTAAAATCTCCTGAACAATCAATGTTTCACCATATTTAAGTGGTGTTGTAACATTAACTAATGTTGCAGACATTCCACCAACAACCATTAATCCAGCAATGGAACATCCATACATTAATTTATCCATTAAGTTACTTTCAGAAATTTGACGAATTAATTCTTGTCCTTTTGTATAACCTAACTTCCCACCAAACCATGTAATTGGGAAACTAACTCCAAATGAAATCAACATCGCTAAGATCGGACCTAAGATTGATCCTTGCTGAGCTAATGAAATACCAATACTCATTGCAATAATTCTTACTGTCCCTTGGAACAGAGAATCACCAATTCCAGATAATGGACCCATCAAAGCCGTTTTGACTGATGTAATCATTTTAGGATCAAAGACTTCTGGTTTTTCAGCATATTCTTCTTCCATTGCAGCAGTCAAACCTAATACGAATGAACCAAATTGTGGTGTAATATTAAAGAACTCTAACCCTGCACGATATCTTTCTTTTTTCTTTTCATCTTCATCTGGATTGGGATACAGACGATCAATTGTTTTAGAAATTCCCCACATGAATGCTGTATTCATCTGTCTTTCATAGTTCCAGTTTGTCTGCATACACCATCCACCCCAGAAAAACTCTCTAACTTTTTTACGTAATGGATAATTTCTTTGTGCTTCTAATCCTTTTTGTGACATCTTTTTCTCCTCCTAATCATCTAATTCATCATCAAGTTCATCTAACTCATCAACGCTTGCTCCTGCTCCTTGAAGAGATGAACCATCACCATATTTCAACTGATAAAATAAGACAGCCATAATCACTGAAATCACAGCAATTGCAGTTAAACTTAATCCTGAATAAGCTGCAATCGCAAATCCTAAGAAGAAGAATATTGCATTTTTCTTATTAATCATAACTGACAACAACATAGCAAAACCAAAGAAGGCAACCAAATTAGCTCCCAAAGTAATTCCATTTAATACAAATTCAGGAACTGCATTAACAATTGCATTAATAACATCAGCACCTAAATAAACAGCCATAAATACAGGAACAAAAGTACAAACTGCATATAATAATGGACCCCAGAAAATATCAACCATCTTCGCTTTTTGATATTCACCATTATCAACATAATTATCACACATATGAGTCATACTGATACGAACAACACTTGCTCCAGTTTCAATCAATGTAATCAATAAAGTCATTGGTGTTGCAATTGCTAAAGCTGTTTCAATATTTGCTCCTGTCATAATAACCAAAGCACACCCAGCAATAGATCCCATATTCATATCAAAGCCAGAAGCTCCAATACTCATAAATCCTAAACTTACCATTTCCATTGATGCTCCAACTGCCAAACCAGTTTTCACATCTCCCAAGAACAAACCTACAAGTGTACATGTAATTAATGGTCTTTCAAAATTTAAACGTCCTAACATACGTGAATCAATTCTTGCAAAGACTGCAATCAATCCCACGATAATTGCTTCTATTAACATCCTTTTTCCTCCTCAATCCTATAATTTTAATTCTTCTTTTTTACTCGTTGGAAGCTGTTGCATAAAGATTTTTGTTCCACAGCTTAATATCTTTTTCGTATCAGCGACTTCCTCAGCGTTTAAATAAACAACATCACCATACGAATTTGATCCCTCTTTTTTAGCAATCCCTCCATAATTAATTTCCTTAATCTTTGGATATGCCTCTATAAATCTTGCTGCATCATGCGTTCCACCAAAAATGATAAAGATTGTATCATTTAATGTTTCTACTTTTGCCATCTTTGATAAAGCCTTTTCAACAGTGAAAATATTTAACTTCACCCCAGCTGGTTTAGACATATTTAATGCCATCTTTTGAAATTCATCATTTGCAGCCTTATCATCAATAACAATAATTCTTGTTGCTGCTAAGAAATGTGTCCAAGTAAATGCGACCTGACCATGTACCAATCGATGATCAATTCTAACTGCCTTAATCATTCTTTCACCTCCATCCTTTTATAAATCATCTTCATCAGTAAAACTTTCAACGACATTATTAATATATTTTACAGATACTAACTCTTCATTTACCTTATTTGTTAGCATTGCTTTATTGATACCACCAGGTGTTAACAACAAATCAACCAAAAAGGCTAAATTGATATTTGTTACCAAATGGAATGGATATTGACCTAAATACTTAATAAAGCCATTATTGACACTTCCACCCATCATATCTGTACATATAACCAAATCAAATGCTTCAAAATCATGATTTTTCATGATATTTTCAATTGTTTCATCTAAATTAAAATCCGGTGTTGTATATCCACATACACTTGTCACCTGTGGATTATCACCCACAATAATCTTAAGGGCACTCACAAATCCCTCAGCAAGATGACCATGTGTTGCTATAACAACTTTCTTTTCTCTTTCCATTTCCTATCCCCTATTTCTTCTCTAATTTTGATAATAATTCACCATCTCCAAATCTTTTTTCATCAGCTGCAATAAATTCATACAAATAAGCGATTTCACTCGTTGGAAAAGTCACATTATAACGCTTAGATAATGTTTGAAAGGAATCATGAACATCTTGTATAAAACTTTGATTATGTTTTTCAAAATCTTCTAAATGATCAAATTCAGTAATAGCAGATTTTGTAACCAATCTTTCAATCAAACAACAAACATGAATATAAATACCAATCAGTGTTTTTCCACCAAATCTCTTTTCAAGATGATCTTGTAATTCTTCTACAGCTTGACTGACATTATCTAATAATACCTTTGGATTTAAAATCGTTAAGTATCCAACAACATTCTGTAATGTAAAATTCTTTCTTAAATCATCTAATAACTGATTTAATTCATCTGGTTTTAAATATTTAGATAAACGTTTCATAATAATATCAATGTTATTGCCTGAAATAATTTCTTCTAAGGCAATAAAGATTTGACCTTCAATTTGTGGATTTGCTGTCCCTGTCATAAACAGGACATTACTACTTGTAAAAATCTCATGATTTGAACCACTTGCTAAGAGCTGGTTATAATCACAGACCTCTAAATCAACTGGTACTTGAAGAGGAAAACTATTTTCAAATAATTCTCTCATTCTTTGGGCCATATGAATGCCACTTTCACTTGTAAATAATATCGTATCATTCTTTTTACGATCAATAATTGTATAATGAGCAAGCGAATCTTCACTTACTTTTTGTAATGTCGTTTTCATATCTTTCTCATTTAAGATACAATTGGCAACATTAAGTGCTAATCTTGTAGAAACATTATTAATCACTCCAACATTACAATTAATTGCACTACTTAAACTTTTACCAAGCTGTTCAAGAGACCCCATATCTACCATCACAATAACATCAGCATTGGTATTCATACGATTCAATTTTTCCATCAATATTTCTTTAATTTCATCTACTGTAATATCTAGTGGCATATCAACAGCATCAAAAACATATGTTTCAAGTAAACTATTCACAGCATCTGCAATACTTGTTGCTGTTGAATAACCATGACAGACAATGATTCCAAAAATCTTTCGATTCGTCAATTCTGAATTATAATGTTGTAAATAAACCATCATAATTACAGATAAGAAATCAGTTGCATGAATTTCTAAGTTTGTACTCATTAATCTTATAATATCTTCAACAATTAATGATTCATTGAAGAGGTGTTCTTTCATTTGTGAAAGAACATCATCAATCAAATTCCGATTATCCTGTTGCCATTTTTGGATAGATGAACTATACAAATCATTAATATAAATTAATTTAGCCAAGGTTGTACAAAAACCACTTGGTAAATTGATATAACGTTTTTTTAAGACAATATCCATCATATTGGATAATGATATTTCTGTTCCTTTGATTCTTTCAGGTGGTATTCTTTGCTTGTAAGAAAGATAATCACTTAATAAATCAAAGTTATGTTTACTTTCATTAACTGATTCTAGAAAACTCTGTGTTTTGACAAAAGGCTTTAGGATACGGTTGAAGTAATCTAAGATAAATTCAATTTGTTCACTTTTTTTGTAAGTTGTTGTATTGATGTAGATGACATCTTCATTAATCATAATTGGCATTGTTTGGAGAAGATGTTCTGGTAAATGATATGTGTGAATAATGGCTTCGTTTTTACCTGCACTTTCTCTAAGTGCACTTGCACACATAATGCGAATTGTAGATTGAAGACCGATCATATTGTTATCGTAATCTCCATTGACAAGAGCACGTAAAACAACATTACTGATTTTCATTGTTTTATTCATTTTCTTGCCTTCTTGTTGAACAAAGTAAATGATTAATTCTTCTTTTTCTTCATTGCTTTTGTCTGTTAAGGAAGGAACTTTCACAATTACAGGAATATTCTTTAAAAGTCTTTCGCTCATAAATAAACTTGGATGTAAATCACTCACAAACATATAACGAATAATTTTATTTTTATGATTCATAGACATATGATTCTTATCAGCTTCCATCAATTGACATAATTGTGTTTGGAAAGCTTCTGACATATGCTGTGCTCCACAGAAAATAAAGACAATTTGATGATTTGTTTCAATCAATCCTGGCTTATTCTTTTGTCCAAAGACACTCTGAAGAAGTTCTTCTTGATTATGTGGAGAAAATTCTAATTTCACAAGTTTTGTATTTTCTCCAATAATTCCCTTTCTTGCAGCATTTTCATAGACTGTTGTACACAAAGTACGTTTACCAGCACCTTTTTCACCATACACAACAACTGGTAAACCGGCTGGTGGATACTCAATGCTTTCTCGTAATTGTTTAATAACACCTGTTAAAGACTTGTCACTTCCAATAATATGAGAATAATCTCCTACTCCTTGAGAGTGATTCATCACATATTGCTTAACTTCTTCTAAATCATAGAAGTCATCATCTTGAAATGTTGTCTGATAAAGTTCCTCCATTTTTTGACGATGTAAGAAGTAAACAGGTCGAGAGTTAATTTTCATAACTGACTTTTCTTTAACGAGTTCATTGAGATATTGACTTGCAAGGCTTCTACTGATATGCATTTCATCACTAATCGAAGAAGCAGTGAAATGCTGGACTTGTGTGAAATCAAAGTTTTCACTCAGATCACTCAGATAGTTTAATATAAGATCTTTTGTACTACTGGCCATTTTTTATCATCCTTTCATGAGTTTTCTGATTCATCCCTGCCTGACAACTCTACTATATCGTATTATGACATCTTATAACATTAGTGTTGAATTCTTTGACACACTTTTTAATTATTTGGATAAACATTGATATTTTCAACACTTCTCAACACGTTTCGACACTTGTAAAGCATAAAGAGGTTAGACAGTTGAATCTATCTTTATTTTACATCATTCAAAGGGATATATAATGGCTTTTCTTATTTAGAAATCAAAGCTGTCAAATTAATGGCCCATTCTCCTTTAGCATAACGTTTCATACCAAAACAAACACGAATAACCTGTTCAATTTGACAAATCAAAAAGACAAGAGCAATACTATGGATATGGAAGAAATGAACACTTAAAAAAGCGAGCGGAATACCTATGCTCCACATTAATCCACTATCTAAAATTGTTAATACTTTTGAATCACCACCAGCACGAAGTGATGAAAAGACAATGACAATAAAGAAACGTAAAGCAATTCTTAAAGCAAAAACTTTAACAATTAAGATAGCCTCATGAATAACGGAAAAACTATTAAGATCAAAAATAGAAACGAATAATGGTGCAGCTGTGAAAATTAATCCCATCACTCCAACCGATAAACAAATGGCCATACTGACGAAATAATTAGCTTCACGTTTGGCTTTATCAATATCGCCAGCCCCCAAAGACATTCCAATAATAGCAGCAACTGCATTTGAAAAACCGTTAGCAAAAGCATAAAAAATATCTGAAATCTTTGCACCTACATAATAAGCATCCATTGAACTTGTTCCTAAAGCACCAAAAGCTTTAATAAATAAAGTCGACCCAAAGCCAAAGAATAACTCATTAATAATCATTGGTTGAGTCTTACGCATAATATTTTTAACAAATAATGTATCAAAAGAAAACAATTCATGGAAATGACCAAGAAATGGCTGATGAGTATGATAGGCATAAATAAAATGAACAATAACCCCACTCATATGAGCCATGCAGGTTCCTAACGCTGCTCCTTGGATTCCCATTTCAGGAAAACCATATAATCCAAAAATAAAAACATAGTTACAGACTACATTGATAACCATAGTCATTAAACCAATAAACAAAGGAACTCGTGGTTTATTGATATTGCGATAAATGATATTAAAAGCAAATTCTAAAGCTAAAAAAATATAAGAAAACATAGCAATGTTTAAATATTGCAAGCCATTATTAACTACTGTCACATCCTGTATATAAAAACTTAAAATATCCTTACCAAAAAATGCAGCTAATAAAAACCAAAATCCCCCAGAAATAACTGCCAATACGAGACTCAACCCAAATGAACGTCTCAAGTTCTTTAAATCACCAGCACCAAAAAACTGAACCGAATAAATACCTACCCCTGCCGCACATGCCCAAGAAACTGATGTACATAATGTTTCTAATTGAACGGCTGTTCCAACAGCTGTAACCTGACCAATCCAAGAGACCATAAGCGAATCAATAATTCCCATACAGCTTGTAATTAACTGCTGTAATCCTAATGGAATAGCAATCAGACAAGCACGTTTATAAAAGGCTTTAGATCCTATATAATTTCTAAGTCCATTCATCTTCATTCCCCCTTTTTCATATCATTTATTATATGGATTTCTCAACAAAATAAAAAAAGTGTTTAAAGACTCAACACTGTTTTGAGAATTCAAACACTTCTTTTTCATTTTAAAATTATCTAACAAACGAATATCTTTCACCAACAATATACTGTAAACTATAATGAACCGGCTCACCATGTTCATCGCCCATAATCCCATCCATAACAAACAATGGTGCTCCAATAGAAACTTGTAACATTTTCACAAGTTCACCACTTGCTGTTGTTACAGTAATCACTGTTTTTAATGAACGATCACAAATGATTCCCTTTTTCTCTGCTAACAATTCATACAATGAACCTATTAAAGGTTCATTATAAAGGAAACCAAATTTCTGATAAGAATAATAATTATTTTCAATCATTAAAGGTATTCCATCAGCTAATCTGAGTCTTTGAATATAAAGAACCTGGTCATCATCAGCTAATTTTAAAATATCTTTCATACGATCATCTAATGGTAATATTTCTCTTTTTAAAACAATAGAAGAACTTTCCATACCCGCATTTTTACATGATTCACTAAAACCAATACTATCTTGTAAAGGTCTAAATAATTTAGGTGTTGTTGCAAATGTTCCTTTTCCTTGTTTTTTTATGAGATACCCTTCACTTTCTAAATCAGCCAAAGCATTTCTAACAGTAATACGACTCACATTATATTTTTTACAGAGTTCATTTTCTGAAGGAATTTTATCACCTTTATTGATTTCACCACTATCAATCAAACCTTTAATTGTATTTTTTAACTGCAAATATAAAGGCATTGAATTATTATCATCTAATTTCATATATCTCTACCTCACTTATTTTCTATTATAGGCTATTTTTAAGCAAAAAGCGATAGTCAAACTATCGCTTATTCAAATAACTGAATAACATCATGTAAAGAAGAAACAATGGCTATAGCTTGTTGTTTTTGAGTTTCTTGAGGAGCAATCAGATCAGGAACCATAATACAAGGAATATCAGCTCGATAAGCTGCTTCCACTCCCACAACTGAATCTTCCAAAACCAAAGCTTTTTTTGAATCAACACCAAAATGATGAATCACTTTTTGATAGATTTCTGGATGAGGTTTACGTTTTGTCACTTCATTACCACAAAGTAAATAATCAAAATGATGAAGCAAATGAAGTCTCTGCAATCTTTCGATAGTTAAATCACGATCAGTTGCAGTCGCAACTGCCTTAGGTATTTGTAAATCATCTAACAATTTAAGCAATTCATAAATACCTGGTTTTGGATCAATATGTTCCTCTAATAATTGTCTACCATAAAGGCGTGCTTCCTCTAAAATACTTTGTGGTTCAACATGGTCCTCCTTCAAATCATCATAAACAATTTGTTCAACTTCTTGACCGTTTCTACCTACACACCTTAAAAAAGTTGTATAACCCAAATCAGCAATACCATGTTTTAATCCTACTTCCTGCCATGCCTGTTGCCATCTTGCCTCAGTATCTAACATTAAACCATCAACATCAAAAATCACTAATTCTGGACGCATACACGATTCCCCCTTTGCCCCTATTATTATAAACTAATATTCTAATTTCCACATATATCTACGTTTTGTAAGTGGATGATTTCTGACAATAGCTAATTGTTCAGCATAAATTCTTAAAACTGCTGAAATCACCATTGGACTATAATATTCTGCAACTCCACCAGGTAATAATGAACCTAATCCAAAATCTTTAGCATCTATAACAGTTGTTTTTGCATCAAATCTTTCTAAAAATGTAAGTGCTCTTGAATCCATTGCACGTGTACGTCCATCATTCATTAATAAGATAAAAGGTACATCTTTATCAGTAATTTCAAATGGACCATGGAAGAATTCTCCATCATGGAATGAACCAGAATTCATCCATTGCATTTCCATTAATAAACATATAGAAAATGAATAGGCAACTTTATGAGTTGCTCCTGATGACATCACATAAATGACTTCATCATCTTTATAACTTTCAGCGAATGCTTTAGCTTGTGGCAAAACACTTTGAACAGCTTCATCAATAATTTGATAAATATCCTGATTAGCTTTAATCATTGTATCATATGTTTCAAAACCTTCATATTGATTTAAAATTTCAATGGCAACGAGAAGAGCTTTATTCATTTTATCCATTTTTGCTGAATAACTGCCTTCCCAGTCATGAACAACTAAATAATGACATGCTTTCGCTAATGGAGAGTTCCCATTATTTGTGATAGCAATGACTGCTGCCCCTTTTTCCATAGCTAATTTTGAAGCCGCAACTGTTTCTGGTGTTGTTCCTCCTAATGAGCAAGTAATGACAATTGCATCTTCATTCAATCCTGCAGGTGTTGCATAATTAAATTCATTAGCAGTATATAATGCAATACGTAAATGTTGAGCATTAGCTTCTAAAAAATATTTAGCAGGATAAAGTTCTGCCTGTGAAGCGCCACACCCTACATAATAAATTGATTTCACTTGTGGTTTTTCTTGTTTAATTGTTGCAATAATTTCTTTGATTTCCATATTTCTCTCCTTGTTTGTTTTAATACATCTTATAACAACTTACATATATAATATAACATCTTATAACAAGTTGGTCAAGTGTTTTTAAAAAGACTTTAAAAAATTAATCTTTTAAAGTCTTTTCAGATTTATTAATTAATAATAACTGCCTGGGAAAAAAGTTGATTATATCTTTGTTCAAAAAGACTTGCATCATAAGTGACATTTCCCTTAAGTGGATCAGCTGCATAAACCACATTTTCTTCTTGATTATAACCTGTCAAAACAACACAATGTTCATTTGATAGCCATTTGAGCGTTTCACCATTAATAACCCACTCTGTTGTATAAACTGGTTCTACTAAGTCAATCGTTGTCCATACTATAACTGGTATATCTTGTTGAATATAGGCATATAAATCACTCAGTTCACTGCCACTCACATTTGTCACTTGCATTAAAGAAGAAACATCAGATAAATAATTATGAGCACAATCTACAATAACTTCCACATAACAGCCATATGCTTCAGCACTTCTAGGATCACCTACAAACGCTTCTTTAAAATTAACTGAACCAATTTCACCTTTTTTCAAATAATCGGTGGCTAAAGTTAATTTATCAATATCATACCCCCAATAATTTAAAACCATTGCTAATGAAGTGACTTCACATCCTGTTGGTAATTCAGGATTTTGTAAAATCTCATCTATATCAATAACTTTCTTACAATCATCAGCACTTTTGATATCTTGATTGAAGAATAAACTTTCTGTCTGCTTATCACTACTCATCCATAGATTTTTCCTATTTATTTTTATACAAATCAAACATATACCTAACAAAAATATTATAAAGAATAAGATTAATCTTTTTTTCAAAAAATCACCTCTATTCAACTATATCTTTTCATTATAGTAAAATTACCAGAAAATGATGTAAAAATATAAAAACACAAGCTATTGAACTTGTGTTTGTAATATCATTTTTCTTTTTCTTCGATATATCCAATACATTGTTAAACTTATGACAATAACAATTACAATAATCATCATAAAACAATGCATGAAAAAGTCTTCTGGTAAAATTGTAATAACTGGATCGGTTGTATAATCAAATATCCAATAATTATTTCTAAAAACAATATTATGGAAAATAACAAAAGCTTTATCAAAATCTAAAGCGACAAAGAACCCTAATATTGTTGGAATCCCTACAGCAAAAAGAGCAGTTAACTGTAAAAAACGATATTCTTTTTGTTTTACATTTTGATAAATCATAACACCTGAAATGATACCAGTTATAACAAACATAATTTGTATTACCTCAAAAACTCTTTTGACTTCTTCAAAATGAATACGTCCTGTTGTAGACATCACAAAATCTGGTAACGCTAATGTTCCTTGATAAAAAATACTTTGGTATTGAATTAAGATATCATAATTATTTTTAATCACCTCTTTTGATAAACCTGTATTCTGTACAATATTTAAATAATCAATATCAAAATAATACAGTTGTTTAAAAAATACTGTGATAATAACTGCAAAACAAATAATACAAATTGTTAGCAGTAAGGCTAATACAATGTCTCTCTTCCTATTCGTAAATAAAGTCTTCACCTTTTTGGACCTCTACTTTTGATAAACTTGGATAATCTTGTTGACGTAAAGCTTCATAGATGCCAATAGCTACACAATTTGACAAATTAAGACTTCTCGCATTACCATCCATTGGAATACGTACACACTCATCTAAATGATCTTTTAAAATATCATGTGGTATCCCATCATGTTCATGACCAAATAACAAATATTGATCTTGATGAGATACATAACTTTGATCAGTATAACAAAGTTTAGAATAACGTGTAAAGAAATGATAATCACCTGGATTTTTTGTTACAAACTCTTCCCAGTTTTCATAAATTTGCATATCTAAATCTTTAATATAATCTAAACCTGCTCTTTTCATATGTTTATCATCTAATGAAAAACCCATTGGTTTAATAATATGTAATTTTGAATGTGTTGCAACACATGTACGCATAATATTCCCCGTATTTTGAGGTATTGCTGGGTGTACTAAAACAATATGATTCATGATTATTTCTCCTTTAATATTTGATATAGTTTTTTTAGTGCTTTTGCACGATGTGAATATTGATTTTTTTCTTCTAAAGTTAATGATGCTGATGTTTTCTTCAATTCAGGGACATAAAATATCGGATCATACCCAAAGCCATTTTCACCCTCTATATGATCATAGATTTCACCATTAAAATATTCTTCAATCAAAATAGGTTCTTCATGAGGTATACATAAAGCCATTGCACAGACAAATCGTGCTCCTCTTTCTTTCCCTTTGACAGCATCTATAATATATTGATTTTTAATATCATAACTTGTATCGTGACCCATAAATCGTGCTGAATAAATACCAGGTGCACCATCTAGTGCATCAACTTCTAATCCTGAATCATCTGCCAATGTTGGTTTATGAATCATATCACAAATCGTTTGAGCCTTAATTAAAGCATTTTCTTGAAATGTTTGACCCGTTTCTTCAATATCTATATCCTCATCAAAAACATCTTTTATAGATTTCACTTCAATCCCAATCTCACTCAACATCGCTTTGATTTCTTTAATTTTTCCTTCATTTGTAGATGCGACAATAATTTCTTTCATATTTTCACTCCATTCCTAATGCAAGTTTTACTTCTTTAATAGGCATTTTCTGGCCAGTCCAAAATTCAAAAGAGACAGCACCCTGATATAAAATCATGCCTTCACCATTCATATATTCTAATCCTAATTTTTCTGCTATTTTTAACAACTGCGTTTGAACAGGCTTATAAATAATATCTGCAACTTTTAATTGAGGAGATAAATAAGATTCATCAATTAAACATTGATCAATGTTTGGACTCATTCCAACATTTGTTGTTTGAACTAACAAATAGGCATCTTTTAAATCTTTTTTTAATTCCCCTTTGTCTGTTAAAGATTTTAAATAAATAGAACAATCTAACTTTTGATTAAGTTCTTCTATAAATGGTTTTACACTACGATTATAGACAACAATCTCTTTAGCCCCCTGTAATGCCATTTCTACAATAATTGCCTGAGCAGCTCCACCTGCTCCTAGAACAACAATTTTTTGGTTTTGAATATGCCATCCCTTTTCTTCACATGCCATAACAAACCCTTTGCCATCACTAATATGCCCTATTAGTTTTCCATTCACATTTTTAACTGTATTCACAGCCTGACATAGTTTCGCTTCATTTGTCAAATCATCCAAATAATCCATTATTTTTAATTTATATGGCATAGAAACATTAAATCCTTTAATATTTAATGTTTTCACACTTGTTATATAATCAGCCAGTTTATCTTCCATAACTTCAAATGCTAAATAAACATCATCAATTCCCAATGTTTGAAAAGCAGTATTATGCATCATTGGTGAAAACGAATGTTTGATTGGATTAGCCACAATACCATATAAACCGGTATAACCTGTAATTGTATTTTTATTCAAGTGATTCATCTCCTTTTTTCTTCCCTTATTATATAGCAAAGCCTCTTTAAATACAAAGTCCAATTCATAAATGTCTATTTTTATTTTCAGAATATTAAAATAATTTCCTTTTTACTTATTTTCGCTATATAATAAAATCATAAACGGGAGGACTATAATAATGATTAAAAAATTAATTATGAATGCTGATGATTTTGGGATGACTCAAGGAAATTCAATTGGAATTTTAATGGCACATGCACAAGGTATTTTAACATCTACAACATGTATGATGAATATGCCTTATGCCCAGTTTGCTTTAGAGCAAGCAAAAAAATTCCCTCAATTAGGTGTAGGAATTCACTTTGTATTAACTGTTGGTAGACCATTAGTGGAAGGAGCTACATCTTATACTGATAAAGATGGAAACTTTATCAGACCTAAGGATTATCCAGACAATCATCCTCATGCTGATCCAGAAGAACTATATGTAGAATGGAAAGCACAAATGGAAAAATTTATTGCTGTGGCAGGACATAAACCTACTCATATTGATTCTCACCATCATGTTCATTTATTGCCTTGGCATGTTGAAGTTGCTAAAAGACTAGCTAAAGAATATGATTTACCAATGCGTCAAAGAGAACAAGTCTTAGATACTTATGAATATGCTCGCTGTGATGATCGTATGTATGGTGATGATGCCAACTATGATTTTGTTACAAATGCATTTAATACTGATGATGAAATATTAGAATTTATGTGTCATCCAGCCTATGTTGATCAACGATTATATGATATGACAAGTTATTGTTTACCACGTATGAAAGAACTTCAACTTATTCTTTCTCCTGAATTAAGACAATTTATTGAAGAAAATCATATTGAATTAATTAATTTCTCAAATATAAAGAAAAATGGCTAGTAGCCATTTTTTCTTTTACCACACTTTGTGTACATCTTCTTTTGTAATAGAACGTAGAACTTGACATGGATTCCCTGCTGCAATAACATAAGGTGGAATATCATGTGTTACAACACTTCCAGCACCAATAATAGCACCCTGATTAATTTTCACACCTGGTAAAATAGTAACATTTCCACCAATCCAGACATTATCATAGATTTTAACTGGCTTAGCATATTCTAAACCTTTAATCCTTTGAATTTCATTATAAGGATGTGCTGCAGTATAGATATTGACATTAGGTCCTAAAATTACATTATCTCCAATCGTAACAGTTCCTTGATCTAAAATAGTCAAATTCACATCACTATAAAAATTCAATCCAATTGTAATATTATAGCCATAACTACAATAAAATGGCTGTTCAATACATAACTCTCCTTTTACATTTAAAAGTCTCTTCAATAACAAATCTCTATCCTCTTTATCAATTGGACTTAACATATTATACTCATGTAATAAAGCTTTACAAAATTCTCTATCTTTATAAAGTTCACCATGATAAGCTTGATACAGATGCCCATCTAGCATCTTTTCTTTTTCACTCATACTTTCTCCTCATTCTTATAAAAATCTTCTATCTGATCTAGCAAAGCCTGACAATCATAAGTTGCAAAAGTCGTCGGTTCTATACATTTCACTGTAACTGGCTGTAACTGTTGCATTAACTCAGCGGCTTTATATCTTAATTGTGGTGCTACTAATATTAAATCAAACTTTTGATAAACATCTTGTAAATGATATGCTGGAGCAGCCTGAATTGTATAAGGCAACTTATTTAATTGACAGTATTTATTCATTTTTTCTGCAAAATAACCAGTTGTCATACCACCACTACAACAAAGTAAAATCGATTTTTTCTCTTCATGAACTTCAGTCAGCTTTTGAATCATCCGATGAAATAAATCAGTTGCAAAACAAAAGTTATAAAACTGATAATGTAAATAAAATAATAATTCTTCACCTTCAGTCACAGCCTCTTCCACAATCCCAATTGGCCATATAACAAATCTTGCTACCCTTTTTTGATAATAAATTTTATACGTTCTAGAATCATATTCTTCAAGCGTTAAACGAGGATCATTCATAACTTGAAAATAGACCCATTTTCTAAATATCTCTATATTCTCTGTTCGATAAAAAGGATCCATGCCCCTCACTCCTTTTTTCATGTTATTCATTAAAAATCATTCAAATCCCATATCAACTAGATAGCTATTTAAAACATATCACTATTGATTATAAACTAACTATATCATATAACCAAAAAAAGCGAAAGACACATTGCCCTTATACTTAGTGATTTTCGCTCTTATTTAACCCATTTAATCATTAAAAAACTGCACTTAAAAATGCAAAATATCACCTTTTGATAGTACTTTTACTCCATTATAATATGTATGTAAGAAGGGAGTTAGAAAAATGAAAATAGCTTTTTTTAGTGTCAGAGATGATGAATATGATTTTGTCAGTCAATATGCCAAAAAATATCAGATAGAGATTTCAATATGTCGAGAAGCCTTAACATTAGAAAATGTTCATCTTTGTAAAGATGCAACAGCTATCAGTATTATGACAACCAAAACAGATAGGAAGATTATTGAAAAATTAAAAGAATACAATATTCAATATATTTCAACAAGAACAATAGGCTTTGATCATATTGATTTAAAAGCATGTCAGGAATATGGTATTCATGTTGGTAATGTGAGTTATTCTTTAAGTAGTGTTGCTGAATACACAGTAATGATGATTTTAATGTCACTAAGAAACATTAAACTTATTTTAGAAAGGTTTTCAAGTCAGGATTTTAGTTTAAATCATATTCGTGGACGTGAACTCAAGGATTTAACTGTTGGTATTATTGGGACTGGAAAAATTGGACAGGAAGTCATCCGATTGTTATCTCATTTTTCTTGTCATATTATTGCATATGACTTATATCCAAATGAGACTTTAAAAAATCAAATAGAGTATGTTGATTTAGATACATTGTATCAACGTAGTGATATTATTTCTTTACATGCACCTAATGCAGATGAAACATATCATATGATTAATCAAGAAAGTATTGCAAAAATGAAAGATGATGTCATCATTATTAATACTGCACGTGGTGCCTTGATTAATACAAGTGATCTTATTGATGCATTGGAAAACAAAAAAATAGGTTATGCAGCATTAGATGTTGTAGAAAATGAATCTCACCTCTATTATAAGGATTTAAAAAATGAAGTTTTAGATAATCGAAATCTTGCCATATTACGTTCTTTCCCAAATGTATTTTTGACACCTCATACAGCTTTCTTTACGCATCAAGCTGTTAGTAATATGGTAGAATATTCGATAACCAGTTCTTTAGCCATGCATGAAAACAAAGAAAATCCATGGTTGATTATTTAAAAAACAAGTCAGAGACTTGTTTTTTATTGTTATAGAAGTGTTAATTCTTTTTATGCAATTACTTATGTTGATTTTTTAATTTTGACTTTGATTTCTTTTTTTTCTCAGTAATATGATACTCTTCATCTTCCAAAGCCACTCTGGTTTTTGCCATATAATCATGGATAGCACGAGCAGAAGGTGTGTTAAATACCAAAATGCAAGAAATCACTGTGATAAAAGACCCAAACGCTAAAAGATAGTAATCTAAATAGAAGCCTGTTGCCAGAGTTAGCATTTGCCTTATATAATTTGTCGCAACCATTGAAACACCTTCTAATAGCATTAAACCCAATATTTGTCTGATGAATAATGTCTTGAGATCTAATGGTTGACCATCTAATCGCATAATCTTAATTTTCATCCATTTTTTACCTAATGTTTGTCCTGGATATTTTTTATAAGGAATATAAACATAATAAACCAAAGCCACCAAAACGCAGAAAATACCAGCAATAAAAGACCAATAAATAGGAAAATCTAAAGCCGGAAAAACATACAGATCACTAAACATATCTGAACGCTTAGTAACAGCAGCATAAATGAAAACAGCTGGGAATCCTGCAATGATACCGCCAATAGCCCAGTCAATAACATAGGCAATAAAACGTGTAATGAATTTGACTTTTGTTGGTTTTCGATCAAGCCAAGGTGTTAATTTTCTCCATAATTTTTGCATAAAACTTTTCCTCCTATTTTTGATATAAAGCATCCATTGCTAGCTTTATACGCTTTAATCCCTCTTCTATTTTAGAAAGCGGACATCCTAAATTCATTCTTAAATACTTATTTCCATTTTCTCCATATGTTTCACCACGCATAATCGCAACACCACCAATATTCACAAGAGCATCTTGAACTTCATCAGAAGTATAAGGAACGTGACGAATATCTATCCATGCAAGATATGTTGCATCAGGTTGATGAAATTGAAAATCAGGTAATTCTCTTTTGATAAAATCTTCTACATACTGCATATTATGACGAATATATTCATTCAATTGGTCAATATAATCATCACATTGTGTATAACCAATCATTGTCGCATGCATTCCAAAAATACTTGCTGAATTGAGAAAGTCTTTTTTTCTTGTCTGATTTAAAAATGCATCTCTTACATCATCATTAGGAATAATGACATAAGAACCAATTAATCCTGGTGTATTTAATGTCTTACTTGATGATGAAGCAGTATATAACTCATTATATTGATGAAAATATTTGAGTAAAGGAATATGTTTTCTATCACCTATTTGGATATCCATATGAATTTCATCTGATATGATTTTCACCTGATATTTTTGACAAAGTTGAATCATTGTCATCATTTCCTGATCAGTCCAGATTCTTCCTGTTGGATTATGAGGTGCACATAATAATAAAATTTGCGCATCTTGGAGTTGTTTTTCTAAAAGATTGAAATCAATTTGAAATGTATTGTCTATAAACTGTAAATAATGTGAAACAAGTTCACGTCCATTATCCTCAATAACTGTAAAAAATGAATCATACATTGGATTAAATGTCACAACTTTATCTCCTGGCTCACTCAATAAACGAATGAGCAAAGATACAGAATACATAACACTTGGACTATATAAAATCCAATCTTCCTGTAAAGATGTTTCAAATCTTCTTTGAAAATAATTTGTAATAGATGACTTAAAATCATGATGGTTCCATCTTGTATAACCATAGATCTGGTGTTTAGCAATTTCATATATTTTATCAGTAATAGGTTGCGGAATGATAAAATCTGTATCTGATATAGAAAAAGGAATCAGATCTTTTTTATGAAAACGATCTTCAATGTAATCCCATTGTGTACAATAAGTTCCTAATCGATTATGCACTTCATCAAAATTGTATTTCATCTATCTTTCCTCCAAAATAATATAATCTTTTGTTGTTTTATTCATAGGTATCCCTTTCCCATCGATAATCACAACATCATCTTCAATCCGAATTCCTCCAAGTCCTGGAACATAAACTCCTGGTTCACAAGACATCATCATATGATCTTTTAAAATAGTTGAACTTGTGCTATTTAAAATTGGACCTTCTCCACTATCTGTCACACCAATCCCATGTCCTAATCCATGATCAAAGTAATCACCATAGCCAGCTTCTTCAATAACTGTTCTCGCTGCCAAATCAACATCACTGGCTTTAACCCCTGATTGAATAGCATCTAACCCTGCTAACTGTGCCTTTAAAACAACATCATAAATTTTCTTATATTCATATGCAGGTTCACCAATAAAACAAACGCGTGTCATATCTGATTGATAGTTTTCATATTGAATCCCAAAATCAATCATAATCGGTTCATGAGCTTTGACTTTACGGTCAGTTGGTCTCCCATGAGGTAAAGCTGTTCTTTCACCACTAGTGACAACTGTATCAAAAGACATCTGCTGTGCTCCAGCAGCAATCGCATAATATTGAACAAGGGCGCTAATTTCATATTCACTCATTCCTACATGAATTTTTTCAATCACTTTCGCATAAATTTCATCAGTTAGTGCAATACATGTTTGCATCGCCTTTATTTCTTCTTCATCTTTAATGATTCTTAAATTCATAATATCATCATCTAGCAAATGAATATCAACATTCAAACTCTGTAATTTTTGATACTCTTTCACTAAAACTTCACTCGCTTCAACACCTAAAGAATGACAGTGTTCATCTTGTAGAATCTTCGATACTGCTGCTAAATAACTTTGACCAGTGGTATGAGGATTATGTAAAACAATTTCTAAATCATGTTCCTTTTCTTTCGCTTCCGTTATATATCTACCATCAAGAATTAAATATCCCTGTTTTTGAGTCATCAAAACACGACAGCCACTTCCTAACATTGTGGACATCCATTTCTTCATCGTTTTACTTGTCAATAATAAAGCATCTATCCCTTTTTCATTCAAAAAACTTTGTATTTTGTTTATCCGTTTTGCCATACTTTCATCATCCTATTCTTAAAGGCAAGCCAAAGCTTGCCTATTTTTTAGAAATCTAAATCGAGATCATTTAAGATTTCAGCATCTTCATCACTTAATTGATTTTTCTTTTCTATATTTTCTTTATCGCCATAACGCTTTTCATAAATTTTAAAGAAAGGATACCAAACAAGTAATGACAACAATAACTGAACTGCATTCACAACAATAGACATAACATCTAAGTTTGTTAACCATCCCTCTAAGAATACGCCTACATATGGTGGTGTGAATATTGATTTACCCATTATACCTAAATACATTGCCCAGCCACCTAAACTTCCTATGATACCACCAAAGATAACATAAGGAATAAAGAACACTGGATTTAAGACAATCGGAGCACCAAATAAGATAGGTTCATTAATTCCAAATAATGCTGGAATTAAAGCAACACGACCAATCTGCTTTAAAGCTTTATTCTTAGAAACTAAACACCAGAAAACCAATCCAAAAGTCACTCCAGTTCCCGTAAAGTTACCAAATGCTGATTCAGGACCTGGACAATAGAAATGTGGTAAAGCCATATGTGCTTGACTAGCTGCTACATTTTCAGCTAAGAACTGAGTAGAAATTGGACTTGTAATTGGACTTAATACAGATGGATGAATACCAAAGAAGAACAATAAACATTGTAACATCTTTAAGAATGTATATGCGATTGGGTTATCCATTGATCCAACTAATGGTGCTAATAAGTTTGTAAAGATTAGTGGTGGCATTGTATTAAAAACATTCACACATACAATACGCACGATTAAGAAAAATCCAATAACAATGACTGAAATAGGTATCATTTCAAAAGAACGTGATACGAAATCAGGTACTGATTCAGGCATTCTAATCGTAAATTTCTTCTTTTTACACCAACGGAATAATTCAACTGCAATAATTGATGCAAACATTGCTGCAAATAAACCTTTAGGTCCCATGAAACCTTTATCAATTCCGCCATCTTCAGTATATTGAACTGTCATCATCAAAAATGCAATTAAAGCCATACTGATTGATCCAGGAACATCCTGTTTATAAGATGTAGCCAAATGATAGGCTATAAATGCTGTGACGTAAATAGACATTAAGGCCATACCTACATTGTAAGGAATATAGATAATATCTAAGTTAGCTAAGATCCAAACTGAAATTGGATTTGTTTCCCCAATCATATTAGGAATGGCTTCTGGAATTAAACAGAAACTTCCAATAATTAACAATGGTGTTAATGCAACCATTGATTTTTTAACAGCACTTAAATGAACTTGTTTATCCATTTTATTAGCAAGTGGTGTTAAGTACTTTGTCATAAAAGACTCAAATGCATTAAACATTTTCAAATCCTCCCTTTTATTTTTCCATATCTGCTTTTCTACGAGCAATAAGAACTTGTTTCATAACAGTTGCTCCATCCATTTTTCCATATGTATCTTGATCAACAATGACATAAGGAATCTTGTATGGATCAATAATTGGTTTAATGTAATCTAATTTGTGAGCAATTTGTGGTCCAATAACCAAAACATCACAGTTTTCAACTTCACTTTGTAAAATATCCACCGGAATTGCTACAAAACTAAAATCAGCATCATTAAGCTTTGCACTGTTTTTCACAGTATTCTTCATACTGTCCATTAACATAGTCGTAGAAAAACCACCAGCACAACATAAAACAATTTTCATTTATTTTCCCTCCTTTTCTTCAAATACATTTATTAATTCCTCAATAAGATCTCTCGCTAATTGAGAAGTCATATAATGATCCTGCGCATGAACCATTAATAACCCAACTTCAACCTTATCCCCACTATCTGACATTTCAGCCTGGATAAGTTTTGTTTGAATTTGATGCGCTTTTAAATCCGCTTCTCTTGCTTCATTAAGCAGTTGTCTTGCGGCATCATATTCACCTGTCTTGACTTTCTTTAAAGCTTCAAAAGCCTTTGTTTTACTTTCACCCGATGAAGAAATCATCCCAATAATAATTTTTTCTAATTCAGTCATTTTTATATCCTCCCATATAATTAATAAATTCTACATAATCTTCGCGTGTTATTTTCTCAACCAATAACCCTATTAATTCTATTAAATTGTCTAAATCATTCTGATGTACAAATGAATAACAACTATGGCAATATCTTAATGGTATGCCTAAAACCAAAGATAATCTCCCGCCTTTTTCAAGATGGGCATTCCCTGCATCAGTCCCACCACCACTAAACATATCACATTGATAGGGTATGTTATTTTCTTTAGCAAGACGTTTGACATACGCCAATAGTTTTCGATTAGGTGACATCGTCTTATCATAGTGAACAATCATTGGTCCTTTTCCGATATATCGATGATTGGTATAATTTCTGCTTAGTTCTGGATGATTCGCTACATCAATCGCAAATACAATATCTGGGTCTATCAGATAAGTTGCCGTTTTGCCACCACGTATTCCTACTTCTTCACTACTTGTTCCAACAAAATAGACATCATTCTCTATATCTGTTGCCATTTTCTTCATTGCTTCAATCAAAACATAACAGCCACTTCGATCATCCATTGCTTTACCGGCATAAACATGAGGCTGAAGCTGTTTTGTCTCACTTGCAAAACAAACCATATTACCAATTTCAATTCCACAGTCATAGACTTCTTGAGCTGTTTCAACACCAATATCAACATACATTTCTTGCACATTTCCTTGACTATCTTTTGTTACGTTTAAAAGTCCTTCAATTTTTTGACCACTGTCAGTCGTAATTCTTACCATCTGCATTTCTTTGCTTTTATCAAGAACCCCGCCAACAGCAATCAAGTATATAAATCCAATATCAGAAATATGTCTGACCATAAATCCAACTTCATCCATATGAGCACAAAACATAAGTTTTAAAGGATTCTTTGAGCGACCTTTTTTGTAAAAAATAAGACTTCCTAAATCATCACAAAAAATCTCATCACTTAACTTTGCTAATTCACTATAAAGAATTTTTCTCACTTCATCTTCATGAGAAGCAATACTATCAGCTTCACATAATCTTTTTAATAATAAACTATTCATGATTTACACCTCCCATCTCTTTTATAACTGCCATCATTTCTTCAAATGATTTCACATTGACAATTCTCTCTAAATACTTTTGATCTTTCATTAACTGATAAAGTTTTCTTGTAAGCATTTTATAAACCTCAATTTGATCTTTTCTTAAACAAATCATAAATATGATTTTGACCTCTTTCGTGTTATGAAAAAATGGTTTTTGCATAATACGAACTGATATCATATTTTGAATTGCATCTGTTTCTAAAGGATGGGGTATACACACACCATTCATATAAACAGTACTGACATAAGTTTCTCTTTCCAAAACCAGTTGGGTATAACCCTTTTTCCCATATCCCTTATCTTCCAATTCCTTAGCCATTTCAGTAATCACTTGATGATAATCATTTCCTTTGGAAATTTTGAAAAACTCTTTAGAAAAATATGAATAATAAACAGGGTTTTCATGAATAAGTGTATATGGATCATAATCATCACATTGTAAAAGTTGTTTAATGCGATATAAATCTCGATCATCAAGAAGTTCCTTGATATAAATAATAGGAATATTGACATCTAAAGATAAAGGCATCACAGTAAAGATAAGATCAGGATGATACTGTAGAAGTTCTTTTTGTTGTAAAAAGGAAAACGTATTGACAATAGCAGTTGGAAATAATGAGGCAATCTGCATTTTAATCATATAGGCACTTCCTCCACCTGATGAACAGACAACACCTATTCTATTGTATGATTGTAATTTCTGCTGTTTTTCTTTTTCCATATGTGCCCCAAAGTGCGTTGCAATAAATCCAATTTCATCAAAAGTTGCCTCTACACCATATTTCTCATTTAACATATCGCAAAATTGAATCGCAATATTAAAAATCATCGGATTAGTAATACTTAATTCATTAGCTAAAGGGTTTTTATAAGAAATTTTATTATGGAGTCTATCTACCAATAAAGAAACATGTATTTCTAATAGTTTTTTAAAATCTTTATCTAATCGAAATGCTGTATTATAAATTTGATCTGTACTTTCTAAAAACAAATCAATATCATTTCCTAAATAATCTGTGAAAGATATGTTTCCTATTTTCTTACGAACATTTTTTTGAAGAAGGATTAATAACTCTTGTATTGTTGCTATATTGAAATTGACATGATAATGCTTTTCTAATAAGTGAATAAGAAATGAAGTCACTCTTTGTAATGCATCTGTGTCATCGTATTGAAAACTTTCTGTTTTCTCCTGATGAAGATCAGCAATAAAAACCATCACTTTTAAATATTCTGTTACATTCAGTAACTCATTATAATTAATATTTAATGTTTCTCTATTTAACTGATTAATCAATTCTTCCTCAATGAAAGTAAAATCTTTGACAACATCATTAATCACTGTTTGAATAATTACATTCTGATTAAGATATTCATCAACAAGATACTTTTTAAGATATTTATCTTCACTCATGATTCGAATACCATAATGACTTTTTCTTTCCAACAACAAATGATATGACTTTGCTAGGATATCCACATCATTCATTTCTGTTTTCACTAAAGTTTTTGATATCTGGAAAAAATCTGCAATTTGTTCCATGGAAACAAAGCCTTTCCTAACTGCTAAATAAGCTAAGATGTGAGCAGGTCTTTCTTTTGTATTCATAGATAATCCATCATTTAATGACTCAACAAAATCTTTAAATAATTCTTCATTGGTCACTTCTAATAAATAGCCCTGACCTCTTTTAATATGTATTTGAAAACCATTGCGTGGAGAAATTCTCATGAGATAAGAAATATCGTTTTGAATGGTTCTTTTAGATACTCCATATTTTTGCATAAAAAATTCAATAGGAAGATAATTTTCTTTTTCTTTAAAATCACTCATCATTGTATATAATCTCATATATATTCCTCCTTTCCACAATGCCATTATATGATGTGAGCCCTTCCAAGAAAAGGCAAAATTCTACATATAAAAGTGCAATATTTTTCCTAATATTATCCATTTTATATCTTGCTCCTTTCACATTCTGCGTTTGCTTCATTTTATCCAAAAGAAAAAACAAGTTCCATTGTATGACACTGAAACTTGTTTTCTCATTATACTATTTATTCTAAATCTTCGCCATCACTAGCAATCACTTTTTTATACCAGTCAAATGATTTTTTCTTTCTTCTTGCTAAAGTTCCATTCCCCTGATCATCTTTATCAACATAAATAAAACCATAACGTTTACTCATTTCACCTGTACTGGCTGCTACTAAATCAATGCATCCCCAAGTGGTATACCCCATTAAATCAACACCGTCTTCAATCGCATCTTTCATTGCCTTAATATGCTCTCTTAAATAATCAATACGATAATCATCATTGATTGAACCATCTGCTTCAATCTCATCTTTTGCACCTAATCCATTTTCAACAATAAATAATGGTTTTTGATAACGATCATACAAAGCATTTAAGGTGATTCTTAGTCCTAATGGATCAATTTGCCAACCCCAATCAGATGTTTGCAAATAAGGATTTTTAACAGATTTCACAACATTGCCATCAGTCATTCCCATTTCAGGATTGGCACTGGCACAACGTGATTGATAATAACTAAATGAAATAAAATCAACTGGATATTGTTTTAAAATATCTAAATCACCATCACGAATATCCAAATGAATATCTTTTTCTTTAAATACACGTTTTGAATAACTTGGATAATATCCTCTTGCCTGAACATCAATAAACATTAAATTTTCTCTATCTTTATTCATAGCTAACCAAACATCATTTGGATCACAACTGTATGGATAAAATTGTCCACCTGCCAACATACATCCAACCTGATTATTTGGATTGATTTCATGAGCAATTTTAGTCACAAGAGCAGAAGCTACGAGTTCATGATGAGCAGCCTGATATTTGACTTGTTCACGATTTTCTCCTGGTCGAAAACTAATTCCTGCCCCAGAAAATGGTGAATGTAATAAAATATTAATTTCATTAAATGTCAACCAATATTTAACCAGTCCATCGAATCTTTCAAAACATGTTTTCGCATATTTACAAAAACAGTCAATCATCTCACGACTTTTCCAAGAATCATATTTTCTCACCAATCCCATTGGAACATCAAAATGACACAATGTCACTAACGGTTCAATGCCATACTTTTGACACTCTTTAAACATATCAGTATAAAAAGCAATCCCCGCTTCATTAGGCTCATCTTCATCACCATGAGGATAAATTCTTGCCCATGCAATAGATGTACGGAATGTTTTAAATCCCATTTCAGCAAACAAAGCGATATCTTCTTTGTAATGGTGATAGAAATCAATCGCCTCATGACTTGGATAATTTTCACCAGGAATCTCTTCAACTGGATACATATCCCCTAATTTTACATACATTCTTTTTTCACCATGAGGTATCATATCAACAGTCGTCAAACCTTTCCCATCTTCAAGGTATGCACCTTCTGCCTGGTTCGCAGCAATCGCTCCACCCCATAAAAAATCTTTCGGAAATCCCATAAACTTTCTCCTCTATCTATTTATTCTTGATGTGCCTGATTCCATAAAACTTTCAATTTCATGAATGCTAAAAGTATTCGCATCACCATGAATTGTATGTTTTAAAACAGAAGCACAGCATCCAAATTCCAAACTATAATCTTTTTCTTTGTGATTTAACAAGCCATATAATAAACCAGATAAATAAGCATCTCCACCGCCAACTCTATCTACAATATCATCAATATGATAAGTCCTTGATACATGAAGTTTCTCATCATATAAATACCCTGTTAAATTGTTAACACTTGTTGAAACAATTTCCCTTTTTGTGCTTGTGATATATTTTAAATGAGGATACATTTTTTTCATCTGCTGATATAAATCAGTTAACTGCTTTTCAAATTCACTTTCCTGACTTGTTAAACCTAAAAAGTTTTGTGCATCTAATATCCCAGCGGATAAGATATCTACATATGGCAAAATACTTTGAAATGCTTTTCTCGCTTCTTCAATCGACCACATCTTTGCACGATAGTTACTATCATAAACGACAAGAATATCATTTCCTCGGCAATATTCAAGCATCTTTAACACTGCATGACGAACTGTTTCATTTAATGCCACTGTAATGCCAGAAACAACAAAAACTTCAACGCCTTGAAATATATCTTCTAAGACAATATCATCTAAACAAAATGATGTCATTGCACTATATTGTCTATCATAAATGACCTGACTTGTTCTGTTTCCACTGCCATTTTCTAAAAAATAACTCCCCATTCTCATATCATTTCTTAATATTTTTGAAGTATCAACATCAAAGCTTTTCAAAAAGGAAATAACTGCATCTCCTAAAGCATGACGAGGCAGTTTTGTTAATAATGATGTTTCAAAACCATATTGTGCTAGACTCACAGCAATATTTGTTTCACTACCACCAATATGAACTTGAAAATCAAGTTCACTCATACGGTGTCCTTTTTTGGTTGAATAACGAAGCAGCGTTTCTCCCATGCATAAGACTTTCATGATTGTCTCGCCTCTTTTGTTTTTTGGACATATTCACTTGCAATTCGTGTGATTTCATCAAATTGCCCTTGTTCGCCAAGTTTATTCAATTCTCCACCAACACCAATTGCATCAACACCAGCATCAAACCATTGATCTAAATTATCTAATTTTACACCACCAGTGACCATTAATGACACTTGTGGTAATGGTGATTTAATGGCTCCAACATAGCCAGGACCAAAGGCACTTCCAGGGAATAATTTAATCATTTCACTTCCTGCTTCCATCGCATTCACAATTTCTTTTATTGTCATACAACCAGGAATATAAGGAACTCCATAACGATTACAAAGAATGGCTGTTTCTTGATCAAATGATGGTGAAACAATATATTTGGCACCAGCTAAAATCGCCAATCTTGCAGTTGGAGCATCTAATACTGTTCCAGCTCCTATACAAACCTCAGCATCATCTTTATACATTTGAGATAATTGTTTGATAATTTCAGAAGCTGATGAATTGGTATAAGCCATTTCAATGGCTTTTAAACCACCTTGAATACAAGCCACAGAAATATTGATACCTTCTTCTAAACTATTTCCCCTAATCACTGCAACAACACCTTGATTTTTTAATTCCATCATTGTTTCTGATTTTTTCATTATGACATTCCTCCTGTTAATATGCTTAATAATACAATTATATAAATGACACAGACAGCTGTTTGAATTCCTTTTTCATTTTTATTAAATTCTGAATTTTTATTCCATATACGATAAAGTGCATAGGGTGGAAATAAAACATTAAAAATATAGGTAATGATTTTATAAGGAGTAAAAACATGAATTGCATTTGGATCAGGTTGATTGAGTTTTTCACGTAGTTCTACAATATGTTTTTGACGATCCGTTAATCCATCTAACTTATCCTTTTTCTGTTTTTTTGTTGCCATTATTCCATATACCCACCTTTCATTGGTGATACTGCATGTTGTGTATAAAGCGCCAAGACACCCTTTTGATATTTTGGAGTACGTGGAGACCATTTTTCTTTTCTCTCTTTTAAGATTTTATCAACCAAATCTAAAGGTGTTCTTTTTCCATGAATACCAACAATATTTAAAGAACGTTTCTTAACACTGATTTCAATTAAATCTCCATCTTCTACCAAAGCAATCGGTCCACCACTTGCTGCTTCAGGAGAAATATGTCCAATGGCTGGTCCTTTACTTGCGCCTGAAAAACGCCCATCAGTTAATAGTGCGATTGAAGCTGATAATTCTGGATCACTGGCAATCGCTTCGGTTGTATAAAACATCTCTGGCATTCCACTTCCTTTAGGCCCTTCATAACGAATAAAGACAGCCTCTCCAGGATTGATTTTATGATTTAAAATAGCAGCAATGGCTTCTTCTTCACAATCAAACACACGTGCTGATAAAACCACTTCCTGCATAGCAGTAGGAACTGCTGAATGTTTCACAACTGCTCCTTCTGGTGCTAGGTTCCCTTTTAAAATAGCAATTGCACCTTCTTGATTTAATGGTTTATCAATAGGATAGATAATATCAGTGCGTTGAACTTTGATATCTTCTAAGAAAGCAAAACACTTTTCATAATAACCATTTTGTTTTAAGTCTTCTAAGTTTTCACCTAAAGTCTTACCTGTTACAGTCATGACATCAAGGTGTAAGTGATCTTTAATCGCTTCCATAATCGCTGGTGTACCGCCTGCATAATAATAGTACTGTGCAGGATAAAAACCACTGGGTCTTAAATTGAGGATATAAGGAATTGTGCGATGAATACGATCAAAATCATCACCTGTTAATTCAATGCCAGCTTCATGTGCAATCGCTGGTAAATGCAACAATGCATTGGTTGAACCAGCAATGGCCGCATGAACCATAATCGCATTTTCAAATGCTTCTTTTGTTAAAATATCTGAAGGTTTGATGTCTTTTTCAACCAGGAATTGAATATGTTGTCCAATATTTTTAGCAACATCCTTTAACTCTTCACTTGTAGCTGGAAGAAGGGATGTTCCAGGTAATGCTAATCCTAAAGCTTCAGCCATGATTTGCATTGTTGTTGCAGTTCCAATAAAACTGCACGCTCCACAACTCGGACAAGCATTTTGTTTATAGAAATTAAATTCATCTAAAGTGATTTCACCACGTTGATATTGAGCAGAGTACTTCCCAATCTGTTCCAATGTTAATAAGTTTGGCCCCGCATTCATAACCCCACCAGGAATCATAATCGCTGGTGCATTTAATCGTGCAATCGCTTTTAAATGAGCTGGAACAGCCTTGTCACAGCTTGATAAGAAAATACAGCCATCAAAAGGCGTCGCATTATATTGAATTTCAATCATATTTGTCATCATTTCTCTTGAACATAATGAATAATTGATACCATCATGGCCTTGTGCTTCTCCATCACAAATATCAGTTGTATAATATTTTGCACCTTTTATGTTCACTGCCTTTAAACTTTCTTCAACATAACCAACCAATTCATTTAAATGGACACTTCCTGGATGTGAATCTCCATAAGTGCTTGCTATAAAAACCTGCATTTTCTCTAAATCTTCTATTTTCCAACCTGTTCCAATTCTTAATGGATCTAATTCAGGTGCTATTGTTCTTAATTCCTGGCTTTTCATCATTCTAACCTCTTTCTTTACTTATAATCGTTTTCTTCATCCTCTATTTCAAATTCTCTTGTTTGAATTATATTCTTATAAAAATAAGCTGACTTTTTTAAATGTCTATTTCTATGATCCTCTAAATCTATTTCTACTAATCCATAACGATTTTTAAAAGCATTCATTGGTGATACGTTATCTGTAAAAGCCCATAACATATAACCTTTACAATTTGATCCTTCTTCAATACCTTTGATTAACCAATCAAGATGCATTTTTATAAATTCAATACGATAATCATCTTGAATCATCCCTGTTTCATCTTTATATTGTTTTTCATTTTCAACACCCATACCACTTTCAGCAATAAACCATTCAAAATTATGATAATGATTTTTCATACGCATAGCCATATCATACATAATCTTTGGATAGATTTCCCAGCCACGATGAGGATTCATCTTTTTCCCTGGCATATTGAAATCTTCATAGTAAAAATCAGGGTGGAATGGAGCATCTGGATGAATTGCTGTTGTACGTGCTTTGACACGGTTAGGATGATATAGGTTAATCCCAACCCAGTCCAATGTATTATTTTTGATAATGTCTAATTCTTCTTTCGTATAATCCATTAAAATATCATGTTGTTTTAATAAATCAAAGAAGCCTTCTTCGTAATATCCTAAAATTGCTGGATCTAAGAATACACGATTATAGAATAAGTCATATTTATCAGCAGCTTCTAAATCTCTTGGTGCGTTTCCTCTAGGATAAGCTGTTTCAATATTAATAATTGTCCCAAACTTCCCACCTTTTATGCGGTATCCACCTTCTTTATAAACTTTCATAACCATATTCGTTGCAAGTGCTTTATGATAGTTCCACTGCATCCACGCTTGGCTGTCCTGATAAAAAGGATAACGCAATGCATCAAGATGAATTCTGGTTTGAACAACAACTGGTTCATTAAATGCAAACCAATATTTCACCTTATGACCAAATCTTTGAAATGCTTTCTCAGCATATTTGACAAACAAATCAACAACATGCTTACTCGCAAATCCATCGTATTTTTTAAATAACTCTCCTGGAATTTCATAATGTTCTAAACAGACCATTGGTTCAATCCCTTGAGCAATCAATTCGTCTAACATCTTATCATAGTAAGCGGCATAGTCTTCATCGACAATCACATTTTCATAATCTGTTAAAAAACGTGACCAATTCAATGATGTCCGATAACAATTCATTCCAATCTCTTTCATGTAGCCAATATCTTCTCGATATCTTTCATAATAATTGGTTGCGATTGCTGGCCCATAACCATTATGCCAAACATTTTTATTTTCTTTATACCATAAATCTATATATGAGTCTTGATGTTCTTTTTTCCCTATCCAGCCCTCTGTCTGCCATGCACTAGCCGCTGCACCCAAGAAAAAATCATCAGGTAATTTGACTTTCTTTTTCATTTTATTTTCCTTTCAATCCATCAATAATACCACCAAGATACATCGCACCAAGGGCTCTGTCATATAAACCATAGCCTGGTTTTCCTGTTTCTCCCCAAATCATACGTCCATGATCTGGTCTGATATAGCCTTCAAACCCTGTTTCTAAATAAGCTTTCATAATATCAACCATATCTAGCGATCCACAACTTGAATAATGAGCACTTTCTTCAAAAGACCCATCAGCCAAAATCTTTACATTTCTCACATGCGCAAAGTGAATTCTTTTCATAGCCCCATATTTTCTAATCAGACTGGCAACATCATTAAATGATGCACAGCCCAATGATCCACTACATAAAGTTAAACCATGATGAACATCATCATAGAGTTCTAGGAATCTGTCTAAATTCTTTTCATTTGTTATAATTCTTGGGATATTAAAAATTGACCAAGGTGGATCGTCTGGATGGATTGCCATCTTGACATCATAGGCGATTGCTATTGGTATGATTTCTTCAATAAAATATTGAAGATTTTTCCATAAACCTTCTTCTCCTAATTCCTGATAAGCTTGAATCAGTTGACTCACTTCTTGTGGTGAATAAGAGGCATCCCAGCCAGGTAAAGTAAGTTTTGTTGGATCAAGTTGATTCACTTCATCTTTATAGTAAACCAAAGCTTGTGAACCATCTGCTAATTGATGATCAATTGATGATCTTGTCCAGTCAAAAACTGGCATAAAATTATAACATATACATTTGATTCCACACTTTGCGAGATTTCTGATTGTTTCTTTATAATTATCAATATATCTTTGATAATCATTTCTTTTTAATTTTATATCTTCATGAACCGGTACACTTTCAATGACTTCTAATTCCAGTCCTGCTTTTTCAACTGTCTGCTTCAACTGTTCAATACGTTCTATTGGCCAAACTTCACCAACTGGTATATCATAGATTGCACTGACAACTCCTGTTACATTGGGAATTTGTTTGATATTCTCTAATGAGACAGGATCATCTTCGCCGTACCAGCGAAATGTCATTTTCATTTTCTCACCTCATTACATGGAGCATAACCAAGTTTGGATGAAATTCTATCAGCCACTTCTTTGACAATGACTCCTAAATCATCTAAATTGATTTGACTTTCATAAAAACCAACACAACTAATAGCAGCTATGACTGTTCCATCATGATCACGAATCGGTGCTGCTGCTGCAATTTGCTGTAAAGTATCTTCACGATCACTTTTTGCATATCCTAACTTTCTCACTTCTTTGAGTTCATCTAAATATTTTTCTACTGAAGTGATTGTATATTCTGTATAAGCCACAAACTCTGTTTTTTGAATAGCTCTCTTTAAATCTTCATCTGAGCCAAAAGCTAGCATAACTTTTCCTAAAGCAGCAGAATGAACTGATCGGCGACTCCCAATATTGGCTGTCGTAATAATTGTTTTTTCCGATTCATACTTATATAAATAAGTCACCATATCATCATCTAAAATTGCCATAAAAGTTGTTGCCTGCATTTTATTTGCCAAATCAATCAAATCTTGTTTTGCAATATTGACAATATCTATATCATTTAAATAACTACTTCCAATTAAAAATGTTTGTAACCCTATTTTATATTTGGTGATACCACTCTGATTATCTTCTACAATCATGTTTTTATAGACAAGTGTTTTGACAATATCAAACACACTTGATTTCGGTGAATCTAACAAACTTGATAATTGAGCCAATGTATATCCTTCTTTTGTCTTTGATAACAATTCAAGAATTTCAATAGCTCTTAATAATGTTCGATTTAATTTCATACCATTTCACCTTCCTCGTTAAGATAATCATAGCACACGTTATCACAAATATAAATACAAACCACCTTATAAGGTGGTTGTATGAAACTATTCTGAAGCCATTTTTTGTTTATTTGCTGCCATAACAAATGGAATATAAATAAGGATTGATACTGCCATACAAATCACTTGTGTAATAATACATGTAATACTTCCACCACTTGCTAACCAAGCACTTAAAATTGGTGGCGTTGTCCATGGCACTGCATAGACAAGTACATCAGCAAAACCAATTGTTGTTAAGACATAACCAATTGTACCAGTAATTAATGGTGTAATAATAAATGGAATAGCCATAATTGGGTTTAACATAATTGGTAATCCAAAAGTCATTGTTTCATTAATATTGAAAATACCTGGAACTAATGATAATTTAGCAATTCCTTTATAATCTTCACGTTTAGAGAAGATGAAGATAGCAATGACCAAACCAATTGTCACCCCAGATCCTCCCATAGACATATAAACATCCCAGAAAGACATGTTAATAACATTTAAGTCTCCACGTGCAAAGTTTCCTGAATTCACCATATCTGTATTTGCCATAATTGCAGCATTTAATAAAGGTTCACGAACTGGTTTAATAATTTGATTCCCATGAATTCCAATGACCCAGAACAATTGAGCAACCAACATTAAAATTAATAAACCTGGTAACCCTTGCATAACTGCTTCTAATGGTTTTTGTAACATTGTATAGATAATGTCATATAAAGTCATACCAGTCACTTGCGTAATTCCAAAGTTAATTGCTGAAAAAGCAATAATAGTAAACATTGCAGGGAATAACACATTAAATGAGTTAGACACATTTGGTGGTACTGAATCAGGCATAGAAATTTTCATTTTTCCTGATTTAACAACCCATGAGAACAATTCAACAGATAACATCGCAATAACCATTCCTAAGAATAATCCTTTAGCTGCTGTATAGTCTTTTCCAAATACATCTGCGACTTGGATCACTTCTTTATTTTCCAATGTGAAGTTAATAAAAGATGGACAACATGCAACATAAGAACATAAAGCAATAAATGCTGGTGCATACCCTTTCATTTTATTTGTCTTTCCAAGTTCAAGACCAATCAAAACAACTGCTCCAATTGTAAAGAAATTTAATGTTGCATAGTTAGCTGAAGTAAAGATTGGTTGTAAAAATTCTAACCATGCCATACCTGGTACTTTTGCAAGTGAAATACCATTTGTTGTTGTAGAGCAAACAACATTTGAAATAAGTGTACAGAATGCACCAGTAATAATGACTGGCATTAATGTTGAGAAAGCATTCTTGATAGCACTCATATGTTTTTGATTACTGATTTTATCAGCAATCATTAGCAACTTTTCAGTTGCCGCTTCCGAAAAATTCATTTCTTTTCCTCCCTTATCCGTATTTACGAATTATATACGTAATTCCGTATTACATATTCAATATAACCGCTTTCACCTTATTCGTCAACAATATTTTGACAATTTTTTATACTTTTTTTAAACATCCAAAATACCGAATAATGGTGAACGAATATACGGAAAATAAAAGAAAATCTATCAAAAATGATGGATTTTCCTATTGATTGTTTTTCAATTGTTTAAGACTTGTATTTTGAATTCTTCATAACTGATATCCTGAAAAATAAGTTCAAAAACTTTATCCAACTGTTCCATTGTACATGTCTTTAACCATTCCAATGAGGAATCTGGATATTTTACTTCAGCGATTTTTAAGCAGTTTTTCCGTTTTTCTTCCTCTTTACCTTTTTTCTCAGATTGCATCATTCTTGATTTAATAATAAGCCTATCTCTTTCAATATTACAATAAGTGAGAAATTCATCTGAGTTCTGATAACTTTCATATAACCCAACCACTTCTTCCCCTAATTTTGTTTTAGGTTTTTTCTTATGATTCTCCTCATCTGCAAACATCCAAAATACCTCTCTGATACCTTCACTTTTTAATTCCATATTATCTGCCTCCATTCTTTGTGTCTGTAAGATATGAAATTCCAATAATCCTTTTTCCATCATTATCTGATACTGGTCATCATATAATCGTGCAATATGATAGTCATGATCATAATTTTTAACAGGTGAACCTGTATAAATAATCAGTTGTATTACTTTTTCAAGTTCTCCATAGTTTTTGCCATCCTGTAGCTGTCGTTCTACCAGTCTCATTGCATAAAGCTGAAATCTTCCAAGTTCGTCCTTACCGATATATCCATTCTGCATTTCAAAATTATAGTATCTTCCAAAATCATCCTTAACCACAACATCTAAAACCATCTTAGAACTTTCTTTGTTCAAACCGTATGTATCACAATAGACAACTTCGACTACACTCATATCATCATAGCCAGAAACACAACTGCAAAGTTCCCTTCGAAAGTTTTCGCTATGATGCATCAGGTAATGAAAAAAATAATCCGAACAGAATAATGAAACTCCTTTTTTTCCTTGTTTGTTTTGACTCATTTTATTTGTATATCCTTTCTTGAAAAGTAGCCCCTACTTATATATACAAATAAAATCTTCATTTTTCTTTTTTTATGAGAAACTTTTTTAATTTTCTACATATATTATATATTTTCACACAAAAATATGCAATAAGCAATCTTTATTTAATGAATTAAGCAATCTTTTTCTGAAAAAAAGTAACAAGTCCTAAAATCCATATCATTGATATAACTATAGCGACTAACAGAAAAAAACTTTGATTATGAATAAGGGCTTTTCCTATCCAAAAAGAGGGTATCCAACTCAATAAATAAGAAGTTGCATCTTTGATAAAAAACGGAACCAAGATAACCATTGATTCTAGAGATGCCATTTTAGCAACCGCCATACCTTCTAGTTTATGAGATGATAAACTCACAACAAGCAAAGAGATAATTGTTCCCTGTAATGTTCCAGCACAAATAAAGACAAATGCCATCCCTAATGAAAAAGATGTGAGATGAAAAATGGGAAATAAAATAAGCGTAATGATGAAACTTAACAAAGCAGGAATCCCCAGTCTTGATACAAGATATCCATTCTTACCTAATGGAGTCACAAATAAACTATTTATCAAATGATCATCTCGCTCTTCTAATATAACAAGTGCAGAGACAATACAAAACATTGTTGCATTAACAATACCATAAAATATATCTACTAAAGAATAATAGGCTGACAAATCTAAAGATAAATACTTTATCAATTGGAGATTGAGAAAAGGAATTACATAACGGAAAATAAATCCACAAACAATAGGCATAAAACATATTACTAATAACATTTTATCTCTTTTGATAAAACGAAGATATTGTTTAAAACTTGCATAAATTGCTTTCATAAATGAACACCTCCAATTCTTTTAAACATTTGTTTTGTGAAATGGTTTGCAATGAACCATAAACAAGCAATTGTGAAAATAATCATGCTCATGCTTAATATGATATAAGAACTTTCTCCTCTTATTAAAAATAAACAATGTGTTATTGGATACATTTTCAAAACCATATTATCTATAAATAAAGAAAGTGCTGGTGGAAGAAAACAAACGATTTCAACAGGGACTGTCCATAAAATAAATTGATTTAAACTCTGAATCTGAGTCGACACGATAATTCCTAACAAACTAAAAATAAATGAAGTCATTAATGTTCCTATGAAAACCAACAACAAATCTGATTGATGTGATGCATAAGCAAGAATCATTGCAACAATTTCAGATATAATAGCAAATGACATCATTTTAGAGAAAATATATTCCTGAGTTGTTACTGGTGAAACAGCGAGACTATCTAAAACACGCTGACTCTTTTCAAATAGAATCATTGCCCCCATAAAAAACAGCCCCATTGCTGCGGGATCTGAAAATATCAAAAGATGAGACACAATTCCTCGCCACTCAACCGGTAAAACAAATAAAATAAAAGTATATATAAAAGTCAGTATGCCATATAAGAGATAAAATCCATATCTAATTTGAAAAGAAATATCTCCCTTAATTAGATGAAATAATCTCATAACAAAGTCCTCCCAGTGACTTCCATAAAAATATCATTCAATGTTGGTTCACTACTATGAATCGATAATAACTGATTGTCACGAATAAGCTCATTAAGTTTCGTATCGAAAGAGAGTTTATCTAATGGACAAGTACGTTGTTGTAATCCTTCTTCTTCATAAGTATAAACAATTTGTGCTGCTCCATGGGACATGATAAGATTTTGAGGACTATCCATTGCACATATTTGTCCATTCATAATAAAAGCAACTTGATCACAAAGTTCTGTCGCATCTTCCATATTATGAGTTGTTAAAATAATGGTTTTGCCTTTCCTCTTTTCATTCAATATTAAATCTTTCATAATCCGACTATTGGTAGGATCTAATCCGCTTGTTGGTTCATCTAAAAAAAGAACATCGGGATCATTTAATAAAGATTTAATAAAATTTAATCTTGATTTCATTCCTTTAGAATAGTCTCTTACTTTCTTATGAGCATCATTTTGTAAACCAACTGATTCTAATAACTGATCTATTGATTGTGTTGGCTGACTATAAAGAGAAGCAAAAAATTCAAGATTTTCTCTGGCAGTTAATTTTTCATATAAAGTTGGAAATTCAAAATCAACACCAATATTTTCATAAAAAGCATTAGTATGATTTTTACATTCTACTCCATTCACAATCGCATGCCCCTTATAATTTGTAATCAATCCTGTTAATATCTTCTGTAATGTAGATTTTCCAGCTCCAGATGGTCCTAAAAAACCAAAAATCATACCTTTTTCAACTTGAAAATGAATATCTTTTATAAACTCTTTTTGATTATAACTAAATGTTAAATCCTTAACTTCTATCATTATATTCCCCTCTTCCTTTTTGACTATTATTTATATTTTAGTCAAATAAATCGATAAATGAACTTGGTCATATGACCAAGTTACTGTTTTATAAATTGTAATACCAAACCATGAATGAGCATCTTCAATGATGTATCTTCCTGATAAAAATCTGAAAACATTAACATAAACAAATCTCTAAAAGCCGCTGATATAGACTTTACATCTATATTGTCCTGATGAGGTATCAACATCAGAATTTTCTCTATCATTTGATCATCATGCAAAAAATGTTCAGTTATTATTTCAGGTGGTAATTTCCTAGCAAGTTCTTCTAATCCCCCAGATGTCAATGTTTGAAACAAAGGATTATCTCTAGCCATTTTAAAGAATTCAAATATAAACTGCGTCAATTGTTCAGCCGTTATATTTTGAAAATCCATCTGCGATAAACCACTTTGCAGAGCATGTTCAAATTGCTCATGAAATTCAATTAGAACCTCAAAAATCAAAACTTCTTTAGATTTATAAAAGAGATAAAAAGTTCCTTTAGGAATATGTACTTCCTCAACAAGATGATCAACTGTTGTTTTCTTCACACCATTCATCATTAGGCTTTTTTGTGCAGCTTCCTTTAAACGTGCTTTAATATCATCTTTTTCACTTTGGGAATATATCTTAGGCACTCTCTCACCTCTTTTTGACTATTTGTTATTACTTAGTCAGTATAAATCTAGATAGATGAAAAGTCAAGACAATAAATGATAAGACACTTTCAAAATGATTAAATAATTTATATGAAATATCAAAACAGACCATATATATAACAATTCTAACCACTTATATAAAAGGTCTAGAATTTCCTTAACACATTGATTATACTGATAGTGTCGAAAGGATGATGTCACATGCAAGTAGAAGTTAAGATTGATGAAAAACAGTCTACTCCTAAAATTATAATCATTACTGATCAATTGACAGAAGAAATCAACGATCTTGTTGATAAACTCTCAAAAGATAAAAATGAATTTATCATTGGCAGCAAAAACCAAACAATAGAAATCATTCCACCTGAACAAATTATTCGTGCTTATGCTGCTAATCAAAAAGTCTATGTCTGTACAATGCAAGGAGAATATAGTATTAAATTAAGGCTCTACCAGTTAGAAGAAAGATTAAATCACAATGTTTTCGTCAGGATATCTCATTCAGAAATTATTAATTTAAAAATGGTCAAGTCTTTTGATTTAAATTTTGTAGGAACAATTTGTGTAACATTGAAAGATAATACAACAACTTATGTATCACGACGATATGTCTCTAAGATTAAAAAAATATTAGAAATATGAGGTGAGAAAAATGAAAAAAATATTATTAAGAATTTTTATGGGAATTCCAATTGGTATTACTATTGGATATCTTATCACTGTTATCATTTCGCTTGGCTATGGTGAAGGAAATTATTTACCTTGTTCTCCTTTCCTTATTGAACAGTTTGGAAATCAAAGCCATGCAGTCTTAGTCCAACTGATATTATTAGTCATCTTAGGTGGTGGTTTTGGTGGTTTATCAATAGTATGGGAAAAAGATGAATGGAGTCTTCTTAAACAAACGATTGTTTATGGAATTGGAATAGCAATGATAATGTTACCAATTGCTTATTTCACTTATTGGATGGAGCACAGTATTCGAGGATTCTTCATTTATTTTGGTATCTTTATTATTGTGTTTATCATTGTTTGGTTTATACAATATACATTTTGGAAATTGAGAATTAAAAAAATGAACGCTCAAGTTCATCATGAATAATTTTAAAGGAACAAGTCATTCAACTTGTTCCTTTGTATTTAATTGATGTATTTTTCTTTCTAAAGAAACAAAGAAATGTTCTTTAGGACTTTGATCAAAATGAATCAGATAAAGACTTAAAACCAATCCTCCAATGACAGCAACTAACATATCCGTTATGGTATCATGAACACCTGTCACATTACGAATCGCATCATATTGAAAAAATACCAGTAAAGCATATTCATAAAATTCCCAAAATAAGGCAACCATTGCATTGACTGCATTGACAAATAAAAACATCAATATCTTACGCTGATCATCTCTTAGATAATGTTTATAAACAATATAAACGAGTTCTGCAATAACAACTCCACTTGCACAATGTGTAAATTTATCATAATAAGGTGTTGAATAACCACCTAAACAACTTCCCCACAGACTAGCAAAATAAACAAATACAACATTAATTAAATAAAACTCAGTAGGAACTTTGACTTTACAAAGTTTCATCAAAATAGGCATTATAAAAGGAGTTAAACATGCAACAAAGGTCATCATAAAATATTTTCCTTGCCAATTGATATAAAATGCATATATCAATGTAATGATATAAATACCAATACTTAATTTCAATAAAATATCTATTTTTTTATTCTTCATATATACACCTTCTTTAACTTTCATTATACCACTTTTTAAAGAAGAACGTTCAATAAATGAAAAGAACAAAGTTAGACTTTGTTCTTAATCTAAATCCTCACCATTGGATGCAATAACTTTTTGATACCAATAAAATGAATCTTTTTTATATCTTTGATATGTCCCATTACCATAATCATCAGCATCAACATATATCATACCATACCTTTTCTTCATTTCACCTGTACTTGCAGCTACTAAATCAATACAACCCCAAGGTGTATAACCAATTAAATTGACACCATCTTTTATTGCTTCTCCCATTGCCTTAATATGTTGTCTCATATATTCAATGCGATAATCATCATGAATTGCTTTATCTTCTTCTAATTGATCATCTTGTCCTAATCCATTTTCTACAACCATGATAGGAATATGATAACGATCATAGATTTCATTTAAAAAATATCTTAATCCTTGAGGATCTATTTGCCATCCCCACTGACTTTTTTCCAGGTATGGATTAGCAATGCCAAATACTAAATTACCACTTGTCTTTTCTAAATTGTTATCTGTTGTTACACAACCAGTTGAATAATATGAGAAAGTAAAGAAATCTACTGTTCCATTTTTCAAAATTTCTTTATCATCCTTATCAAAACGAATATGAATATCATTTTCTTTCAAGAAACGATGAGCATAATAAGGATATTCTCCATTTATTTGAATATCTGGACAGTAATAGAAAATATTTCTGCGCTCTTTTTGTATTAGTAACATATCTTCTGGTCGACAAGAATATGGATATTGTGTGATTCCAGCAATCATGCAACCAACTTGATACTCACTACTCATCTCATGAGCCCTCTTCACAACTAATGCACTCGCAATTAACTGATGGTGTAATGCTTGATACTGCTTAACAGTATCCATATGTTGTTCTTTTATTGATAGTGTATCTACATCTTCAAGAACTCCTGCCCCCATATCCTTTTTTGAGGATGATAGAATTCCACCAGAGAAATATCCATTACCTCCCAGAATCAGGCTATTGATTTCATTAAAAGTCAACCAATATCTAACAAGACCTTTATACTCTCTAAAAAGAGTTTCACAATATTTGACATAACAATCAATTGTTTTTCTACTATACCACCCATCATATTTTTCTGCTAAATGATAAGGCATTTCATAATGTGAAATTGTTACAAGTGGCTCAATATTGTATTTTTTCAATTCTAAAAATACATTTCTGTAAAATTCAATGCCTTTTTGATTAGGTTCTTCATCATCACCATGTGGAAACAAACGTGTCCAATTAATTGACATTCTGAAAATCTTAAATCCCATTTCACTTAATAAAGCAATATCTTCTTTATAATGATGGTAAAAATCACTTGCCTTATGTGATGGATAAAAATACTTATCTGTATCTATTTGAGCGGTAAATAATCTTGGCTTAGTTCTTGAACCTAATGTGAAATGATCAGCTGTTGAATCTAATTTACCGTCTTCATTCCATCCACCTTCACATTGATTTGCTGCTGTTGCGCCACCCCATAAAAAATCTTTTGGAAAAGCCATTTTCTACACCTCTTTCTCATCTATTCCTAAAATATAAGTTAATACAAATGTAACAATCATACCTACAACTGCTGCAATTAAAAAGAAAACTAAATTATTACCTGGACCTGTAAATGTAACTGTTGCAAATATTCCCCCTGAACCTGGAAATGCATAACAAGACACTTTTAGTAATCCAGCAATAAGCCCGCCAACTGCATTTCCAACCATTGCTGCATATAGTGGTTTTTTATACTTAAATGTAATTCCGAACATAGCAGGTTCTGTAACTCCACCTACAATTGCTGTAACAGCACATGACATAGCTGTAGATTTTACTTTTTTTGTTTTCGCTTTTACACCTATAGCAAGACTTGCTGCAAACTGATTCATATTAGAAATAATCATAGCTGGTAAAAAGAATGGATCATATCCTAGTGAAGCAAAAGCCGATGTCCAATATGGGGTCATCATTGTATGCATTCCAGTCATAACCATTAAAGGGAGTAATGCACACAATATAGATACGCCTAAGAAACCAATTGTTTCATAAATCCAGATAACACCTGCTGCAACATATGTCCCTATATAATAACCAAGTGGTGCTATCACAACTAACATAAGTGGCAAAATAATGATTAATGAAAATGTTGGAACAACAAATGATTTTAAAATATCTGGGCAATATTGACTTATCAATTTTTCAATTTTACTTAAAACATATACTGTCATAATAATAGGTATAACAGTTGTAGAATAATTAGCCATATAAACAGGCAATCCAAAAATGGTCATAGCAGTTCCATTGGCTGCTGCTTCAATAAAACTTGGATAAATAAGTAAAGCTCCTAACAACATACCTAATCCCTGATTAGCACCAAATTTTTTAGCAGCTGTCGCTCCTAAAAAGACTGGGAAGAAATAAATAAAAGCATCTCCTAACCAATAAAGAATCTGATAAGTTGTACTTGTTTCTGGTAAAATTCCTGCCATATTGGCTAACATGTAAATAACTTTAATCATTCCACCACCAATCATCATTGGGATAAGAGGTGTAATACTTCCTGAAATTCCATCCATAATCCCCATAAGCACAGACTTTGGAGTGACTTTTTTCTTTTCTGTATTTACATCAAGATTTTCATCAATTGCATCTTCTCTTTGCAATCCACCAAAATCACAAATCTCTGCATAAGCGTCAGCAACAGCTGGTCCAATAATAATTTGTAATTCATCATTAGACCATTGTATTCCTAAAACTTTATCTGCATTTTCTATCGCTTCTAAATGAACTAATCCACGATCTTTTAAATTAAAACGTAATCTTGTTGTACAGTGTTGAAAATAACTTATATTTTCTTTTCCACCAATAGATTCTAAAATAACTTTTGCAAGTTTTTCATACTTTTTCGACATTTTTTCTCTCCTCATTTCTTTTATATTTGCAAACATTACATGTGCACTCTGCAATGAAATTGCTAAAACAAAAACCCCCATACATAAAAGATTAACTCTCTTATGATCTAGGGGGTTATGCCCTTACGGTTACAGTCCTCTCTTGTACATAATCGATTGACATGAAGAATTAAATAAAGTAATTCTTCCTCATCTAAAATCCAATTTTTTTCTTTATTTAAATAATCTGCTAATTTAATAACACATTGATATGTTTCTGGTGTTTCATTTTTTAATGATTGATATATTTTTAAATTATCACTAGAAATAGATTTTTTCTCTGAAATACGTTTAAATAAATATCTTAAATGCGTAGCAAAACGAGAAAAATTAACTGTATCTCTTTTGACTTCTATTCCAAAAAATTCTTCAATGACTATCGTCATTTTTTCAATTAATAAATCTAAATTTTGTTCAGTATTTCCTAAAGAAGAGTATAATTCTGAATTAATAATATTCATTGCTATTCCACTGAGTTCTTCTTTAGGTAAAGAAATATTGAGTTGTTTTTGGATAATCATTAATGCATACTTGCTAATTTGTATTTCATTTGAATAAAGTTGCTCAAAATCATAAGTCAAGGGGAAATCAAATACAATTCCCTTTTGGTATCTTTCAATACTAAAATGGATATGATCAGCCAAAGTAAACATTAAATTAGGGTTCAATCTATTCTTTAACTTATGTTTTGCATAATCTACAACCTTAATAGATATTTCTAAAATATCTTCAGGTATTTCATTTAACAAACCAATATATTTAGAATCAATCCCATAATATGTCCGATCAACTACACTTAAATCAGTTATCTCACAAGGAATTTTGATAAAACCAATTCCTTTGCCAGACACAATCACTTCTTCACCTTGACTATCAACTGCCATAGCAAAATTATTATTAATCTTTTTTATAAGCCTCATTCTTGATTCCCACCTTTTTATGAATAATTGATAATCAAATCATGACAACAAACATTTTCACCTATACTTCTTTTTTCGATCATTTCTTTTTGATCAGTCATAACAACCACTGTTGTTAAATCATAGTGCTGGCTCTCAATATAATCTTTATCTATTTTTATAATTGGATCTCCTGCTTTAACTTTTTGATTGACAGTTTTTAAAGTTTCAAAACCTTTTCCACCAAGATTAACTGTATCTATTCCAATATGAACAAGAATATCCTTTCCGTCTTTCATTCTCACTCCAAAAGCATGTTTAGTAGGAAAAATCATTGTAATCACTCCATCACTTGGTGAACAAATCATACAATTATCTGGAATAACTGCAAAACCTTCACCCAACATCTTAGATGCAAATACTTCATCTTTAACATCAATAATATCAATACATTTCCCGTCAACTGGAGCATATATCTTTGCTTCATTTTTCTTTTTAAAAAAATTCAACATAATTCCACCTTTCTGAAAATAAAAAACTCCTCGGTGCAACCAAAATATATGTATATATATATTTTGGTTATGCCTCCCGAAGAGTGACAATCCTTTTCTATTTACAAATTAATCATAATATGCATTATTCATTTTGTCAATATATTTTAGAAAATAATAATTATTTTCTATCAATAAATACAAAACATTATTTTTTAACTAAGTAATTCATAGAATAATTCTAAATCTTCCTTAATCATATCTAATGAATTTTGCCAAAATTCTTCAGATGTCAAATCAATACCAACACTCTTTCCAACATCTTCTAGATTCATCTTGCCTGTTAATGATAAGAAGTTCTCATATGTCTTTGCAAAAGATGCTCCTTCTTTTAAATACAATCCATATAAACCTTTCGCCAATAACAAACCAAATGCATAAGGAAAATTATAGAAAGCATAATCTGCTTCATAATAATGAGGCTTCCATGTCCACATATAAGGATGCAATGTCTCATGATCCAAACCTTGACCATAAGCTTCCTTTTGTGCTTCAATCATTAAAGATTTTATTTCATCAACACTAAGCGGTCCTTCTTCTCGTTTTTCAATCAAACGACTTTCAAATAAGAAACGTGAATAAATATCTACAATAACTTGTGCACAATCTGATAACTCATTTTCTAAAATCATGAGTTGTTCTGCTTTTGAAGCATTTTTTAAGGCTGCTTTTTTCACAATTGTTTCACAGAATGTTGAAGCTGTTTCAGCTATTGGCATTGGATATTGAGCATTCAAAGCTGTTTGACTATTTAAACAATGTCCATGAAAACCATGTCCAAGTTCATGTGCCATAGTAATCACATCACTAAAATCATTTCCATAATTCAATAAGAAACGACTTTCTTGAATGCAATGTAAATTATGACAAAATGCTCCACCAACTTTCCCTTGTCTAGGATAAACATCAATCCAATTCTTTTCTATTGCCATTTTGGCATAATCACCTAAATTTTGTGAGAATGATGAGAATTGTTCAATAACGAATTGGCTTCCTTTTTCATAATTATATTCACTATTCACATCAACAATTGGTGCATACATATCATACCAAGGCAATCCATTTTCATATCCTAAATGTTTGGCTTTTGTTTGAAAATATTTTTCAAACATAGGCAATGCTTTTTTCATTGTTTTTAATAAAACATCTAATGTTTTTTGAGACATTCTCGAATCTATGAGTGTTCTTTCTAAAACAGAGTGATAACCTCTTAATTTTGCAACCGTAATAGCTTCACCTTTAATTGCATTTAAAGCACTTGCTATTCCTAATTCAATATTTTGGTAAGCTGCTATTTCAGCTTCATAGGCCTTTTTTCTGATTTCTTTATCTTTTGAATAAGCCATATTTAAGATTTCAGTTAAAGGATACGTCTTATCATCCATTGTAATCATTAATGAAGAAATAAGTTGATCTTTATATTTTAGCCATGCACTTGATCCAGTTGTTTTCATATTAGCTAAAACAGATTCACTTTGATCATCTAACAAGTATTGATTTTGTTGTTTAATTTCATTTAAAACAAAAAGATGATTTTTAATATCTTCATTGTCTATTTTGGATAAATCAAATTTTGCTATCCATTTTTGAATTTTAGCACTTGTATCAGCAAAAGATGCTAAAAGATTTTCTATTACAGAAGCATATTTTAATGCATCAAGATTATTCGTATCAGCATTCATTATTAAACTGATAAAAGCATATACCTTTTCTACAAGATCATCTAAAATATTTTCTTGTTTTAAATATGCAACAAGGTTATCTTCTGTTTGCATACATGCAGGATATTTTTTCATATCTGTAAGAATAAGTTCTATCTGTTTTAAATCATTTAAAAAGTCTTCATCTTGAAAAGATGTATATAATTCTTTTAAACTCCATTTTCTATCCATAATCTATCTCCTTTATTCTCTATTTATTATACACAGTTTTTATGATATGATAAAGCAAGTTGTGATTGTAATGTGATTGCATTTTCATAAATCACATGTTATGATGAATTTATTAGAGGATGGTGTAAGAATTATATGGATAAAACAGAATTTTTAAACTCGTCATTAGAATTTGCTAAAGATTTTTGTTATTTGTATATTGGCTTGAATTCTCAACAAAACTTATACTCACTTGTAGAGTTATTAGATGATCATCTTTCAGTTATTGGAACAGGAAAGCATGAATTTTATCATAATAAAAAAGATTTCATAAATGATTTGATTTTAAGTCAACAAGAAGCTAAAGATATTGAATTTGATATTTTAAATGAAGAATACTATGGGACACCTATCAATGATGTAACTTGTATCATTTATGGTAAACTATGGCTTAAAGAAAAAGATGCTGATCAAAAACCTATTATTATTGATATGGATACACGTTTTAGTATTATTTGTCAGCTTGTTAATTCTGAAATTAAAATTGTCCATATTCATCACTCAATGCCATACCTAGATCAAAGTGAAAATGAATACTATCCTAGAACAATTACCGAAAAAGCTAATCAAGCTTTAGAATATTCGCAGTATTTAGAAAAAATAGTTGAATTAGATGCTTTAACTGAACTCTATAATAGAATAGCAATCGAAAATAAAATTGATGAATTCCTTCAGACACATCATGAAAATTATGCTTTTTATATGTTAGATATTGATAACTTCAAACATATTAACGATACCTATGGTCATCCATTAGGTGATATCATTCTACTAGAGATTTCAGAAATATTAAAAAAGATTTTTAGTAAAATAGCATACATTGGTAGAGTTGGTGGAGATGAATTTGTTGTTTTTGTAACTGAAGTTTTATCACAGGTAGATATTGAAACAAAAGCACAACAAGTCATTGATGAATGTGTAGAGTTATCATCTTTACATCAATGTCAAATGAGCTGTTCAATTGGAATAGCAATTTCTAATGAACAATTATGTTCATTTTCAAAATTATTTTCACAATCTGATAAAGCTTTATATCATAGTAAAGCTGCTGGAAAATCACAGTTTGCATATAAAAAATGACCTCAATAAGAAGTCATTTTTTATATGCAGTCACATCATGACAACTAAGCATAATAGCATCTTGTCCCTGCCATTTTACATATGTTGCATCTACATCAACCCAAAGATTAAAATATGGATTATACACTTCTAATTTCTGATTTGTACAATCACCTTTTATGTTTTTAACAGGACAAAACTCACACGGTGTTTCTCGTTGCATAACAACTTGATAGCAAGGCATTCCTTCTTTAGCCTGAGGACATATTTCTTTGGTTTTTTTATTAATAAATAACATCTGATAATCTTTTGGATCAATAACATAAATCCATGAACTTTGATTATCTAAAAGATTTAAAAGTCCATCTTTTTCTCTTTTTAATGCTGTTTCTGCTCTTGTTTTTAATAAGAAAATACTTAAAATTTCAGAAATAAAAACTAACACATCTATCTGATCTTGTGTCCAATAACGATTTTTTCGACATTCATCAAAACCAACATATCCTTTGAAATGACCATTATCTTTGATTGCACATTGTAACATTGATTTAATACCTTGAGGAGCTAAAATTTGATATTGTAATTTTGGAAGTTGTTTAATATCAGAACAATAGAATATCCCTTCTTCATTAAAATTATCAATATAATGACCTCCAAGATCTTTTTCATAAGATACATGCTTTAAAGAATCAATCTGAGGTTCCACACCTTGATTACACCATTCAAAAGTATTACAACAATACAAATCATTATCAACATTCTCAAAAATATAAACACGACTCACATCAAACTGTAACCCAACAATTTCTAACATTGCTTTCACAGCCACACCAACATCAGATGAATTATATAAAACACGAAAAACATACTCAGAAAATTGACCACCAGATATTCTATTACGCTCATTGGAATCAATCGTTTCATTAATATATGATCTTGGTTTACTAAATATCAAATATTCCTGCGTAATCGATTCATCAAAAATGACAAATTGTTTCTTTCCCTCATTCTTTGCTTGATATAATGCTCTATCTGCTTTTTGAAACAATTCAGTAAATTCTATACCATCTTGTGGTGCAATCGAAACGCCAATACTACATGAAATATGTAACTGATCACCATGACTCTCTTCAAGCAACTGCATTTGATTCAACATTTTTTGAGCATGAGACTGAATCATTTCTCTATTTTGTACATCTTTAAAGAAAATAAGGAACTCATCACCACCAATACGCCCAATAATATCTTTATCACTAAAATTATTTTTCATTCTTCTTGCAATATCACTTAAAATAGCATCACCAAACAAATGTCCCTGAAAATCATTAATTTCTTTAAAATTGTCAATATCAATAATCATCATTGCACACATCTCATCACTTGACATTTGAGCCAAATAATCTTTAATTAGATTTTGTGTTGTAATTTTATTATATATCCCTGTTAATGCATCCTGCTGTGCCTTACGCAATAGATACTGAGAACGACGTTTCTCTTCATCGATATCAATAATAACACCAATAGCTCGCAAAGGTTTATTCTGTTTATCAAATTGAGCTGTTAAACGCAATTTCCACCATTGATACTTTTGTTGTTTATTAATAATTCGAACTTCTTTTTCTATATAATGCTTTCCATGATTAATTTCATCTAATAACTGACTAACTTTTTCGATATCATCTGGATGAAAAACTTTTTTTATTCCCTGATTATCTAATCCCTGGTTATGTAATTTAAAAATATTATTATCAAAAACATTCTTCCAATTTCTTGAAAATCTAACTTGCCCATGAACAATATCCCATTCAATAATAATATCATCCGTCTGATTCATAATAATATCATATCTCTCTAAACTTAATTTCAGTTCTTCACGAATCACTTTTTCTTCTGTAATATCAATAATAATACAATGAAAAGATGGGACCCCTCCCAAAACATCCTCAATTAACTGCCCTTTATCCAAAACCCAAACAGGATGTCCATCCTTATGAATAACTCTATATTCTATCTGTTTTGTCTTTCCTAAAGCCATTTGTCTTTGCACTTCCTGCAGTGTTATTTGACGATCTTCTGGAACAATCATTTCCCAAAAACTATTATGAAAACGTTCTTCAATATCCTTGCGTGTATAACCAAACATAGACAAAAAGCCTTCACTCATATAACGAATAGTTAATTTTTCATCATAAAGACATTTAAAAATACCTCCTGGAATATTATCAGTTAAAACCTCTAAATCATCATTCACTTGTTTTAAACGCAATATATCCTCATACTGTATTGCTTTAAAACGATAATTCTGTTTTGCATGAGATTCCTCTACAATATGATCAATCATCTGTTTCTCTGTTTCAAATAACGACATACTTACTTCTGTTAATAGAATATGTTCTTTTTCTTGTAAGATGCTTAAATTTCCATAAGTATAAAAAGAACTTTGTTCATGATCTTCTTTAATCCCTAAATTCATCTTATAAGACATATGCCAAACAGAATCAGAAAATTGAACATCATAGAAAATCACATCATCAAAAACAAAAATATAACCTTGTTTTGCTTCTTGAATAAGCATTTCTAAAACTGCATCTACTCCTTTTATAATCTCTCGATTATAAAAGGGACTCCAACATATATGAGGATGCATCATCGGTAAAAGAGACGTCATATTTCTATCAAAATAACCATGTAAAAACTCTTTTGCAAATTGTATCACTTGTTTTTCTTCCATACATTCGTCCCTCTTAATCATGAAAATAACGTTCTTCAAATTCTAAAACTGGAATTGGTTTTCCAAATAAGAACCCTTGTATATAATCAGGATCTGTCTTTTTCACAACCTGATATTCTTCTTCAGTTTCCACACCCTCAACACAAACTTTCAAATGAATAACATGAGCCAATTTCACAATATACTCTAAAAAGATATACTCATAACTTTCTTCATGAATTCCTTGAACAAAACTACGATCAATTTTAATTACATTTGCTGGTAATTCTTTTAAATGGCTCAATGATGAATAGCCTGTTCCAAAATCATCAATAGCCACTCCATAACCCATTTTTTGGATATTCTTAAATTCTTGATTAATAAATTGTAAATTAGGAACCCAACAATTCTCAGTTAATTCTAAAATACAATTTTTAATTGGCGAATGATTCTTATTATGTTCATTTTTCAAATATTCTAATAAAGCATTTTCTTTTAATTGAATATAAGAAACATTAATACTCATCATAAAATCCGGATTATACTTTTGCCATATTTCACATTGCTTAACAGCTTCTTCAAAAACCCATTTTCCAACTTGAATAATTAACTGACTTTCCTCCAACAAGGGAATAAAATCAATGGGTGAAACTTCACCATGTTGAGGAGAATGCCAACGAAGTAAAGCTTCTGCTCCAACAACTTCTTTCGTTTGTACATCAATTTGAGGCTGATAATATAATTCAAACTCATTACATCCATTAACAACTGTATTATGCAAACTTTCCTGTAATTCAATAATCTTTAATTTTCTTTGATACATTTCTTTTGAAAAGAAAACCAATTGATTTTTCCCATTCATTTTTGCGATTTCAACAGCATTTTCAGCATGTCTAAAAAGTTTCTGATAATTGTGTCCATCTTTAGGATAAAAACATGCTCCAGCAGATAAAGAAATATAAACACGCTGATGATCCATAATAAAATTATTTGTTACAAATAATTGAATATTTTCATAAATAGTTTGTGTAAGATTTTCAGTTCCATTTTCAATTAAAAAAGCAAACTCATCACCATCTAAGCGATACATTTGGCACCCTTTAGGTAAAACAGTTAATAATTGTGTTGAAATCAAATTCAAAGTTCGATCTCCAAAAGCATATCCATACCGTTCATTAATATTTTTAAAATTATCTATATCCAAAACAACAATAACACCTTCTTTTTGATCTCCCAAATTTAAAAGTGTTGTTAAATCCTTTTCAAATTGTTTTCTATTTTTTAATCCTGTAATATTATCAAATTTATTTTCTTTACCAATATTAGAAATTCTCCCAACCATATAAGTTGGTCTATTGCATTGATCTTTACTCACTTTTCCACGACATGAAACCCATATAACTTGACCTTCTTTATTATACACACGGTATTCCATATCATGATATTCTTTCTTCCCTTCTTGAATCAGCTGCATATCATGTAACCAAAGTGGTATATCTTCACTCACCATAATACTTGACCAAACTTCTACCACATTTTCACGAATGGAATGACTAATATTTAAATCTTCAAAAGCATTTTCAGATATATGAAAAATACCACTTTGAATATTCCACATAAAAAGATAATCATCTGTACTTTCTGATAATAAGTCAAAAAAGATATCAACATTTAAATCATCGCTTTTTGTTATACTAGACATAATAGCCTCCTATCATTTCCTCGTATCTCTATTATATCTTAATTAACTTCCTAATACTAGATTGATTAGCTGAAAACAAAAAAAGACTCCAACGAGCCTTAATATCTTATCCTTTCAATAAAAGCTGTAATAATAGCAACTATCGGAAAGATAATCCAACCAGGATGCCATAACTCCTGTGTAAATCCTAAAATCAAATAAACCATAGCAGCCAAAGGCATTGTTAAAGAAAATAAACTTTTTTCTTCTTTTCGCATTTCCTCAATATGTTTTTTATTTTGAACTAAAAACTGATACATTGTATACTTTATACCCTGATAAATAAATATAAACACTGAAAATGCAACACAAACCATTAATTGAGCAGCCGAAGCCTTTTCTCCATATCCTGTATTATCCAAAAAAACAATAATAGCAACAGACATAATAATCAAAAATACACCAAAAGCAATCGAAACACCAAATTGTGATTGAAACTTTGTATGCTTTTTTTGTAAATCCTGTAAATCCTGAAAACTCATATTAATTTCCTGCTTTTCCAATTCACCATATGATTCACTTTTAATTCCCAATATAATCATACCAAAAACCGCAATTGCAACAACTGCTAAAAAGCCAAAAGTGCCGATTGTTTCATATTGTGAATCCTCACACAAGATAGGCATACAAACTGATAAAATAATCATGGAAACACAAGCACCAATCCCCATACCAAAATTCTTCTTATACTTTAGATAATCTTGAATCTTTTCATGGGTCATAAAATATTTGGAGTCTGTTTCAGATCCAGCATCCTGATTACACTCATGATTATCTTTTACTAAATAATCAATTGTAACCCCAAATAAATTGCTTAATAAAATTAATTTATCCATTTCAGGATATCCTGCACCAGATTCCCACTTACTTACTGCCTGTCTTGAGACATTCAATTGCTCAGCTAAAGCCTCCTGTGACAAGCCTTTACCTTTTCTTAAATTCTGTAATTTCATTCCAAAATCCATATATCCTCACCTCACTCATATCATATTAAAAATGGGGCATTATCTCCACCAACATTGACTTGCTTTTTGTCAACGTTAAGTTGCAAAAGCCTTTTTTTCAAGTTGCAACTTTATTTTAACATATTTTATTATCAAATCTATAAAAAATATGTTAAAGTATTTAGAGGTGATAAAAATGATAAAAGAATTTCAAAAATTATTAACAGAAAAGAAAATTGATTATTATATTGTTCCAACTGATGATGATCATCAATCTGAAAATGTTGGAGATTATTTTCAATCACGTGCATATTTAAGTGGTTTTACAGGCAGTGCAGGAACTTTACTCGTACAACCTAATGCTGCATACTTATGGACTGATGGTCGTTATTTTATTCAAGCTGCTAATCAATTGGAAGATGGTATCACACTTATGAAAATGGCTCAAAAAGGTGTACCAACACTTATAGAATTTTTAGCAGAAAATGTTAAAGAAGGAGAAACAATTGCATTTGATGGTCAAACAATGACGACTCAATTTGTTTTGGATTTAGATGATGCACTCAATGTAGACTATAACCTTGAATGTGTAGATTTATTAAAAGACTTCTGGACAAATCGTCCAGCTATGTCACAACAAAAAGTCTACTGTTATGACTTAAAATATCATGGTATGCCAGTTCATGAAAAAATTGAAGTCATCCAAGAATATATGAAGGAAAATGATTGTCAATCTCATATTATTACAGCATTAGATGACATTGCCTGGATATTCAATATTAGAGGAAATGATATTCCTTGTTCACCAATGGCGCTTGCCTTTGCTTTAATTACTGATAGCCAATCTTATTTATATCTTCAAGATGGCACATATGATTTAGATATGGTAAAAGTTCTTCAACAAGAAAATGTCTTAGTCAAAGATTATCGTCAAATATATGCAGATGCTGCATCATTAAAAGGACGTGTTTTATTAAATACAAGCAATCTTAACTATCAGCTTTTTAATCAAATTCAATGTGAAATTGTCAATGGAATGAATCCATCACAAGCTTTTAAAGCCATTAAAAATGACATAGAAATTCAAAACACAAAAAATGCTCATATCAAAGATGGTGTTGCTATGACAAAATTTATGTATTGGTTAAAACAAAATGATGGCAAAATTGCAATGGATGAAATGAGTGTTTCTCAAAAAGTTTTAGAATTTAGACAACAACAAGATTTATTTATTGAACCTAGTTTTACAACTATTTGTGCATGGAATGAAAATGCTGCATTAATGCATTATCATCCAACAACAAAAGACTTTTCACAGATAGAGGGTCATGGTTTATTGTTGATTGATAGTGGCGGTCAATATTTAGATGGTACAACTGATATTACAAGAACTTATGCTTTAAAAGAAATATCAACAACACAAAAAGAACATTTCACAATGGTTCTTCAAGGTATGCTGGCATTACAAAATGCATCTTTCCTTTATGGTTGTACTGGACAAAACTTAGATATTCTTGCAAGAGCCCCTATGTGGTCTGAAAATATTGATTATCAATGTGGTACAGGACATGGCGTTGGACATTTTCTTAATGTTCATGAAGGTCCTCATGGTATTCGTCCAAAACCTAAATTTCAAGGTGAAGGATGTGTATTAGAAGCAGGCATGATTGTTACTGATGAACCAGGTATTTATTTAGAAGGTCAGTATGGTATTCGTATTGAAAATGAGTTATTGTGTGTCGAAGGTCAAGAAAATGAATATGGTCAATTTATGCATTTTGATTGTTTAACACTTGTTCCTATTGATTTAGACGCTATTGAAATAAGTATGTTAACTTATAAAGAGAAGAAATGGTTAAATGATTATCATCAAGAGGTTTATAAAAAGATTTCTCCTTTCTTAAATGAAGAAGAGAGAATTTGGTTAAAAGAATATACAAGAGAAATTTAAAATTAGAATGTATTATTAAAAAAGATATGTTTTTCCTTCAATGGGAAAACATATCTTAGATTTTATCAATTACTCTCATTATTATCTAAAGCAACTTTTTGAAGTTGCTTTTTTTGATTTAAACGATGATTTGTCCAACGTCTCATCAATTCATAAATCACTGAAAATGTTGGTAATCCAAAAACCATTCCTGGTATACCAAACAATCCACCACCAGCACTCACAGCAAATAGTACCCATAATGCCGAAAGACCTACTGAATTTCCTACAACATGTGGATAAATTAAATTAGATTCAAATTGTTGTAATAAAGTACTAAATATTAAGAAGATAATAGCTTTCATTGGTGAAACAAAAACAATGAGCACAGATGAAATAAAGGCACCAATAATCGGTCCAAAATATGGAATAATATTTGTAAAACCAATCACAATTGCAGCAATAGAAGCATATGGAATATCTAAGATGACACATCCAATATAACATAACACACCAATAATAACCGATTCTGTTAATTGCCCTGCCAAGAAATTTTCAAATGTTGAAGATGTTAATCTTACAACTTCAGTTGCCTGTTTAAATTGTTTATCCTTTAAAAAAGCTCGACCAACCCTTTTAACCTGACGCATTAATGTATCTTTAGAAAACAGCATATAAATAGCCATCACAAATCCCATAAATATATTAACAACACTGGTTGTAAGATGAGAAACCCCTATTGCTATACCTGGTACCCATGTTGAGAGTTTTGATAAAATAGTTTGTCCAAATGTTTGTTGGAATTCTTCTATTTTTGTCATAATATCAGGTGCTATTTTCACTTCTTTTAAGAAATAATTGACCCATTCTTCCACTTGTCTAAATATTTCTGGTAAATTATCTATTAATGTTTTGACATTATCAATCACTTGGGGTAACACAACCATGACTAAAACCGCAAGAATTAATAAAACAAGAACAACTGATAGTACTGCAGAAACCAATTTTTTTGTTTTTTCATTTTGAATCGGTAATTTCTTAATAAAATATTTCATAGGTATATTAAAAATAAATGCCAAAATAAAACCTATAATAAATGGTTTGATAATCCTAAACAATTGTCCAATAAAACCAATAATGGCTCCAAAATTCATTAAACATAATATTAATACAGCAATATATGTTACAAGTATTATCATATTCTTTAAAGTTAAATCTCTCATCTTATCTGTTGCTTTCATTAAACCACCTCTTTAAGTATGAGTATAATCAAATAATATGTCTTTTATATGAAGAAAAGGAACCATCAGTTCCTTATTCTAAAATATATTTCTTCATGAATACTTCTTTTCTCTCCAATAATTGGAATAAATAAGCACCAATCATTAAAACAATAACTTCTCCTGCAAACACATAAAATGCATTAATCACAAATGGTAAATCAAGAACAAAATACAATTCTGCACCCACAATTATACCATTGACAATAGCAGCAAATATTCCTGCTATATAAATATTTTTTATTTTATAAATTCCTAAACATGCTATTGCTGTTGCAAGGGTTCCAAAACACATATCAGCTAATCCTAATGGCGATGGTAAATTAGCCAAAAAACATCCTATAATAAGACCTGGAATATACTTTTTGTTATAAAATGCTAGAAATATTAATATTTCTGAAATTCTCAATTGAATCCCACCATAGGCAATACTTGAACATGCAATTGTAAGTGCTGCATAAACACAAGCAATCATCGCATTGATTGCAACTTCTTTAACTCCTTTATTCATTTGATTTCCTCCTCTTCTAAAAAACAGTTAGAAGCCAGACATGAAAAAAGATGGCAGAGCCATCATTCTTTCATGTCCTTAGTTTTTTATACTGGGTTTGGCTCTCGAACCAGTGAACACATTCTAACATACAAATCTATATTATTCAATATGATATTGCCAGCCATGATCTCCATGATAAATCATACGCTTACTCATTCCCCCATCAACAATAAATGTTTCACCTGTTATAAATCCAGCATCTTCACTACAGAGAAATGTAACCATCTTTGCAATATCTTTTGGTTTTCCAACTCTTCCTACAGGAATAGCCATTTGATCTTCTTTTGAAAATTCTTCAGTATCATTGACATCAATCCATCCTGGAGCAATACAATTTACTCTCACATCTCCTGATAATGAAATAGCTAAAGCATGTGTTAAAGCCACAATACCACCTTTAGCACTTGTATATGACTCCGTATTTGGTTCAGACTGAAAAGCTCGAGAAGATGCAATATTAATAATTGATCCTTTTTGTTTCTTCAATTCATCTTGAAATTGTGAACTTAAATAATAAGGAGCTATTAACCCAATAGATAAAGTTTTTTGAAATTCCTGATAACCACATTGACTCATTATTCCCTGATGAGAAACACAGGCATTATTAATCAATATATCAATTCTATTCAATTTCTTTTTACAAAAAGAAATAAATTGATTTAAATCTTTTTCTAAAGAGACATCACCATGATAAAAGAATACGGATTCACTCTCTAATAGTTTCCCATAACTCTCATTGATATCAATAAAACAAACTTTTGCTCCTTCTTGAACAAATTCCTCAATAATTCCTTTTCCAATTCCATGACCTCCACCAGTCACAACAACTCCATAATCTTTATATTTCATTGAATCACCATCCTTTCCAATATTTTATCACAAATAAAGCAAAAACGATAATTAACTTTTGGCAAATATTTATAGATAGAGAATTTGCTATGTGCTATAATATTGTCATGGAATAATCATAACGGTAGGTGGTTATGCTTTGGTCGAAAGATCAGAGATCGGAAACTCTGTTGATATAGATATCTCTTTTGAGAAATTTGAAACAACGGAGGTGGTGAAACATGAGCGATTATGAGATTTTATCTTTAATGATAGCTATCATCGCAATCATTGTGAAGCTACTCCTTGAAATTATAAAAGGAAACAAAAAATAACTACCCGGCCTAGGAAACTGTGGTAGTTATTTAAAACCCAAAATCCAAGGCATAACCGTCTATCGATTATTCCTTTCATTTATATTATAACCAATTTTTAATAAATATCAATACATTTATGCAATAAGCAAATATACAATTTCCATAACTCAATCTTTTGAAAAGTCGATTTTGAATCTTCTTCTCGATCATTTGCTCGTAAACACAATAGATAACTTTAAGCAAATATTTATAGATAGAAAATTTGCTTTGTGCTATAATATCATCATGGAATAATCATAACGGTAGGTGGTTATGCTTTGGTCGAAAGATCAGAGATCGGAAACTCTGTTGATATAGATATCTCTTATGAGAAATTTGAAACAACGGAGGTGGTGAAACATGAGCGATTTTGAGATGTTGTCTTTAATGATAGCTATCATCGCAGTCATTGTGAAACTACTCCTTGAAATTATAAAGGAAAACAAAAAATAACTACCACTTTGTTGACTGTGAGGTAGTTATTTTACCACATAAATCCAAGGCATAACCGTCTATCGATTATTCCTTTCATTTATATTATAACCAAATTTTCATAAATATCAAGGCATTTATGCAATAAGCAAATATGCAATTTAGAAAACTCTATTTTTTGATTAAAGTTCCATTTTCTTTTATCTATATATGTAATGACACTCCACATGTAAAACATGTGGTATTCATGCTTATTTCAATAAATAAATTAAGAAAGGAATTGTTACAATACCCAATAATGTTGAAATAAATACTGTTTTTGCTGCTAAAAATTCATCTTGTTGATATGTCTTAGCAAATAAAACAGCTCCATTGGCTACTGGCATAGCCAATATGATAAGCGTTATTCCTTTAATCATTGGATCAATTAAAAGATAATCAATAATAGGATAAAAGAGTATTGGAATCAGTAAATTAATAAAACCAGAAAAAACATAAACTTTAGAGTCGTAAAATATATCTTTCAATGAGTAAGTGGCTAATGTTGTTCCAATAATCATCATAGCTAATGGTGTTGTCATATTCCCAATTAAAGTTAATGACTCAATAATCGTTGATGGGAATTGAAGATGAAATATATAGATCATAATAGCTAATAAAGACGCTAATATACCTGGAGATAATAAACTTTTAAAATCAAATGTGAAATGTTGATTATTCTCATAATTCATAACCATAGTTCCTAGTGAAAAAAGCGAAAGATTGAATGCCATATTCACAATAGCAGTACTTAGAATAGATTCATTACCAAAAATAGCCTGCATTAAAGGAAATCCCATAAACCCAACATTTGGGTACATCATCATAAACATATATAATCCCTTATTTTTACGAAATGGTAAGATCTTTATACATATATAAGCAAATATAGGCAATAGAACAATTAAAATGAATGTCGAAATAAGGATATCAAATAAGGCTAAGGAAGTCTTTTGATTTGATGTCATAACTGATGAAATAATCATACAAGGCATTGTTAAATTTAAGACAAATTGTATTAATTGACTATGAAAATCATCACTAAACAATTTTGTTTTCCCAAATATAAAACCAATACCAATAATGATAAATAGTTGAAACATCTTTTCCGCAACAATCATGATATCCATATCTTTCTCCTATTCTACAGTTAATGCTTTTTTCTTTTCTTGTTCTTCTTCATATGCTTGTTTATCACAAGCCTTAAAGAATGGATAATAAATAAAACCAGTCATTAATAATAAAACAATTTGTAAAACTGCTCCTTGCCAACCACAAATCATAAATCCTGAAATAATAGCTGGAATTGTATATGGTAAATTCACACCATTAATATAAGGAACTAAACCACCCCAAATTGATAAATAGGTCACAAGTCCTACCATCACATTTGATAAAACAAAAGGTATCATCATCATTGGATTCAAGACAATTGGAAATCCAAAAATAATTGGTTCATTAATATTAAATAAAGAAGCTCCAATACCTAATTTTCCTAAAGCTTTATATTGATCTGATTTTGACTTAAATAAACATAATAATGTTAAACTGAGTGTGGCACCAACACCACCCAACTTTACAAAAAATGATATAAATTGATAATTAACAATATGTGGTAGGACAATCCCAGCCTCAAATGCTGCTAAATTTTCAGCTGATAAAGCATACCAAATAGGATTCATCACTGATGAAACAATACTTGAACCATGAATACCAAAGCACCATATAACTGCTTCAATAAGTAATACAAGCATTGTGGCAGGCAATGTTCCACCTAATGATTGTAATGGTTGCTGTAAAATCGAAAAGATAAAAGTTTGAGCATTTCCAAACGGTGTTGCTACAAAAGCCATACGCATAAAATTAAATACAAGAATAATCAGAAATGCTGGTATAACAGCTGCAAAAGCAGTAGAGACATTTGATGGAACTGAATCTGGCATTTTAATTGTAAAACCTTTTTGAACACACCATCTATAAATTTCAACTGAGATAGCAGTTGAAATCATACATACAAATAACCCTTGAGCACTAAAATTATCTAATGGTAATCCTTTTAATCCTTCTTCTGTTGCGATGATTGGTGTTAATAGAAAGATTCCTACAAAGGATAAAGCGATTGCTAATTTACTATCAACTTTATAGTATTTTGCTAGAGAACGTGCCATTCCTACAACAACAAAGAATGCCATGAGTTTAAAACTCACTTGATATGGTAAATAGAAGAAATCCATCCACCCTTCCCCAAAAAGACCTGCCATAAAATCTGCATACCCATTAAAAGGTAAACTTGTAAACAATAGGAATATTGAACCTGCAATTAAAATTGGAGTCGATCCAAAGAACCCTTCCTTAATCGCACTTAAATATCTATTGCTTGTCATTTTTGTTGCTATTGGTGTAATGGCTTCACCAATTTTATCCATAAAATAATCCATTATTTTTCCTCCCTTAATTGATTTTTAATAAATGTTTTTTGTTTTGAAAAATCTGTTATATATGTTTTTGCAAGTCGATCATATAGCATCTGTTTGGTAATAAATAAATTAATTATTGCCATCAATGAAAATGATAATGTGATATCTGTCATTAAAGAAATCAAGTTATATCCTGTCAATAAACTTACCAATTGAGCAAAAAGATGACTTGCTGATGTAAACAATAACATAAAAAGAATTTGTCTTTTAACTAATGATATTTTTGAAGAAGCTATAATTTGAATGTCCATTAATCTTTTTCCTAGTGTCTGTCCTGGATAAATAAAGAGTGGTATATAAAGATAATAGAAACCTAAACAAACAAAACTTAAGATGATAGCGATGATTGCTATTGATTTATCTAGTAAAAAAATATTTTGTGTTATTTGATTGATTTGGATTAATGAAATGAGAGAAATCGGAATGCTTGCTAATAATGCTCCTAAATACAAATCAATAAAAAATGCTATACTTCTTTTTAACAATGAAACCTTTTTTTCCATTTTATCGCCCTTAAAAGGATGTATCATATCCATTAGACGCAATCACTTTTTTATACCATTGAAATGATTTTTTGACTTTACGTTCTAATGTCCCTTTCCCTTCATCATCTTTATCTACATAAATAAATCCATAACGTTTACGCATTTCTCCTGTTCCTACCGAAATAATATCAATAGGTCCCCAACATGTATATCCAATAACATCAACATCATCTAGTTCTATTGCATCTCTTAATGCATCAATATGCTTAGCTAAGTACTCAATTCTATAATCATCCTGAATTGTTCCATCTGCTTCAATATAATCAATTGCTCCTAAACCATTTTCTACAACAAATAGTGGAATTTGATATCGATCATATAATTCATTTAAAGCAATTCTTAAACCCATTGGATCTATTGGCCAATCCCAATCATTCTTTTTTAAATAACTGTTATCTCTTCCAACAATTAACTGTTTTCCATCAGGACTTGATGCAATTGATGAAAAATAATAACTAAAAGCAATATAGTCTACTTTTCCTGCCATCAGTATATCTTGATCACCTGGCAACATTTCTAAATGACCATTTATTCTTTTCATCTGAGCTGTACAAGTATTGGAATAATATCCTCTGCACATCACATCTCCATAATAGAAATTTGGCATCATATGATATCTTTGAGCCATGACATCATTAGGATGACATGTTTTTGGATAAGTCGTTGGATATTGGAACATGCATCCAACCTTTATATTTTTATCAATTGAATGAGCAAGCATAACTGCTTTGGCACTTGCTAACATCATATTGTGAGAAACCAATATTTTCACATCAGCAGGATTTTCACCTTTTTGGTATTGAATACCAGCTTGATGATAGGGTTCTTTTTGATTCATTGTTTCATTAATCTCATTAAATGTCATCCAATACTTCACTTTATGATGATATCTTTTCATAACAACTTCACAATATTTTTCAAAAAAATCAATCAGTTTTCGATTACGCCATGATCCATACTTTTGAACAAGATGAAGTGGTGTTTCATAATGTGATAATGTCACAACTGGTTGAATACCATTCTTCAATAACTCATCAAAAACATCATCATAAAATTTTAATCCTGCTTCATTAGGTATTTCATCATCACCATTTGGAAAGATTCTTGGCCAATTGATAGAAAGTCTAAAACATTTAAATCCCATCTTAGCATACAACGCAATATCCTCTTTATACCGATGATAAAAATCAATAGCTTCATGACTTGGATAATAACAATCTTCATGAACACTATCATGAACTGTTCTAGGAACACCATGAACTGATCCCATTTCCACATCAGCAATACTTAATCCTTTCCCATCTTCAAGATAGGCTCCTTCATACTGATTTGCAGCAGTCGCCCCTCCCCATAAAAAATCATCTCTTATTTTCATATAAAAACCTCCTTGCATGTTTACTATACATGCAAGAAGGCTGAGACGAAATATAAAAACGTATACTTGTAACAGTGTTAAATTTCAACAAATGTTTTTAGATTTATTTATGTAACACTGTTTCACTCTTCACCACTACTAATAATTGGATTTGTTGAACTACGTAATGATTCTAAATCACCTGACTTTTGAATACGATTATGATAATTTTCATCATAATTTGATAAAAAATAAACAGCATATAAAATATCTAAAATAAAATGTGTGGAAAGATGAGTACTAAAATCACCAATATTATGATAAAGGCTTTCTTTAGTTGACATTGTTAATTGCACAGATGACAATTGTGACAATGTATTTTCACCAAATGATGTAACTGCAATAATCGGAATACCTCTTTTTTGACAAATCTCTGCTAATTTAATTATATTCACCGTTTCTCCAGAATAAGAAATAATAATCGCAAGATCCCCTTTAGGAATACATGTCACTTCATAGAGCTGATAATTTAAATTATTAGATATAATCACATTTTTCCCTATTTTTAACATCTTCTCCTTAAATGATTCAGCTAAATTCAAAGCCGTTCCATAAGAAAATACATGGATAGAATGAGAATATTTCATTAAATTTAAAGCTTTTTGTAAATCATCATGATGCAATAATGACATACTATCATGAATTGTTTCTTCATAAAGATGAGAAATTTTATGGGCTGCTCTCATCATTGTATCCTTAGCATCAAAAGGAAAATTAACATCAACTTTTCCATATTGCTGATCTAAATATTCTATTTCTTTTAAAAATTGTTCTTTAAAATCTTCAAAACCTTTAAAACCTAATTTTTTACACAAACGTATCACTGTTGGTGCAGAAGTATATGTTGCTTCTGCTATATTTCGCGTTGAGTATTTATGCAACTCCTTACCTAAAGTCAGCACAAAATCAGCAATACTTTCTTCACCCTCACTCATTTTTTCTTTCAGATTTAATTTTTCTATAATTAACATATTCTCACCTTCATATCACATTATTATCCTGCAATATCAGCTCCATCAAATCCTTCATGAATATTTCCACTTACAATAATGACATGTCCATAAAACATATCATCATCTTCATAAAACAATTCAAAGTCACCTTCAGGTGATGCACATACTTCACTAATCAAAATACGTCTTGCAAAATCTTCATGAGTTATCTCTGAATCATCTTCTTCCGCCCAATCATTCGCTAATTCGGTTAATTCATCAGCAGCATATTCTCTTGCTTTTTGATCCCATATATCACAATGAGTCATCAATTCATTGAATGTTATCAATGCTTCATTGGCAGTCTCAAGATCCTCACCATCACTATCTAAATGGATAGAACATTCTTTTTGATTCCATATTCCCTCACCACTAAATAAATTTAATGATTTATCAAGAATAAGTTTTTGACATCCTTCAGGTTGAATAAAAACTTCTTTTTGGTATTCTTTTAAAATATTTTCAAGTTGTATATTTTGGCAATTTCTTTTTGCTACATCAACTAACATAAGCCAATATCCTTTTGCAAAAACATCATGTGTATATTCATTTTCAAAAGGTAAAGATTCTTTAACGATTAGTTGGTATATTTTTTGACCTTCAAGTCCATAAATCTTTTTTTCACTTCGACGTTCTTTATCATCTGCCAACCATTCTACACGTCTCTTTCCTTCAACTAATTCTCCACTTTTCATATCAATATATGCTAATGCTGTTATAGAGACTGTCCAATACTGCTCATTGCCACTCTTACTCGCTGACATTCCACTTTCTGTTAAAACAAGTATCTCTTTTTCTTCATTATCAAATCTCGCTTTAAATTTCTTTATTTCCTCTAATTGTTGATTCATTTCAATTCTCTCCTCTTAATGATTTTATATTTCTATTATATCATAGACTAACAATTAAAAATATTGACTTTCATTAAGAAAAAAGCAATATTATTATCTAAAATAATAACATTGCCCTTTAATACTCATAATTTTTATAAATCCTCACCATTGCTGGCAATGACTTTTTGATACCAATAATATGAATCTTTAGGAATTCTGTTTAATGTTCCTGAGTTTTCATCTTCTTCTCTATCAACATAAACAAATCCATATCTCTTTTGATAACCATTTAACCAACTTAATAAATCAGTATATGACCAAGTACAATATGCTAAAACTTCACATCCATCATCACAAGCTTTCTTTAATTCTTCAATGTGGGCTTTTAAATAAGCAATACGATAAGGATCATGAACTTGTCCATCTTCCACTTTATCAAATGCACCTAATCCATTTTCAGAAATAACAATAGGTAAAGCATAACGTGATGTAATATCACGACAGCACATTCTAAGTCCCATTGGATCAATAGTCCAATCCCAATCTGTTGTTGGCAAGAAATCATTTGCTGGATTTTTATATAATCCAGGTATACCTTGAACTTGAGCAGTTCCTTTCTTTCCAGTTGTATTCATTGCATTACTCATACCTACACCATCAATTGGATTATATTCAGCTACACAAGTCTGATAATAATTGACACCCATGAAATTAACCAATGATGCTGCTTTACGTAATATCTCCATATCTCCTTCTTGAATATCAGGAGTTACACCCATAGATTCTAAATATGCCCAGGCACTCTTTGGATAACGTCCATAAGCATAAATATCCATCCACCAATAATTTTGTAAATCATCATAATCTGCTTTTGCCATAGCATTTTCTGGTTTTCTATCAAATGCATAACATGGACTATAAGCAAAACTTGCTCCCACTTTTGCATCAGGATAAAGTTCTTTTAAAGCCAGAACAGCGCCAGCATGTGCCATATTGGCATGATGATTAACTTGATAGAATGTTTTCATATCATTTTCTTTTCCTGGCGGATGCATTCCTTTTAACCAGCCAAATGATGTAAAAATATTTTGTTCGTTCATTGTAATCCAGTATTTGACACGATCACCATATCTTTTAAATAATGTTGTCGCATAGTTCACATAATCATCAACAATACGACGGTCTTCCCAACCGTGATATTGTTCTTCTAATGCTTGTGGCATATCCCAGTGATATACTGTCACCATTGGTTCAATTCCATACTTTAATAATTCATTAATTAAATTATCGTAGAACTGTAACCCCGCTTCATTAATTTCTCCATTACCATTTGGATAAATTCTTGCCCAAGCAATTGAAAAACGATAAGTTTTCAGACCCATGTCTGCCATTAATTTCACATCTTCTTTATAACGATGATAATGATCAACTGCTTTATCCCCTGTTGTTTCTTTAAATGTTTTCCCAGGAATTCTAACAAACTTATCCCAGTTAGTTACACCTTTACCATCAGCATCCCAGCCACCTTCAACTTGATAAGCAGCAGATGCTCTTCCCCATAAAAAATCTTTAGGGAATCCTTTTGTTTCTTTAAAATACATAGATTTCCTCCTTTTCTTTATATATTTTCATTCATAAACTCAATCAGAGATAATGAATAAGAATCATCTTTATCTTTTAAATCATATAAATGTTCTTCTTTAATTGGAAATAACAGTTTATTTGATGAATCATGATTATATAATGGGAAAACCATTGAGAAAGGAACATCTGGATCATTTTTAGAATGAATATAAACAGTTGGAATTATATTCTTCTTCACCAATTGAACAGTATCCATTTTTTTAATATCAGTTTTTAATTCATTTTTAATAACCTTTCTAATCATCGGACCACAAAGTAATTTTGCTATTTTCATATCTTTTTGACAACGTGCAGCCAAATAATTATAAACATTATCATAGGCTCCTTCACTGATAATCAAATCAACATTTTTTAGTTTACCTAGTCCAGATGTATTTAAAATTGTATTGGCTCCCATTCCTTTTCCATACATAATGATATGATGATTTTCACCATACTTTTGCAATACATAAGTATTAAAATACATCAAATCAAAAACATCACGATATCCAAAACCTCTAATATATCCATCACTTAATCCATGAGCATTTGCATCAATCATTAAAATATTTTCATTTTCAAAAATACTTTCTAAATATTGAACTGTACTTTGCAAAGAATATGCTGATTCAAGTAAAGCATGTAAGCAAATAATCGTATGTGTTGCTTGAGGTTTTTCAATTAAATAAGCCTGTAAAAACAAACCCTTATGATTCTTGATTTTCACTTTTTGAGCTCCTAGTTTTTCATACCAGTCACCCTGATCTTCTTTACTTAAATGTTCACGATATAACATTTTTTTTGCAAATTGATTAGCAACTGCAACTCCTGCAGTTAATGTTGAAGCTGTTAATGTTGAAGCAACTGCTCCACCAATGGCTATTTTCTTTTTCATTTATACCACTCCTTAAAATTATCCATTAATAATCTATTAATATTCATGACTTGTTCAAAAGAACTCAAACGATAATTATCACTTTCCATTCTCGCTGCAAAGAATTGAATTGCTGTTACTAATTCATCTCGTACCTTTGGTTTCATTTCAAGCGGGAAAGTATCTATTGGAAAACAAGTAAAAACAAAAGTATTATAATCTTCATGGAACAAATCTAATAAAACTTGATAACCTTCAGATTTAACTAAAGAATTTCCTAAAGCCAAATCTAAATCATGATTAGCAAACGTCAGCATATTATTAATTACCCCACGTAAGACCTTTAAAATAACTGCATAATATTGATCAAAATCATTATGAAAAATATAATAAATATAAGAAAAAACAAGATTAACATTTTCTCTTTCCTCATCTTTATCATTAAGTACCAATTCATTTTTCAGATGATTAATCATTGCATTTGTTACACGATATTGTGATAGTAGCATTGAACCAAAATCTGTCATAATTGCAAATGATAATCTTGTATTTAGACAAAGAATATGAATAGCTTCAAACAATTGATCAGGGACATTTTTATAAAATTTATCAAGATTCTCATAAACAATACGAACAATTTCTCGAATATAATATAAATGAAATTGATATTCAGTATCTAAATATTTTGAATTTGTACCATCCCATTCATATTGATAAAGAATATTATCCAATAATATATTCACTGAATCCATAAAACTTTCATAATTCTTATTCTTTAAATGCGTTTTTAAACAAGGAATAAATATTTTATAATAAGTATCCATTGTTTTTTGATTAATACCCTGATGATATTTCATATAATTTAATATACTATAAAAATCTATCGGTTCTAAAACATATTGTTCATTAGATATTGTCTTAATAAAATTATCATATAAAGAATAATGTAATGTACTCTTATATTGAGATTTATCAATAATACGCTGTAAAATATCTTTAATAATATATATTTTTTCTTGTTCATGTAAATCTTCTGAAAAAGTATATGTGATTTGATCTTTACAAAAAATATCTACATAAATATCAATTTGTCTAAAATTTTGATCTAACATATAATAATGTGCTTTATATCCAGATTCTTCAGTACGATAACCACTATGATAACGATATTTTCCTATATATTGTGAATGATGTGTCGCAATAAATTCTTTCATAACACTGATATCATATACCATATATCATCCTCCTATTCTTTATGCACTGCTTTAAAACGAGGCAAGAAATTACTTCTGACATATTGAACAGCAATATTTCTAATATTTTCTGTTGAATAATCTCCTCCCATCATTAATGATGTATCCATAATTTCTTCTGTTAAAATGGTTAATTCATGATCCGTTAAAACAATATTTTCTAAAGCAATTGTTGTTCTCACGATTTCTTTTGAATCATCTATATATTTCTTTTTATCTATCTCTGTTACATGTTCCATTCATTATCACTCCTTGGTTTCTATTATAGCATGGTTATGTGTCTTTTTTATAAATTTCTATCTTTTTTTGTAAAGAAAAAGTGATGATATTCGACATCACCTTTCCTATCTTAAAAAACGAATTTCTTCAGTTAATTCTAAACCTAAGTTTTCAATATATTGTTTTGCATACTGATAAGTTTGCATATCTAAAAGAGCTGAACTTTCATGAGCATCAGTTCCAATAATGATTTTATTTCCTACTTCTTTTGCAATTCTCAAGAAAGTTTCGTTTGGATATTGACGATGGGTCTTATAACCTAATAAATTAAATTCTAGAGGTAAATCATGTTCTTTTGCACAACAACATAAACGTCGCATCTCCTGCTTATAAAATTCATCATCTGTATCAAAATATGCCAAATCAGGATGAGCCAAATAACTATATATTCCTGTTTCTATTCCTTTTATACAACTATTAACATACTTTGTTAATTGTTGTTTTGTAAGTGGACGACCAAAATAAATTCCTGTTTCATCAGTTTCATCATAGTGATTTCCTAAAATAATATAATCAATTGGATAATCATTTAAAATTTGCTTTAACCAAGGTATATATTTTTCAAAATACTCACACTCTAAACCAATTTTAATAGAAATTTGATTCTTATATTTTTCTTTTAATGTTAATAACGTCTGAATGTATCCATCTAACTTATCTTCTTCCATTCGCATTGTCGAATGAAAAGATGAATCATAATGCCAAGGTGTATGATCACTAAACCCTAATTCAGTATATCCTGATTGGATTGCCGCTTTAATGTATTCCTCTTCATTATCTATAGCATGATAACAACGTTTTGTATGTGTATGATAATTCTTCATAATATCCCTCCATATCTCTATTTATTTTATACCTATTTATAGAGTTTACACAATATTTTTATATTTTGAAAAAAGAAAAAGCAAGATTTCTCTTATATCTTGGATATTAAAATTGAAAATTAATCTTTCTTGTAACGAATTTATATCAGTATTTTCAATAAATATTTGCTTTTAGTTACGATCGTTGTTTACTTTTCTTAAAAAATAGTTATAATAAAGATGAAAGGAATAATCGATTAACGGTTATACCCTGGATTTTTGAGTTTTTAACTACCCAAACTTTTCCTAGGAGCTGGGGTAGTTATTTTTTTGCATTCTTTTCAATAATGATAAGAAGCAATTTCACAATCATTCCTATCATTGGTGTTAATAGTCCTAATATTCCTATTATCACCATTAAAATTTGATATTCATTCATGTGCATCACCTCCATTTTCATATTTCTTCAAAAGAAGATATCTATGTTAACAAGGTGAACAACTCTTGATCCATCGACCAGAGCATAACTACCAACCGTATAATTATTCCATATCTGCATTATAGCATAGAGCAAACTATAGTGCTATAGAAATTTGCAAAAAGAAAATAGGGATGACTCCCTATTCATAATCACATGTGTATCCACGCATATCTAATTCAAGTTTTTCAACTTGCCAATCTTTTAATAAATCTCCAAGTTCTTCTTTAATTCTGACAACACCTTTTGTATCTGTTGCATCAATAACAGCCATAATTGTTGGGCCTGCACCTGATAAATAAGCTCCTAAGACTCTTTCATCTTTTTCAAGAATATTCATAATATCATCAAATCCCTGAATCAAAGGGCCACGATATGGTTGATGAAGACGATCTTTAAAACCTAGTTTTAATCCATCATCATATCCATTAATAAGTGAGGCAACCATTAATGCCAAATGAGAAACATTGGCAATCGCATCAGCTCTTGATAATTCTTGAGGTAAAACAGAACGAGATTTTTCTGTTGATAGTGTAAATGGTGGAATCATTGCAACAAAGCGATAATCATGTTTCACAGGAATATTTAATGTTGTTACACCATCACTCATGACTGAAACTGTCAAACCACCAAATATTGCAGGTGCAACGTTATCAGGATGCCCTTCAATTTTAGTTGCTAATTCAAGAATTTCCTGACGTTCATCATAGCGATCCATAAATGCATAAGCACCTACAATCCCTGCAACAATACATGTTGAAGAGCTTCCTAAACCTCTTGTGTAAGGAACGTCGCCACTACATTCAATGCGTAGACCTTGAAATGATAAACCACAACTTTTCGCCCCTTCGACAAAGGCTTGATAAGTCATATTATCAGCATTACAGAATTGTTCTGGACAGCCAGTAATTTCTAAGCCATCATCTAAAAGTTCAAAAGTAAATGTATTATATAATGTGACTGCTAACCCAGCGACATCAAATCCAGGACCTAAGTTCGCACTTGTGGCCGGAACTTTGACTTTGACCTTCATAATTATAACTCCTTAATTTGATCACCAATAAAGTCAATAATTGTTTCTTTATCGATAACTTTTTTGTGTAAAATTTCCTTATCTTTCATACCTTGTAAAGGTGTAGGAACAGGAACTTCTGTTGTTTGATTTAAGGCATCAATAGCTTCATACTCATCTAAAGTTTCACCTGTAACAGCCTGATATACAGAACCTGGGAACTTATATGGTGAAGCCGTTGCTAATATAATATTTTTTGTTTGATCATCTGTATCTTTAAGATATTGTTTATAAACACCATAACCAACTGCTGTGTGTGTATCTAATAAATATCCTGTTTCTTTATAACAATTTCCAATCGTTTTTAATACATCATCTTCATTTAACCATCCAGCTGCAAAGTTTTCTTGAACTTTAGCAAAAATATCATCATCAACTTTATAAATACCTGTTTCATTTAATTGGTCCATATAAGTTTTCACCTTTGATGCATCTTGACATAAAAAGTAAACCAATCTTTCTAAGTTACTTGAAACCAAAATATCCATAGCTGGCGCATTTGTTTTATAAAATTCTCTATTGGCATCATATTGTCCAGTTTTAAAGAAATCAGTTAAAATATTATTTTTATTAGATGCAATAATAAACTTTTTAATTGGTAGTCCCATATTTTTAGCAATATAACCTGCTAAGCAGTTTCCAAAGTTACCACTAGGAATTGTGAAATTAATTTCATCCCCTAATTCAATTTCTTTTTCATTTACTAAAGTTAAATATGAATAAAAATAATAAACAATTTGTGGAATCAATCTCCCAATATTAATTGAGTTTGCAGATGAAAGAAAAACATGATGCTGATCACATAAGTCTTTTAATTCTTGAGAATTAAAGGCTTTTTTAACAGCTGTTTGAGCATCATCAAAATTCCCTCTAATTCCAATAATATCAACATTCTGTCCAGTTTGTGTAATCATTTGTTGTTTTTGAATAGGTGAAACGCCATCAATTGGATAAAAAACTTTAATACAAGTTCCTTTAACATCCTTAAAACCTTCTAAAGCTGCTTTTCCAGTATCACCAGAAGTTGCTGCTAAAATCATGACTTCTCTTTCTTCACCTTTTTGTTTTAAAGAGAAAGTCATAAAATATGGTAATAATGACAAAGCCATATCTTTAAATGCTGCTGTTGGACCTTGAAATAATTCAGCCACGTATAAATCTCCTGCTTTTTTTACAGGAACAACTGTTTCAGGAAACAAACCACTACCATATGCATTGCGACACAATTCACGAATATCTTCTTTTACATCATCTGGTGTAAAAGTAGAAATAATTTCAGTCGCCATATCAACATAATTTAAATCTTTTAATGCTTGAAGATCTTTTTTATCAATTTCAAAAGCCGGAACCAATAATCCTCCATCACTACCAATACCCTGTAAAATAGCCTGATAAAAATCTAATGGTTCTTGATTTCCTCTTGTACTTAAATACATTTTTTCTTTCACAATTACTCCCCCAATCAATTATTTGTCTCATTGTATACAATTTCATTTTATAAGTCAATATTATTAGAAAATTTCTTCATATCATCATCTTTTTTTACATTTTATCTAAATATACATGATATACCTTTATTATATGAGAAATGATCATAAAAGAAAATCATATTTCTATAAAACCACAGAAAATATCCCTAATTGTGCATATTTTTTTGACTAATTATCTACAATATACTATAATAATTCCATTCTAAACAAAAGGGATGTGTGAAAATGAGTAAAATTATTATACCAAAAAATTATAAACCCCATTTAAATTTAATTGAAACTGAAGTTGCTATTAAAATGATTAAAGATACATTTGAAAGAAGACTCGCTGAACAATTACGTCTTACACGTGTATCTGCACCTTTGTTTCTCTTAAAAAATACAGGTTTGAATGATAACCTTAGTGGTATTGAAAAACCTGTTTCATTTACTTCATTTGAATTAAATCATGATGATGAAATAGAAATTATTCATTCTTTAGCCAAATGGAAAAGAGATGCTTTACATCGTTATGGCTTTGAGCGTCATACTGGTCTCTATACTGACATGAATGCCATTAGAAAAGATGAAGAATTAGACAATATTCATTCTATGTATGTTGATCAATGGGATTGGGAAATGGTCATATCAAAAGAAGATCGAACAATGGATTATTTAAAAGCCATTGTTGCTAAAATTTATAATGCTTTATTAGATGTAGAATTTTTAATGATTAGACATTATCCGCAATTAGGGGAATCTATCTTACCAGATGAAATTTATTTCATTACTTCTCAGGAACTAGAAGACAAGTTCCCTGATCTTTCACCAAAAGAAAGAGAAAAAGCTATTACTCAGCAACAAAAAGCTGTATGTATTTTACAAATTGGGGATCTTTTAAAATCTGGACATAAACATGATGATCGTGCTCCTGATTATGATGATTGGACTTTAAATGCAGATATTCTTGTTTATAATACCCAATTAGATGATGCTTTAGAAATTTCTAGTATGGGAATCCGTGTAGATGACATTGCACTTAAAGAACAATTAGCCAAAGCCAATGCAAATGAGCGTTTGGAGTTACCTTATCATCAGAACATTATGAATCATATCTTACCACTCAGTATTGGTGGCGGTATTGGTCAAAGTCGTCTTTGTATGTTCTTTTTAAGAAAAGCACATATTGGCGAAGTTCAGGCTTCATTATGGGATGAAGAAACAATGAAGTTATGTGCTGAAAATCAAATTCATTTACTTTAAACGATATTTTTCAAAATATCGTTTTTTTCACTTAAATTACACATTCTTTTTCTATAATAAAATAAAGGAGGAATCATTATGAAAGTCATGAAATCATTGATGTATGTTTTAGGTTTTTTACCTGCGATCTTTTATACCGCTATCGTTCTCATATTTCTTTTCAACTCAACTCCTATCATGTCTTTAATCCCTACTTTTCTAGCAACAATAGGACTTTATATTGCTCCCATCTTTTTAAAACGAGAGAAACAAACATGGATAGGTATGCTTGCTGTTATTATTATTGCTGCTTTGTTTTTCATAGAGGCTTCTTTACCTAATGCCTTTTCTCCATCAACATCTTATACAGTAGGAATCATTGTTATTTTCTTCTATGCACTTTATTACTACATTATGCAAAAAGAGGTCATCTGAGTAATGACCTCTTTTTTTATTCAATTTCAATATGATGATCTATAACATAAACAGTTCCAAACACTAATAATACATCAATAACCAAATAGAAAACTGATACACCAATAGATGCTACATCTATAGCATTATTTCCAAAGATAAATCCCATAACATATTCAATCAGCATATTTAATAGAAAATAAAATCCAATTCCAAATATAATACGATGTTTTCTTAACCATTTTGTATGCGTAATTGTTAAAGAGAAATAAATTGTTGAAACAACAAACACTAACATCGAAAGAATCATTATCAATGAACGAATTAAGGCAATAGGATCAGTCAATATATATTTCATGAACCTAACAATTAATTCTCCAGATTCTCCCCATAATTCCATTAAGTTTAATGAATTATCTAAGATAGCAATCGTTATCCCCATAAGAAAAATTCCACCTGTTAAAATAATTGTTCCAATAATCAGCCAGACAATACTCATAATCACCTTAGATAAAATAAGTTGCATTGTTGTGACCGGTAAAGTCATTGTTAAATATGCTGGTCTTCCAAACATTGAACGAGTATAATTCATAAAAACACTAACAAATAAAGCAATTGTAATCCCTAATATTAAAACTGAAAATCCAAGTCCAAAAACTAGTGATATAACTGGAATATTTACAAATATTTGAAACTTTGCAAAGAATGGAAAGACAAGACATCCTAATAAAAAGATTGCAAATGCTATGAAAAAAGTTCTCATTGAGTGTATAAACTCATATTTCATTAATTTTAACATTTAAATTCCTCCCTAAATATCTCATCAATTGATAGTTGTCTCTGCATTCTTAACTCTTCACTATCCTCGTGTAAAACAATAGAACCATTTTTTAAGAAAATCACTTCATCAAATATTTTTTCAATATCTGAAATAAGATGTGTTGAAAGCAAAATTGTTGCATCTTGTTCATAATTATTTAAAATAACATCTAAAATAAAATCTCTTGCTGCCGGATCAACACCACCAATAGGTTCATCTAAAATATATAACTTTGCTTTTCTTGACATAACAAGAGCTAACTGGAATTTTTCTTTCATTCCTTTAGATAATTCCTTAATCTTAACCCCTTTTTCTAAATTCATACGACTCATTAATGAAGTTGCTTTTTCATAATCGAAGTCTTTATACATATCTTTAAAAAGATTGAGTGCATCTGTTGTTGTCATCCAATTTTCAAAATATGGTTCATCAGGAAGATAAGAAATAATTTCTTTTGAATGAACACCTATTTCTTTTCCATCAATAGTAATATTCCCCTCATATTCTTTTAATAGACCATTCAATATTTTAATCAATGTCGTTTTACCACTTCCATTAGGTCCTAATAATCCAATAATCTTCCCACTTTTTAAATTAAGATTGACATCACTTAAAACCTTTTTACTACCATAAAATTTACTTACATTCTGTATCTGAAGTAACATTTCCATATTCTTCCTCCTCATTAAGATACTTGACAATGTCTTCTTTACTCACACCGAGTATCTGCATTTGTTCAATAAACACATGTACATTATCCCTAATTTGTTTTTGCTTACATTCATTGATAAGTTGCAGATTATCAGCAACAAATCTACCAACTGCTCTTTCAGTACGAATAAAACCTTCACGTTCTAGTTCTGAGAATGCTCTTTGAATTGTATTAGGATTGACCTCTAATTCTAAAGCTAATTCTCTAACTGAAGAGATTTTATCTCCTGGTCGTAATGTTCCATTCATAATTTTAATTTTTATATCTTCAACAACCTGAAGATATATGGGAGCATTAGCATTGAAATTATTCATACAACCACTCCTTACTGTATTAATACACTAATACAGTAACACAGCTATATCTATTTGTCAACATGATTTATAATAATCTTCATTTTTGTTTATAATGAGAATATGTTATAATAATTAACAATTGGAGGTAATCATATGAAAGATGGATTTGTAAGAGTTGGTTGTGCTAGTTTTGATATACAGCTAGGACAAGTTAAAGAAAATGCAAAGCATATTGTAGAATATGCTCAAAAAGCAGTTCAAGAACATGTCAAGGTTTTGTTGTTTCCTGAATTGTGTTTAACAGGATATACAATTGAAGATTTATTTTTTCAAAAAAGAGTTTTAAATGAAATCAATAAACAAATTGATTATATTTTAGATGCAACATATGAATTAGATTTATTATTAGTCATAGGGGCACCTTTAGTTCATATGAATAAACTTTATAATTGTGCTATTGTTATATGTGAAGGGCAAATTTTAGGAGTTGTTCCTAAAACTTATATTCCTACATATCATGAATTTTATGAAGGGCGTCACTTTGCGAGTGCTCCACAAAAAACCACTGAAATTATGATCAATGGTGAATATTATCCATTTGGAACTGATATTATTTTTGAAGCTTTTCATCAACAGCATTTAAAAATAGCAGTTGAAATTTGTGAAGATTTATGGGCACCTATTCCCCCTAGCAGCAAACATTGTTTAAATGGAGCCACTTTAATTTTAAATCCTTCTGCAAGTAATGATTTAACATCAAAATCAGATTATCGTCGTCTCCTTGTTTCTTCTCATAGTGCGAAACTCATTTGCGGCTATGCATATTGTAATGCTGGTTTAGGTGAATCTACAACTGATGTTGTATTTAGTAATCATCATATTATTGCTGAAAATGGTAGTCTTCTAGAAGAAGCCATTCAATATGAAGAAGGATTGATTTATTCTGATTTAGATTTAGATAAACTTGTTAGTGAAAGAATAGAAATGACCACATATGCTACAAAAAATGATGATTATCTTTACATTCCTTTTGAAATAGATACAGAAGATTTAGAATTAGAACGTTATTATGATCCTTATCCATTTGTTCCTAGCGACAGCAATCAACGTGCTATGCGTTGTAAAGAAGTCTTTGATATTCAGATGCATGGATTGATTCAAAGATTAAAAGCTGCTCATATTCAAAAAGTTGTGATTGGTATATCAGGAGGCTTAGATTCAACGCTTGCTTTACTTGTTGCCAGCATGGCTTATCAAAAATTAGGATATCCTTCTAAAGATATTATAGCTGTAACAATGCCTTGTTTTGGAACAACATCAAGAACGAAAAATAACGCCTTAAAAATGATGGAAGAATTAAAAGTGACGTCATTAACTGTTGATATTAGTGATGCTGTTAAACAGCACTTCCATGATATTCACCATGATGAAAATATTCATGATGTCACTTATGAAAATTCTCAAGCTAGAGAAAGAACACAAGTGCTTATGGATATTGCGAATCAAGAAGGTGGGATTGTCATTGGGACTGGAGATTTATCAGAAGTTGCTTTAGGATGGTCAACTTATAACGGTGATCATATGAGCATGTATGCTGTCAATGTTTCCGTTCCTAAAACATTAGTCAGATATTTAGTAGACTATGTTTCCTCACTTTATAAAGGTCAGCCACTTGAAGCTGTTTTACAAGATATATTAGATACTCCTGTTTCACCTGAATTATTGCCTGCAAAAGATAATGAAATTGTCCAAAAGACAGAAGATATTGTTGGTCCATACGAACTTCATGATTTCTTCTTATATCATCATGTGAGATTCCACTATGAACCACGTAAACTTTATCGTATAGCTCATTTAGCATATCAAGACAAATATGATCAGGCAACAATCAAGAAATGGTTGACATTATTCTACCGCCGTTTCTTTACACAACAATTCAAACGCTCTTGTATCCCTGATGGACCAAAGGTAGGAAGTGTCGCATTAAGTCCAAGAGGAGATTTAAGAATGCCTAGTGATGCCAATGTTCAAGCATGGCTAGAAGAATGTGAAAAATTATAATGAACCCAAGACTTTTATTTATTACAATGGCATGAACTTAAAAATATTTCTTAAGTTCATGTTTTTTTCTATCCTTTTCTCTAATGGATGTGAGAGTTGTAAAAAATCAATATACATATATTCAAAAAAAAGAAATAACAGTTGATGCACAGTATTTCACGAATCTCTCCAGTCGCAAAAAGAAAAGCCAGATTTGTGACAACCAATCACTAATCTAGCTGTTGTAAAGAGAATCAGATGATTCCCTGCTGTTCAAAACAACAGTACAATATTATCAACAATAATTCAATAGTTTTCAAAAAACAGAATAATTGAACGGGGGCTTTTATGCTCTTTTTTATTGGATACAGATTCATAACAGAATAATAAGAATATTTCTTAAGTTCATACCCTTAAGTAAAAATATTTCCACCTTCAAGTTATAACTTTAATTTATCAGCTCTTTTTTTAGCAATATCATATACTTCATTATCTTCTCTTGCACCTATTACTATTACTGTCATAGAGTTTTCAGTTTTTACAACCTTATATACTATTCTTATTCCTGCTGATTTTAATTTTACTTTTAAAAAACCAGATAAATCATTATTATTTTTATTTCCTAATGGTTTGCCATATCCACCTTCATTAATACTTAAAGGGTTTGAGGCAATTTTCTCTAATGCCTTACGAACTAATTTTTTTTGACTACCATCTAGTTTTTTAAAATCCTCCTCAGCCTCCTCTAGATATACAACATCCCACTTTATCATTCAAATTCTACCTCATCAAATCCTTGAAGATCAGATTCCATTATTCCATATTTCTCATCAAATTCCTTTTGAGTCATCATTTTTTCTGGATTAACTTTTGCCATTCTCTCATTAGCAAGCATTAAGAGTTTAGCATCATTTAACTGATCAATCATCTTGACATAATCTTCAGGAGACATAAGCACACATTCAGGTTTATTGTTTTTCATAACTATTTTTATTCCTGTTTTTCTTACACTATCAAAAATCTTACTCGCTTGTCCTTTATTAAATAAAGAAATAGAAACAGTATTTTTTAAAGCACCTAAGATATCCATATTATCACCTCTTTCAATATTAGTATACTCTATGTCTTAAAATATATCAATAAAATTATAGATAAATATATCAATATTTTTAACGATGCATTCAGAAATCGAACTTAAAAACACCTTTTTACATCATATAAAGTGGGGATTACATAAAAATTTTTTATTTTCTCATTCTTGCAATGTTTTACATTTATTTTGTTTATCCTTTTTATTAATAAATAAATTGGAAAGCTTTTGTTTTTTCTTTGTACCCAATCTTATAAACTTCCTTTTTCTTTCTCTCTATTTTCATGTATAATAGACAAGAGGTGAATTGTATGCGTATTATTAATGGTTTAAATTATTCTTATAAATTAAAAGAAATGGTTAAGGAATGTTACATGGAAGCCATGAAGCATCCTTTTGAAACATATCAATTTGTAGCTGAAGATCCTTATGTTGTTGAACAATTATTTTTTGAACATACTCATTGTCTTGTCAATATTGAGATTATGTCATGGTCAAAATTCATTCAGCAATTAATCATTGAAAATCATCTTACAAAACATCATGTCCTCACTCATACTGAGTGGGTCTATTATCTTCGTGATATTTTAAAGACTCATCAATTTCATTGCTTTTCTGATAATCAGCCTTATCCATTAATTGATAAGTTTATCCCTTTAATGAAAGCTTACGATCTTAATCATACAATTTATTCTAAAGAAAACATTCAAAATCCTAAACTTAAAGATTTTATGCACTTATATCAGGCACTCAAAAACCATTGTGGTGATTTCACTCATATCACATCTGAGAGTCTTCTTAATCAACAAGATTTTTATTCACCCTATCAACATATCTATATAGAAGCTGATCACCACATAGAAGCTACAAAACAGATGATTATCCACCATCTTGCTGTAAATTGTGATGTCACACTGCTTTATACTCATCTTCCTGATTCTCGTCTCATGAATCTCCCTTTCCATGAATTATGTAAGGATGCTTTGACAATTGATCAGGCAACTCATCTATCAAAACATCTTTTTACACAATCACATTCAGTTCCTTCAATAGATAATCATTATTTCACATTCGTTGCCCCAACTCCCCACCAGGAAGTCAAAAGAGTTATCTATACAATCCAACAAAAAATTGTTGATGAAGGATTACATTATTGTGATTTTATGATTGTTTATCCCAATTCCTCTTATGTTCATTTGCTGATTGATACTTTGACAACACTACAAATTCCCCATCTTTTACCAATAACAACACCATGCTTATATGATAAAAGTTATCAAACAATTTTATCAGCTCTTGATCATTTGCAGGATTCTTCAATCAGTCAGATTGCCCATCAGCTCCATCAAGAAGAACTAGACAAAGATTACTATGATTATTTAGAAGGCCTTTATGCATACCAAGATAATATAACGTCACAGGAATTTAAAGACTTTTTTATCGCAACTTATATCAACAATCATCAGGAAAGTTCTCATACACGAGATCAAATCAGTATATGTCCAATTGATAAAGCGAAAACTGCAAAACCTCAACATATTTTTTTCTTAGGTCTCAATGAAACAATTTTCCCTGCCCTTATCAAAGATACAGGTTTATTATTAGATGAAGATATTGAATCATTACGAAAGCTTCAAATCACAACACTTTTGAATACAACTGAACAACTTGGTGCTCATCATAATGATATTTTAAAAGCCTTACTGCAACCCGCTATAAGTATGACTTTTTCATATTCTAAACAAACACTTTCAGGAGAAACATTACTAGAATCATCACTTTATAAAGAATTATCAACACTACTCACATTACAGCCACTTGATGAACTGCACTATTTACCGCTAGATGATTATTATCTCATGGGCGGACTTGTCACTGATAAAGAATTACTTAACAAAAATATTCAAGACTATATACATTCACATAATCAACCTATCCAGTTATCACATGATAGTGTTAAGAAACTTTATAGTCCAACTCTTTCTGTCAGTCAAATTGAAACCTACAATAAATGTCCTTTTCAATATTTCATTCAGTATGGTTTAGGTATATATCCTATGAAAGACCAGCAATTATTACCCAATGAATTAGGAAGTCTTGTTCACTATGTCCTTTCTATCAATATTGATCAACAAATGGATATAGAGACAGTTGTGAATCAATATATCTTGCAAGATAAAAACTTACAAACCAAAATTTCTAATTCTTATATCAATCAATATTTTATTGAACAATTAAAGAAAGATTTAGAAATCACTTTAACTGTCTTAAAAAGACAATTAAAGGTTTCACAATTTCAAGTTCATGATAAAGAAAAGAAAGTCCAGCATGATATTCAAGGAATGCATTTTAAAGGTTTTGTTGATCGTATTGATGAATATCAGAATTATGTTTCTATTATCGATTATAAATCAAGTGCTAAAGATATAGATATTAATCTTGCAATGCAAGGATTTAATATTCAAATGTTATTATATTTAAAAATGGTCACTGAATTATATCAAAAAGATCCTGGTGCTGTTTTGTATTTTAATACCAAAAAGCGTATTCTTTCGCTCAATCAAAATATGAGTGAACCGATTGATGAAAATGAATTTTATAAACAATATCGTTTTGGTGGCTATGTTGTTGATGATGAAAGTCATACTGTTATTTCTGCTATGGACCCAACATTTGACAAGAAATCAGATATCATTAATGTGACTTATGTTAAGTCTAGAAATGAATACAAAGGGCAAATTTTGACCCCACAACAATTAGAGTGCTTATTAGCAGAAATTGAAAAACATATTTATACGCTTTATCTCAAAATGTTAGAAGGGTGCATTTCTATTACACCTAAAGGCAGTGACCAAAGTGCGACGCATGCGAGTGTCAATCCATGCCGTTATTGTCAATACCACAGTATTTGTGGATTTGATGTGTTTTATAATGATTATGAAATGGTTGAATTTTTAGATATTGATGCAATATTAGGAGGAGAAGAAGATGCCGTTTAATGAAGGACAATTAAAAGCTATCCAGCAAAGAAATGCTTCTATTCTTGTCAGTGCTCCTGCTGGTAGTGGAAAAACAAAGATTTTAGTCAGTCGTATTGTAGAACTTTTAAAAGAAGGTTATGAAATTTTTGATTTTCTTGTTTTAACTTTTACTCAGGCTGCTGGTAATGAAATGAAACAAAGATTATCTGAGGAACTTCATGAAATTGTGAAAACGGATATTGATGCGACATTAAAAGAACATCTAGAAAAGCAAATTCTTTATCTTCCTCATGCATATATGACAAACTTTCATGGATTTTGTAATCTGTTATTAATGAAATATGGTTATCTTGTTGGTGTTATGCCAGGCTTTGAAATCAACAGCGATCCATCTATGATAAAAAAAGAAGTCCTTCAGGAATGTTTAGAAAATTGGATTCGTGATGATCAAATCAAAGAGTTTTTATCATTATATTTCCCTGGTTATTCACTTGATGGATTTTCTTCATTGTTGTTATCGATTGATGAACTTTCGCATTCCATCGATGACTTTTATGGCTTTGTAGAACATATGAAGCAAGAAAACTATGATACGCTTTCTTCCTCTTTAGAAGATTGGCCACTCTTTTCCTATCTCAAACAAATCTTTTATAACGAAAGTGTGTTGGCATTAAATAAATTAATTGAACTCAAATATTATGCTGAAAATCATGATCTCATAGATTTCTATGAAAGACCTGATGAACAAACTGAAAAAAATCAGGCATTACCAATTCCTTTTGAAACATATTATGATTATTTAGATGAAAGAATCAAAGTTTTTTCACAACCTATCACATATGATACGCTTGTTTCTATGGCATCTTCTCCTGTTTCAAAAGCTTACAATATGAACTGGAAAGAAATTGATCCTGATGTCAAAAAAACATTTACCAAAATGAAAGCCGATATTCTTTCTTCCTATAATAAATCTGTAAAAACATATTTAGAAGAGGATCCAAATGATTTTGTCAAAAAATTACAAATAAGTTATCAGGCGATTGATATATTGATAAGTCAAGGGAATTTATTAAATCAATTTCAAGAGGCTTATCAGGCAAGGAAGAGACAATTAAATCAGTTAGATTTCTCTGATTTAGAAAGATATGCACATCAGTTATTAGAACCTCAATATGGAATTGTTGACGTCTTGTATCACCGTTTAAAGGAAATTATGGTTGATGAATATCAGGATACAAATCAAATTCAAGAATCTTTGTTATTAAAGATATCCCAGTATCAAAAACCACATATTCCTTTGTTTATGGTAGGAGATATGAAGCAATCCATTTATCGTTTTAGACAAGCTGATCCACAAATCTTTTCTGATAAATATGATACTTTCTCATTATCTGATGAAGAATGCAATCAAACACAGACAAGAAGAATTGATTTGGTTTTTAATTATCGTTCTTCTAAGATTGTTTTAGATTCTATTAATTATATCTTTAATCAAATTATGGATAAAGATATTGGTGGTTTAGAGTATTATTTAGATGATAGTGCGCGACTGAATTATGATTATGTCGGTAAAGAAAACAACCAAAAAGAAAGTGCGAGAGCTCGTTTTTTTACTGAAAAACATCTTGCGACTGAAGTATTGATTGACATTTATAATCCTGCTTCTGCTTTGGATAAAGAACAATATGAAGCACACATGGTTGCTCAAAAGATATTAAAATTAAAGCAAGATATGAAGATTAAGGATAAACCTGTTGATTTTAAGGATATGGTTGTTTTGATGCGTTCAACAGTTTCTTTTTTAACATTTAAGAAAGTTTTTGATTTGTATCAAATTCCTAATCATATTGTTTTATCACAAGGTCTTATGAATTCTAATGAAATAGAAAATATGATGACGTTTTTACAAGGGTTGGCACATCCTTATGATGATATTGCCTTGTTGAGTATTTTAAGACAGCCCTATACAATCAGTCATATTGACATGGAAACAATTGCTCAAATCAGAATTGATCAAAAAGATATATCCCTTTATGAATGTTTGAAGACTTCTTCTCATCAACAGATTATAGCTTTCTTAGAAATATTCGAGCAACTCAGATTATATAGTTATACGCATACACCTTATGATGTTTTAAAAGAGATTTATCGTTTAACTGATTACCCTCTTTTTGTCACAAAACTGATTAATGGTGCACAGCGAAAAGCAAATCTTGATTTATTTTTAGAAATTGTTCTTCAAACCCAAGAACAAAGTCCTTATCTTCCTGATTTAATTGAAACTTTAAAGAATTCATCAGATTTTGCGCCTGCTCAATCTTCTTCTGGTAGTGATAATGTTGTTGAATTCATGACCATTCATAAATCAAAAGGTTTAGAATTCCCAATTGTTTTTGTTTGTAACATGCATAAACAATTCAATACCCAAGATAGTAAAGAACGTATGATGATTGATAAACGTCTCGGTATTGCATTAAAACCACGCGTCAAAAAAGATACTGAGACAATCAATCAGATGATTGTTGAGTATGAAAACTGTTATCGAAATATGATTGCTCGACGTCAGTTAGATGAATCTATTAATGAAGAAATGCGTATTTTCTATGTTGCTTTAACACGTGCTTCTCATAAGTTAATTCTCACAGGGGTTCTCAAAAGTATTGATGAGATTGCTGCATTACAAGAAAAACTCTTGGTTAATGAAAGCCCTGATATTTATCATCGTGAAAATGCCGGGACTATCTTATTGTATGATCGTTTACGTAAAACAAATAATTATTTGTCTTGGACTCTTTCAGCAATCTTGCGTCATCCTCATATTATTGAACAATGTCTACAAATTGAACAACTGAAACCAAGAGCACAATTATTACAAAGATATCATTTTGAAAAACAAATGACTTTTGATTCAACTGAACACGCAATGTTTTGTTTATCTTTGACTGACGATCATAGTATTGAACAGTTGATTCCTAAACGTCAAAAAGAAAGTCTAACAATCAATGGAGGTTTACAAGAACACTATCGTGATTTCCAATATCCATATGATTTAGAAAAAAACAAAACAATGTCGGTGACTCAACTTCAAGCCATTGCTGATGATCATTATCTTTCATTATCACATGATGAAGATACATCGTTAATGACTGCTACAGACAAAGGAACGCTTGTCCATCTTTTGTTAAGTCATTTATCATTTCAAGAAGATCATGTTAAGGAATTAATTGAACAATTATATGATGAAAAATTATGTAGTGAAGAAGGCAAAGAAGTTCTCCTTAGCTATCAAAAACAACTACAAGGTTTTATTGAAAGTGATTATTACCAAATGATTCAAAATGCATCATACATCTATAAAGAAAAGTCATTTTCTTATTATGATAAAGAGCTTGATCAAGTCATACATGGTATTTTTGACTTAGTCTTTGTCTATCAAAATCAACTTTATGTTCTTGATTATAAAACAGATCGTATTTCTCAAAAAAATAGTGAACAGGCATTAATTGAAAAACATAAAGTTCAGTTAAATTATTATCAAAAAGTTCTTAAAGACATGTATAAACAAGATGTCAAAGCCATCGTTTACTATTTACATATTTCAAAGGGTGTAGAATTCTCATTATATAACAATGAATAAAACAAGCAATAAATGTTATACTTGAAATATCACTGGTATTGTAGTATTATACTAGTGTATTGACACTATCATGGATAACATGACAAAGGAAAAACCAGAAGCGGCTACTTCTGGTTTTTCTGTGCTTATTACTGGATTTATCCTCATTTTCTATCAAGCCACTTACATATGTAATAGATCAATACGCCTGCAATTACAGATGTTGTGATAGTTATGAGTATAGACACCATCATTTCAATTAACATGACTGTCACCTCCTTTGTTGTGGAGTTCCAGCAACATGATTATTGTATCATAGAAACAGTTGTGATTTATCTCAACTTTGTCTCAATTTTCTTCTCATGTAATGAATAAAACAAACAATAAATGTTATACTTGAAATATCGCTAGTATTGTAGTATGATACTAGTGACAAGGATATAGTCATGGATAACATGGCAAAGGAAAAACCAGAAGTTGCCGCTTCTGGTTTTTTTGTGCTTATTACTGGATTTATCCTCATTTTCTATCAAGCCACTTACATATGTAATAGACCAGCACGCCTGCAATTACAGATGTTATAATAGTTGTGAGTAAGGATATAATCACTTCAATTAACATGGCTATCACCTCCTTTATTGCGGAGTTCCAGCAACATGATTATTGTATCATAGAAACAGTTGTCGTTTGTCTCAAATTTGTCTCAAGTTCATCTTTCTATTGAAAACCCAAATAAAAAAATACCTTTAAATATTTTAAAAGTATCTCCTTCTTCTATTTCTATATGAATATTTATATGTCATAGTTAATGCTGTTTTATTATGAGAAACAATATATAATCCAACACATTCACAACCTGATAAAAGGGCAAGGATTGGTGTAAAATCTGTGAGAATATCTAAATGAAGATTTGAAATGCCAAGAATTAACGCTACCACAAAAATAACAAGATTTAATATCATTCCTAACTTCATCATAACTGTTCCTTCTGATTTTTGTAAACATAAAAACCATAAACTAATAATAATACCTATGACAAGTGCTTCTAACACAAGTTTTTGAGGCAGTGTTACAAATTGCATAACACCTATAAATGCAACCATCAAATATGGCAAAATAATTCCTAAAATTTTATTCATCACAAAACACCTCCATGATATTTAATTATAGTGGAGGATAGCTATTGTTGCAAGATAAATATCGGTTTTTGTCAAGAATCATAAAATAACTTATTTTAAAACACTTCTCAACGAGAAGTGTTGAAATTGATTTGAAATTGTACACCCTTATCTGTATTCATAACATTATACCCAAATTCATGCAGGTCTAAAATTGTCTTACATATAGCAAGCCCTAGTCCAGTCCCTTCACGATCACTTGAAACATACGTATCCCAAATAGTCTCTTTTTGTTCCTTTGTTAAATGCTCTCCTTCATTTTCAATATTAAGAACAGGATGCTGATAAGTTATATAAATATAACCATTTTGATTTGTATGTTTAATGGCATTACTAATAAAATTCATTAAAACCATCTGTAATTCAAAAATATCTGCTTGAATATTTTCAAATTCTCCTCCTATTCTTATATGAATATTTTTCTTTTCTAATAAAGGTGCAAATGAATCAATAACAGAAGATAACAAGTCCTCTAAATCAATACTTTGAATATTTAATTCAACATGCCCCGACTCTAATCTTGATAAATTAAGCATTGCTTTCACAAGTTCATCAATACGTTTGACTTCCTCTTCAATCGCGTTTAAATATTCCTTCTTTTTCTTTTCATCCTCAACAACTTCAATCAATTCAATATATCCATTAATAATCCCTAATGGTGTTTTTATTTCATGTGTAAAATTAGCTATAAACTCCTTCCTTACAGATTCAAGTTTTTTAACATGCTCTATTTCATTATGAAGTTGTTTCATTGTTTGTGATAATTGTTGGCTCATGTTATTAATATTGTGTGATAATAAACCCAACTCATCTTTTGACTTTTCATCAAGATGGATATCAAATTGATTATTTGCAATAGCTAAAGTGCTTTTACTAATTTTTTTTATACGTTTTGTGAACATGTAAGATAATAATAAACATAAAACGATAATAAATACAAATGAAACACCATAAGTTGGAATTTTAAACAAAATAACATTATCCATTATTCTATCCATAGCATGATAATCATAATTATAGTAAACAAGATAACCGCCTATATTATGAACATCATATTCATTATCCTCATTTATTTGAGCATCTTTTTTTATTAAAGGTAAACATACTACATTATATAATGTTCCATCTTCTTCAAATAAATTTTGTAAAGAAAAGGATTCAGTCGTCATTGTCGGTAGAGATTCTTTTAAACTTTTGAGAACATTATCTCTTATTTCCTGATAATTCAATTCATGATAGCCAATCTCATTATTCCTTGGATGAATTTTATCTGTGCCCATATAAATTTGAGAACTTTCATAACTAGCAAAGTTCAATTTCTCAATACTCTCATCATCTTTTCTTTGATCAAAAAAGACATAGTCATCAATAGCTAAATACGAAAGATCATTATTAACCATAGATGTAGATTCATTTTTTATTTGGTCATACTTTTGTGAAGCAATTTGAACTTCAAATGTATCACCAGTAAATTTTTTTTGTAATGTTTCTTCTAACTCTTTTCTCGCCACTTGATCTAATGCAGATAATTGAAAAGTACATGTAAACTGATAATATGTTTTTTCATCTTGTTTGGATGATTTAGATAAGCAGAGATAAGGAACGATTTGTTCATGTTGGTTATAAACCATTTGAAAATCTTGATCAAGAACAAGTACATTTGGATAATCCATTTGATTTTTTTGATTTAAAGTACGATTAACTGTCTTAAAAAAAGATGTATCCAATTGATTATAATGATCAGAATAATCCACTTGTAACTGATTAGCCAAAACCTGCATATAAGAATTTTCTAAATTTTCATAAGCATGACTTTTCTCTCTATCAAAATCCAAAAAAACATTAAGGATATTCACAAAACAAAAACTAACCAAAAGTAATAAAAATATTTTCTTACCTAGTGTTGGTTTGAATAATTTCATCATCACTCACCACCTTTAACATATATCCTGTTTTAATAACTGTTTGAATATAACATGCATATATTCCTAATTTCTTTCTCAGTTTTTTAATATAAGTATCAACTGCTCTACCATCTCCATAATAATCATAACCCCATATTTTATTCAATATTTGATCACGATTCAATAATTGCTGAGGATGTTCACAAAGATAAACAAGTAATTCATATTCTTTATGAGATAATTCTATCGATTGATTATCAACAATAAGCAAGTGATTTGTTTTATCTAATTGAATATGTCCCAATGTAATGATTTCCTGTTCTATCTTTTGGTCCCTTTTTATCATTGCCATACACTTTGCATAAAGAATAGAAGGCTTAAAAGGTTTGGTGATATAATCATCAGCCCCTAACTGATAAGCTTTGAGTTGATTTTCATCTTCTGATAAGGCACTGATAAAAAGCAATGGCTTCTTTGTTTTTTCACGTAACAACTTACAAACCTCATATCCATCAATACCTGGCATCATAATATCTAATAAAATGAGATCTATTGACTCATTCATAAGATTTAATGCTTCATAACCATTACATGCCTCAATAACTTCTAAATGATTCAAAGAAAAATATTCTTTAATAATATTTCTAATATGATATTCATCTTCTATAATCAATATTTTATACATATCTCTCACTTCCTTCAAACATATCTTAACAATGCAATGTGTAATCGAAGTGTAAAAAGAAAAAAGTTGGATTAACCAACTTTTCAATCATTTTTTCTTGTTTTCAAGTATATCAGAAATATCAAATGGTTCATCATCTTTTTCCATTGAATAAACATCTAAAAAAGGAACATCCTCCACAGTTCTCAAAGGAAACTCAGACTTGGCGGTCACATCATGCATATGACATTCAATGACCCCAATGTACATTGGTGGAATACTTTGTCTTTCCTCTAATGGTTTGATAGTTCTATTATTGCAAGTATACAATAGATTATACCCTTTTAAAAATGTTTCATAATCTTCATTCCCATCAATAATTTTCATAATCCCTTTAGCAATCACACTGCGATAATCATGATAATGTCTTTTATACTGACAATTAGGGAAGTCATGAAATGCACTAAATTCTAAACAAACTCTAGGATCTTTACGAAGCAAATCCAATTTATAACCCCGTTTCATAAAATGAGTATAAACAAAAAGTTTATTATCTTTGATTTCATAACCATAATTTAATGGCACAACATATGGAAATCCATCTTCTCCATTTATTCCAATATTGACATGATGAAATATCTTCAACATTTCATTAATTAATTGTGGATCAGTAACTTCTCTTTCAAAATGTATCATTATTTATTCCTCCTATTTACATATATAAGAAAAGCGTTGAATAAACTCAACGCCTCTGCTTTACTCACCAATAATGTCCATCATTGCTTTATGGAATACTTCTGTTTTATTTGCTGCATCTTCAGCATTTGTTCCCTTAATTGAGAAATAGAATTTACACTTTGGTTCAGTTCCACTAGGTCTTGCAGCAATCCATGAACCATCTTCTAAATAATATTTCAAGACATTTGATTTAGGTAAATCAATAGTTATTTCTACACCATTTTCATTTCTTAAACTTGTTTGATAATCTTCAGAAGCTACAACTTTCACACCACCAATTTCAGTAGGTGCATCTTTTCTTAAATTATCCATAATTTCTTTGATTCTTGCAGCTCCAGCAGCTCCAGCTTTAGATAAAGCAATTTGTGTTTCTTTAAATGTTCCATGTTTTGCATAAAGTTCATTTAAAACATCTACTAAATCCTTACCTTGTTTCTTATAGTAATTACCTGCTTCTGCAGCTGTTAAAACAGCTTGAACAGCATCTTTATCTCTAACAAAATCCTTAATCACACAACCATAAGATTCTTCATAACCAAAGACAAATTGTTTTTCACCTGTCTTTTCATATTTTCTAATCTTATCACCAATAAACTTAAATCCTGTTAATGTTTTTTCTACATCAACACCATAACTTCTTGCAACTAATTCACCCAAATCAGAAGTAACGATTGTATTATACATAACAGCATTATCAGGCAAAGTTCCTTTTTCCTTCATCTGACTTAAAATATATTCCAAATAAACAGCAGCAGACTGATTACCACTCATTAAAACATATTTACCATCATGTTTAGCAACAACTCCTAATCTATCTCCATCAGGATCACAAATGACAACAACATCAGCATTGACTTCTTTTGCTTTAATAATCGCAAGTTCATATGCCATATCAACTTCAGGATTAGGTGATTTTGTATTTGTATAATCAGGATCTGGTGCACATTGAGCTAATACTGGTACTACATCATATCCCAAACGTCCTAGACATTCTCTTACAGGAATATTACTTGTTCCATGTTGTGGTGAAAAGACAATTTTAAAACCGCTCTTATCCATACCAGGATTAATTTCAATTCCCATAACTTCTTTATAGTAAGCTTCATCAACTTCTTCACCAATCCATGTCATATATGGATAAGCTTCTTCATTGCTGCAAACTTTTACATCTAATTCATCCTCAACTTCATTAACATACTTAACAACAATATCTCCCCATTCAGGAATCAATTGACATCCTGTATCATCATAAACCTTATAGCCATTATATTCTTTAGGGTTATGTGAAGCCGTAATCATAATTCCACCAGCACATTTTAAATATCTTACAGCAAAAGATAATTCTGGAGTTGGTCTTAAACTTTCAAAAATATAAGATTTGATTCCATAAGTTGCTAAAACTTTAGCACTTTCTATTGCGAAACGATAAGACATATGACGGTTGTCATAGCCAATGGCAATTCCTCTTTCTTTACCATTTTCTAGTCCCAAAACATATTTGGCAAATCCAACATTTGCTTTTCGAATTGTATAGATATTCATACGATTTGTTCCTGGACCTAAAATTCCTCTCATTCCAGCAGTTCCAAATTCTACATTCGTATAGAAGGCATCTTCTTTTTCCTTTTCTCCCATACTTGCAAGTTCAACTTTCATGGCATCATCTACAGCAGGATGATTAAGCCATCTTTCATAATTTGTATTATAATCCATATTGTTCACCTCTTGTTTTAATTATATCAAATCCTACTTGGCAACGCCACAAAAACAACATGATAAATAAAAACATTTTTAGCAAAAACAAACTTAATCCATTGGGAGTTTTCTTATCAAGTTTGTGAAAATTTTAATAATAATATTTTTCTTGAATTTATATATATCCATGAAGAAAGAAACAATGATAAAATAACCCATCCTCCCATAACAATCCAACGGACTGGTATAACCATTGTTTCATTAAAAAGATATGGAACACCAAAATCAATGGGCATTCCCCATAACATACTTGTTTGTGAAAAATAAGACTGATAGAGAACCATACAAAAAGGATGTGAAAAACTAAAAATATGAAACCAGTCCGCTTGTATATATATGACAGATGTCACCATTCCTACTAACATAAATACAAACATCATAACAATCACAACAAATCGATTCTTCATAAAGTAAGATAAGAACATAGTTAATGTTGCAATTGCAATAGTTGAAATAAGACTCAGTAGAATAGCATTTATTAATAATGTTAGATAAGTTGTTGGAATCAGTAAATCAATACTTTTAAAATCTAACAATGTCACCAATAAATCCCAACAATGAATTGGAAAAACAATGGTTGAAAACATGTAAACAATAAGTATAGGCAATAACATAAGACCAATCGCAAAGAAATATCCTGATAAAAGTTTTGCAATTGTTATTTTACGTTGAGAAGCACTTGTTGGATAGATGATTTGATCAGTTTTTTGCTCTTTTTCAATAGAAAATATATTCGCTAATAAAATAATTACAACAAATAAAGGTAACAACAAAACCTCTGATAATGCAGCAAGCATATATTGATTAGGAAGTCCACTATCATATTGTTTAGGTAACTGCTTAATTTGATCCATCAAATAATCCTGATAAATATTTCGTTGAGTTATTGATAAGTTTAGATTTTGACTTACACTTTCATACTCCCAATTTTCTTCTTTTACTTTTTCTACTGTCGGAGAAATAAGATAGGTATTCCATTCATCAAAAATATTTTCATCAAAATTTTCATGAAACATAAAATTACCTGTATAAATATAAGATAAATATTGTCGATAGGAATCATTAGTATAAATTCTCCTTAATAGGATATTTTCACCTTCCCCTAGATAATTGGGAACCTTTCCTATTTCATTCGTTATTTGTTCAATATCTGCTTCATTTAAACCAACTGTTTCTTCTTTTTTTAAATACATCATATAATTTGGCCCATATTCATTTTCCATTGCTTGATTATCTAATTGATTTCTTGGGTACTGAGCTAATCTTTCCTTTAAATCTTTAATGATGAGATTTTCTTTTTCTTGGTTCCATATACCTGCATATTGATGTATTATCTGATCTCTATCTCTAATCAAATCCATAACGTCTATAATCTTTCCCTGCTCATTTTTGAGACTATATAAAATTGGTTGGAGTTCATCATGAGAATAGTAGACCTGAAAGCACATATAAACGCTTAACAATACAATACCAACAACACTTATCCAAATTTTTCGTCCTTTCCATAATTTTTTTGATTCACTTATTATTAATCTTTTCATACAATCACTCCTTACTAATCAATAGCTGGTTTACGTGCTTGTCTAATCAGCATCCAAACAATGAGTATACCTATCAGACTCCACCCAACAATCACAATTGTACGATAGGGAATAACACTATTATGAAAAATGAAATATGGATATCCTTGCTCAGCAGTATAACCATAAAAATAATCTAAGAAAGATAACATATTAAATGGCATAAACGTTTTCAATAATGTAGGTATAAATGTCATTCTCTTGATAAACCAACTTAATACTATAAAAACAGTCATCACAATCACAACAATAAAACGGCTCTTCGTTAAATATGAAATTCCCAAAGTTATTAATGAAATAGCAAAACTTCCTACTGTTGTCAATAGAAAACAGAATACTACGACAGTTAAGTAAGTATAAGGAATATACATCTGACCCCAATCTATAAAAAAAGAAGAAGCCATATTTATGATGACGATATTCCATGTATGAATAGGTAGAATGAAAGATGAAACAAGAAAACATACAAGGAGTTGTAGCCATACAATTCCTATACCTAAACAAGTTCCTGTAATGAGTTTCGCAATTGTTATTTGATGTTTAGAAGAACTTGTAGGATAAATAATCTCATCCATCTTATACTGTTTTTCAATGCCAAAGACATTAGCCAATAGAATAATGACAACAAATAATGGTGCCCATAAAATATTTCTTAACGCTTTTAAAAATAAGTTATTAGGAACAACACTATCAAATGTTTGAGGTAATTTATGAACTTGTGATATCAAATAATCTTGTAGAATAAGTTGCTGTGAATTGGAGTTTTCATAAGAATAATTATCTTTTACTAACTGTTCTCCATGTTTGAAAATATAATCATTTTCTTCCCAAACAGTATCAAACGTTTGGCTTGCATCATTTTCTTCTACAAAATAAGGTGATGTATAAATCAAAGATAATAAATGATAAATCCCATCTTCATTATAATAAAGTTGAATATGACAATGTCCCTCTTCATCACCATACAAACTATATCCTCTAGACGCATCTACTGTTGACATGTAATGCTCAAACTCATCTTCTGTTAATTCGCCTGCTAATGATTTATCCATAATTGGTTTATAATTATCACCATATACTTTTTTCATAGCCTCATCATTAATGATTTGACGAGGATACTTTGAAACAAGCTGTAAATAATCTTTTTTTATCTGTTGATATGTATTCTCTGACCATTTTCCAGCATATTGATGCAATGTTTCATCAACAATCTTCGCAGCACTTATTGAGTCGATTTTATCACCAGAAAAATTTTCATAGTATTTTAAATCATCATATAGTCGACCATAGTCTTTAAATGATAAATACGTAAGAATAACTGTTGATAATGTTAATAAGATAATCAAGATGAGATGTGTCCTACTTTTCAACAACTTTACTAGTTCACTTTTTATGAGACGTTTCATAAGGCATTTCCTCCGCAAAATAATAAAGATATAAATCATCTAAATCAGGAGAAACACTTAAAGCATCAGGATGAGGTTGATGGTCACTCACAATGCGCATATTGACCTGATTTGCCACATGATGACTTCTCACAACACGATATTTTGACATAAACAATGCTGCATCTTGATGGGGAACATTCACTTCCCAAACTTTACCATCAATAATCTTTAATAATTCATCATAAGCACCATGCATAATAATCTCCCCTTCTTTCATAATTAAAATATCATCTGCAATTGATTCAATATCACTCACAATATGTGTTGATAATAAAACAATTGTTGATGTAGATAATGAGGCAATTAAATTTCTAAAAATAATTCGCTCCTTAGGATCCAATCCTGCTGTTGGTTCATCTAAAATCAAAATATCCGGTTCATTGAGTAAAGATTGAATAATTCCTACTCTTCTCAACATTCCTCCTGATAAAGTTTTCATTTTTTGATTTAACTTATCACTTAATCCAAGTTTCTCACTCAATAATTGGATTCGTTTTTGACTATAATCACTATTAAGATTCTTAACAATTGCCATATATTCTAAAAACTCTTTTACTGTATAATGAGGATAATATCCAAAATGTTGAGGCATATAGCCAAGATGTGATGCAAAAGTCTCATATTCGCTATTCATATCAATATCATCAAAATGGACTGAACCCTGTCCTTTCAACAGTCCACAGATCAATCTCATTAAAGTCGTTTTTCCACTTCCATTTGCTCCCAAAAGAGCATGTATCCCTGGTCTTAAAGTAACATTAACATTTTTAACAGCATAACATTCTTTATATTTTTTATTCATATTTTCTAAGACTAATTCCATACAATATCTCCTTCTATTTTTTTCTTATAAATAAATGTTGTATTCACAACATAGACAATCAATATCAGTGCAATCCATATTAAACAAGATGATATACTCATAAAATTTGTAATTTGATAATATTCAAAACCAATAAGAATCATAAGATAAAAACTCATATACCCAACCAAAACTACAAAAACATTAGTAATATATTTTATAAAATACATACAAATGATTTGCGAAATATAAACTGGCAGCAATGCATATAGAATCGTTTTCATAAACAATACTTTATCAAGAGGCAAGATACTGCACATACATATAAACATTAATAGTTGAAATCCTCCCATGATAATACTTCGATATAAAAAACTTCTTCCCTCTTGTATATAAGAAACTGCAATTAATTCTTTCATATGGTAGAGGTCGTTTTTAATATGTTCTATCGTAGCCATACATCCCAAAAACAAAAAATAGACTATTACACACATTAAAGATAATTCTTTCATTAAATATGATAAAGTACAAACTATAATCATTCCTATAAAGGCAAAAATAAATTGGATTTTAAACTCTTTGATTATATACTGATATAACAATTGAAAATGATTGATATTATATTTTTCTATAACTTTATCTAATTCTTGATGACATGCTTCTTGAGTTTCATGTAATGCTTCTAAATCAATATTCATTTTCATCATCTCCTTCTAGTATTTTTTTTAGTTTTATAAGTGCCTGATAATGTCTTGATTTAATTGTTGAAACACTCAAATTATAGATAGAGGCAATTTCTTTAAAAGTATATTGTTCAATATATTTCAAAATAATAACATCTTGTTGAACGGGCTTTAATTGATAAATTGCTTTTTTTAAAGCATCTTCTTCAAACTGTTTCATAATTGTTTCATGAACATCAATATGCTTATCTTCAACCAATTCATCCTCTAATAATAGATGACCTCTAAAACGCTTATAATAGCTATAACAAACATGACTTGATATTTTATACAAATAATTTAAAACCCTTCCTTCACTTTGATATGTAGGTAAAGCACGAATAAAACGTATAAAAACATCCTGCGTTAAATCCTTTGCAATATCTTCACCTTTAACTTTACGATCAATAAAAGCATAAACCTGAGGATAAAGAATTTCTATGAATTCATCAAGAGCACGGTGATCACCTTTTTGGATGCGCTTAATATAATATTTTTCCTTCATGTTTCCCCTCCTCACCCTATTAACCATTTTTAGAAATAAAAAGTTTTAAAAAACTAAAATTTTATTTATTATATTTATTTAAAACAACAAATCATTTTCTAACACAATAATAAAATATCTCTACAGAAAATCATTCTATAGAGATATATTTTAATGATTAGTCACTTTTTGAACTTGATCAATAATCATTATTGTTGATGTATCAATATTTTGTAAAAGATAAACCATCTTTGCTTCTGGAATAGCTACGCATCCCATTGTATAACTTCCTTTAGAACAATGAAGGAAATAAGCTGATCCAACACCTGGGACATTGGAAGAATTGTAGTTAAATGATGCAAAATAATTATAACTGCCTGGATAATCCATTAAATGTTCATCATTTGATAAAGAACATTGGCTATGATCCATAATCGTATCATCAACAAACTGATTATAATACTGTTGCCCACACCAATAATGATGCTCATTAATTTTTGTATATGACATTAAACTACCTGGATTATTTTTTAGACCATATGCATGTGTAAAATGATATGTTCCAATAGGTGTTCTCGTAGAATTTTCACTTCCCTGCCCCATACCTGCTTTACCTAATTGTCCATTAACCTTCATTTTTTCAACCCATTGATTCCCACTTTTCACAAAATATTGCACAACTGCTTTTCTTGAACTTAAAGATGAAGATGTAACAGTAACAATTTTATTTGTCTTTTGAGCACTTTTTGTTTGAGCTATGGTGCTTGTTAAAACATATGAATAATCTGCTTGTTGAGGTTCTTTGGGTGGTTTAGATTCAACATTCTCTTGAATGGGTTCTGTCTTTTGAACTGGTGGTGTCTTTTCTTTTTGTGAAGTTGATGCTTTGACTTCATTCTTCTTTTCTTCTGCTTTAACACTTAATTTTAAATTAACTTGAGTTTCATTACCATTTTTATCAACAGCACGATATTGAATGGTATATGTTCCAGCTTTTTTTACATTCACATCACTATGATATGTATAATACATCTTATCACTAGATTGAACTTCAGATTCTTTCTTGTACTTTAAATCACCATCAACAGGATCTTTCACTGATTGAAGATAACTCAAAGCATCATATTGACCATTATATTCTATTTCATCTTTTTGTTTTTTTAGTTCAATGATTGGTAATTGTGTATCTTTCACTTCTATTTCCTTTTCAAAAGTTTCTTTTTGATCACCTTTCACAACAACAAAAGATAATTTCTGTTTTCCTACAAGAGTAGTATCCAACCGTGGATACTCTTCAATCTCACCATTTGTTTTTTCAATACAGTCCTTAGTTTCAAAAGTACTCCCATACTCAACAAAATCAATATCTTTAAACGTTAATACTACTTGTTCTTCTTTAGCAGGTGCACATCCCACTAATAAACTAACCAATAAAATAAGTATTCCCTTCTTCATCATATATCCCTCTTTCTATTCCTTAATAACATGAATAATTTTCCCATTGACACAATTAACTAAATCCTGTGGTTTTAAAATTACTTGTAATCCTCTTTTTCCTGCACTCACTGCCACTTTATCAAGTTGTAATATATCCTCTTCAAAATAAGTTGGAAACAGTTTTTTCATCCCTATTGGTGAACATCCTCCACGCATATATCCCGTTATCATCAACAAGTCTTTTTGTAAAATCATCTCTACACTCTTATGATGCGTAGCTTTTGCTAAACGCTTTAAATCAATTTCAGCAAGCACTGGGATACAACAAACCAGATAATCATCATTTCCTTTTAATACCAGCGTTTTATAAATTTGCCAAGCCTCAAGATCAACTTGATCAATAACATCCTTCCCACTTAAATGCTGTTCATCATATTGGTATTCTCTTATCTCATAAGGTATTTTTTGTTTATCTAAGAATCTTAAAACATTTGTTTTGATTTTTTTCATTTTGTTCACCTACATATCTTGCTTTTTCCCATAACCATATTATAATATGATTGAATATAAAAAGAAAGAATTTGGGGAAAACGATATGAAATATTCAAGACGCTTTGTAAAACTCTTTTTAGCCATGCCAGTTTTTGCATTTGGAGCTGCTTTAAGTATTCAATCAGGGATTGGTGTCAATGCATGGGACACATTTGCATTAGGAGTCGCTAATGTTTTACCATTAAAATATGGAACTGTTGTCTTACTAACTGGTGTATTTGTCTTAGTGATTGATTTAGTAATGAAACAGTCTATTGGTATAGGAACTTTAGCTGATATCTTTATTATTGGAAAAACAACTGACCTCATTTTAGCCTTAGATATTATCCCTCAAATTGAATCATTACCGATTGCAATTGTTTGTTTAGTTACAAGTTTATTCATTCAATCATTTGGGGTATATCTTTATTCAAGTGCTGGTTTAAGTGTTGGTCCAAGAGATGCTATGATGATTGCCTTAGCTAAAAAATTAAATCATCTTTCTATTGGTATGATTAAAGGTATTATTGAAGGAACGGTCTTTGTGATTGGATTCTTATTAGGAGCACCTGTAGGAATTGGAACAATTATTAGTGTTTTTGGAATAGGTTTTATTTTAGAATTCACACTGAAATTATTCCATTTTGATTTAAGAAATGTTCCTCAGGAAAATATTATGCAAACATCTTCTCATCTTTATAATCTAACAAAACAAAAAGTCGCACACGAAACCTTATAACATAAGGTTTTTTTAGTGAAAAAAAGAAGAAATTTTGTTATACTGAAACAAAGGATGTGACATAATGAATAATAAAGAAAGATTTTTAGACATTTATAAACAATATATACATAGAGAAGGTAGTGATAAACTCTTAGAATTCCTTTTATCTAAAAAATGTGATTTCTTTGAGGCGCCTGCAAGTGCAAGATATCATGGTAGTTATGAAGGTGGATTATTAGAACATAGTCTAAATGTATATGATTGTCTTAAGGATTATTTAGCAAGAGAAAGAGTACAAGAAACATATGGATTAAAATATCAGGAAGAAAGTATTGCTATTGTGGCATTACTGCATGATTTATGTAAGATTAACTGCTATAAAAAAGGAACGAGAAATGTCAAAGAGAATGGTCAATGGATTCAAGTTCCTACATATGAATATAATGATACACTTCCTTATGGGCATGGTGAAAAAAGTGTTTATATGATTAGTGGTTATATGCGATTAACAAGAGAAGAAGCTTTTGCGATTAGATATCATATGGGATTTTCTGGTAGTGAAGATATGCGAAATGTTGGGGCGGCATTTGAAATGTTCCCGCTGGCTTTTGCATTATCTACCGCTGATATGGAAGCAACATACTTTATTGAAGGAAAAAAATAATTTTCCTTCTTTTTTTCTTTAGAAATTCTTTCGCTATTTAAAAAGTTATCCTTTCAAATATGTGTCTATACTATGTTTGTACAAGGAGTGATAGAATGAAATATTTAAAGAAACGAAAAAAAGAAATCATCATATCTTTGATGATAGTTGGAATAATGGCAATAATTTGTCTGATTTTTTATAAGCCAATGATGGCAATCTTCAAAAATCCTCAGGCTCTACGTTTACAATTACAAAGTTTTGATATCCTCGGTTATGTTGTTCTTGCGATGATTATGGCCTTTCAAGTTATATTTGTTTTTCTACCAGGGGAAATTATTGAAATTATGGCCGGTTTTATTTATGGACCTATTGGTGGTCTAATTGTCTGTATGTTAGGAAGTGCTATAGGTTCTATCTTGATATATCTATTTGTAAAAAAACTAGGAACACCTTTTATTGATCGTTTAATTGGTTTAGAGAAAATCAAGCAAATTCATTTCCTAAACGATCCTCAGAAAAGAAATATATTATTATTTATTGTCTTTTTCATTCCTGGTACACCCAAAGACATTCTGACATATTTTATCCCATTAACAGATATGAAATTATCAGCATTTCTTTTCATTACAACAATCGCAAGAATCCCTTCCATTATCACCAGCACCATAGGTGGACATGCTATTGGTGTTGAAAATTATGTATTTTCAATAATTGTCTTTGTGATTACAGGAATTATCTCACTTGGTGGCATTTTGTTTTATAAAAAAATTAACCAAAATAAAGCTATTGAATATCATCTTTAGAAATTCTTTCGAATTATCCTCTACTTTTCTTCATCAATTTTCAGTATAATAATGGAGTAAAGTGAGGGAGATTATATATGAATTATATTGTTTTAATAGTAGAAGATGAAATTGAAATTTGTGATGCGATTGAAATTTATTTAAAAACGCAAGGATATCGTGTTTTAAAAGCACACAATGGTAAGGAAGGATTAGATATTGTCTCACATGAGACAATTCATTTAGCAATTGTTGATATTATGATGCCTATAATGGATGGTATTGAAATGACTATGAAAATTAGAGAAAAATATGATTTTCCAATTATTATGTTATCAGCAAAATCTGAAGATATAGATAAAATTACAGGTTTGAATATTGGGGCTGATGACTATGTAACAAAACCATTTGTTCCTATGGAATTATTAGCACGTGTATCATCACAATTACGTCGCTACTCTAAATACTTAGATATAGTACAAGATCAGCAGCAAACAGAAAACTGTTATGTTGTTGGTGGACTAGAATTGAATTTAGATACAAAACAAGTCACAGTTGAGGGAAAAGTTGTCAAAGTTACTCCAATTGAGTTTAAAATCTTACAATTACTGATGGAATATCCTGGTAAAGTTTTCTCAGCTGATAATATTTATGAAAGTGTTTGGCAAGAAGATGCCATCAGTACAGATACAGTTATGGTCCATGTTCGTAATTTACGAGAAAAAATTGAAATTGATCCTAAAAATCCAAGATATCTCAAAGTTGTTTGGGGAATTGGATATAAAATTGAAAAACAAGGTAGGTAAAAACATGAAAAAAAATAAATATATAATGACCCTCACAATGATCATTATTTTACTTGTTTCAAGTATTGGTATGTATATGTGTTATCCATATATCCATAACAATGAAATTGCTGCAAGTAAGGAACAAAATATCATTGACTATATGGGTTCTCAAATTTTTTATTCAAGTTATGCAATTAGTCAGGAACTTGATAAACAAGCAAACATTAATACGTCGCTTGAAAGCTATATTCAAGCACCAGAAGAAACTTCTTCTCAGCAAATAAAAAGTAGTTTTATAGAAGCTATTCACACAGTCCAAAAAGAGTTAACAACACAAACGAGTTATTCTTTTATAGCTAAAAACACCAAAACAAATCAAACAATTTCAAATACTGATGATAACCTTTTAGACATCAATAATAATAAAGAATTAGCTGATAAGTATCAGTGGTATATCACTGTTCAATATGATAGCGAAGGTAATGTATCATATCAAAACCAGCAAAAAAATCACAATAGTCTTGAAAGTGCTATTAGTAGCACTCACTCATCATACAATACTGATTATGAAGAATATGATTATGATCGTGATGAAGATATTCTTATTCATAGTGAAACGACTTATCCTAAAGATATAACAATTACTTATGCTATTGAAAAAAATATAGATTCATCAAGTGAACTCGCATCTTATTTATCTAACTATTCAGTTTCTCTCTACATGCGATTCGCTGTCCCATATATACTTGCTTTTTGTGTTGTTATTTCAATTATTATACTTTTGATTCCAATGCAATATCTTGAAACAATTCCATTTTTAAATATAGTATCAAAAATCAAATTTGGAATTCTTGCTTTTCTCTGGTGCTTTTTAATTGGTACCTTACTTTCACTTGTTCCATTCTTTATTCATGGTGTATATACTGGTGAATTTGTTGAGTTCTTTACATTGTTTGGAATTGAATCTTTTGCTCCAATTTTAACACCTGTTATTCAAATTGTCTTATGGTTTGTATTCTTTACATTGATTGTTATTTTGATGTATATGATTAAATACTTATTTCAAAAAGGATTTAAGAGATATTTTAAAGAGAATACTTGTTTAGGCTGGATAATCTTAAATAGTCAAAAAATCATGAATAAGATTGTTAATTTTGATTTAGATGATAATATCAATCGTTCAGTCTTAAAAATTGTTATTTTTAATTTTATCATTATCACTGTTATTAGTATCTTCTTTGTCTTTGGATTCTTCTTTGCGCTTATCTACTCAATCATTATTTTCTTCTTATTAAAAAACAAATTTGTAGAAATTAAAAATGATTACCAAGTTTTATTAAATGCAACAAAGAAATTATCAAATGGTCAATTTGATGTAGATATTAATGAAGATGTTGGTATTTTTAATCCTCTTAAAAATGAATTTACACATATTAAAGATGGTTTTGAAAAGGCTGTAAAAGAGGAAGTAAAATCTCAGAAAATGAAAACTGAGTTAATTTCAAATGTTTCTCATGATCTCAAGACACCATTAACTTCCATTATTACTTATGTTGATTTATTAAAAAAAGATGCTTTAACTGATGAAGAACGTCATCAATATATTCAAGTTCTTGAACGTAATTCATTGAGATTAAAGAATTTAATTGATGATTTATTTGAAGTCAGTAAAGCAAATAGTGGTGATATTAAATTACACTTTGTTGATGTTGATATTGTTTCTTTAATTAAACAGGCTGAATTAGAATGTCAGGATAAGCTAGATGAAAAAAGTTTAGATATCAAAATGAATACTTCTCATGAAAAAATCATTCACTCATTAGACAGTTCTAAAACATATCGTATTTTTGAAAATCTCTTTATTAATATTTCTAAATACGCTTTAGATCATACTCGTGTTTATATTGATGTGATTGAAGATGAAGACAATATTACCATTATATTCAAAAATATTTCTGAACAGGAAATTACTTTTAATAACAAAGAAATTGTTGAAAGATTTGTTCAAGGAGATAAATCAAGAAATACAACAGGTTCAGGTTTAGGCTTAGCAATTGTAAAAAGTTTTACAGAATTACAAAAAGGTCAATTCCAAGTAGAAACTGATGGAGATCTCTTTAAATCAATTATTACTTTTCATAAATAGCGATGGGATGTCAATTTGACATCCCATTTTTATGCATATATTTTTTCTTTAACTTCTAATGATGCTTGAAAAATTTTCTGACTGATTTGGCATATTTTTGTTACATCTTGTGATTCTAATGCATCAGTGATATCTGTTTTCATTGCAGCAAATTGATAGACTGATAAATCAATAAACTGATTTATAAAAAGACTCCAAATCATAATTTTCATTAATTCTTCATAGATAACTCTTAAACATTTATTTGTTTTTGAAAATATGTAATCATTTAAAGGTTCTAAAGAAAAGACATCACTTTCTTCTATAGCAATTTTTATTTTTAAGAAATCTTCTTGAGTTGCATCTTTTAATATTTTAGATGATATACTTTCTAAAATCAAAGAAAGCAGTTGTACTGAATAAAAATATTGTTCAATATAAGCTTTCATTTCTTTATGTTCCATTACATGTTTATTCTTTTGAATATTATCAATCACAATAGTTGAACCTACACCATTAACTGTCTCAACAACTTTAAACTCCCTTAAAATATCTAGAGCTTTTCTTGTTGTCTTTTCACTTACATCATATTCTTGAGAAAGTTTTTGAATAGAAGGTAATTTTGTTCCTCTATGGTACTCTTTAAAATAAATTTTACGTAAAATATTAGCAATGACCTTTATATAAAGATAATCCATACTTCTATTACCAATCCATATAAATTCTTTTTCTTGAGTGACTTCCATACCCTGACACATATCATCAATATATGCGAGACCTCTTTCTGAACTGCTACTACACATTTTTGAAATTCCTTTTCTGATAATGAAATCATTCTTTTTAGAGAATTTTAAAACAGCTTTCATTATTGTTTTCAACATTTTTAATGATTGTTGTAATTTATGATGTTCTTGATAATCATCAGTAATAGCTGGATTCACTGAATGCATCATTGTCATGAATACATCATTTAACAATGGATTTTTCAAAATAGAAAATGCTTCTAAATAAATTCCATATAATTCTTCAATCAGTTCACTTCCATTTTGAATATTTTTTATTGGTAATTGATCAACTTTTAAATTTAATTTATCTATTTCTTCAGAAGATGCCTCAGCTAAACAATGAACAACAATATTAGGCAAAATAAGTTCCATTGTCTCATATGCATCTCGTAACATACTTTTTCTATTGACAAGCTCCTGTTTATATTTAGCAAGATCCTCTGGATTTTTAATATTAAAAATCATTGTTGCCTGAACACCTTTTTTAAGTGAAATATATCCGTCTTTACTTAATTCCAATAATGCACTGCGCATGGTATTTCTGCCTACTCCATACTGTTCACACAAAGTCACTAGTGGCGGTAATTTACTTTCAAAAGTGTATCTACCATTATAAATATCATTGAGAATCATACGATAGACATACATATAGAGTTTCTTATCATTTTCCATTATCTATCATCCCCCCCACCCTTTTCTATAGTATATAACGAATTGAGACGAAAATAAAGAAAGTATTCATATAAAATGAATACTCTAATGAAATAATATAGCAATGAGAATAAGTGCAAATATGATTTGTGAAGTTCCTGTTAAACAACCATATAACATGGCTTTAGGTCCTTCTTTTATTAAATCTTTAAATTTAACTCGCATTCCAATTGCTGCTAAAGCAATAATTTCAAATTGACTACTAATCATCTTAGCCCCAGCTGATAAGCCTGCTGGAACAATTCCTGTACTATTTACAATACTAAAAATGAAAAATCCAATAACAAACCAAGGAACTTTTGCTTTGACTTTAGCAGCCATACCTGTTTTTTTAGCAAATAATGGCTGATCATCATCAAGATTCATCCTTGCATACATAAGTGCCACAGCCACAACAAATATAATTCTCACAATTTTAAAAATGGTCGCAAATTCTACCACTTCACCATTTACCATAACTGCTGAAGCAATAACTTGTCCTATCGACTGTAACGTACCACCAATCATTGCTGAAGTACGTAATGTTTCGTGATTATATAATAATCCTGTAATGATAGGTAATACAACCATCAAAATTGTTCCTGTAACATTAACAATTGTAATAGAAATCCCTTTATCTTTACTATCAGCATCAACAATAGGCGCAACCGTTCCAATGGCTGAAGAACCACATACAGCATTTCCAGCACACATTAGTAAAGAGAATTTCTTTGCAAAACCTAACTTTCTTCCAATCAAGTAACATACAGTGATTGTTAATGTCATCTGAATTGCAATAAATCCAACACCATTGAAACCAATCCCCATAATATCTGCTAAATGTAATGTTAAACCAGTCAAAACAATTGAATACTCTAACAATTTACTTTCTGAAAACTTTGTCCCAATATTAAATATTTCTTTATTTAAAAACGTATTGCCTGCCAGCATTCCTATTCCAATAGCAAATAAAGCTGCACCTATACTTGGAAATATCTTGGCAATTTGTTGAGCTAATAATCCAATAACGAGACAAACAATAAACCCTGGTAATAATTCCTTAATCTTATTCATATAATCCCCCTTACTTCGTTTGCTATTCTACCATAATTTAACTATAAATAAAAATTATAATATTTTATTTATCATAAATATATATTATAATCTAAGTAAGAGGTGAATTACATGATAGATATGAAATTAAAAACATTTGTAGAAGTGGTCGAATGTAAAAGCTATACACAAGCCGCATTACATCTCCATTTAACACAACCAGCTATTACACAACACATCAAACAGTTAGAAAATCATTACCAACATAAACTTATTGAAAACCCTCACAAAGAATTTCGACTGACTGAAGCTGGTCATCAACTGTACGAATATGCCAAAATACAAATACATAACGAAGAAATCTTTGAGTCTCAGTTATATAAAATGACTATTCCATTAACTCTTGGTGCAACTTTATCTATTGCTGATTATTATTTACCACAAATTCTCAGTCACTATGTCACAACATCTTCTAGACGTTGTCAAATTTATGTCCATAATACTCATACTTTAGTTCAAAAAATTATTGATGGAGAGATAGATTGTGCATTTGTAGAAGGACAATTTGATTTACAGTTATTTGAATATCATTTATTTAAAAATGAAAAATTTATTTTGGTCGCTAAAAAAGATCATCCCTTAGCTCATCAGCACATAACTTTTCAGCAACTTCTCTCTTTTCCTTTATTTATTAGAGAAAAAGGTTCAGGAACAAGAGCTATTTTAGAAAATTATTTGATTCAAAGCATTTATGATCTTTCTTCATTTGAGAAAATCATTGAAATTCAAAGTATGACAATGATTAAAAAAATGATTATGCAAACTTTTGGTATAAGTTTTCTATATGAAGGTGTTGTCAGTGATGAACTCAAATCTGGTGAACTGATTCAATTGGATTTAGAAAATTTTGAACTTACACGTCCGATGCATTTTATTTATTTACGTCATAATCTCAACAAGCAGTACTATCTTGAGTTCTTTGAAAAATTAATGTCTATCACATATAAAAATAGATAATATTCATTTCTTATATGTGGCATTAATCATAGTAAAATTGCACATATTTCCCTTGATATTCATAGCATGGTAAAGTCTGATGAGGCTTTTTAGGTAATTGTCCATTTTTTAATGCCAAAGCGTCCTCTAGACAATAATCTATATAATCTTTTGTAAGTGGATAACGATGATGACTTGGTAAAATAACCTCGATATCATCTTTTTCTTTTATCAGTTTTTGAAGACTCTCTATATATGTATCTAAACTGCGATGTTTACCAAACATATAGATAGGACCTACTTGAATAGAATCACCACCTATTAATAATTGACGTTTTCTATCCAACAAACCAATACTTCCAGGGGTATGTCCAGGTATTTCTATAATTTCAAAAGTATATTGACCAATCTGTATACAGTCACCAGCTGTTATCTTTTTAATGATTGTTTGATTAGAAATAAGATCACTATCATCTGGATGAATATAACAACACTCAAAAGACTCTACTCCGCCACAGTGATCCCTATCACCATGAGTCAATACTACCTGGATTGGTTTTTGGGTGATTTTTTTTACTTCATCATATATATGATCGTACTCAAACCCAGTATCAATCAAAAGTGCCTTATCTTCACCAATAATCAAAAATTCTCTTACTTTTCCATCATCCAAAATATAGATATCTTCATAATATTTGATTTCCATTCCTTTCACTCCTTCATAGCATTTTATGATTTCATTATAACATAATTTTAAAAGGGTGTGGAAAACCACACTCTTTATAACTCCTGAAATCTTTTTATACCCCATGTCATTAATAAATAATAAAGGAATACATTGATAATCACAATAACAACTAAAACAAAATAGACATAAGCATTTAATGATAAGAAACTATCCATCAAGAAATACCCTCCACCTAAGACAAAAACTAATCCCATTGAAATAAACATTGTCAACATAACAGGCATACTTTGTTTCACACAAGCTGTTTCATTGACCCAGTCAAATTTAGGTTTCCATAGATTAAGAACCAACCCTAATAAATCAATCGCAAGTGTAAAAAGAATAGGCGCAACAATCACAATAATTGCATCTAATATATTGACCTGAAAGATAATAATTTCAACAATTGAGAAAATCATTCCAAAAGGTACACATAATAGAAAATGCATTAACATTTTTGAATTTAAAATATCCTTAACAGGAACAGGCAAAGATTTAATAATCCACAAACGATCTCCTTCTAATGAAATAGAAGACGCACTAATAATATTTAAAGACCCAACACCAATTCCTGCAATACAAAGTACTGGCATAAGCATTTCATTGATTGCAGAAGGCATCATTCCTAAAAGCATGATAATATCATTTTTATATATTAATAAAGCTCCTGTCGCAATCAAACACATAATAATTCCCATGGCTGCATTTAACATGACCATTGCACTTGATGTAAAATGCTTAATTTCTCTTTGCAATAAAGCAACCATCATTGAATTGGCTTTCATTGGTTTTTCAACATATTCAATCTTTCTTGTTTTTGGTTTTGCAGTTGCTAATGTTATGAAGCTTTTAGAAAGTATCACCATAACAATTCCAAAAGGAATTAAAGCACAAGCCAAATAAATCAACAAACTTAAAACATTCGCATCATAAATGGCAATAGCCATATGATATAAAGGATAAACACTTCCCTCTATTGCTTGAGCAATACTTTTTCCATTTTGAATAAGCAATCCAATGTATTGCTCAACAGAACTTACAGCATACATATAAACTGCAAAAAATGCAATGAACATAACCAATGTTACTAAGTTTTTCATTCTAATATGACGCATAATATGTGTCAACAGCCAACTAAATAAACAAGAAATAGCTAACACAAATAATGGTAAAGTCAGTATAACAAATACAAAAGCAATCAATTGCATTGGTTCCATACCAACTTGTGTTATATATACAAAACCAGCTGGACCAGCCACTAAAATTTCATAAACATAATTAAGAATTAAAACAACGAAAACACGACTCAATAAAATATCTCTATTTTTAATTGGCATTGATAATAAGATATTATTATCTTTCGCTTCATAAATTTCATGTTGGACAATAAAAACACTACCAATAAAGCACAACATAATAATCATAATTCCCATAATTGCAAAATATAACCATTCAATCTGCATCAATTGTAGTGGTTCAACTAATGCAGAAAATAACATTCCAAACATCATTGAGAAAACAACAGCAACATATCCAAATAAAAGAACCATCAAAACAATCTTTCCAACTGATGTTCCAGTTGACTTTTTACTATGTTTTGTTTGTCTTAATAAGATTCCCTGCAATCTTATTTTAATTAATGTCTTAAGCATTGTCGCTCTCCAATTCTAAGAATACATCCTCAAGAGACTCATTATGAGTCACATCTTCAGTACGACCACTAATAACTAATTTTCCTTGTTTTATAATAGCAATTCTATCACATAATTTTTCTGCAACTTCTAAAACATGTGTTGAAAAGAAAATGGCTCCTCCCTGATCACAGAATTCACGCATCAATCCTTTAAGTAAATGCGATGCTTTTGGATCCAATCCCACAAAAGGTTCATCCATAATAATCAACTTAGGTTGATGAATAAAAGCAGAAATAACTGCTAATTTTTGTTTCATCCCATGTGAATAAGCACTAATAGGTTGAGCTAAATCAGATGTTAATTCAAGCATATCACCATATTTTTTAATACGTTGCTGACGCTCTTCTTTAGAAACACCATAAACATCAGCTACAAAATTAAGATACTGAACTCCTGATAAATACTCATAAAGATCTGGATTATCTGGAATATAAGCCATTATTTGTTTACACCCCAAAGGATCACTCTTAATAGATTTTCCATTGATATAAATATCACCTTCATCAAATGGTAAAATCCCAACAACAGATTTTAATGTTGTTGTCTTTCCTGCACCATTGTGACCAATAAATCCATAAATATGACCATCTTCAATCTCCAAAGACAAATCATCAACAGCCTTATATTGATCATACTTTTTTGTTAAATGTTCAATTTTTAACATAATACCCCTCTTTTCTTCTAAATAATTATTTAAATTATTTATATTATCATTATATATTTGAATTATTAATAAATCAATATTTTTCGTCTTTAATTCCTTTAAAAACATAGTAAGAATAAAGAAAACTAAAGATAACATCAGCAATCAATACAACCATCAAAACAATAAAACTATAAGGTAACTCTAACAATCCATAAATCGCAATAATCATACCTCCCAAAACAAAAGTATATCCACCTATTTTATGTGTTTTTTGCCATACATATTCATTAGATAATGTCCATGGTGTTTTAATACCTAAAAAATAATTTTGTGGTAACCGTGGCATATAATTTCCCATTCCAATCATCAATACCCCAAACAATATAAGTATAATCTTTTCTCCATTTGCTTCTGGTACAATTGTCATATAATAAAAGAATGTACATAATAAAACAAAAAAGAATGATAAACCATAACGGTATAAATCATATGTTTTTTCACGTGATTGAAAATTCTGTCTTTTTGGATCAACCTTTTTAGTCAACAACATTCCATAATAGATAAGAATCGGAAGAAATGCTAAAATAAGCATCACATAACGACTTCCATAGCTATCCACTTCCCAATTTGCATTCCAATGAATAGGAACTGTATCTGGCATAAAAAAGATTATTCCTACAAAAACACCCGTCACACACCACATAAAAATATCATATGCTTTTTTCATTTTTCATTGTCCCCCATATTTTTAAAGTTCATAAACCACTTCATCATATCTTGAAAAACTGTCGTATCAATACTATAAATAATATTCTGTCCTTTTCTTTCATCAACAATCAAGCCACTATTTTTAAGAATTGCTAAATGATGAGAAATAGATGGTTTACTAATGTGAAAATACTCTGCAATTTCGCCAGCATTTAAAGGCTGAACTTGTAATAGTTCTAAGATTTTTCGTCTTGTTGGATCACTCAACGCTTTAAATGCGTCACCCATATTTTAACCTCCTTACTTTTTATTTAGACATTTGTCTAAATATCTAAATAAATATTATCATCAATAGATATGAAAGTAAAGAAAAAGCATAGAAGGTTAAACCTTTTATGCCTTTTGATTATTCATCATTTTTTCTAATAAACTCCTTGAAACACCAAAACGATCACATAAATCATACAAATACTGTTGAAGTTCTTCCGGACTCTTACCACGTAATTCTTCTTCATTAATTCCCAACATATTCATCATACCTTTTATTTGTTCCATAGCTTGTGAATCACCTTGACGATATTTATTCATTAAATCATCATAATAAGATTGTGCCTGATCAAATTGATTATTTTCATTTTCATGAAGTTGTTCTTCAAGTTGAATAAGTTCATCAATTTCATCACTATCTAATTCCAATTCATCAAAAAATTGTAATGCCTGACGACAAAGAACTTCTATTTCATATTGATAGTCTGGTTCATTCATTTGTTGAATGAGTGAAAGATTTTCAAAGAAATCTTTCAGTTTCTTTTCCTGGACAGGAGATAGCACCACATCTTCATATTCCTCATTATTAATATCTTGTAAAATAATATTCATATTATTTTCTATTTTTTCATGTAAAGTCATAACAATTGTCGCATCTATTCCTGTTACATCTGATAATAATGTTATGAATGCTTCCTGATGAATATAATGATTGGTAAATGCATATGTTTTTGTATTGGTTTGAATGACTGCTTTCATATCTTGATGACGGTGTTTTTCAAGTGACAATCCAACAATATCCTGATATGCAAATGAACCTATTTTAGCAAATTGAAAGTAAATATGGCTTGCTGTTATAATCATTCCTCGAGTTCCATCTAATGTATCACTTGCATCAATAAAACCCAATATCTCACAGTCACTATTACTACCAAAAAAATAAATAGCTTGTCCAATATATTCGGGTAATTCATTGCTTTTATAAAATTTTGCCTGATCAACTAATCTCTCATTAACATATTCTTCTAACATCATTAAAGCCTCCTTAAATCATTGCTATTCTAACACATTTTTATAAAGAAAAAAACCAGATAAAACATCTGGCATAATATAATAGGAGCACATATCTGTGCTCCTAAATATATCTTGTGTTGCTATATATTATTCAGCAACTTTTTGTTCTTTGATAACTTTAGCAATTGATTCGATGACGTCTTTTTCATCTTCACCTTCAGCTACGATTTCTACTGTAGCTTTAGTTGGAACACCTAAAGACATAACACCCATAATAGATTTTAAGTTAACTTCTTTTTCGTTGTAAACTAATTTAATATTACTAGTGAATTTACTAGCTTGGTTTACTAAGATAGTTGCAGGTCTAGCATGTAATCCTACTGGATCTGAAACTACAAAAGATAATTTTTCTGCCATTTGATTGACTCCTCCTTAATAATTTATAGTCTTATTATAACACAATAAATTTACATTTCCATATTTTTTGAAAAGAATTTATGCGCTTTCAATATATTTTTTTGTCAAGTGTTTTGATAATACTTTTTATTAAAATATCGGACAAAAAAACTCAAAAAGTATAATTATACCTTTTGAGCTACAACTAAAAATTTATGGGTTGTCATTTCAAAATAATGATGTTCTTTAATCGCTTTTAAAGCTTTCAGATAAAAGACTTGATATTTATTAATATTAGCCACATCAGGTGAAACTTTTTTAAAATAATTAAGAATAGCAGGAATACTATGAAAACGAATTGTTCCATAATCTTCAAACTTTTCAACAATTCTTAATCCAATACCTTCCAATGTTCCAGCACATGAATAAGCATCCCAAGACCCTTTCATACGAAACGGCATATATAATTGAACAAATTCTTTTAAATTTGCTGTTCCATTTTGATTGACTAAGAAATATCCTCCAGATTTAAGAACTCTGTCAATTTCTAATTTATCATAATTTGAGTTTTGACACATAACAATATCAATTTTACCATCTTTAAATGGCATTTTCCCTGTTGGTGTCAATGTTGTCAATTTAATCGGTGTTCCTGCAAATAACGGTTCAATATCTTTTGTATCTGCATAAGGTTCAACCGCAAATGTTGCTGCTGGTAATGGCTGGAAATGTCTTGCAAATTCACCATTATCAACACTAAGAAATGCCAAATGATCTTCTGGTTGTAAATACTTTCTAAGAACAGTTTCTTCATCATATTGTGGTGCAGACTCATCATATGTACCTGTCTCTTTAAATGAAGTTTGAGCTATTTCTAATAATTCATTTTTTAATAATTGTGCTTCCTGAATTTCTTTACGACATCTTTTCTTACTATAAACAAGAATAAGATATTGAACAACTGCATCAGCAACAATTCCCATAGCTAAAAACAAAACAAAATATATAAACCATGAAACTGAGAAAATCTCTTCTGGTGTAGATATTAAATAACAGATAAAGCAAATAAATAACATATAACCTACTCGATTATAACTATATGGTTTATCTAAAGCCAAATACCAGTTCACATTTTCAGCCTTAGCCATCTTATTTCTTGTTATTTCAAAGAAAACCAACTGCATTAAAAACAAAAGTCCAATAAACGTTCCTAATAAAATTAATAAATATTCCATAAATTCTCCTTACTTAATCAAATCTCCTTCAAATGTATAATATTGATGTCCAATCGCAAAATATCCTTTTGGATTAAATACAACATCACCTTCTTGAGAAAAGATTTCCTTCATATCATCTTCTATATCATAGACAAAACTTCTACCATTTTTACCTAATATCATATAGTTCTTTTCATCATAATTCACAATTGCTTCATCTGGTAAACTTGTATATCCTTGTTCAAAGATAACACTTCCTGTACCATCAATAACACCAAATGCTCCAGTCTCATTATAGACTGCATAATATGAACTGCCTATGTACTTTATGCGATAATAATATTCTTTTGTTAAAACCTGACCTTTTTCATCAATTAATGAATAACCTTTATCATTAATCTTAACAATAGCCTTCATATTTTCATCAAAAGGTTCTGCTTCAATAAACGTTTTATCAATAACCTTTTTATTATCAAAACTATAATATTGATATCCTTCATTTCTAACATATACAGGGAAGAATTCTGAATAGACTTGTTTAGCAACTGGATATAACTGACAATTTTCTAAATCTCCTATTAATTTCCCATTTTTATAAACCTGATGTGGTCCATAAATATCTGTTGAACGTGAAATATATGTAATAGGTGAAAAATAATAACTTGTCATTAATACTGGAATACCACTAATTGGATAAACAAAAACTTTATTATCATCTGTTAAAATCACATTTTGATTGGCATTAAAGTAACCATCTTTAATATGAATTGTATTTTGATAATATTTCTTTTGTCCATAATCTACATATACCATGCTTTTTAATTTCTCATCATTTAAAATAGCACCTTCACTACTCTCATCTAAGATTGTATAATTTCCTTTTTCTTTAATCTCTAATTCAATATTATTGTCTTTTTTAGAATCATCAAAATGATAAAACTTATCATAATTTTGAAACCCAACAATAGTACAAGAACTATTATTTAATTGATTTGCATATAAAACAGCATCTTTTCCTTTATATAATTCTTCTCCATTTTGACTAAGAACTGTATATTCATTATTTTGAAGAATAATTGGTAATCCACTTTTCATAATTCCTGTCTGATTATCAGCAGTATAAATCACTTCACCCTCATCATTTAAAATGAGTAAGTTATTTTTATAAAATCCATTTTCAATTTTGTTTTCTTGTTTTTCTGTTGTCTTTGCTGTAGCATAAAACATTTGATCCACAACTTCCAATGTTTCATATGTTCCAGGTTTAATAATTTCATCACCTTTATAAGAAATCACACCTTTTTGATCTTTTTCATCAGTAACAAAATATCCAACCCCATTGACTTCTTGAAATGTTTTATACATATATTCAGTTAATTGATCTCCATCCTGATTATAAAGTGCATAGACTTTATCATCTCTGGTTAACATAAATGTTGATTCTTTTTTTCCTTGTGAACAGCCACTTAATAACATAAGTGCTAACAACCCAATGACTATTTTTTTCATAGCTGGCCTCCTTATATCGACATTAGTATAACACATATTTATGTGATTATCATTGTTTTTTAGACGTTTCAGTTTATAATATAAGGAGAGGTGATAAAATCATGAATGAAACTTTACAAACCATAGCAAAAAGAAAAAGTTGCCGCAGTTATCAGGATAAACCATTGGACTTTGACACCTTAACAATAATTCTTAATGCTGCCATACAAGCACCTAGTGCTATGAATCGACAATTGTGTGAAGCATTTGCGATTACTGACAAAATGCTCATCGATAAACTTGCGAATGCAATTACATATGTTTTTAATGAAAGAGGAGAAACCAAACCAGAAGATTATCATTGTGCTTATCATGCGCCTGTGCTTGTTATTGTTAGTGGTCCTGAATATGACAGCAAGCGAATTGAAGATGGAAGCTGTATGTTGGAAAATATCTTCTTAGCAGCAACGAGTTTACAAATCGGATCATGCTGGATTAATCAATTACGTGATACTCAAAACGTTGAAGAAGTCCGTGCTGTTCTCAGTGAAATTGGGATTCCAGCAAACCATCAAGTCATTGGATGTGCAGCCTTAGGTTATGCTGCTTTAGATGAACCTTCTAAAGAAAAAAACGCAAGTAGAATCCATATCATTTAAAAAAGTATTATCTTTAACCTTAGGGTTTGAGATAATACTTTTTATTTTAAGTTTAATCTTTATAATTTATTGACTCACTATAATGCATCTTCAAAAATTTATTCTCTTCTAATTTTATATAAATATTTTGATCATCCATTTGATTATAATAAATATCCTTATTAAGATAGCCTTCATAATTTGTAGACAAATCCTCATGTTTATCATCTACATGATAAACCTCTCTATATTTATCAATTGTTCCATAAAATTCATATCCATTTTCAATATCTTCCAATTCAGCTCTAGGATCATTTGTAAGATAGCTATGTCCAAGTATATGACATAACGGAATTGTGGCTGGATTTTGGTTAGGATCAGATGAATCTGTAATCAACTTATATCCAAAAAACAATACAATAACAAACACAATAATCATTAAAATTTTTTTCTTCATACTTTCTTCCCTGTACCCACTTCTAAGATTATGTAAAATCAAATATTTGATTTCCTTGTGTTTTATACACTATACAAAACAATTATCTACTTTTATCTTGCAGTTATCTTATTTATAACATTGTTGAATAACCAATAATTATAAAACAACTCATAAAATCAACTTATTATAGCCTTTTCACACTTCCACCTTTAATTAATTCATAACCAATCAACTGTGTTTGTGCAACTGGTTCTTTCTCAATAAGCTGCATCATTGTTTTTCCTGCCATTTGCCCTGCTAATTCATTATCATATCGAATAGTACATAGACTTGGCGTTATTAATGATGAGACTTCATAACCACCAAAACCTATCAAGGAAATATCTTCTGGTACCTTTAAACCTTTTTCCATAATTTCTTTATAACAAGCCAAAGCAATATTATCAGTAGCACAAATAATCAATGATGGTGTATGTTTTTGCAGGTATTCTTTAATGATTTTTCGTGAGTCACGAAATGAGAAACTCGTTTCTTTAACAACAACATGTTCACGCTGATGATCTTTTAAAGCATCAAGGACACCTTTTTTTCTTTGTACCCCTACTGCTTCATCTTTATGCCCAACGCCCATATAAAGAATATGCTGATGATTCATTTGGGCAGCATAACTTCCCACATCATAACCAGCATGATAATCATCATAAATAATTGAAATACCACCTTTCATCAATTGAGCAACAACTAATATAGGTATATCTAATTGACTGGCAAGTTGCTGGTGCGTCATCGTTACAGCTGTTGCTAATAAGATAATACCATCAACATTCATTCGCCATAAATGTTCTATTGAAGCTAATTCTCTTATCTCATTATGATTGGTATTCATGATAATGGTCGTATACCCTTTATTTTTTAAATATTCATCAATTGCCATCAGCATTCTTGATGAAGTAATTGAATCTAAACAAGGAGCTACTATTCCTATTGTATGCGTTCTTTTTGCTTTTAAGCTTTGAGCTACAGCATTCGGTTCATAATGATACTCATCAATAATCTTTTTTAATTTTTCCCTTGTCTCTTCCTTAACATAACCACCATTAAAATACCTTGAAACAGTACTTTTGGCAACACCTGCCATTTTGGCTATATCATTCATTGTTAATTTCTTATTTTCCATAAAATCTCATCCTTATGCTTTAATTATACAAGAAAAGAAAATCCTTGCAAGCAAGGATTTTAATAGATTTGATATTGTCCTAATTCATAATAATCAATATGAGCATCAATAGATTCAATAATCAATTGATTATTCAAACTAAAAATTCTAGAAGTCATCGTATAATAACCATCATTAATAAAGATTTCTAATGAACTTGTATCACTATAAATATGAAGTTTATCCAAGTGTTTGACTTTAAGTTGTCTTTTATCTCTTCCATCACCACAAGTTCCCATATCTAAAATAAGCATCTGATCCTTATATCTTAAATAACAGTCTTTTCGAAATTGGATAGTCATTTCATCACAGTTAATGTTTGATATAAGTAATTCAAAACAAAGGGATTCTTTATAGATTCTTTCAAAAGGTAAAAAGACTTGATGTGATAGACGCAAATCTTTCATTTGTTCAATTGGTGATTGATAAATATGGTGATGACGATAAGTCAATAGACGTGGCATAGCCATCGCTTGCATCCAGCCATCACGATAAGTGATATTTTGACTATAAGAGGCTTCTGACATGCCCATCCATGCAAACAAGATACGTTCACCTTTTTGTGTTAAAAATGTTCTTGCTGCATAAAAATCAAATCCATAATCCAATAGTTTAAAATCACCCAGATCACATTCTCCATTCCAATCACCAATAACTTCAAAATATCCACATTGATGCTGATTCTGATAAACTTCCGTTTGAGGAATACCTTGGGGACAAGTCAAAAGAATACGCTGCTGGTTAAGCGTTATGAGATCAGGACATTCCCACATGTAACCACATGGATATGAGGTAGTTAATTGTTTCCAATAGTTCCAGTGAATTTTATCCTGACTTTTATAGATAAGCACTAATCCTTTATTTTCTAAATGACGTGCCCCAAGGACCATATAATAACAATCTTCTTTAAAGACTTGTGGGTCTCTGACATGTTTTGTCATAGACGCAGGAAAATCATCATTTGTCAGCAATAATTGTTTTGATGAAAAATGAATACCATCTTTTGATGTTGTCATCATAACATTTTGTTGTCGACCATCATGAATATAATCATAATCACCTTGATAACGGACATTGCCTGTATAATAGACTGACAATTGATGATCTTCATAAAGACTGCTCCCACTATAAACACCATCTTTATCCCAAGGCTGATCGGGTTTAATTGCAATCGGTTCTACTTTAAAATGAATAAAATCTTTTGTACTGTAATGTCCCCAAACACAAGCCGTTCTTTCTTTTGTTGTACATGCAAGGGGATTGTATATATAGTAAATATGATAAGTATCATTAATTTGACACATTCCATTAGGATCGGCCAATGATCCTTGTAATGGCATTAAATGATAATGTAAACGATAAGGATCTTGCTGATTCATATGTTTCACTTTTTTGTTATATCATAAGATTTTAAAGGATAAAAAGTAACTTGGCCTTCATTATCTGTTAAGAATTGAACACGCTGATGGAATGATGAACTATATAAACGTGTTGTGAAAACTTCCTGACCATCATTAATAAAGATTTCTAAGCTAGAAGTATCACTAAAGATTGTAATATCAGATATTTCTTGAATATCTACACTTCGACTTGTACGACCTCTGCCACTTTCACCTAATGACAAAGTTAATAATGCATCCTGATAAGTCAAATGAACATCTTGACGAATTTCAAGGTTAAAATCTTGATTTTTTGTGAATTCAATTTTCATTTCATAACAGATAGTATCTGTCTGTTGAATATGATGACAATTAGATTGGATTTTTGATTCTCTTAACTGTTTCATTTCTTCTAATGGCTGTTGATAGATTTGATGATGACGATAAGTTAAAACTTTAGGCATTGTTAAAGCATGCTGCCAGTCATGTTCAATCGTTGGCTGATTATCATAATCTGTATCAGGAAGTCCCATCCAGCCATATTGAATACGACGCCCTTTTTCATCTAAGAAGCTTTGTGGTGCATAAATATCAAAGCCTCTATCCAACTCTTTGAAATCACCTAGTGTATAAGTATTATTTATAAAGTCATAGTCTACAGGAAAGTACCCCGTTTGATAAACATTGGCAAAGTTATGCCCCTGTTGCTTTAATCCTTGCGGACATGTCATTAAAAACAATTGTCCATCTAATTCAAATAAATCAGGGCATTCCCACATATAACCATAGTCAGGCAACATCAAACGATTATAATATTCAAAATGCTGTAAATCTACACTACGATATAATAACACACATCCTTGATCATCTCGACTACGTGCACCTAAAGCCATATAATAGTAACCATCTTTTTCAAAAATTTTAGGGTCACGCACATGTTTAGACATATCTGCTGGATAGTCATTATTTGATAAAATTAATTCTTTTTTGGAGATTTCATAACCATCTTTACTCGTAAAATGAATCGTATTTTGTTCTCGTCCTTCTTGAATATAGTCATAATCATCACGATCACATAATTTAACATTCCCTGTATAAAAGTAATGAATGATATTATCTTTTATAAAAGCCGAACCACTATAAACGCCATCTCGATCCATAATTGTATCAGGATAAAGAAAAGGCTCTTCTTCACAAAAATGAATCATATCACGAGTTGTATAATGTCCCCAAAGCTTTGTACCCCAGCCACAATCAAAGGGAGTATATTGAAAATAAATATGATAAACACCATCTTTTTGACATAGACCATTAGGATCATTAAGAAAACCAGTAGGTGGCATTAAATGATATTTTAAACGATATTTGTCTTCGCGAACATTCTCTCGCATCTTTTGATGCTGATCATATTCTTTTAAATAATCTTCTTTCGTCATCATAAATTTGACCCCAAAACAGCTATAACATCACTACCATCAGTCTGCCCAGTATATTTCATTTGTAGTTGACGACCTTCTTTTAATTCAAATGCCATCATTGTTTCAGTTGAATAACCCTTCTTTTTCACTAAATCTGTATCAAATCTTAACAGCAATTCACCTTTTTTTACTTCTTGATCTACACTTACAAATGTCTCAAAACCTTCACCATTCATATTCACTGTATCAATTCCACAATGAATAAGAACACTTGAACCATCTTTCATTGTAATTCCAATAGCATGTTTGCTTGGGAAAACAAATGTTACTTTTCCATCACAAGGTGCCATAACTTCACCATCATCAACGATAACTGCAATACCATCTCCCATAGCTTTAGAAGCAAAAGTAGGATCAGATGATTCTCCAATATTTTTAACTATTCCTTTAACTGGTGATACCACTTTAATTTCACCAGTATACTCATTTTCAGATTCCATTTCTTCAACAACTGTTTGAATATCTTCTGATTTATTTTGATGACCTGTCATTTTTCCAAACACAATTGCTAATACACAACCACCAATTAAAGCAATCAGATGAGCAATAATATAATTTATATACCCATTATTTGACGGATCACAAATTGCAATACCTGGTACAGCTGTTGTTCCAAAACCAAATGCTGCTAAATTCGTAAAGTAAACATATGCACCTGCTAACGCTCCACCTAAACATCCCGCAACAAGTGGAAATTTATATCTTAAGTTAATACCAAAAATAGCTGGTTCACTAATTCCAAATAAAGTTGAAGCAAATGAAGGAATACATAATTCTCTGGCTTTTAAATTTTTCCAATTCAAAGCTAAATATCCTAAAACAGCACCACCTTGTCCCATTAAAGCAACTGACATTAATGGATTTAAGAAGTTTCTTCCTGTATCAGCAATTAATTGTGCTTCAATAGCTCCTAAAATATGATGTAATCCTGTAATAACAATAATCTGTTGCACTCCAGCAAAAATCATATAACCTAATACACCTAAATTTTGTGTTGTCCAAATCAAACCACCTGTAATAATATTAGATAATTCACGACCTGCTGGTCCAATAATCGTAAACAATAAAACAGTTGAAATAAAAACAGTAAACAATGGTGAAAATAACAACTTCACAACATCAGGAATCTTCTTATCAAAGAAAATATCTAACTTTGCAACAATAAATCCCATCATCAACGCAATAATAATTCCGCCTTGAAAACCAACAAGTTCTATTGGTAAGCCTAAAATATGAATAATTTCTGGCACTGCCGTTCCACTTCCAACTGAATATGCATTTGCCAGTGATGAATCAAGCATAATTGCCCCAACAATTAAGCCAAGGATTGGTTTCCCACCATATCTTTTACATGCACTATAACATACTGCCATAGGTAAAATAGCAAAAATTCCATTAGATGCTAAACTCGCAAGCTTATTAATTGCATATAATGTTTCATTATTTGTGACAACATCCCATTTACTTAAAACACCTGTAATTCCCATAAGTAATGCAGCTGCAAGAATTCCTGGCATAATATCAATAAAGACATCAGATAATGATTTAATCACTGCCTGAAAAGGATTTTGTTTTTTAGCACTCTGTTGTTTAATATCGCCAAGTGACATATTTTCTGTATGTGTATATTGACTAAAAACTTCATAAACATCATTAACCAGACCTGCCCCAAAAATCAATTGAAGCTGATCCCCAGCAATAAATACCCCTTTTACCAAATCAACATCTTCCAATTTTTCAATATTTGCAAGATCATTGTCTTTTAAAACAATACGAAGTCTTGTTGCACAATGAGCAACACCTTGAATATTCTCTAAACCTCCAACATATTTAACAAGGTCTTGAGAAATGCGTAAATATTTTTCTTGTTTACTCTCATTCATATTTTCTTCCTCCTCTTACCGATATAGAACCGGTTCCACACTTGATATTATAGTCACTATCAATCATTATGTCAATATATTTTATGAAATTTATGGAACCGATTTCACTTTTTTGCAATATAAATATATTTCCTCCCTATTTTTTGATACTTTCTCCGTTGAAATTCCTTTTTATCCCCATAATCCCAAAATAATTTAAAAATGTTATATAATAAAATTACACGAAAAGGGGGAATAAAAATATGAATGATAAAATTCAAAAAATAAAAAATGGTTTTATTGATAGATATTTTGAAGTTGTTGAAACAGATGAGGATGAGGATGACCCTAAACAAACAAAAGCTTCTCAGGCATCAGTTGCAAAACATAAACCTGAAGAAAAGCCAAAAGAATCCATTGTTAAACAGGCACAAACGGCTATCAAATATCATGAAAATGAGAAAGCTGCTCATGAACCAACTATCATATCTAAAGGAACAGAAATACAAGGACATATTAATGCTGAAAATGATCTTCAGATTAAAGGAAAGGTCGTTGGAAATATTCATATCAATGGTCATTTAATTATTGATAATGCTATTATTGTTGGTGATATTACTGCTCAGAAAATTACCATTATTTCTTCAAATATTAAAGGTCATATTGAAAGTTACTCTCAATTAGAAATTCAACAGGATAGTATTATCGAGGGTGATATGAAAGGACAAAATATTTTTATTGCTTGTCAATGTAATGGAAATATTGACTGCGGAGAACTGTTACATCTTTCATCTACTGCTCATACAACTGGTGATATTCTTACTAAACATTTAAAAATTGATGAAAATGCCATCTTGAATGGTCAAATCAAAATGGCAAAAAAAGAATAGTTATTCTTCAAATGCAAAAAATTTTATAATGAGTTCATGCTTTATAATCCATACGGAAGATTTTCAAATCTTCCGTTTTATATCTATAGTATATAAATATGACTTTATCAGATAATTTAATATTTTTTTCAATCATGCATTTGAGACTAATAATACGTCCGATAAACTTATCAGCTACAAATAGAATATTTTGATATTTGAAATATCAATTTAAACCAAAAAAACAACAATTATTATGCCCTATCCCCCCACCTTGACACGCAATCTAAATGTTATATAATGAAATTACCTGAAAAAAGGGGGAGAATTTAAAATATGAATGATAAAATTAAAAAAATAAAGAATGGTTTTATTGATAGATATTTTGAAGTTGTCGAAACAGATGATGACATTGAAAATGATCCTATACAAACAAGAATTTCTCAATCAGCAGAAATGAAACATACACCTGAAGAAAAAGCAAAAGAATCCATTGTTAAACAGACCCAAACGGCTATCAAATATCATGGAAATGAGAAAGCTGCTCATGAACCAACTATCATATCTAAAGGAACAGAGATACAAGGACATATTAATGCTGAAAATGATCTTCAGATTAAAGGAAAGGTCGTTGGAAATATTCATATCAATGGTCATTTAATTATTGATAACGCTATTATTGTTGGTGATATTACTGCTCAGAAAATTACCATTATTTCTTCAAATATTAAAGGTCATATTGAAAGTTACTCTCAATTAGAAATTCAACAGGATAGTATTATCGAGGGTGATATGAAAGGACAAAATATTTTTATTGCTTGTCAATGTAATGGAAATATTGACTGCGGAGAACTGTTACATCTTTCATCTACTGCTCATACAACTGGTGATATTCTCACTAAACACTTGAAAATTGATGAAAATGCCATCTTGAATGGTCAAATCAAAATGGCAAAAAAAGAATAATTAATACAAAAAGCCCAATGATGAGTTCATCCCCTCATCATTGGACCTTTTTATTCATCTTTATCAGGATTATCTACAAAACGATACCCTTTACCACGTACTGTCTGAATGTATTTTTTATGTGTAATACTATTCAGTTTTAGTCTTACATCAGCAACTCTGGCTTGTAATGTATGTCGACTCTTATTGAGTGGTTCTTTCCAGATGGCATCATAAATTTGTTCATATGAATAAATCTTCCCTGGCTGATTAATCAATAGCATCAGAATTTCAAATTCAATACGTGCTAAATCAATACACTTATCTTCATATATAACCTGATAAGTACCCGTATTAATAGCCAATTTCCCAATATGAATAACCTCTGGTTTTCTATTGGCATAATTACCTTGAATACGCAACTGAATACGCATATTTAATTCTTCAAAAGAGAATGGCTTACATACATAATCATCAGCTCCAAGTTTTAATCCATATATACGATCATCAAACTCCGTATAATTAGATAACATAATAATTGGTTTTGAAATAAATTGACGCATTTTCTCACAAACCTCAAACCCATCTATATCTGGTAGTTTAATATCCAAAATAATACAATCATATCCTTTTGATTGGATCAGTTGTAAAGCTTTCTCTCCATTTGGTGTGACATCAATATCATAGCCATGCATCTTAAAATAAACTTTCGCTTCCTCTAACAAGACTTCATCATCATCTACAAATAATAAATTACACATATTGACCTCCCCCCTATTTACTTCTATTATAAAGAAATTCTGTCTATTTTTCATTCTACATTGTCCTGTGAATATCCTTTTTTATTTTCAATTAAATACGCTCTTTTAAAAGTGGCAATGTTATTGTAAATCGTGTTTGATGATTATCTGATATAACATTTATTGTTCCATGATGAAAAGTCACAATAGATTTCACAATATACAAACCTAAGCCATTACTATCCTGTGTTTCATTTGTTGTATAACCTCTTTCAAAAATATGTTCAATATGTTCTTTTGCTATTCCTTTTCCATTATCCTCAAAAACAATCATTACGTTTTGATCATCTGATTGAAGCTGAATATGAATTGTTGACTGAGGAAAGCTTACGGCTAAAGCATTAAAAAATAAATTTTGGAAAATACGTAAGAGTTGTTGTTCATCTCCCATAATCATACACTTTGACGGACACAATTCATACTGAAAGAAAATATCATAAACTTCTGCATCAGGTAAATACATTTGATAAAACTGTTCAATGAAATGATTGAGATCAATAACTTTGAAATCTAATGATAATTCCTCTTGTGCATTTAAAGTTTGTAAGAGATAAATTTGCTGATTCATCATTGAATATTTATCTTCTAAAACCTGAAGTTCTTTATGTAGATTCTGATCTGTAACGATTTCTTTTTGCTGTAAAAGTTGTAAATAAGTTTGAGCTGTGGATATTGGTTTTTTTAAATCGTGTAACATTTCACTTAATAGTTTTTGTCTTTCTTCCATGAGATCACTCAGCTGTTGCGTTTGACGATTCACTTCTTCTTGTAAATGATAATTCAATTGTTGATGTTCTTGCCATAACTGATGAGAACGCTGAATCATTAACCCAGCAAAGCACAACAATAATGCAAACATTCCAAACTCTTCTATCCAAGCCAAAGATGCTGGTTCATACTTATTCATTGTAATCACATTAACAAATAAACAGATTGTATAAACAATTGTTCCTAACAGTAATCCTTTATGTTTTTGTTGCCAATAGGCTTTTATACTAATAAATAACATATATAAAGCAATCCCTATTTTATAAAGTGAAATTATCCAACCATAAACAGGAACAAACGCACCAAGATAAGGTAAGATAAAAGGCATAACAAAAGTGATGAAAACCATACTTAAACAACCAATAGTCATCCAATGATGCATTTTTTGTTGAGATTGTGTTAATCTCAATATAATGAAATAAGCCATATATAAACACATCATAATAAGGCTATCTTGTAAAGCATAAATCAATGTATGTGTTGGTAAATGAAATAATGGAAAGAAAGGATATAAACTATATAATCCAAAACATAATGCAAAAATTCCAAAATCAAAATGTAAATAATAAGCTTTTTGATGACGATCTTTTAACCATAAAACCAAACTATATAAGGCAATAGCCAATGATGAAAAAGAAAACAAACAATAAATAACAACTCTTTGTAATATTAAACGTGTAATAAGTGGGCTTTCTCCAATAGCAATAGGATATTGAATGCCACTATAATAATGACTTCTGTTTTCTGTTTGGATAACTATTTTATTATGTTTTTGAGCTGGGAAAGAAACAACTATATCTGAGATCTGTTCATGATAAGGTGAAAAAGAGCCATTATGAGCAATGAGTTCACCATTAACATAAACATATGTTACACTAAACGGTTCTTGAATATATAGTGATAGAAAAGAATCTTTTCCTTGATATGTATATTCAAATACAAATGTACTTTTCCCAAAAGCATCTTGTTGTGGATGAAAAGCAGATAAATTCTGATATTGACCAACTTTTACATCAATTCCATTATCATTTATTTCATCTGGTTCTAATAATACATCTACAAATTGCTGTCCCTTTGTGAGAAAGGATAGCGATTGATCACTAAAACTGTTATACTTATTATTAAAGACAAATAAAGATATAATTCCACAAATAGTGGCAATCAATACAATAACAATCATTATTATCTTTTTATACATTTTTTCACCTACTTTATGAAAGGAGTTATTATGAAACGCTTATTCACTGTATTTATTTTAACATGTTTATACTGCTTTTGTCTCCCTATCCCAGCCTATGCAACGCAAAAAAATGAAGCTGCTCATTTTTCTGAATTCAAAAATTGGCTTATTGAGCATCGACGTTCAGGCGGAACTTTAGATCTTACTGATGATATTACTGTTGATGAGACATTTGTATTAGAACTTTTACCTACTGCTCCTTTGATTATCAATACAAATCAATTTACAATTTATGTTCAATCTGAACTTACATTGATTTCTTATGATTTTACTGAGATTATAATTCAAGGAGAAGGTGGAGAGAATGGTTTAATCCAAGTTTTCCCACAAGGAATCTGTAACCTTGAAGCCATCCAAATCAATGCATTGGATCATCAAACAGCAGCCATTCAATCTGAAAATTCTGCTTTAAAACTTAATAAGAAAAATATCATAAATGGAAGTGTACAATATGCCAAACACCCTGTTTTATATGACTATTTACATAAATCCTATTTAGATACAACCATTCTCAATTCCAATCAACCTTTAACTACACAGATGCTTCCTCAAACTGATAACTATATATATGTCTGTTATCAGGGAGAAACCCAAGCTTATAATCTTCCAATTCAATGGAATATCAATGAATATAATGAATTAAATCCTTATCAATATTACTTTTACCATGGTCAATTGACTGGAAACATTCCATTCAATAATCAAACCTTTCAATTAGCAGATATTCATCAACTTTATACCCCTACAACAAGAGTGATATCTACACCTGGCGGTTTAGCAATTACTGATGTTAAGAAAAAATGGAATCAATTTTACCAGCAAACCTTTCATACAATTACACTTTCCTATCAACAACTGCCAGCCGACTATGAAATCTATATTCGTAGCAACGTTAACGATGAATGGATACAGACTGAAGCTTTTCGAATTGAAGAGGCTGCTTTCAATCATAGAACCGATCTCATTATTGCTAATGAAAGTTCTTACCTTGAATATTACATCAAGGTTCATATAGATGATCAGGAGTATAATAGTAATATTGCTGTTATGGATGAAGATGATTTATCATATCGTGACTATGAAGGTGGTCGTGGCGGTGGTATTGATATTCTTCCTGATCATGAAGAGGAAGAAGATGCTGAAATCGATAATAAAGAACCTGAACAAAATATTGAAAACACTCAACCCGAAAATCCTGAAAATGAAAATGTTCAAGAACCACTTCCACAAAATCCATTGATTCAAGATAAACCAATACTTCTTCCTTCATTATCTGAAAACATTTTTTCTCATCCTCAATTAAAAAAGACAAAACCTATTTCTTCAAATCATCAACAAATTCCACAAAATCATTCTTCTACAAAACCTTCTCAAAATCAATCACCTACAGCCCCTTCTCAAAACCAATCTCATCAAACACAAACAATTCAAAAGACACCAAAGTCTCAAACAAATGCATCACTTCAAATTATGTATGGAGTGCTTTGTATTTGTGGTATTATTACAATAACAGCTATCTCATATTTACTTTATACAAGAAAAAAGAACCATATATAAAATATGATTCTTTTATTTTTGGGTATATCATTTTTTTGTAATATTAAGTTCTAACCAATGTATAGTGGTTGATCATTTCCAACAACTTCACCAGTTTTTGTTGTCGCAACATAATATACTGAAGAATCTTCTGGTTTATAGTAAACCTCTAATGTATCAACAGTTGTCATTTTGACACCTTTTGATTTAACATCCTCTTTCACTAATTTCTCAATATTTGCTGTTTCAACATTTTTATTATTAAATTGTACTTGTAATTTAAGTTTCACTATCCGTCCTCCTTAATCATATTATAAATGAAAGCGATTACTTTTTCAAGAGATTGCCCTCATTTATTAATGATAATATAACACTTTTTTGCAATTAACACAAACTTTATTCCGAAATTTATGATTTTCCCATTTTATTATTCATATATTTATGATAATTCTGTAATAAAAAGATAAAACGGACTATTTTATGTCGATAATCCGTTCTTTTTGTCTATCCAATACGTTCAATAACACCTTCTGTATTCACTCTTTTTTGGATATTCCTAATATATGAGAAGCTTGCAACTGCCATGAAAACATATCCAAATCCTAAATCTCCTAATACTGCTCCCATAATTTCACTTTCACCCAAGAAAGATGGAACAACAGACATGGCATCAAAGAATGAAATCGCATAATAATCACTATAAAGTGCATGAATTTCAATACCAAGACAAATCATCTCAGCAACTGCTAGCATAATAATTGAAATAATAATCGCAATATAAACACCTTTCTTATCAATCCGTCCACCTAATAATTCATAACCTTTAAAAGCGCAGACAGCCATAATAAACCCAGTAATTCCGGCAACATACCCTAATTGATAAATCAAAACCCATACAGCAATGCCAATAACTGATCCTATTAATGATCCAACAATTCCTAATGGTAAATTGACATCTTTTATTGGTGGCTGTTGACTTGTGAATCTAGCCAAACAACTTTCACATGCCAAATCTATATGCCCATTAATACTTGATGGATAAATAGCAACTTCTTCACCACAATGACGACAGCATTGAACATAACCATTTTGTGATGAAGCCAAAGCAACATCCTGCATTATTTTTTGTAATGCCCATACATCAAGTGCTTTTTGATTCTTAACATTGATGACAACCGCATTATCTTTGTATACTGCCCAATTGATAAATGTTCCTTTATCCATATTTTCTAAATATTGCTCCATAGCTCCTGTCTCTTCATCAGCTTTTACAGTAGTCATAATTGAATACTGTCTTGGCTGTGGTAAAAACGTAACAACAAACTGATATCCATCAATTGTTCCATAGGCACAATTGTATTGAGAATTGACTGTAAAACCAATCTGCTCAAAACCTACTAATTTTTTCATTTTTTATTCCCCTTCCCCAAAATATAAATAATTATACCATTTATTTATATATTATTCCACATCAAAAAATGAAGGCATAACTGCCTCCATTAATTACTTTGTCTATATGCTTTTCTTCTTTCATTTTCTGTTAATAAACGTTTTCTTAAACGAATATTTTCAGGTGTTACTTCAACAAGTTCATCATCATTAATATAATCTAAACATGCTTCAAGATTAAAGAATCTAGGTTTCTTTAAAACAACTGTTGAATCTTTTGTAGATGAACGGGTATTTGTTAATTGTTTTCCTTTTGTGACATTAACAACCAAATCATTATCACGGCTATGTTCTCCCACAATCATTCCTTCATAAACATTAATTCCTGGTCCTACAAATAGCACTCCACGATCTTCAACACCACCTAAAGCATAAGCAGTTGTTTGTCCTGAATCAATTGAAACAAGAACACCTAATTGTCTTTCTCCAACCGTATCACCTTCCATTGGACGATAATCTAAATATGAATGATTGATAATTCCGTATCCTTTTGTCATTGTTAAGAAATTCGTCATAAAACCAATTAATCCACGAGATGGAATAATATAATGAACTTTTGTCATTCCATTATCTGATTCCATATTTTCTAATGTACCTCTTCTAAATCCTAAAGATTCAATAACACTTCCAATACATTCATCAGGTGCTTCAATAAAAACTTCTTCATATGGTTCACATTTCACACCATCTATTTCTTTAATGATAACTTTAGGTTTAGAAACTTGTAATTCAAAACCTTCTCTACGCATATTTTCAATTAAGATTGATAAATGTAATTCTCCACGTCCTGATACAACCCATTCTTCAGCATTAGGAACTCTCTCAATCTTTAATGATACATCACGATTTGTTTCTTTAAATAATCTTTCTTCAACTTTACTTGCTGTTACAAATTTTCCTTCTTTACCTGCAAAAGGTGAAGTATTTGTTCCAAAAACCATTTGAATTGTTGGTTCATCAATACGTAATAATGGTAAAGCTTCTTCATTTCCTAAAGCACAAACTGTTTCACCAACACCAATATCTGCTAAACCTGCAACGGCAACAATATCACCGGCACTTGCTTCCTCAACTTCAATTCTATGTAAACCAATAAAACCAAATAATTTTTGAATTCTAAATTGTGTTTTTGTTCCATCAGCACGTAAACATACAACAGTTTCATTAACATGAATCTTTCCTCTTTGAATACGTCCAATTCCAATACGTCCAACATAATCATTATAATCTAATAAAGCTGGCTGGAACTGTAAATCACCTTCTTCATCAACCAAAGGTGCAGGAATCTCACGGATAATCATATCAAATAAACAATCCATATTAGGAACCTGTGTAGAAATATCAGAATCTAAACTAGATGTTCCCATCAACGCTGAAACAAATACAGTTGGGAAATCTAACTGATTATCATCAGCACCTAATTCCATAAATAATTCTAAGACTTCGTCCATAACTTCATTAATACGAACAACTGGTCTATCTACTTTATTAATAACAACAATAGGTTTAACCTTTGCTTCTAAAGCTTTCTTTAATACAAAACGTGTTTGAGGCATTGTTCCTTCATAAGCATCAACAACCAATAAAACACCATCAACCATATTCATGATACGTTCTACTTCTCCACCAAAGTCAGCATGACCTGGTGTATCCATAATATTGATACGATAGTCTTTATAATTAATAGCTGTATTCTTAGCTAAAATAGTAATTCCTCTTTCTCTTTCTATGGCATTTGAATCCATAGCTCTATCAGCAATCTGTTCATTATCTTCTAATGTTCCAGATAACTTTAATAATTGATCAACCAAAGTTGTTTTACCGTGGTCTACGTGTGCAATAATTGCTATATTTCTAATGTTATTCATCTATTTTACGCACTCCTTTTCGCCTTTTTGATTATATCACAATTATGTCAAAACACAACTAAAAATATAATTGTATCTACACAAAAAGTCTTCTCTTTATCAGCCTTTTCATCAATTCATTACACACCGCAAAAAGAGATAGCGTTTTCATAAACAACAATGAAAGACAAAAGATGCCCTTAGGCATCTCTTAAAAAATTATATGTCAGAGTCAAAACCTTTTGAATATGTTCTAATTGATCAAAATTATGGGTTGCTCCTTCAATTGGATAAAAAACAGGATTTTTAAACAAAGATAAGTATTTTTGAGAAATGTCAAAAGGAACCGTTGTATCATTTGTACCATGAATAATCATTAACTGATTCTGATAAATGTCTAAATCCTCATAAAAATCTCTCTTCAATATATCTTCTACAAATTCATCAGAAATTTCAAATCCATTATGATCATAATAATTCGCTTTCGCTTGTTTACCTTTTAAATATTCAACCGCAGTTGGAAGATGAAACGCAGGTGCCCATAAACATAACTTAGAAATTTGATCAGGATAAAGTTTTGCTAGTTCACTGGCTATTGCGCCACCCATTGAATGACCAAGCACATAAATGGTTTGTGTTGATGGCATTCTTAAAACCTCATTTAAAATAGTACAGGCACACTCCAGTTCATTTTCAAAAGTCATATCCCTAAAACTCAAATCTGAATTTCCACTCCCTAAAAAATCCATACGCAACGTTCCTATCCCTTGTTCCTCTAGCATTCGAGATAACTGTGTATAAGAAAACTTTGTGCCTGTATTACATCCTGTAAATCCATGAAAAATAATACAGACAGGAAATCGTTCTTTTTTAGGGGTATGGAAAAAGCCACGCATAACACCTTTTGATGTTTCTATTTCACAATACTTTTGCATCATTGTTCTCCTTCATTGATATAAGTTCTTCTCATCGTATAATCATTAACGATTTCTTTTTGATCATCAACAGGTAAAATATCAATATCATTATTATCAAATACTTCAATAATATAAGCATTATCATCTATCGTTCTTATACCAGCACCTGCTCTACAAATTTCAAAGCCTGCTATCTTCCCTGCTTCATTACTTCCACAAGCTATTGTCAATTGACTTTTAGCATCATGAATAACTTTCAATTCATCTGATTTTGAATAAGAAAAATGATAATACTTCTGATACCTTTGATTTGACTTTTCTTCAAAAATATAAAAATAATAATTGTTTATATTTTCTAAAGCTATCATATAAAGATGTAAACCATCTTTTTTGTAATGTTTTTCATTTAAATATGTTAATTCCGTTTCACTCATTTGTAAATCATCTTTAATAACATCAATCACATCTTCTTGATACTTAAATTCATATCCATCATTTTGTTTAAAATAAATACCTATTCCTATTAAACCCAAGGCTATTGATAAAGAAACAATCCCTATCATCATTTTTTTCATTTTTTATTCATTCCCTGATATATTTCTTTTGTTAAATTCATATAGCCTTCATCATTAATATGTAATCCATCAACATAATAATCTTCAATTGGATCACCTTTTTTATTACATAATGCTGGATAGATATTTATCAACTGAACATAGTCATAAGGAATGCTACGTTTATATTCCTTATAGATCATCTTTAATACATCATTACTTCTCATTCCCTGTTTCGTTGCTTTATAGCCATGAACTTTTTCTAAACATGGGATACAACTCAAAAGATAAATTTGACAATCAGGTAAATTATAGTGAATGATTTCTACTATCTCCTTAACATTTAACGCAATATCTCTTGGACTCGCCATCATTGTATTTCCTAAATCATTGGTACCAATCATTAAGAATACTTGTTTGGGATCATATTTTATAACACCTTCATCAAGAAAATGCAATAACATATCAGAAGTGATGCCACCAATCCCACAATTATACTTATTTTTTATATCGGGAAACCATTTATCTAAATCACAATATTCAATGATAGAATCACCAAAAAAGACTGTACCACCAGCTTCTTTATATCTTTGTTGAGCAATAATTTGCATCATTCTCTTTAAAACAGATTCTCTTAATTGATATTGATTTGTGTCATATTTCATATTTTCACGCATAATCTCAGCCTCCTTATCTTCATTATAACAAAAAAAGTGTTACAAAACACTTTTAATCATACAAATAGAACTTGAACACATAACATATAAATAAGTGTTCCACCAAAAATAGATAATAATGTATTTCTTTTGAAAATATGTAATAAAATAACTGTTCCAACACCTAATATTTCACAGATCCCATGATTGCCAGACAATAGATTAACGCTTTTCAAACAATAAACAACTAACATAGCCATAATAGCATATGGTAAAACATCTCCTAAATACTCAATAAGAGGGCTAGAATGCTTTTTAAAAAGAACAAAAGGTAATAAACGAGTTAATAATGTAACGAACGCGATAACAGCAATTAATATCAATTCATGCATTTGTTCTTCCTCCTTTTTGATACATCATGATAAGTCCAATAAGAATACCAATCATTGAAGGAATAATGAATGCTTCACTTCCAAATAGAACAAGACAAATCAAACTCACTCCAAATCCTAGATAGGAATAAAAATGTTTATCACTTGTTAAAAACTGTTCTACTACAATTACAACAAACAAGGCTGTCATAGCAAAATCTAAGCCAGTTGTATTGATTGTTAAAAACGAACTTAACAAAGAACCTATTAAACTTCCAATAACCCAATAACATTGATCAAAGAAAGAAATAAGGAATAGATAATATTTTTGATCACATCCATCTGGAACCTGAGAGCCAACAAGTAAAGAATAAGTTTCATCTGTCAAAGAAAAAATCATATATGGTTTTAGTTTTCCCATTCCTTCAAACTTTTTAATCATTGATAAACCATAAACCATATGTCTTGCATTAATTAAAAGTGTCATGATTGCTGCACTGATTAAACTGGCCCCACTTGTTAAAAGATTAATAGCTACAAATTGCATACTGCCTGCATAAATAAAAACACTCATCAATAGTGCATAGATAACACCATACCCTTTACTTTCCAGTAACATTCCAAAAGCAATCCCTAATACAATATAACCCATCATCACTGGAATAGAAGACAAAAAAGCTTCTTTTACAACTCTTTTATCCATTTTCAATAACATCCTTTAATTCATTTAAATCTTGTACAATATAATCACATTGATATCTTTCAAATTCATCTTGACTTCCATAACCATATAAAACTCCAATACATGGAATTTGATTCTCATGTGCTCCTATAATATCATGCTGACGATCACCAACCATAATACAACACTTTGGGTCCAGTTCCTCTTGTTTAAGACAATAAGCAATTACATCACCTTTATTCTTCCTTGTTCCATCTAATTTGGCACCATAGATACCCTTAAAATATTGATCCAAATGAAAATGTTCTAATATCTTTTTCGCAAAAACATAAGGTTTACTTGTACATACATACAAATTCATACCATCATCTATCAAAGCCTGTAAAAAATCTTCCATCCCTTCATAAACTTTATTTTCATATAATCCTTTATCAGAAAAGTATTCTCGATATTTCTCAACTGCTTCTAAACTTTGCTTCTCACTCATATGATAATACTCTTGAAAAGACACATCTAATGGTGGACCAATAAAAACTTTTAACTCATCTAAACTATTCACTTCAATGCCATATGATTTCAAACTATAAGCAACTGACTTTGTAATACCTAAAAAAGGATCAGTAATTGTTCCATCTAAATCAAATAATATATTTTTCATACAGACTCCCCCTCTATTTTTGGATATTATACCATATTCCTTTTAAACAAAAAAGAGTCTTAGAGACTCGATTTTGCAAACATATACGCTCCTACTAGAGCATTATTTATAGGTTCTATCAATTCACAATCACTCAATTGCGAACAAAAGGATTGCTTAAATATATCACTTTGAAAAACCCCACCATAATAAGTCACACGCTTTTCATGTTCAAAGTATGGCAATAAGCCTTTAACTAATTGCGATATATGATTGCCAGCCTGCTTAAGAATGTCCTGACAAACAGTATGACCATTTTTAGCAAAATCACTACATACCACTGCAAGTTTTGCTATTTCTGTTCTTTCATTTTTCATACCATGAATAGCAGATATTAATTGATAAGGATTTTCTATTTTAAAATATTCTAAAAGATAATCATATATTTCATCTCTTGGTTGACGTAAATCTGCCTGCTTGCAAAATTCATTTAACAATTGCTTGCCAATCCAATAAGCTGAACCTTCATCTCCTAACTGATAGCCCCATCCCCCACAACGATATATTTGTGAATCAGCTTGTGCCATAGCAATAGATCCCGTCCCTGCCACTACAGCAATTCCATCTTGTCCATTGAGCGCACCAATTAAGGCAATATGCATATCACTTGTTAAAACATAATGATATCCCATCAACTCATTTTCAATATGAGATTCCAATTGTTCACGAATCACTTTATCATTACCATAACCAGCAATACCAATACCGATAATTAAATCTTGAGATGAATGAGGATACAGTTTTAAGATATCTTCTATACCTTTTTTCAAAAGTTTTGCACAACCATCAAACCCAACTTGCAAAAAATGGCACGTTGGATAATTCACTTGATATAAACATTGACCATATTCATCAAATAATCCAAATGAAGTTTTGGTTCCACCACCATCAATTCCTATATAATCCATTTAATTCACCTCATAAAATGTAAATTTTTGCCACGGTTTTATATATTCCAATAAAAATCTTTCTGCTTCAACAATATGCCCTACAACATTACTTTTACCACTATTTTTCATTTTTGTTTTAGCAATTTGCAATTCTCCAGCATAATGTCCATATTTTGAACTTTCAATAACAATATCACCAGGATAAATATATTCAGGAACATTGAAAAGTTTAAAATGATGCCCTTTATATTTAACCCGACTTTGTGTTGAACGAATCATATTTTCATTATAATCACCACGATTAAAATGCAATTCCTCTAAAACAATTTTTCTTTCAATTTCAGGTAAACAATCCACAAGTTGAACATTAAATGTCACAAGATCTAATCGCATATGTGAAATACTTTTAAGCTCCTCATCACTTGGATAACAATTAGAAATAATAATATCATCAATGACATCTAACGATATCATATGTTTAATTTGAACATCTAAAGGTAATTCACGATGGATTTCTAATGTTGGTAATCCTTCTTTTGTAGGCCATGGACCAAAAGCGTTTGGCTGATTTGTTGATACAAAAGCTGCAGTTTTTAATCCATATTTCTTAAAATTTTGAGTACATTTTAAGAAATGCTCCAATGACAAACCACTAAAACGATGTGGATAGAAATTATGACAGCCGACTAATTGACTACGATTAGGACAATAATCCATTATTGTATCAATATAATGTGTATCATTACTCATATTTATTTCTATCTTTAATCCTTGAGAATTAAAAGTCATAAGTGCTTCTTCACTCCCACTAAATCCAGCATCCAAACGAATTCCATCAGCACCTATTTCTTTAAAAAATGTTAAATCCTGATAACTGATATTTAACTTATCAAACACTTTAGGACTGACATCTACAAAAATTTCAAATCCTTTTTCATGAGCATATTGATTAATAATTGAAAAATCAGATTTTATTTTTTCAACACTTTCATTAACTGATAATAAACATGAAAAGATACGAGAAAAGCCTGCTTTTTGTGCTTTATCTATATATGTTTTCATTTCTTCTAGATTAGATTTTTCTACATATAATGAAATTCCTAACTTTTTCATTTATTTCCTCCTATTGATGATAATTTTCAATAAATTTCTGATACCAATAAAAACTATCTTTTTTATATCTACAATAACTTCCTTCACCTTCATTATTGGCATCAACATAAACAACACCATATCTTTTTTCCATTTCACAGCTTCCTGCTGAAACAATATCAATAATTCCCCATAAACAATAAGCTATAATGTCAACTCCATCATTTTGGGCTTCTTGAATCTGTTGAAAATGTTCTTGTAAATATGAAATTCTATACAAATCATGAACAGTCTTATCTAATTCTAACACATCTTGACTGCCCAATCCATTTTCAGCAATAATAATCGGCTTTTGGTAACGATTATAAAATTGATTTAATGTCACTCTTATTCCAATAGGGTCAATTTGCCAGCCCCATTTTGTAGCATTTAAATATGGATTCTTAATTGTAGATACAAGATTCCCTGCAGTCTGATCAGCCGCTTTAGCTGCAACTACGCTCGATGAGTAATATGAAAAAGAAATAAAATCAGAAGTATGCTGTAATAATAATTCTTCATCTGATTGTGTTACGTTAATATCAATATGGTGTTCTAAAAAGAAACGTCTCATATATGTAGGGTAATAGCCTCTTGATAAGACATCCATACAAAACCATTGATAATAATTTTCATCTTGAATCAACTTAAAATTATCTTCTGGTTTAGGTGTCAAAGCATAGTAACAAAAACTCGCAACCATACACCCAAACTGTCCTTTAACATGCTGATGACCATATTCAATAACCTTCGCACTAGCAACAAATTGATGATGTAATGATTGAAATATTTCTGATTGATTATAATCTTCATCATTATCTTTCATTAATCCAACACCATTATACGGACTAAAATATCCAGCATTAATTTCATTAAAAGGTAACCAATAATCAACATCATCTTTCCATCTATCCAATAAAACTTTTGCGAATCGGAAATAATAATCTATCATTTGACGATTCTTCCAACCATCATATTTTTCAATTAAATATAAAGGTATAGCATAATGATTAATCGTTATAAATATTTTTATATTTGCTTCTTTTAATTGTTTAATCATTTGATCATAATATTGTAATGCTATCTCATTAGGGTATTTTTCATCACCATTGGGAAATATTCTTGCCCATGATATTGAAAAACGATAAATATCAATTCCTAACTCTTTTAAAAGCTCAATATCTTCTTGAAAATGATGATAACCATCACTTCCTTGGCGAAAAGGATAATTACCAACTCCTTGATAAGCTTTTGCTTGATTAACTATTTGTTTATTCAATAAACGTGTCTGAGTTGTTGAATGCGTAGTCCTAGGAAAATAAGGACGACAATCTTGAGTATCTAACCCTTTATAATCAAGATGATACCCACCCTCATATTGACTTGATGAAGTTGCTCCACCCCATAATATTTTTTTCATATAATTCCCTTTCTATAGCAAAAGCCCAGCATTTGCCAGGCTATTCTTTTTTATTCTTCAATTGGTTGTCCTTGTTCTTCCTTTAATAAATTATTATCATAAATTTTAAAGAAAGGATAGTAAAGAATAACTGATACAGCAATTAGGAAAATATTCAGGACGGCAGCTCGCCAATCTCCACCAGTTGCAAGATATGCTCCTACTGGCCCTGGCAATGTCCAAGGTGCTGTCATAACGACTTTATCTACAAAATTGAGTGAAGTAAATATCCAAGCAATCGTTGCACATACCATTGGAACAACAATAAATGGAATAATTAGAATTGGATTTAAAACAATTGGTGTTCCAAAAATTACTGGTTCATTAATATTGAATAAAGATGGAACAATACATGTTTTTCCTAATGAACTTGCATATTTAGATTTAGCACGGAATGCCATTAAAATAGCAAGTCCTATTGTACATCCTGAACCACCAATCCAAATAAACCATTGGAAAAATGGTTCAGCAGCGATTGCTGTAGGTGCTTGATTAGCAGCAGCCATTGCTGTATTGGCATCAATTAATTGCAACCATAAAGGTCTTGCTAATGAACCAATAATCGAAACACCATGAATACCAAAAGACCAGAATCCTGTAATTAAGAAAATTAATAATAAGACACTTGGTAAACTATCAGCAGCTTTAACAAGAGGTGATACAACAGTTGCGACTGCCCCATGCCAATCGAATCCTATAAAATATGTAATACAAGCCATTCCCACAATCACAACAATTGTTGGTGTTAATGCCTCAAATGAACGTGCTACTGCTGGTGGCACTTGAGCTGGCATTGTAATTTTAAACTTAGATTTTGATGTTAAACGATAAATCTCTACTGCTAAGCATGATACAATAATGGAAACAAAGAGTCCACCACCACCTAAATTAGCCATTGGCATAACCCATCCAGAAACGCCAGCAACTTCTGCTGCTTCTGGTACTACAGATATAGGTGTAATTGTACACAAGAAAGCAATCATTGCTAAAATCCCACCAGTTAATCTATCTAACTTATAAGATTCAGCTAAACTATATCCAATCCCAAATGTCGCATAAACCGTCATAATAAACATAGTCATACGATATGGAAGCATAATTGTTGCTGCATTTCCATTTAAAAATTGGTATATTTCCCAATCTTGTGGAAGTGGTGGCATAGCAATAATTAAGAAGAATGAACCTACAATAATTAATGGCAAGGTTGCAACGATACCATCTCTAACAGCACGCAAATGTCTTTGTTGTGCTAGTTTTTCCATAGGTCCAGATAATTTTTGATCAAAAAACATTGTTAATTTATCTATCATGAACTTAATCCCCTTTCTTTTACATATAAAGTCCAATATACAACCAGAAATAACTAATAATTCCGATTGCTATAAAAAATCCCAAATACATTCTGATAAAGTTTTTATGAAAACCTTTATCCGTTTCTATAAAATAATGACAATAACAAACGGCAAAACTTATAATAACAGCATTTCCTATCATTGTTGTGATTCTTGTATCTACTCCAAAAATTGCAAGCATGTTTGGGAGGAAAAAGCAAGAGAACGCAGCACTTATGACAATGATAAAGGCACTTTTATAACTAAATTTTGGAATTGGAGATGTATCTACATCTACTTTTTTTATTCTCTTCACTTTTTTATAATTAGGTGTTACAACTTTTGTCGCCATTTCAATCACTCCTTTATTATTTCTTATACTGTCTTATCACTTTTGCAACGTTGTTTTGATATTTTAATAATAAATCTCGGCATGATGCAAAATCTAATCCAGTTTTTTCCATCAAGATAGCACATTTAACATCGTAGCCTGTCGTCTCTAATAATTTTTTCGCTTCTATTGTTGAAAGTTCTGTACAGGTTTCAACAATCCCAATTGCTCTTTCCTTTAATTTTTCATTTGTAGGCTGAACATCAATCATTAAATTACCATAGACTTTACCAAGTTTGATCATGACTGAAGTCGATAACATATTAAGCACCATCTTCTGCGCAGTTCCTGCCTTCATTCTTGTTGATCCTGTGATGACTTCTGGTCCTACCTTCACCTCAATTGGATACTGAGCAACACCTGAAATCAATCCATTTTCTACACAGCAAATTGATAGAGTTGTAGCCTTTAGCTGGTTTGCATATTCAAGTCCACCTATAACATATGGTGTACGTCCTGAAGCAGCTAAACCACAAACAACATCATGCTCAGATAATGCAATGTCCTCCAAATCTTTTTTAGCAAGTTCTAGAGAATCCTCTGCACCTTCTATTGCATTTAATAATGCTTGAGGTCCTCCGGCAATAACACCTTGCACAAGTGATGGTGAAACGCCATAGGTCGGTGGACACTCTGATGCATCTAGTACACCTAAACGTCCTGAAGTTCCCGCTCCAATATAAATAAGCCTTCCACCACATGATACTTTTTTATAAATTGCATCTACAGCTCTAGAAATAGCAGCAAGTTCATTTTCTACAGCCAATGCAACTTTTTGATCTTCTTGATTAATTGTCTTTAAGATTTCCATAGTATCCATCTCATCTATATGTAGCGTATTTGTATTCTGTTGTTCTGTCATCAGCAAACTTAAATCTTTTGGCATTTACTTTCCCCTCCTTTCAACTTCATTCTACATCATTTGAAATATTATTTCAATATATTTATTAAATATTTGTTAATTTATTTCATATTATTCTTTATTAAACAGAAATTTTATTCCTTTTTGCGTATTTTTTACATATTTATTATAATATATCAATATTAATATTGAAATTTTATTTCATAAATAATACAATATTCATAAAAAGGAGGTACATTTATGTATGGTATAGGTATTATGTCAGGAACATCATTGGATGGAATTGACACTGTTCTTATAAAAATAACTGGATTTGGCACAAGCACACAATTAGAAGTGATCGACTATAATGAGTATCCACTCAACAAAGAACTTGTGAAAAGGATTAAAAAAGCATGTTCCTTAAAACATTCTCATAGCGATCTTATTTGTAGTTTGAATTTTGAATTAGGTTATGTTTTCACTGATGCTGTAAAAACATTACTAAAAAAAGCCAATTTCCCATTAGAAAAGGTTGACTATATCGCTAGTCATGGACAAACAATTTTTCATATTCCAGAAGATAAAAAATCTTTATGTCGATCTACTTTACAAATTGGTGAAGCAGCGATTCTTGCCTATCAGCTTCAAACAACTGTTATTTCTAATTTTAGAGTGATGGATATGGCAGCTGGTGGTCAAGGAGCTCCTTTGGTCCCTTATAGTGAATATATTCTCTATAGCCAGCCACATAAAAACAGAGTTCTTCAAAATATTGGTGGAATAGGTAATTTAACATTCTTAAATGGTTCTTTAGATATTGATGATATTTTTGCTTTCGATACAGGACCTGGAAACATGATGATTAATGAAGCTTGTCATCTTTTATACAATATTCCTTATGATGACCATGGACAAATTGCAAAACAAGGAGAAATAATTCCATCATTACTTGATGAATTAATGAATCATCCTTATATGCAAAAAATTCCTCCTAAATCAACTGGTCGAGAAGACTTCGGGGAATTCTTTGTAAAAAATCTTCTACAAAAATACGCTCACTGTAAAAAAGAAGATATTATTACAACATTTACAATGTTTACCGCTAAAAGTATAGCCTTTCATTACCAAAGGGACATTCTTTCAAAATATTCTTTAGATGATGTCATTATTGGTGGTGGCGGTAGTCACAATGACACATTAATTCAATTCATTAAAGATGAATTATCACCTATTCCTGTTTATACCCAAGATGAAATTGGTTATTCTAGCGATGCTAAAGAAGCCATTGCTTTTGCTATATTGGGAAATGAAACATTGAACCATCATCCTTCTAATGTCAAATCATCTACTGGTGCAAAGCGTTATGTTATTCTTGGACAAATAACTCCTAAGCCATTTTAAAATGGCTTTTTTTATACAAAAAATACAGAATTTTACTTCTGTATTTCATCGATAATTTGTCTTGTATCCACTATTCGTTTATGAGTCTCTTCTTTATCATGTCTTGCAATTGCATAATATAACAAATCAATAACAATCAAAGAAGAAAGCCTAGAAGACGTCGCTCCAATTCTTAATTCTTTTTCTTCAATGGGAATTGTAATCACCATATCTACTAATTTTCCTAAATCATTATAAGCTGATTGTGTGATTGCAACAGACTTCATTCCCATTTGTTTCACCCATTTTGCAGCAGTCACAACTTCTTTTGTTTTTCCACTATAACTAATAAAAAATGCCAAATCATCTTCTTGCATGTTTGGTACTGCAGTTAATTGGAGATGTGTATCTGCATAATAAATGGATGTCTTCCCTATTCTTAAAAGCTTATGTTGGAAATCTTCACATACTGTACCAGATCCCCCAATTCCAAACAAATAAATATTACGACATAAAATAATCTCTTGTGATACTCTTTCAATAACCTTAGGATCAATTAAACCATAAGTTTTTTCAATTGTTTGAATATTTGAATGATATGCTTTTTTTATTAAAGAATCTATATTTTCATGAGGATCTAATAAATTATCAAATTCCATGGAATCGTTAGACAAATCTTTAGCTAATTCTATTTTTAATTGCGAAAACCCTGAAAATCCTATTTTTTTTGAAAAGCGAATAATAGCAGCTGGTGACGTTTTGGTTTTTAGCGCTAATGTTTGTGTTGAATCATTAACAATGTCAAACTTGTTTTCTAATATAAAATCTGCAATTTCAATTTCAGTATCTGTTAATATCGGTCTCGCTTCATGAATTCTAATTATGCAACTCATTTAACCACTTCCTTATATTCATTAGTATAACATATTCTTTTACAAACAAAAAAACTTTTATCAATATTTCATGATAAAAGCGTCCTTTATTTTTTCATTAATCTCTCTACTATTTTTGCTGATAACATTGTTTTCTTTGAAATCTCATCAACACTCATACCTTCTTGATAAAAACGTTTGACAACACAACTCAATTTTTCACCAACTTCAATAATATGATGATCTGGATCATAAAAACGAATTCCTCTTTGACCCCAATCATGAGTTTGCAAAGGATGAACATATTGAATATCATCATAATTTTTTAACAATTCTACAAATCCATCCATATCATCAGTTTCAAAATAAATTTCTCCATCACACCCACCATAAACGATATCTTCATTTTCTTTATGAATAAATGTTTTCCAGCTATCTCTTGTTTGAAAAGAAATACCACCAGTCATGACAAAATTCGCTCCAAAATCCTGAATGACTCTTAAACCAAAAAGATCTTTATAAAATTGTTTTGTTCTTTGTGCATCATCAATAACATATAAACTTCCACAATACTTCATTTTATTCCTTCCCCCATTTTTTACATTGTTCAATTCTTAAACCATTATCACCTTGTTTTTCATCATAAGCAAAAGCTTTTAATGACGCACATGGAAAAGTATCACATTCTCCACAATGTTGATATCCTTTACTTTCACAAGAATCTTTAATCACACATTGTTCACCCCAAAATGGTTGACTTATATTCAAACATCCTAAGCATCCCATTGATTCTTTATATTCACATTGACTACATAAAATACCACATCTTGACTCTACCATATATTGTCCTCCTTACATTTTATTATAATTAAAATTTATATAATTCATTGTAAAAATCGGACATATTCTCAAGATAATGTGAAGGTGTTGTTTCACATATTTCTTTAAAAACATGATTAAAATGAGCTTGATCAAAATATTCATAATCATATGCTAAATCTAATAATTTCTTGTCTGAAATCTCTTGAATCAAACGATTAACATTAATAATCTTAGAAAACTTTTTCATACTCATACCAATATATTTATGAAAATAACGATTGATTTGTCTTTCACTCATATGAAGATTTTGAGCAATTTGTTGCATTGATATATCTTCTGATGATAAATGAACTTTTTCTATCCACTGATATATTTCTTTATGAATAGAGTGTTTCTTCATTTCTCTACATAATATTTGATCAATGAAAGGAACGATTTCATCAAAAGTCTGAAAATGTGATATTTCTTGTACAATTTCCTGATAAACTAGTGCATTGATTTCTACTAATTCCTTTTTCAAATCTAACAATTGTCCAACAGATTGACCTAAAATACGATATAATCCTCCTGGCAAAAATTCCACAAAGAAGCGACAAGGAAAAGTATTAAGATCATTAGGCACAGTCACAACCTTTGTCGTTGGTCCCCATACTTTAATACTTAACTGATCAAAAAACTTAAATACAAAACAGCCACTTACATCTGGTATAAGATTCAATACACTGCCTTCAGGAATGGTATTTTGTTCATTAGAAAAAGTAATTGTATAATGAGCAACAATACTTTTTAAAGAAGGAGATGGAGCAATATATAAATGATTATTTGTTTTTTGAATATATGGACCTGTATAACTTTCAATATTATAATTCATATTTTTACCTCACAAATCTATTATACTGAATTTTAATTATAACGAAAAGAAGAACTGAATGAATATCCAGTTCTTCCTTAGAATACATATTTTAAAGGGAGTTTTTATGAATTCTATTATCTTTACACCTTTAATATACCTTGTCAATATGAACGATATATGAACATTATTTGGAATTGTTGTGAATTTCATCTTCAAATATCGACACCCTTTTGATGTAAATTCATAATACATTCCTTCAAATAGTCTTCATTATGTTCACAATAAATAGGTGTTTTAATGACAACCACATCCTTATTTAGCAATGATTCATCATAACCAACTCTTTTTCCACGATACCTTATATCTTTCCATAACTCATCCACATGATATCCTCTCTCTTCCATTTCAGCAATAACCAATAAATGAAATGCAAATAAATATTCATATGGATGTTCAAATACATAATTCACTATACGATGTCTCTTGTTCCAAGCTAATCCACGTAATGCACAGATTTCTCGATGTTGGCCTAACAATTGTTGCGATGGTAATTTATTGATTAAATTCTGATGCCATAGTCTCATATTCTCACCTTATTTATTATCACTTTATTATTTAAAAATATACATTTATACAAAATGAAAGAGATGCTTTGGGGAGGCATCTCTTTCTTAGGGATATATGATAGATTTGAGGGGAATCAATACTATCGTATTTGTCTTTCGACATCTATTAATATAAACGATAAATATGTCTTGATTATGAACTTTTAAAATTTATGTGGTTTATTTAAAATTTCATGGCAATGTCGACATCTTGGCTCATAATGTTCAACAGCTCCTACTAATACTATTGGGTCCTCAAAAGAAGCTGGCTTACCATTGACAAGTCTTTGTGTACGTGTTGCTGGTGCTCCACATTTTGCACAAACAGCAGTTAGTTTAGTTACAAATTCAGCACGTGTCAATAATTCTGGCAACACACCAAAAGGTTCACCTCTAAAATCTTTATCTAATCCTGCAACCATTACACGTAAACCTTTATCAGCTAGATATTCACATACATCTACAATATCCTGATCAAAGAATTGCACTTCATCAATCGCAACAACATCTGTATTAGGTTTAATATATTTTAATATTTCCTTTGAATTTTCTACAACAATACAAGGAACTCTGGTTCCTGCATGAGAAACAATTTCAGTTTCTGAATAACGATTATCAATTTTTGGTTTAAAAACAATTATATTTTTCTTAGCAAAAGAAAGGACATTAATGCGTCTAATCAGTTCCTCAGTTTTTCCTGCAAACATACATCCACAAATAACTTCTAGCCATCCTTCTCGATATTGATTATACATAGCAATCTCAACCTCCACAAGATATCATTATACTATAAAATAAAATGAATTTGTACATATTTCATTCTTATTGATGTAAAAAATGAAATAAGTAAATAGAGGTTAATTTGAGTTGTTTTATGCAATATTTATTAAGATTTTAAAATTTTGTGTTAAAAAGTGTTATCTTAAGTTAAATAGAATTACCCCAAAATTACCCCATAAAAGATAGTAAATTTACTTACTATCTTTTTTATCTTCAATAAGCTCACATTGTAATTGAAATGAGTTATTTTTCATTTTCATTTTATAAACATTTATTTTTTTCTTCCTACATATTTCTATTATTTCTTTTTCCAATTGTTTATCAACTCTATATCCTAAATAAACATTTTTGATTGTTCCTTGAACCTTAATTGTATAACCTTTTTGATTCTTATACTTTTCATTAATATCATGAAATCTCCACTCTTTTTCATACCCCCACTCATTTGACTTTACATATATAGAGTTAAATATCAATTTTTTTATTGAATTATGAAATGAATACATCCAACTTGGTTCAAATAAAGTGCTATATTTAATTGGAATGTAAACATAATTCAACTCTTTCAATTTTTTTGAGTCATATTCTATACAAAAACCTCTATGATTATTTGCATAATGTGCCCACATAACAGAAGACTTTAAATTATTTATATCTGTTAAACAACTAATAAATAATTGTTCTCGTATATCTTTTAATTGTTTGTTAAAAATCATTGATGCTATCTCAGATTTAGTTTTCATATCTTTACTAATATTATTTAAGAGTTGCTCTTTAAATTTATTGATACCACAATTTTCTAAGTATTCAAGTATCTGATTAATAATATTTTCTTCTCCAATGCACATTGGACAATCAAAAGGATCATTAAATTCATTTGGTGATGACATCCACAAAGTTTCATCTTTAAGTGCTTTTAATGAGTAATTCTTGTTTTTATCTGATATACCAGGATAAAATTTAATAAATGAACTTGGCATATTTTTACACAGTAAAGATTCTGCATCATTTAATTTATTATTGACATAATTATCATAAAATTGCTTTTGCCATTCTTCCATTAATATCACCTCTTAAATCAAGTATAACATACTCAACTGTCATTTTTATAAAAAAAAACACCTACTAACAATAAGTAAGTGTTTGTATAAATAATTACATTCAACTTTTCTAATTTCTTTAATCTCTTTTAATATTTCAGATATTCCCATATTAATATTATCTCATCTTTCACAATTAAGCGTATGATCACTATTGGTTAAACTTACATAAGCATTAGAGAACTATCAGTGTTTTAAGATAACCCTTTCTTTTTCTGTCATTTAACAACTTTACCTAATATAAGTCGTGACGCTTTGTCAAAACCATAAATAAACCCTAATCGTTCACTTGATGCACAACATTCTATAAGAACATCTGCCAGATCATCCAGAAACCTCTTTGATAATATACTATTTAAGTTTTGTTGAACTAAATAATCTATTTTTGATAATGACTCTTTTTCTTCATATGTGTTATTTATATTTTCATTTACCCATTGATAATACAATTTCTCGACTTCTTCTTTTTTTATATCATTCATTTTTCTCACCTTTCTTTTTCAAAGAATATTTAACATATTGATAAGCTCTTCTAAATACTTCGATTTTATCATCTTCAGGAGCATAACATACAAGGAAACTGTTTGTACCCTTAGGGTTATAAATAAAACTAATTGGTGCTTGTTGTATCTTAATCATGGTGATGTACCCACTTTTTTAAGTCTTCTTGACTATTAGGCAATTCACCATTATGTGCATCTGCATAAGAACGCATATTATAAAAACAAGCTGAAGCATTTCGCTTAATGAGATCTCTTTCACATTCTCTACCTCTTAATTCTCCAAAATTAAAAGCTAAGATCATACACATTAATAAATTTTCTTCGTTAAAAAATTCTGGTATTCGTTTGATAGTTGTAATGTAATTTGGAATACCTGGAATGGTAGTTTTTCCTAATTCTTCTAACCATATATCAGAAATTCTGCTTATCATCTTTTACCTCTCTTCATACCTAACAGTGCTAATATAACAAATAATTCAAACACACTATCTATTAATAACAATTGATTAAATTCATAAATACTCATAACATTTTCTCTCTTTCATTTTTTTGATAGGAGTGTTATAATCTACTTTGTAGAGGTGTTTTTATAACACTTAGGTTAAATACTGTTGGTAGCAGTAAATAACCTTAAGGTGTCCTTATTATTGATAGGGACACTTCTTTTAATTAATATCTTTGTACTTAATGAATAAAGATATAAATAATTCAAACATACTTATAATGACTAGAATAAGATTAATTTCTTAAATTGTTATTTTTATTATCGCCTCCACCTTGATTTTATCTTTTAAATCATTATAATAGAGAACGAGGCAAGCAAGTGACTTTTAGCGGAGTAACTTGCCTTTTTTATTTCTGTTGGTCATTATCTTTTAAATGTAATAATGACCTTTTCTTTATCTATGACTATCTTTTCCAATGTCATGTGTTCGTTTGGTTTTATTAAATCTATAACCAAGACTAACACCTCTTTCATAGTCATCGCTAAATTCCTTTCATTTTTATATTCAGTTGTATAAGAAATAAGCCCCGTTCTTGTAAGATTTATTTATCTTACACCAACAGTATAAATCAAATTGATTTATTTTTCAATATATTTGTATAAATTAATATGATTTTATTATAATCTATTTATATTTCTATTTAATTCATTATGATTTATGATACAATGTTATATATGGAGGTGATATTGTGGTTAAATCAAATAAAATAAAAGCATTATTATCATTAAAAAATAAAAAAAGCATTGAATTAACAAATGCATTAGGATTGTCTAAACCTCAAGCATTAACAACTAAATATGCTAGAGACTCATTTACAAGTGATGATCTTATCAAATTAGCTGAATTAACAGATACTAAACTATGTTTTGCTGATAAAGGAACAGACAAGATTATTATTGAATTTGACAAAAAAGATATCACAAGTAAAGAATAAAAAGGAAAATTATACGGAGGGATAAGATGTTTACAAAAGTAAAAATGGCTTATAAAATACAAATGAAAAATAAAAATAACAATATTGAAAAAGATGTTCATTTAGAAATTAATTCTTTAAGCAATAATCAATTAATTGAATTATTGACTCACTACCCATATCCATATGGTCAAGAAACGTTAACACTTAATCAGTTAATGATTAGAAAAGATGATTATCATGATTTAATTAAACAAAAATCACACTATTTGATTACATCAATATTATTCGGATATATTGGAGATATCGTTGAGGCTTATAATTTATCTTTTGAATGTACATTACATAATCCAACAACAGATTTAATGAGAATGAAAGAATTTATCAGCAATGATGGACAATATGTTTATTTAAAACAATATGAAATTAACATTTTTAAAGGTACTATTAAATTTAATAAAATAATAGATTAATAGATATTACTAAATTACTTAATCCCATTAATCTAAAAAGAGGTAAAAAAATGGATAACATGGAAGAATATACAAAAAAATTACTTGCTTTGCTATATTGTTTAAATCACAAAACTTATCCTTTATCAGGTGCACTAGATCAAGATTTAAGCGAAATGTACGCTAAAACAATGAGTGATTATGATTTATCAAAAGAAGATCAAGAATTTCAAGAATTATCTAATGAATTAAGAAAATATTTTCTTGATAAAGAATAGCATGTTATATGCTATTCTTTTATTTTACAATAGAATTCCAATGCAAGACATTACAATTATATATAAACCATCAAATTTCAACACCTTACAAATGTAACTATATAATCATGAACATTTATACCAATTTATATAAAAGTCTCTTAGAATTGAAATTTGAGCCAATTTAAAAGAACTTAAGATTTAGCATCTTAGGTTCTTTTTTCACATATTATGTACTTTTAAGTATATTACATTTTGAGTTGCCCAACTATATTGATATTTCAATTTTAAGCAGACAATAATACTCTTTCTAAAATTTTGGAATTCATTATTATGATAAATTAGTTGCAATCTTTTTGTGTGAACTTCTCAAAAAGTATACATTATTTTTTATCTTTTTTTACTTTTATATCCAATATTCTTTTTAAATAAAATTCTTCACCGTTTGAATATAAAGCGTCTTTTTTATATAAATCTGTACATAGCTCATATAATTCTTTATCTAATAAATCAATAATCTGATACTGATATATTAAGTAAGAGAAAGCAAATGCTGTTAAACTAACAGTAATTGAAATTGTTGAAAAAACAGAATTAGAATCTAAAACAAACATTACCGAACTTAACTTTTGATACATAAAACAATTTAGCATACCTATTATAAGTAGTATACAATATTTTATAATCAAATGAACTCTCTTTTTCTTAATAAGATATTGCACTCTAATATTCATTATCATATTGGTACTTAATTTATCACTATCTTTTATTTTAATTACCATACATCTTAACCCCTTTTTATATTATACACTTTCATTCATTGTAAATCGATTAAAAAAATGTACTTTTACTCAAAATCGAGCGAAAGCCCTATAAACATTTCAATTATTACTTACTAAATTTTTAGTAAGCTTTATAGATAATTTTATTCAAAGGGGTAGGTGCTTTCAAGACCCCATATCATTTCTAATGAATGAGAGAATGAGTATTCCCGCCCTAAGTATTGTTTAGGGTGCTAAAACTTTCACACCTCAAGTATTGCTAATGTTGTGTTATGCGACTCTTAGTTAATAATGACTATAACCTATGTGCTTTTAGGTTCATTGGTTACTCAATTTTGAGAAAGCAATAATACGTTTTCTAAAATTTTAGAAATCTAACGAAGTGAATTATCATTCGTTTAGAATATGATTGGGTAATTTTTCCCTTTCCTTTTTTGGAAAGCAAGCGAACCAATTTTTCGATTGGTTTAGGATAGCTCAATTTTAAACCGTCCTCTTTTTGGAGACTCTAAAATATCTAAATATTGAATTAAATCATTCTTTTTTATGTTCAACTTTTCTCGTATTTTTATTAACGATTTCATACAATTCTACTCACTTTTAATCATTTAATTTCTAGTCTGTCCAACGACTCTCTTAATTGCCTATTAAATTGTTTCATTGTTATACCTAGCATTTTAGCAATCTCATAATCATACATATCCGTTGTATACTTATAGCCCAATAACAAATCATGTTCAACCAATCTGTTAATTTCTATATGAGCATATATCATATCTTCATATGCCTTATCACGCTCATATATTCTTTCTTCAAGACTTTGATGTACTGTTGTCTTAACATGATGATAATTAAATGTATCAGGATCTTTCAATTTATTATCCAAATACTCGAATTTATCTTTTAATTTTTTATATCGTTCTAGATAAGCTATTTTATCTTTTCTATTCATAAATATACATCAACATATATTGCTTCTCCAATCTAAAACATCAATTTCTCAGTGTTACTTCGGTGTTAAATATTTTATCCTCGACTTAGCTCGACTTCATAACATTAAAATGTTGGGTTTTGTCTAGTTGCTACATAAATGAAAAAGTAAGGTTTTGTAAGGTTCTATCACTATGTAAAATATTACTGTTTATGCACTCTATTGTCATTATCAACAATTTCTAAGAATTGTGTTGTGCCTACTATACGTGAGTATATTCTACCAAACATATCATATTTTTGTACTATATCATCTAACTTGCAATTTGATGTAAATATTATAGGTTTTTTATTCTCATATCTGCTATTGATGATTAAAAACATTTGTTCCATATCAAAATCAGTTGGCTTTTCTGTTCCAATATCATCAATCACTAATAGATCAACTTCTTGACACTTTCTCAATGTATCACTTTTAAACTTTGGAACCTCACTTTTTATATCTTTCATCAGCTGAATAATATTTGTTATATATGTGCTATATCCATTAGACAATAATATCTTCATCACCTTTTTAGCAAGCAAACTTTTTCCTACTCCAACATTTCCGTAGATATAGAAACCTAAAGATGTATCATCACTAAAAGCATTAGCATAGCTAATTAATGTATTATATGCTTTAATGTTGCCTTTTGATGTTCTAAAAGTAGCATTAACATCTTCTATATCTCTTTTGGTAAAGCCACAATGTTGTTTATTATACTCAATGATTGTAGTTTTATCATTTTTCATTCTTTCCATTTCTTCAATATCTCTTACTCTTTCAATACAACGACATTCAGTATTAAATTCCTTGCCATCAGTACGTGTAACATGGTATATATATTCGCCACATGTTGAACATTGTCTCACTAACTTTCTACTTACTTCATTAAAATTTAATTTGATCATCTCTGAACTCTGGTTCAATTGGTTCATAATCTATAACCTCTCTTTCAATTAATTTATTTTGTTTTTCATTTTTATTTTTATACCTGTCTTCTAATACCTTAGCCATATTGTTTTGTTTTAATAGCCAATCAAAATTAGATTTCCATTTGTTTTGATTTACACCACATAGAAAATCGCTCTCATTTGTTTTATTGAATAGAGTTTTAAATACTTCTATATCTTGGTCATATTCGTTAAATCTTGCTTTAATTGTTCTCTTTCTAGCATCTGTTAATTTAGTAACCTTAGACAATCTACAACATACTTCATTAAACAAATTTACTATTTCTTGATAAGGCACTTTTGACATAATAGTATTATTAATATTTAAATTATTATTTATATTTATTTTGGGTGACATTTTGTCACTACCTTTGGACAATTTGTCACTACCCTGATGACAGTTTGTCACTACCTCATGTGGTGTCATTTTGTCATCACGTGGTGACATTCTGTCACTATCTACATTCATTAAATTTAAAGTTTTTTCAGTCATGTAATAAGCATTAGATTTATTACATTTTGTATTTGTTTCATAGATTGGTTCTTTGCTTATATAATCTTCTTCTATCAACTTTTCAATTGTCCTTATTACATTACGTTTTGAAATATTATAATATTGTGCTAAATAGTTAAAGCTAGGATTGCATGACTCATTATCATTACTTTGTGTGAGATAGATCAATTGACAAAGAATAATTTTTGCATTTATATTAATATCCTTTTGTCTAACTATACTATCATATAAAAATGTACCTTTTGACAAATCAAGCAACCTCCTTTCTCTAACAACATAAAAACGTACGCCAATGTATTTAATTTATGTTGTTTACTGCTTTATAGCTCTCGATAGCCTTAAATTTATTACTTACATCATAACCTTTGTATTGCTCTTGAAACTCCTTAATCTCTTGTTGACTAAACATATACCCCTTACCAGTCTTTGTCGCTCTCAAGATACCAATATCACGTAGTATTGATACATGTTGTCTTGTTGTGTTTAAAAGTTCAGCAACTTCATCTTGTGATAGCATCTTCAATTCTTCCATTCTTCTATGCCTCCATTTCATTAATAACTTTGATGATTTTTTCTTTTTCTTCTTGCGATAATTCTTTTCTAAGTTTTCTTGTTAATGTCGGTTCACTAATTCCCAAACAATCAGCTAATTGCCAATGATACAAACCTTTCTCTTTTAATAGATTTCTAATGTCCCTGTTATTCATATTAACCCTCCTTAACTTTATTTGACATCAATACTTGATTATCTATTGACTATTTAATCATCATCAAGTACAATTACATTGTAAGATAAATATAAATATTTGTATATATCAACTTTTATCTAATATTTTATATTATCAACTATAAGCGGAGGTATTATGAAAAATAAAGAATATAAACAGCTTAAACAAATTGTTTCAAAAGAAGATCGAATAAATATAATAAATTTACTAAATAGAAATATAGAAAACAAAGATAACTATTTTAGTAATATTATTTATTTACGAAAAAAACTTACATATGAACAGAAAACTATAATATTTAACTATTGTAAAGAGAAATTACATTATACTAATACATTAGAGACATTATTTAAAGTATATGATAGAGAAAATAATGAAAAAGATAATAAACATGATAAATCAGTATTTGCTAAACGTGTTAGGATAGCAATAGCAAAGGAAAAATATTTCTATAACAGAACACTAGAAGATATTGTCAAAGACTCTGAAAATACTGATTACTACTTCTCAATTAGTACGTTAAACAACTATAAAAGTGGCAAATCAGAACCAAGTTACTCCAACTTAGAAAAATTAGCAAAATGTATAAACGTTATTCCTCAATACCTCAAGGAAGACGATAAATATATGGTAGATTATGACTTATTGCCATTAGATTATAATGATAAAGATAGAATCGATAGTTTACAACGCTCTTTAAAAACAACTAAGAAACAACTTGATTTCTTTAACAGTATAAAAGATTACTTTATAACATTTCATAAAGAATATAGCTACCCTTTGTTAGATGAATTTCAACAGTATATAAAATCTTTAAAAATAGATTTTCTATTAACAGATCTTTTAGCACAATTAGAAGAAGATTTTTATACAAATTATGGCATTGACAAGTCACAAGAGTTATCGGCTGATATTCCTATGTACACAGTAGGTGGAAATGTTTCATTTACAAATAAAGATCCAAGCACACATATTGAAGATTTACTATTTGATTATAAAAGTACTCAATTAAATCATTGGCTAATTGAATACGATTATGAAGATTATACTTATGATAACGGTTCCTATATATCAAATTCAAAGCAAGAACGAATAGAAGAACTAGAAAAAAGAATGAAAGATATAAACTTAAAAATACAAAAAGAGAAAGAACATTTAAACGATTTACAAACAAAAATTGATAGCAGAGAAATTGAAACTGTAGTTTTTAATAATGCAAAAGAAATAGAAGAATATTTTAAAAACAAATAAAAAAGCGCCCCTATTGGCACTAGGGAACGCTCGAGTATAAATAAAACATATTGGCGTACGTTTTTATTTATGCTCCTATTATAACTTAAGATAACACATTATTCAAGAAGTTAAAAAGGAGGATTTTATATGAGTATTACAGAAAGAAAACTAAAGAATGGGAAAGTTGTGTATGACAATGCTTTTATGTACAAGGGTACACGATATAAGAAAGGTGGGTTTAAGACAAAAGGACAAGCTGAAAATTGGGAAATAGAAGTTAAATATGACGTAAATAAGAATGGTTCATATTTTGAACCATGCAAGAAAACTTTTGCAATTGTTTGGAATGAATACTATGAACTTGAAAAAGATAGATATGCCCCTGCTACATGTAGAGCTTATGAGCAAGTTATCAGATCAATGAAAAAAGAGAAAATATATAAAACATGGATTATAAACATCAATTACAATATGATCCAAGAATTTTTCAATAAGATTGGTAAAGAAAAAAATAGATATACATGTAATCATTATAAAATTGTGTTTAATCTTGTCTTTAAACATGCGATTAGATGTGGATATATAAAAAACAATCCTATGCCTTATATAATTGTTAAAGGAAACAAAACAAACAATGACCAAGATAAAAAAACAATTACATGGAATGAGTTTATTTTAATATCCAATTATTTTATAAATGATCAATTTGATCTACGTAGCATATATATTGCTTTGCAAATTGGTTGGTATACTGGTGCAAGAATTAGCGAAATACTAGCACTCGAAAAAAATGATATAGATTTTAATAATCATACTATCTCTTTTAATAAGAAACTAGAAAATAGGGTAAATAAACCATACATAGGGAAAATGAAAACTCAAACCTCATATGCAATTGTTCCACTTGCCGAGCCTTTAGAAAACATTCTTCTTGATTGGTTTGACGAAAATCCTTATGATATTATATGCGTTCGTAAAGATGGGAGATATATTAAACATGGTTATATAAATGAGAAAATAAGTGAATTAAACAAACACATTCCTTTTAGATTTCATTTTCATATGCTTAGACACACTTACGCTAGTAATCTAGTTATGCACGGTGTAAACCCAACAGTGGCACAAAAACTACTAAGACATGCCGATGTACAAACAACCCTAAACATTTATACGCATAGTAATATTGATATTGAACGAATGGCTATTAATAGCGTTTTTAATAACAAAGATAATGTCAATTACCCCAAAATTACCCCAAATAAACAAATAAATTAATTTTAAATATTCATACAATTAAATTTATATTGATTAAATCAATATTTTTCTGATTTATTAAAAAACAGAAATATAATGTTGTACATATTTCATTCATAATTCGACTTTATAATAGAATGCAGGTGATGAAAATGAAATGGCTTAGAAATTTTATGTACGGAAGATATGGCGTTGATCAATTTGGTAACTTTTTATTTGTGACTTATATTATTATGGCAGTATTGTCCCTCTTCTTTCCTTTCCTCTCTTTTATCTGTTATGGATTAATTATATATACATTGTTTAGAATGCTTTCTAAACAATATTATAAAAGACGTGCAGAAAATGATTGGTTTTTACAAAAGACAGAAGGAATTAGAAAATTCTTTAGACGACAACAAAACAAATGGAAATATAGAAAAACTCATAAATATTTAAAGTGTCCTCACTGTCATCAATATTTACGAGTTCCTAAAGGAAAAGGTGAAATTACAGTCACTTGTCCTTCATGCCATCAACAATTTGATCAAAGAACATAAACAGCATCAGTTGGATGCTGTTTTTTCGTATAACTTTCCAAAAAACTTTTATGAATCTTCAAAAACAATCTTCCCTTCCATATCTCCATATTCCTTTAATATTTGACTATAGCAATCAAAAAGAAGTTGTTTTGTTTTTTCGTAAACCTCAATATCATCTATCACAGAATAACCATCCATATTTACAGTGACTTCATCCTTTGAAAAATGATACTGAATGTCAAAAAAATCATATTTTTCAAATTCCGTTCTCGCTATTTTAACTTGTTCATCATATAATTTTGTTTTTAATCTTTTAACATTAAACTGAGATTTCATTGGTATCATTCCTAAAGCGCTATTCACTAAATTAAAATGCTGATTATCATCAGGAATCGCTTGTTGCAAGAAAACAATATAATCACATGAATCATCCATTGGTTTATGAACAACTTCAATAGATAATATATCACTTCGAATAGACATTGGCTCATAAATAACAATATCTTCGCTTGATAATTTTCCCTTAAATAACTGAACAACTTTCACTTTTGAATAAAATGTACTATATTTCTGTTGTCGTTCAACAAAATGAATTCTTGCTATAATTTGACTTTTTCGGACCAATTCATCAATATTTTGAACATCATGATAAATATCAAAATCATTAACTCTAGATGGACCAAAATTACAATAAGCATCATTAAACTGTACTGTCTTAAATTTCTGATATTGTTCTTCAAATGTTGTTGATACTGTTTTTGACTTTAAATAGAAACTTCCTGCAATGGTAAGAATAATTGTTAAAACAAAGACTATTATTTTCTTATTCATTAGATATCACCGTCTGATTCTTAAACAAATAGATCATATCACTCAATTCTTTAATATCTTCTTTTTGATGAGATGATATAATAATTAATTTCCCTTTGGCTTTTTCTTCTTTAAGAATATGATATATCAGTTGTACACCATCTTCATCTAAGCCACTCGTCGGTTCATCTAAAATGATAACATCAGGACTTTCCATAACTGCCTGAGCAATCCCTAGCCTTTGTCGCATTCCTAATGAATACTCACCTACTTTTTTTGTATCACTCGCACTCAAACCCACCTTTTCAATAGCTTGTGAAACCTCTTGTATCCCTATCTTATGATTTAATCTTGCTAGTGTCATCAAATTCTCTTGTGCATCCATTTCATTAAAAAACTCTGGTTTTTCTATAATCACACCTAAAGAATAAGGAACCCTTTTATGAAAATTAACCTCTTGACCATCACAAATCACTTTTCCTTCACTTGCATAAACAAGCCCACATAATATTCTCATTAACATTGTTTTGCCACTACCGTTCGTTCCTACAAAAGCATAAATATGTCCACTTTCCATTTCCATATTCACATTTTGTAATATAATTCTATTTTTAATGACTTTGGAAATATTGGTAAGTTCTATTTTCATAATGACCTCCTAATAATATTCATGATGGTTCATAAGATAAACAATGATATTATAGATGATAAATATAAAGCAAAGATAACATAGTGTTGTTATAAGATGATCATCCAATAATAAGAATTGTAATGGTACAATTTCCATCATACCTATAAATGTAACAACAATGACATAAGCAATAATAATTGAATTAAATATACTTTCAGATTTTGTAATGATATAACCAACAATCAATAAACTTAACAATACAATACTATAGAAAAAATACTGACAGGACATTAATACTAATGAGAAATCAAATACTTGATAAAACAAACAATGAAAAACAAATTTACTACAAACAACAATGAATATAAACAAATAAAGTTCTTTCATGATTTGATGAACCCATTTTCTTTTACTCTTAATCCTAACAGCATAGAAAGTATAATTTAATCGATATCTCTCACAAAACATCATAAATCCTATATACATCAACATAATTTTTGGAATCATCCATATCAAAGTCACAAACAATTCATTGCTTTGCATAAAACCATAATAATTATTTAATGACAACGATGTATCTATCAATGATTGATTACGTAAAAATAATTCAGAAACAATTTCTACAAAAATACAACCAGCTAACATCATTATTCTCTTATCTATTCTCAGTTTCCTTTTTTGATTAAAATAAAGTTTATTAATCACTACACAACATACAATCACAAATAAATAAGCAACTATTAAAATATAATTTCCACTTAGTCCCTCATAAGTCAATGTATATGACCCAAGACTCAACTGAGTATGCACAATAATACGAAATGCTATGAGTAGAACTCCACACGTTATAAATGCATAATAATATTGTTTTGTTATTTCTAGAATTGTTGTATAAATCATTGTATAAGCAAGGTACATCAATAATAAAGTCAAGATAATAACAGCTAATGAATAAAAACTTTCCAATGAAAATGTCTGAAACCCTAGAATGATTGCAATGACTATTTGCCACACCAAGAATTCTATTGCTTCTGAAATATTTGATTGAAAATGATGGTATCTCACTTCTTGTAAACTCTTAAATCTTGTCTGTATAAATGTATTACGATAATAACGATAATGAAAATACATAAATCCAATCATCAATAACATAGGAAAATAAATAATTTGATTAATAACAATAAATGCAAATGGTCCATCCTCTCCAGGAACAGTCCATTTCATTGCAATGGATATCATAAATGCAAATATATAGAGGCAACTTTTTATCCTATTATATAATCGACTATTCATTTTAACATAACATCTTTTCTTACAAATACAATCGCTGCGATAATTGATATCAGAAAAAACGCAATAGGATAAAAATATTGGGCATTCATCAAATTGTTAGAAACATAACAATATGGTGCTAGAAGTTCATAAAAAGGAACAACCATCGGATGAACAAAAACAGTTAGCATTGAAAGCATGAATACACCACCATATATAACAACCTTAAACTTTGTAAACAAGGCAATAACCATTGTTAATTGTGCCACAATACCCATCATTATCGAAGATAACAAAGAATACATACCAAGGTAAAGTACAGGATTAAGAAAATACAGATTATAATAACGTAAGGTTGTAGTTATCCCTCTCGTGCTATAACCAAAAAACAATCTCATAGGATGATTATAAAAGCTTTGTTCTTCTCCAAAAATAATATACCCAAATAAGATTGCAAATCCTACAGTCATAAACATCATCAGAAAACCAATTATAAAAGATGTCATCAATTTAGAAATAATATAAACTTTCTTATTCTTCCTTATCAATATATGAGTAAGACTGCTTTTCTCTTTTATCATCATTATGCCAATCGGAATCGCAACAATTAATGGAAAAACCAAAACTAATGATGTGTAGCGAAACAGCGAACTCTGACTCATAATTAAATTAGCCATATACGCTGATCCATAATATTGTAACTGAATATTATTTCTATCGTATATAGATGAAAAAGTTAACAGAAAAATATAAAGGATAAGTATTGAACAAATGATTAAAAATGGTGTTCTTTTAAAAAACATTGAAAAATCATAACGTAACTGTCTTAGCATATAAATAGCCTCCATTACTTTTAAGAAAGAGAAAAAGGATACAATAAATTCTAATAATAATCAATATAGCCGTTTGTTGAATATGATATGCCAACTCCACCATCACAATCGCCATATGATATAGCAATTTTCGTTCCTTTGCTAGAAAAACTTCCAGCAATATAGTCTTGGTTTTTTTTCCCCACCATTCTCAGTAACAACTAATCCACTTTGATATAATTTTTTCATATCTTCACTAAAAGTTGTTATAATAATACGCCTTGGACTCCCAGTCACCAATTCAAATTCTGCTCCAGTTTTACCTGTGTTTGTTGTTTTGGTTTCAAACAGAGTATTTTTAGCATTATACTGAACCCTACTTATTGTTGTTTTGCTGGCAAAAACATTTGTAAACCCTAGTGAACCAACAAGCGCAATAGAAATGAGAGACAATTTCACTTTTTGTAAAAAAAGTCATGTTTTTTATACGAATCATATCAATACTACCTTCCCCAATTTCAATCTCTATTATCAAATCACGCAATCAGTATCCTTTTTCTTTAATTTTATTATATCATATCATTTATTAATATTTTTAGTTTTATAGTTATTCGTTTGCTTTTTATTGTTATTCGTTTATTGTCTGAACATTGCCTTTCTAATTTTAGTTCTATTACGGACACTTACATCAAATGACTGTCTAATTCCATCTATATATAGTTGACGACCATTAAAATGAATCATTTTGTCTTTATTCACAAGTGTTGATTGATCAACATGGATAAATTGATTTTTTAAAAGAGATTGCATTTTCTTTAATGAACACCCTTTATAAATATATTGTTGATTATGATAGACAAAAGCAACATTATTACTACCAATATATTGAACATAGAGTATATCTTTAAAAAAGAAATATTTGTTCTCTCTATGAATATTCAATACAATATAATTTTGCTCTATTATCATAGCTAGTACTTCTTCAACTTCCGCTTCGACACAGTCATCAGTTTTTAATATAAATGCATAAACATTTGGACCAAATGCTTTTTTCATATTTTTACCTGTATCAGCGATAAAAACTATAATTTTATCGTAGTTCATCTTACTGTACTTTAAGCCTGATATTTTGGGATCATCTGCATTCAAAAATATAATTTTAAACTCCTGGTCTACATTTTCCATATCAACGATATCATCAAAAACATAAACCAATAGTTCATGATTATATAAGTTCTTAATCATTTGAGATAAATGACTACAAAAGTTCTTATCACTATCAATAATTGCTATATTCATATTTGATTCCCCTTATCCTTTTTCTTTATTATAACACACTATTTTGTATAACAAAAAAAGTAAAGATTCGATATCCTTACTTTATGTTCTTATATCTTTTACACCCTCAAGTGGATTAATCTGCTGATCGCCACGGGCAGGATTAGCAAATTTACTATACTGTTTTAAGAAAACAAGACGAATATCTGCTAAAGCACCATTACGATGCTTAGCGATGATAATATCTGTAGCCCCTTGTGTTTCTGCTTCTTTTTTAGGATCTTGATAATCTTCACGATGAATAAAAGAAACAATATCGGCATCTTGTTCGATTGCTCCTGACTCTCTTAAATCAGATAGTACTGGTCGCTTATTATCACGTTTTTCAACAGATCGTGATAACTGACTTAATGCAATAACAGGGACTTCTAATTCTCTGGCAATCATTTTTAATTGTCTTGATATATCTGAAACTTCCTGTTGACGAGATTCTCGACTATTGGCTGGTCCTGAAATCAATTGTAAATAGTCAATAACAATTAATTTAATGCCGTGATCTCTCTTTAATCTACGACACTTGGCAGCAATTTCCCCAACACGAATACCAGGCGTATCATCAATATAAAGATTACATTTTGAAACTTTATCTGCTGCTGCATAATATCTTTCATTATTCTCTTTTAAAATAGAACCTGATCGTAAAGATTCTGCATTCAGACTACCAGCCGAACAAATAATACGCTGAATTAATTGTTCAGCAGGCATTTCCAATGAAAAAACAGCAACTGCTTCATCAGATTTATAAGATACATTATAAGCCACATTCAATGCAAAAGCAGTTTTACCTACAGATGGTCTTGCTGCTAAAATGATTAAATCACCTTTTTGAAATCCTGATGTTAATTTATCCAAATCATAGTATCCTGTTTTGACACCTGATATTTTTCCATCAGATTTTTGTAACATCACAAGTCGATCTGTAACCTTTTGAATAACAGATTTTACATCCTGAAATTCTCCAGCATTACGATCTCTTGTGACATTTAAAAAGTTTTTTTCTGCTTCACCAATAAAATCATTTAAATTCCCTATATCACCATAAGCCTGATCAATAATTTCAGTTGACTCTTGAATCAATCTTCTTAACAAAGATTTTTCATTCAAAATCTTCAAATAATACTCACTGTGAGCAGTTGTAGGAACAGATTCACTTAATTGCAATAAATATTCTACTCCCCCAACTTTTTCTAATAGTTTCTTATCAATAAGATAAGATGTCAATGTTGTTACATCCACAGGATTATTTTGACTATCTATAAATTGCATAGCCTCAAAAAGAAGGCGATGGCTATCTAAATAAAAATCTTCCTTTGTCGCAAGGCTTAAAATACTTTGGCATGCATCACCTGATATTAACATTGATCCCAATAAAGATCTTTCTGCTTCTATATCATGTGGATATTCTCTAGCCATCTTCCTACCTCCTTATTTTTCTTGTAAATGCACTTTAATCGTTGCAATCACATCTTTATATAATTCAATTTCTAATCTTGTATACCCTAAAGCTTGAATTGGTCTTGCATTAATAAATTTTCTCTTATCAATTTTAATATCATGTTTTTTTAATAATTCTTCAGCAATATTTTTAGTAGAAACACTTCCAAAAGTTTTCCCATCTTTCCCTGAAGATAAATAAAATTCTAATGTAATCCCTTCTAAAACATCCTTTAACTCTTGGGCTTTCTTTTTATTTTCTAATTCTTGCAAACGTTCTTTTTCCTTATTCTGTGCAACAATTTCTTTCCCATGTTCAGTTGCTAAAACAGCCATTTTATTCTTAATTAGAAAGTTTTGACCATATCCATCAGCAACATTAACAATTTCCCCTTTCTTTCCTACTTTCTTTACATCTTGTGTTAAAATCACTTTCATTATACTTCACCTCTATCATCTAAATATTCTTTAATTTTTTCTTCTAGTAAAAGACGTACATCTTCTATACTCTGATTTTCAAATTGGGCTGCTGCCATACTAAAATGACCACCACCACCCATATTTTCCATAATAATTTGAACATTAATATCTTTAGCACTTCTTGCACTAATTGCAACAACTGATTTTGACACACGTCCAATCGTAAATGATGCTTTAATTCCACTCACTTCTAATAATGAATTACTCGCCTTTGAAAGCATCGCTCTTGTATAATCTTCATTTTCTTCCCCACAGGAAATTAATATATATGGATTATATTGATATGATCTCTGTGTTACAGAAAGTTTCTTTAAAGTTTCTTCATATGAATCTTCTAAAAATTCATATGCCTGAGTTACATTTGCTTGTAATTCTTTTAAATATGCTGCGGATTGAAAAGTACGCACTCCCACTCTTTGCTTGAAATTATTTGTATCCACAAGCATTCCAGCATACATAATTGTTGCATCTAATTCATTCATATCAACTTCTGTATTTTGATAATCGCATAATTCTACAACCAATTCAACCGTACTTGAAGCCGCTGGTTCCAAATAAGTTAAAACAGGCGCTTCAATAAACTCTTCACCACGTCGATGATGATCAATAATGACCTTATTTTTCACTCGCTCAAGCAATGCATTAGAAATAGCCAAACTTGGCTTATGGTTATCAACAATAATTAATAAAGTATTCTTTCCAATACGTTCCATAGCCTCAGTATAACTGACGATAAGCCCTTTATATCTTTCATCAGATTTTACTAAATTTGCAACATTCTTCGTCTTTTGTTCAATTGAATCAAAATCCAAAACAATATTCGTTTTCTTTCCATAAGCCTTCGCAATCTTAGCCACACCTAATGATGCTCCAAATGAATCCAAGTCCGAATTTTTATGTCCCATCACCAGTACCAATCCAGAATTCTTTATCAAGCCAGCTAAAGACTGGGCAATGACTCTTGCTCGTACTTTACTACTTTTTTCAAATGTATCACTATTTCCACCAAAAAACTTAACATTATCATCACCAGATTTGACAGCCACCTGATCTCCACCACGAGAATAAGTCAGATTTAAAGCATTTGATGCCATATCATCTAATTCTCTTAAAACACGTGAATCTCGTCCAATTCCAATACTTAAAGTCATAACCTCATCAAGTTCTCTAGACATTTCTTTAAATGTATCTAAAATAGCAAACTTATTTTCAACTTGCTTTTTATAAATTCTTTCATTAAAAAAAGCCAAATAACCACCGGACTTAAACCTTCTAATAATAATTCCGTTAGAATAAGCCCAATCAACAATAACTTGTCTTGATTTTGATTGAATAAGTGCCATTTTAGGTTCATCAGCATTTTCTAATGTCTCTTCATAGTTATCTATTGTAATGTAAGCCATACAAACCTGTTGATCTAAATAATCCTGTTGTAAAGATAAAAATTGTGTCACATCTTTTAAATAAATTAATTTTGTTTCCTTACTATTATACGCTTCAAAACGTTTTCCTTTAATATCAATCACTTTAATATCTTCATCATCAAATAATGAAGCTAAATGTGGTTGCCATTCCAGTAATTTTACTCCCACAATATTAATATTCATTTCTTTAAACAAATCACTTGTCCAAACAACATTTCTTGTCTCATCATACTGAATCAATGCAATACCACCAAAAATCAAAGCATTCTTTGCATCAATATTCAAAGCCTCAGAAACACTCATATTATTTGTTTCTAAAAGATATGACAAATAAGCAAAAATAATAAATAAAATAATATTCTTTACAAGAGCATATACAGCAAAAGCAAACAACATAGAGTGGTTAATAAGAAGATACAATCCAAATAATAAGACTGATTCACCAATTAATAAACCTACAATAAGATTTCTTATCTGAATAATTCTTCTTGTCATGATTCATCCCTCCTTAATCGTTGCTATGTCCATTATACAATAAATTTGCCCTTAAATCACTAAATATATCTATGATTCCTACGACTACATATAAACTATTGACCATTGGTATAAGGATTCCTATAAAAACAAGAATCATCCATCTTGGCTTTTCTTTCATAATCAACAACCATGATAAAAAAGAAAGTCCCTGTAATGCAAACGTCACCACTGCTATTGTATAAGCATAAGAAAGATAAACACTTTGATATCCAATAAAATTCTGTACAACATATGATCCAAACAATAAAACAACTAAAATCAAACCCGTTTTACGACTTAAATGCATAGTTGCAATATGAAATGATCCAGGAAACTGAATATTTAATCTCGTTAAAGTGATTTGACATAATAGTAAAATAACATACATTTCCATAACTGATGTTAATAAGATCACTAATGGTGCCATGGACAAAAAGAAATCAAGCGAAATCTTTTGTGACAATGCCGTGATTGGTTGAATCATTGTCATATACATTTCTTCCATTTCAGCCATAAAATGAATACCTAGTAACCCTGAAAACACTTCATAAATCAAAATATTATTCAAAAAAGTAACAACCAAGGTTCCTAAAAGTATTGTTTCCTTTTTTGCCTGACGTTTTAACGCTTCACCAATAAATAGTCCTGCCAGACATGAAGAAATAGAAGAGATAATAAAGAATGGTAATCCCATCATTGCAATCACAATCATTGCGACAACACACACAATTGCATTGTCTTTGAGTGTATATGTGTAACCATACCATACAAGCGGTATCACCATAACATAACAAATAAATATATCAAACATACTTCCAGTATAAGTATTCAATAATGACAAAGCACCAAAGATGGCAGCAATCATTGCCCCTTGAACCATTTTCTTTGTATTTGTTTTTCCCATAGGAACTCCTTTCTTAAACAGTCTCATTATAACATAATATGATTAACTGAATATATCTCAATTGACTTCCTTTAAAGGATAAATTTCATTATAAAGGATAGAACTTGATTTGAAAAGATAACATTTATTATAAATGTCTGTTTTCATCAGGAATTTTATCATATTATGTCATTTTTATGTATTAAACTTTTTAGTTATATGGATATATCAAAGAGTATATTTTTCTTATTTTATGATTTTTTATATTATATAAAGTTAATAGATTTTAATATAAAAAGAAAAAACCTTGAATTTATCAAGGTTTTCTTACTTTAATTATTCACCAACGTATGGTAATAATGCCATTTGTCTAGCACGTTTAATAGCTGATGCTAATTGTCTTTGGTATTTAGCGCTTGTTCCTGTTACACGTCTAGGAATGATTTTTCCATTTGCAGAAACGAATCTTTTTAATAATTCAACATCTTTATAATCAATGTAATCAATCTTGTTTTTTGTAAAGTAGCAAACTTTCTTTCTACCCATTCTTTGTCTTTTGAATGCCATAAGTCTTATCCTCCTTAAAATTGAATGTCATCTTCCATGATATCAAATGAATCAAAAGAATTATCAAAATCCTTTTCTAAATCCACTGTTTTCATATCATAGAAATTATCTTGTTCCACTTGAGGTTGTTGTTGCTGTGCTCTTTCCCTAGCAGCTTTCGTTTCTAAGAATTGAACGCTATCACATACAACTTCTACAACATATACTTTTTGTCCTTGTGCATTATCATAACTACGAGAACGTAGTCTTCCTTCTACACCAACTAAAGATCCTTTTGAACAATATCTCTCAACATTTTCAGCCACTTTATTCCAAACAACACAATTGATATAATCAGCTTGTTGTCCATCAGCAGATTGAAAATTACGATTTAATGCCAATGTAAAACTTGTTACAGCAGCACCAGTATTTGTTCTTCTTAGTTCTGGGTCTCTTGTCATTCTACCAACGAGTACGACACGATTAATCATATATTACGCACCTCTTAATCTCTTCTAAGAGTTAAATGACGTAACATGCTTGCATTAATACGTGATAAACGTTCGAATTCAGCAATATTAGCTGGAGTTGTTGTTGTATCCATAACAACATAATATCCTTTAGTATAATCTTTGATTTCGTAAGCTAAATCACGTAATCCCCATTCGTTTACATTATCTACAGTTCCTTCAGTATTTGTTAATACTTTTTTGAAGTTTTCGATAATTGCATTTCTTGCATCTTCTTCAACGTCTGGTTTTACAATAAACATAATTTCATATTTGTTCATCTTTTTACCTCCTCCTATGGTCTATGGTCTACATACTCATATGCAGACAGGCAGTAAATATTTTTACATGCTTATGCATTATATCATAAAGAAATTCAAATTACAATGAATTTATCATTATTTTTGCATTTTCATAGTTACTTCATTCTCTTAAAAGTAATGAACATAATAATACAATTATAACATATAATCATTTTGTCCTTTTATCATTAAAAATAAGACAACGCTAAGCTTCTATTGACTATAATTTCTTTATAATCGCATCTGAGTTATTGTATAACGATCACCATCAATATCAATCAAAGCATATGTTAATGGTAAAGAGAATCTTTTTCGACCACAACTCCCAGGATTCAAATATTGAATCCCCTCTTTCTGATAACATTCATACCGATGGGAATGGCCATATATATAAAAGTCTGTGTCCTGCCATTCTTTTATCTGATGAGTCATATAGAAACGAAATCCCCCTATACTAAAAAATATCTCATCATCTAAATCTAATTGGTCATTATTGCCCTTAACTGCAATCACTTGCGTCAATGCTTTTAATCTATCAAGAATATCCTCTTGCATAATATCACCAGCATGTAGAATATAATCACAATCTTTAAGAATATCCAAAACTTCTTCTCTTAAAACATTATGTGTGTCAGAAATGACTCCTATTCTATACATCATTATCTCATCTCAACTTTCTTTATCAATTTCATATGAATACTATACATTTTTTATCAAATGATTTACAATAACTTTATCATTATTTCATATTTCTTAAGAAGTTATTCTTTATTTATTAATACATTATCTATATTTTCTGTCATAATGGAATCGACAAATGGGGTGAAAAAATGAAAAGAAAGAAAAAGAAACTAAAAAAAGGAATATTATTTATGCTTATTTTCCTCATTATTTTAGGAATTGGCGGGGGATACTATATTACAACAAGACATAATGACATCGAAGAATATAATGTTGAAGGTTTATCTATTCAACATCAGTTTTTAACTGTTAATCCTTATTCAAGAAGTGGAAAAAATTTACCGAGAGTTAATGGCATTGTTGTTCATTACACAGCGAATCCAGGCTCTACTGCACAAAATAATCATGATTATTTTGAAAGTCTTAAAAATAAAAAAACAGCTTCTGTATCAAGCCATTTTATTATTGGATTAAAAGGAGAAATTATTCAGTGTATTCCTTTAAATGAAGTTGCTTATGCTTCTAATAACCGTAATAAAGATACAATTTCTATTGAATGCTGTCATCCTGATAAAAGTGGAAAATTCAATACCCAAACTTATCAATCCCTTCAAAAACTTGTTCAGGCATTAATGAAAACTTATCATCTAGGTCAAGACAATATTATTAGACACTATGACGTCACTAAAAAAATATGTCCTAAATATTTTGTGGATTATCCTGAAGAATGGGAAAAATTTCTTGATTCTTTAGAAAATTAAAAGAAAGATGAAACTCATCTTTCTTTTTAACATCCACCTATTTCTCGACACCTATAAAGGCGAAATAGGTTTTATGTCGGCTCGTTGTTATCTTAACATAACTTTTAGATAAGTCAAGAATTAATTATAGGGATGGGCTCTAATCAGTTCATCCATTTCTTTTTGACCAGTCCTTTTTAATAATGAAGAATAATTAAACAAACTATATCCCTGATATTTATTTTGATAAAGAATTTGAATTTGTTGAGATAAATTATCAGATGTTGCTTGCCATCCTTGATCAACATCAGCTTCTTCTCCAGCACGATACAAAGCTAAACCAGCATACAAAATAACATCATCTCGACGCTTTAATCCAGCAAACTGTTTTGTTCGATTTGTAAACATCTTTGTTTTTCCATCAGTTCCATATTGATCACTCCAATATATCTGTGGCATAAGATAATCAATGAACCCTTCTTCCTTTAACCATGTATCAACATCTGCACCTTCATTGATACAATTTTGATAATTACCCTGAGGACTAATTCCAAAAGTGACATTTTGATTAATTGCTTTAATACTTTGATAAACATCTTGAATCAAGACATTCACATTATCTAGTCTCTGATTCTGCGTTGTTCCTGTATGTGTTCCATCAACATAAAAATAATCATCAAAATGAATGCCATCTACTTCATAATTTTCTACAATTTCTTTCACTCCAGCAACAATATAATCTCTTACATCCTGACTTGCAGGATTCAAAATATATTTAAAGGTGGCATATCCTATAGATTTGCTTGTATCTTCTAACCATGAACTTTTTGGTGATAATTGGATAAATTGCTGATATGTTGTTTTATTGAGAGAAATTCGATAGGGATTAATCCATGCTTCTATAGATAAACCATGATCATGAGCAATTTTAACCATCTCTTCTAAAGGATCAAAAGATAATGATGATCTTTGTGTAATCACTTTTGAAATAGGAAATATTTGAGATTGATAGAGAGCGTCAGCAAAAGGTCTCACTTGTACGATGACTGTATTATTTTTATATTTTTCAACATTGTCTATTGCTTCTTCAAAATCATTAATAAATGCTTTTTTTGATTCATATGAAAACTTAGCTAAATCTGAATAAGTTAACCAAACAGCTCTTTTATTAAAGGAAGAAAGGGTACATGAAACTTGTGGAAAAAAGAAATAAACAATAAAACTTATACACAACAAAATGAGAATAACAGTTATACTTTGTCGCTTTTTTCTCATTTTCTTTCCCCCATTTCATTTACATAAACATTTCCATTAATCATTCTATGCATAAACAAATAAATTATATCAAATCTTCTTTTGTTGTTATTTTAGAATTCTCATAATCACCCATTACAGCATAAACCTTTTCATGACTAAACATCTCTACCATCTGCGCATCATCAGTAGCTTCATAATGAGCCAAAATTCCTTGACGATAAGCTTCCTTTACAATATCAGTATGAAAAGCCTGAGGTGTTTGAGCCTGCATTAATTCACTTCGCTTTAAAGTTTCAATAACCTGTCCATCAACAACTCTTTTAATTGTATCTTTACAAGGGACCATTAATAAACATGCTTTATGGGTATCTAGACATGTCAGTAATGCATCAATAGATTGTTTTTTCAAATGAGGTCTTGCGCCATCATGGATCAATACATATTGAGATGTCACATGCTGAAGTCCTTCATACACACTATCTTGTCGCTCTACTCCACCATCAACAAATATAATTCTTTGATCATCAGATAACTGCTTAAATGTATCTCTTTCATAGGGTTGTGTCACAACAATAATTTGTTGACATCTAGAATCTTGTCTAAAACAATCAAGAGTCATTTCATATATTGTTTTGTCGTTTATTTGATAAAGCATCTTATTGTATTGCAAACCTGTTCTTGTTCCCTTACCAGCACATAAAATAATTACACTATACATTCTCATTGCCTCCTATTTTTACTATCATTAATACCAATTTATAACTATTCATCAATATTGATTTCATACTTATCATCAATCAGTAAATAATTCACATTATGACTTTGAGCCCGCTTTAAGAAGCGAGCATTATCTTCTAAAACACTTTCTAAAGTACAACTCTCATCTTCTAAACGTCTTTCTATGATATTGGCATACCCTTTAATACTTTCAAAATATTTTTTAATATAATCCTCACTCATCACCAGACAATAATATTTAATATAATCAAGATACTCTTTTTCAAAATCATTTGACCAATCAAAAGGAATATAACATCCCTCTACAATCAAATTTTGTCCATTCTCTATAGCAGTCTTAACCATTTCACAAACAATAGGCCATAAATACTGAGTCAGGGCTTGTTCATCACTCATTGGTGTTAGTTTTGTATTTTGACTACGAATTAATCCCATTTTTAAATGGTCTATTGATAAATAGGGATACTGATATTTTTCAAGCATTCTTTGAGCAAGGGCTGTTTTGCCTGTATGTGAGGCACCGGTTATCAACACAATCATTTTATTTCTCCATTTTATAAATGTCTACGATATGTATATTCTACCATTAAATCATAACTTTTTCTATGCTTTTACAAAAAGCAGATTCCATCTATTTTCTTCCACTATTTCATCAAATATAAATTAAAAACAAATCATTCAAAAAGATCACTATAACTTGAGTGATCTTTCTACATTTCCATCTGTTTTTTATATTGCCAGTAATTAATAAATCCACATAATAATAATGGTATACATACTCCTATAGTAAGCAACATCACCATATAAATATTCATAAACTGATGAATCAATAAAGATATAAATATATGTAACATATAAAATAAATTCAATCCTAATATTATACTATAAAAAAGTGTTATTTCCTTTTGAATCATTTTATATAAATCATGTTTTTGATAACCAATTCGCATTAATGTCAAAAAAAGTTTTTGACGTCCTACTGTTTCTGTTGCAAAACGAAACAGTATCGTTAATGATAACAAACAATTCATTGCAACATAAGTCATATAAATCAATGCTTGATACACAGTATCATCTAACCCCATCACAAATAAACCTATCATTAAAATCACACTTGTAATTAAAAAAACAATATAGTTTTCCATATAAATAATATCTCGTCTTAAAAAACCTAAATAAGCTAACTGATAAGGATTTTCTAAATGTTCTTGAATATAATCATCAATATAAGGAATCAATATTTGTCGTAAACATTGCCGCATCCCAATCATTCCAACCATAGAAAAAAGAATAAAAGATGATGGAACATCTCCATATATATAAATAAAAACAAGAGGTCCAATAAACATAATCAGACTTAAACGTTTTTTTGTTGATATATGAAAATGAAAAGGTAAAGCAATACGTGTTGTTTTTTGAGCACGGTCACCTTGCATCAGCATGACAATAGAACTACGATAAGCATACCCTAAATTCAAAATAGTACACCAGAAAATCTCACATAAAAGCATTGTTATCATAACCCAAAACCCTTCTTGAGTTAATGGCACTGTAAATGGTAAAAGCCATAAAATAATAACAGAAATCACCATTGCAAAAGGAATAGCCAGTATAAACAAAATAACAGTCTGTGATAATAAGAAAACAGCCAATTGAACAAAAGTCGCTCCACAAACCAATCGAACAGCTAAATCATTTGCTTTTTTCTTAACATAAAAATCATTCGCAAAAAAGACTGATAAAAGACAAATCACTAACACAAAAACACTTAAATAAGTCACAATATTATTTTGACTATTAATAAAAGTCATTCCAATCATTGGTGAACAAGCAATTTGAAAGAAAACAAAGATTAATAAAGTTGTTAAAACAAAAGTTAGCCAGTAAAAAAGAGAACGTTGTAAATCTTCTTGAATAGATTGAAAAGCTTCCCTTATCATTTTTGAAAAAGCCTCCTTGATTCTACTGAATTCAATTCAACAATCTGTTCAAAATATTCATCCTGACTTAACTGATGACGCTCTAATGTCTCTTCAATATAACCATCTTTAATATAGATTAAACGTGATGAATAGGAAGCAATAAGTGGATCATGTGAAACCATAATAATCGTCACATGATTTTGTTCATTTAATCTCTTTAACAACATTAACAGTTCATGCGAATTTTCACTATCAAGATTACCCGTTGGTTCATCAGCAATAATAATCTGTGGATTTGCTATTAAAGCACGACAAATAGCTGCACGTTGCTTTTGTCCACCTGAACATTGATAAGGATATTTCTTTAACAGATGCGCAATATTAAACTGCTCTGCCATCTCTTTGACACGCTGGCTAATATCTGCCTGTTTCACTTTTGCCAAAGCCAAAGGCATAGCAATATTTTCATAAAGTGTATGAGTATCCAGCAAATTAAAATCCTGAAAAACAAAACCTAAGTTTTGATAACGAAATCGACCAATTTCCTGAGATGACATTGTTCTTATGTCTATATCATGAATACGTACTGATCCATATGTTGGGATATCAATTGTTGAAATATTATTAATAAAAGTTGATTTCCCACTACCACTTGGTCCCATTACACAAATAAATTCTCCCAAACGGACTGCAAAATCAATACTATGTAAGGCCTCAAACTCATTTTCTGTATGAAGTCCATATATTTTTGTTAAATTCTTAGCTTGTAAAACATATTCTTCCATCATAGCACCTCGTTTTATTTTTGCATATATATTTAAACATAATTCAAGTATATCATGTGTGTGTCATAAATGCACCTTATCTTATTATATGAGTTGAAATGAATATATCAAAGCCTTATAACAAAAATATTATTTATATAAATGTTGACTTCTAAAAAATTTAGTATCTCTCCAGATATTATTATTAGAATTGAAAATCAGATTACCATAAATTAACGATAATAAAATACACCTCCATAATTTGTTTGTCCAAATTATGGGGTGCACATCATTGTAAACTATCTATTTTTTGATACAATATATTTCTTCATCTTGGTCAGTATTCCACGTGCTCCAATTGTATAATCATAATCTGTTAAAATATCATTAATCATAGTCGTTGAAAGATGAATGGGTGCATTTTGTATCAATATATCTTTTAACGCTTGTTTATGCAATAATTGATATGGAACGATTTCATCAATTCTATTTAAGAATTCTTCACTAAATACTTCTTTTAAACTATCTTTTGAATAGGCTTTTTTCTTAAATCCAACACTTGGTTTATTTTGCGACATGACATTTGAAGTCATAATAATTAATGTATCTTTAAATGATATTTGATGATGATGGTTATCTTTAAGGACACCTTCATCAAAAACCTGTAAAAATAAATGCATAACTTGAGGATGAGCCTTTTCAATTTCATCTAATAATAGAATACTATTAGGATGTAAAATGACTTCATGCAATAATGAAGAATGATCATCATAACCTACATATCCTGGAGGTGAACCAATAATTTTAGAAACACTGCTTGGTTCACTATATTCTGACATATCCAGTTTAACAAAGTGTCTATTTAACAATCTTGCAAGTTCTTTCGCTGTTTGTGTTTTCCCAATACCACTGCTTCCAACCAACAAATAAACACCTTTAGGTTTATGGGCATGCGGATATTGAGCTAATGATTCTAAAGATTCTACAATTGTATGAAGTGCCTGATCTTGTCCAATAATGACTTTTTTCAATTCTTGTTCTAGATTGTGATAAGAAAAAGGACTAAGTGTCATACCTGTTATTTCTTCTATAACTTTTTCGATATTTGATTTTTCTAAACTATCCTGATGCAGAAAATTGGCTTTAACACAAGCTAAATCTAAAACATCTAATGCTTTATCTGGAAAAACACGTTGGATTAAATAATCATCACATAATTGAATAACATCATCAAGTAATTGATCTTCAATATGAATATGATGATAATTTTCATATTGAGGCTTTAATCCTTGTAATATGGCTTTTGTTTCCGTTTGTGTATTTTCTTTTAATTTAATGACTGCAAAACGTCTATTCATTGCTTGATCTTTTTCAAAATATTTATAATATTCTTCAATTGTGGTTGCTCCAATAATTGTTAAATCTTTTCTAGCAAGATATGGCTTTAAAATATTGGAAGCATCTATAGCCCCTTCTGCTCCTCCAGCACCAATTAAATTATGAATTTCATCAATAAATAATATAGCCTCTTTGGCTTGAATCACTTTATCAATAATTTTTTTAAACTTCTCTTCAAATTCACCACGATATTTTGTTCCAGCAACAATACTTGATAAATTTAATTCATAAACCACTTTATTCTTGAGTGCATCTGGAACCTCATGATTATTAATTTTTAAAGCTAATTTTTCAACAAGAGCAGTTTTACCTACCCCTGCCTTACCAATTAATAATGCATTATTCTTCTCTTTTTTACATAAAGTTAAAAAAAGTTGTTCTAATTCCTGATCACGTCCAATCATGAGTTTCTCTTGTTTTTTTACCAATGTGTTAAAATTCGTCAATTCATGAATTAAATCTAATTCATGTAGTAATGATTTTTCTTCACTTAATTCTTTTTTAACATCCTCAAAAGGAACATGATACTTATTTAATAATTCAACAGCAACACTTTCTCTTTGCATTAGCATAGCAATTGATAATGTATTTAAAGAAACTTTATTTTCTTTTTTTGCATTACTCATACTCATTGCATCTTCTAATATCTTTTTGACAACTTCGCTATATTCCATATAAAAAGGTTGAATATCTTTTTCTCCAAACAACCTTACAATATCCTCATATATCATTTCATCATCAACTTGATATGCCTTTAATATTTTTGAAAAAGGACTATCTTTCATCTTTAAAAGAGACAAGAGAAGATGTTCGCTTCCAACACTACTATGTCCTAAATCAAAAGCAATACTCTCAGCAATCACAATTGCTTTTTGTGCCTTTTCATGAAATTGTGTGAGCATACTACACCTCTTTTCCTTTCTATCATATGAACTCTAATTGAAATTATTAACGATTTCTATTGATTTAATCAATTTATTGATTAGTATTATTTTCCATTTTATAAGAAAAAAACAAACACTTTATTAAAATCAATTTGTGTTTGTTTCATTAAGGGAGTCAAAAATATTTTATACTTCTAATATTGTTAATGTTTTTGTTATATAATCTTCTGAATTTTTAGCGATTAAAATATCTACTGTACCACTTTCAATAATATGCTTCATTTCATAATCCCATATTTTAAATGCATCGCTATTTAAATGAATAGATATTTCCTGTTGACTTTGTTTTTTTATAAAAACTTTTTGAAATGCTTTGAGTTCTTTATATCTTCGTGTAATAGAAGATTCATTATCAATCAAATAAATCTGAACAATTTCATAACCGTCATAATGACTTAAATTACTTATTTTTAGACGAATGTCTAATCCCTGACTTTCTAATTCATTGATAGTTATAGTGTCTTGAGATAATTTGATATCAGTATAATCAAACTGACTATAACTCAATCCATATCCAAATGGGTATAATGGCTTCCCAGACATATCAATATAATCTTCCTTCGCTCCAGAATACTTACCATTATAAAAACATGGCAATTGCATTGATGAACGTGGCAAAGACATAGATAATTTTCCACTTGGATTATTTTGACCAAATAGTGTTTCTGCAATAGCTTGACCACCTAGATTTCCAGGATACCACGCTGCTAATATTGCCCGACTTTCATCAACAATGTTCTCAATCGCATGAGGTCGTCCTTGAATTAAAACAGTCACAATCTGATCATTAACCTGTTTTATACGTTTCACCAATTCAACTTGTAAACCTTCTAATTCTAATGAAGCCATATCAACATTTTCACCACAATTCATCTCATTTTTATCATAGCTTGTTTTTACAGCCCCATTACTTTCAAATTCCATTTTAAAATTTCGTGCACTTGAACCACCAATCGCCAAAATAACAACATCACTTTTTTGTGCTAGTTCAATAGCCTCTTCAAGATATTCATTTGAACAATCACGAATATGGCAGCCTAATGCATACTCAACCTGAATATCACGACCTGCTAACTCTTGAATCCCCTGATAAAGTGTTATCACATCTTGTTCTTTTTGAAATGATGTATAATCTCCCAGCATATTCATGATATTATTAGCATTTGGTCCAATAACAGCAATTTTTTTTATATCTTGTCTTAATGGTAAAATCCCATCATTTTTTAGCAGAACCTGACATTCTCTAGCTGCCTGTAAAGCTAACTCTTTTGAATGAGATACTCTCTTACTCATCTGTTTTTTGTCAAATAAACCTAACTCACTTTTTAACTTCAAAATTCTATATACACTTTTATTGAGTGTTTCTTCTGTTAAATATCCCTGCTTAACCGCTTCTTCAAGATGAACATACACATGATCCCATAAGCTCAAATCAACTCCAGCCTGATTTGCCTTTGCCGCCATTTTAGGAATATTTAAATCCATCATTGATAGCCGATCCAAAGCACATCCATCAGCCATGACAATTCCATGAAAGCCATATTCTCCTCTGAGCAAATCTGTTAATAATGGCTTGTTGATATGACAGGGTATTCCGTCTATTTCATTATAAGCTGCCATCACACCTTTTGCGCCACTTGTTATTCCGGCTTCAACTGGTGGTAAAAAGATTTCCCGCAATTCTCGTGGTCCTATTGATGCTGCTCCAGAATTATGTCCGCCAGCACAGGCTCCTTGGGCACATAAATGTTTTAAAACAACCCCTACCTGCCAATCATTATCTTGAAATCCTTTCACTGCTGCACTGGTCATTTGACTTGTCAAATAACTATCTTCACTAAAACATTCTTCACTTCGTCCCCAGCGTGGATCACGCATAACATCCAATCCAGTAAACAAAGCCAAATGTCCACCTTTACTCGCCAATTCATAGCTAACTTCCTGACAAATATCTTGTAATAACTGAGGATTCCAGCTCATCCCCATACCTATATTTGTAGGATACATCATGCTATTTAATCCCTGATGACCATGGACGCATTCTTCAGTAATAAGTGCAGGTATTTTTAATCTGGTATTTTCTTGAATATAATCTTGAATCATTTGAATAACTTTTGCACTTTCTTCTTTTGTCACTCCATTGACTTCATTCATACCAGACCAGGCATCAGCTCTTAAAACTCCATAAATGGCACCAATCCCATCAAATTTTTTAACATGTTCTTTAAAAAACTGTGTTAATTCATACTCTCCATTTTTATTCTTATAAAAACATTGCCATCCATAAAGATGTTGATTTAATTGACCAACTTTTTCATTTAATGTCATTTGGGATATGAGTTCATCTATTTTATCATTCGATATAGTCATTCACTACTCTCCTCTAATATAATATGAAACCTTATAATTCATATCTTCAATTTTCTCTTTATCTAATTCATGTAACTTTTCAAAAAGCATTTCTAAAACAATGAACTGAGACATTTCAGTAATTAAAGTACTTCCTTCTCTTCCCATCTCTTTTCCAGCAGTTAAAAGAACAATATGTCCAAGTTTAGCTAATGAAGATTCTTCATGATTTGTTATAGCAATAATTTTTGCACCATTTTGTTTAGCTAAATGAATTGATTCAATTGTTGATGAGTTTTCTCCTGAAATACTTAATCCTAATGCAACATCATCTTTTCCCATCACATTCGCTGATAAAACTTGTAAATATTTATCATCTGCAACAATACATTTATATCCAAAAGATGTTAAACGCATTTGTGCGGCTTTAGCCGTCAAACCAGAAAATCCACTTCCAAAAACATAAATAGTCTGACTATTCATAATCATTTTCGCTGTTTCACTCAACTTATCATTATCTAATAACTGTGTTGTTTCTTGAACCATAGTATGAATATTATTTAATGTTTTATGAGAATATTTTGTTTCATGTTGATCTTCTTTTTCAATTTGCAAAATAGCTTGCTGTTTTAACTCATAGTATCCCGAAAACCCCAGACGTTTACAAAAACGGAGTATTGTTGTTTCACCTACTTCACATTGACTTGCTAAATCCCCAATACTTAAATAGAGGATTTGATGAAAATGTTCATTGACATAGAGTGCGACTCTTTTTTCTGATTTGGTTAGATCTGGAAATAAACTTTTAATTTTTATAATAATCTCATTGTTCATTGTTTTTCCCTACTTTTTGTTAATTTTTTATATTTTCTTCAACTTTATTACTTACTTTTACAAATGGAATATAGATGATGACATCTAAAATCAATAATGCAATAGATAATACTGCTGCCCAAATATCTCCACCAGTTGCAAAGAAAGCATAGAATCCTGGTGGTGTAATCCATGGTACCTGTGCAACAACTCTTCCTACTAGATTCATATTAGTTAAAATATATGCAATCACCAAATTGATTGATGGCACAATAATAGCTGGAATCATAAAAATAGGATTCATGACAACAGGTAACCCAAACATAATAGGTTCTGATATATTAAATAAAGAAGGAACAAGTCCAAGTTTCGCAACAGTTTTATGATCTTGACGTTTTGATACAACAAAGATAGCAATAACTAAGGCAAGGATACATCCACCACCGCCAATTAATCCATACATATTCATAAATGGTTCAGTGACAATATTAGGAATTGGTGCATTGGCTCCACTGGCTGCAATGTTTTGTGTTAATGCATCTAACATTGGAGCACTTCTAATAGGTGATAAAATAGAAGAACCATGAATTCCAAATACCCATAATAAATCAGATATAAACTGTAAGAAAATCAATCCTGGTGATGATAAAACAAAGCTACTTAACGGCTTAGAAATAACCGCTGTAATAATATCTGGAATTGTTAATCCCCAAATTTGATCCAATCCAAAAACCACCATAGCAAAAATAGTAATTGTAATCAGTTCTGGGATTAATGCATTGAATGATTTTTCAATTGCAGGTGGAACATTTTCTGGCATTTTAATTCTTAAACATCGAATAGATGCGAATCTCACAAAAATTTCAGTTCCAATCAAAGCAGTCAATAAAGAATAAATCAATCCACTACTTGATGTTAATTCCTGTGCAAACATTCCTGAAATAACAGCTGGATCAGTTAATCCTTCAACTGCAATTTGCTGTGTTACTGGCATTAACATAAACATTAAAGCCACTGCTAATCCCCCAGCATGTATTTTTGTAAATCCTGAATCAGCAAGTTCAGGCTTAACACTTAAATAATATTCAGCTAAATTATTAGCTGTTGTAAAAGCAATAAGAACTGATAAAACACCAAGTGTCCCCTGATTAACAACAGTAGCAATTCCTGAAAATATATCAGTATTGAAGAAGTTTGTTCCTAATGCATTTAACAAAACAAATAAAGATGCTGCCATAACTAATGGCATTGAAATAATAAAACTGTCTTTTACTGCACTCAAATGACGTTGTTGTGAAAGTTTGGTTGCAATTGGTAAAAGTTTGTTAGCAATTCTTTCTAACATATATTTCCTCCTCAAATTATTTTTGTACGGCCTAGGTTACGTTACATTTATAAACTAGCACAATTATTTCAAAAAGGAAATAGTGTTTTATTTATTTGGTATATATTGGGATTTTTATTCCATCTATTCATATTTTTTCTCATTTCATCAACAAAAATGGAACTTTTATTCTCAAAAAAATATCTTAAACACCAATATATCGGTGTTCATTTACGGTTTTTAAAAACATTATTTTATGATTTATGAGATAATGATATCAGAAGGAGGATGATAAGTTATGTTTCTTAAGAAAGGTCGATTCAAGTCTTAGTTTCTTCGCTTGCTTTTATAACAAGAAAAGGAGGCTGATTTATTGAAACAAAGAGTTTGGATCTATTGTCGCGTTTTATCTCATTCACACTCATATCTCTTGAACTATCAAGAAGATAAATTATTCTCATTTGCCAAACAGAAAAACATGGAGATTATTGGTGTAACTAAAGAAACGAATTCTGGAAACAGTTTTCAAAGATACCCCATTATCCAACTGTTACCATATATCAAGACAAATCGTATTGATATTATTCTGGTTGACAATCTTAAACGCTTATTTTCTAATGAAGATCACTTATATGAGTTCTCACTTTTATGTGAATACTATCATGTAAGCATTATTGAAACTCAATCTTCCTAAGCTATCTTCGGATAGACAAAAAGAGCCATCGGTTTATTGAACCGATGACTCTTTTACATTTTCTTTTAATTGTGCATAAACAACATAACGATTATCTGTTCCATTATAACATGTACTTAACATAATAAGTGGTTTTTCTTCATCACTAACAGTTCCTTTAACAGAAGCCTGTTTTAAAACAGATTGAATATATTTTGAATACTGAATTCCTTTTTGATATAAATCGCTTGTTGATTTAATAACACATGAAGCAAAAACATTATATACATTGACTGTTCCATCAGGCAAATAAATATATATAAGTGGATGCTTTTGGAAATAATCATTTTCTATAAAATATCTTAAATCATGAAAACGTGAACCATTTTTCATATTATGTCCATAGATAATTGTATTATCATCACTGAAATCACCTTTATTAATTTCATCAATAAAGATTGACCCAGCTTTATTACTTTTTTTATAGATATCAGTATATAGATATGTATCATTATCTTTTCCTTTTAAAATAGGTTCATCAATTTTTGTATCTGGAATATAGAGCCAGCCAATGACATCTTTATTAGTTTTTAAAAGTTCATCAAAATGAATCGTACGATGCTCTGGATTATTGTCTTCTATCTGCTCAACATACTCCTCTACCAATTCTGTAGACTCTTTTTCAATCATATAATAATCATAAAAAATTATTCCTAACTGAACTGCTGAATATACAAAGACAATGACACAAACAACAAGAACAATCTTTCTTAATCTCTCTTTCATTAGACATTAAACTTGAAGAACATAATGTCACCATCTTGTCCTACATATTGTTTCCCTTCTTGACGAATCTTTCCTGCATCTCTTAAAGCATGTTCACTACCAAATTTCATTAAATCATCATAACTATATGTTTCAGCCTTAATAAATCCTTTTTGGAAATCTGTATGAATAATACCTGCCATTTCAGGAGCAAGCATTCCTTTTTTAAATGTCCATGCACGGACTTCATCTGCTCCCACAGTAAAGAAAGTATGTAATCCAAGCAATGCATAAGCTTCTTTAATCAACTTATCCAATCCACTTTCATCAATTCCTAAATCTGTTAAGAACATATCTTTTTCTTCTTTATCTAATCCTACTAATTCACTTTCAATTTTAGCACAAATAGGAACAACATCGCATCCTTCTTTTTCAGCATAATTCTTTAATTGAACATAATAAGGATTACTTTCAGGATTCTCTAAATCTTCTTCACCTAGATTAGCAACATAAATAAGTGGCTTCATTGTTAATAATGTATATTGTTTCACAATATCGATTTCTTCTTTACTAAAATCAATCGTACGTACTGGTTTACCAGCCTCTAATACTTCTTTAATTGGTGCTAAAACATCCATTTCTGCTTTAGATTCTTTGTCTCCTGATTTTGCTTTCTTTTCAATTTTTCCAATACGCTTATCAACTGTTTCAAGATCAGCAAAAATCAACTCTAAATTAATTGTTTCAACATCTCTTATTGGATCAACATCACCATCAACATGGGTAATATCTTTATCCCTAAAACAACGAACAACCTCACAAATTGCATCTGTTTCACGAATATTCGCTAAAAACTTATTACCTAAACCTTCACCACGACTAGCCCCTTTGACAAGCCCTGCAATATCTGTAAATTCAAATGTTGTGGGAATTGTTTTCTTAGGTTTAAAAATTTTCGTCAGTTCATCTAAACGATGATCTGGAACTTCAACCACACCTACATTAGGATCAATCGTTGCGAATGGATAATTCGCTGCTTCAACTTGTGCATTTGTAATTGCATTAAATAATGTTGATTTTCCTACGTTTGGTAACCCCACAATACCTGCTGTTAATGCCATATCATATCACTCCTTAACTTCCTATTCATTTTATCTAAAAACACTCTAAAATACAAGTCATTTCTCTCTGCATTGTTCTTTAGACATAAAAGATATTTAAACGATGATTTGAAAATATACTCAAAGCTTTTTATTATTCATCATTGTACTCCATGATATTTATTTGTTTTTCATGCTAAGAAATAGGATTGATTTTTATTATTCAATTATAATATAGATTATAGGAGGAATTAAAAATGAATAAATATTTAATTGGTTCAAAAAAACATGGATGTCTTATTGATAATGAGCAACAAGTTATAATATATTATGATTTGTTAAGTAATCTTGAAAGATTGAAAGGAAAGAAACAGGAGCAGATCTTTTATTTTAAAGATATTCAAGAATGTCTTGTCACTTATGGAATACAGGATTTCTTTAGAAGTTCAACAATAACTATAACATTGACTATAAAACTTAAAAATCAAACAAGTGTCGATACTACTATATTCTTCAATAATACCACTAGAGATGAACTGATTTCTTTTATTCAAGTATTGAAAAAATCATCTCTAGTTATTAAAGATCCTTATCATATTTTCAATCAGATAGAAACAAGTCAAAAAACTCTTTGGGATATTATTTCCTCTATTGAAAAACAGCGTTTTGAAAATCGAAAATAATACGTATTTATAGATGATTCCATGCATTTTAAGTTATACTTATTCTTTACAAAAAGAGGTATAACTTTTTGTTTTTCATAACGTATACATTCTTACCTTAATTTGTTTGTCATTATCTATACTTTTCGCTATAATAAGAAAGAAAGGGTGATAGGATGGAAACGTTTTATAGAACAATGTTAGCTTATATTCGTCAATTTCCTTTATTGGAAAAAACGATTCTATTGATTACAAAATTTTTTCCATTAATAACCTTTATGATATATCCTTGTGTATGTTTATACTTATTATGGTCTGGGAATCCTTTACTTATAGAAACCATTTGGAAACCATTGGCTGCATTTAGTGTTGTCACTCTTTTTAGAAAAATCGTGAATCGTCCGCGACCATATGATGCAATGAATATTCAGCCTCTTATTGGTCATAAACATGGTGAATCATTCCCTAGTCGTCATACTGTGAGTGCTTTTATTATTGCATTAGTCTGTTTACCTGTTAATCTTTATCTTGGTGTTTTTGCATTGATTGTAGCAAGTATGATGAGTCTTTGTCGGATTTTAGCTGGTGTTCATTATATAAGTGACGTTTTGGTTTCTGTGATTATTGCTTTACTTTTTTATTTCATTTAATTCAAATATTTTAATTATTTAGTTGACAATGATAAAAAATAGATTATACTGTACTTAAAATATTTTAAGTATCATCAAAGGAGGTGCAACATGTTAACTAAAGAATTTCAATCGGTTTATAACCTCTTCAAAATGAATTTCTATGCCTCTATGTGTGCGAATTCAACTGAATTAACAATGCAAGAAGCATTTAGCCTAGATATTATTTATATGCTAGGACATCCAACTATTCTTGAATATGCTAAGTATATGGGAATTTCTCAACCCAATGCGACATATAAAATTAATCAACTTATTGAAAAAGGCTATCTTATTAAAGAAGTAAGTAAGGAAGACAAAAGATCTTATCGTTTACAAGTTACAAAAAAGTTCTTAGTATTTTATCGTGATAATGATCGTTTTATTAAAAAAGTTCTTGGTGATATCGAAAATATTTTTAGTCCTGAAGAAGTACAACTTCTCGAAAAAATGTTACATACAGTCAGAATGCATATGACACAAGGAGATAAAAATGATTAAAATAATTACAGATTCAACTGCTGATATTGATTTAGATTATGCCAAAGAATTAAATATTGATATTATTCCATTAAAAGTCATTATTGATGGGAAAGAATATAAAGATAGAATTGATTTACAGCCTCAACAGTTTTACGATTTATTAGCAAGTAGCGAAGTGTTACCAACAACTTCACAACCTTCACCTCAAGAATTTTTAAACCTTTATGAAGAAGCGAAAAAAGCTGGTGATAGTGTGATTGTGATGACTTTATCAAGTACAATCAGTGGAACTTATCAAAGTGCAAACATTGCTAAAGACTTAGCTGAATATGATGATATTTATGTTATTGATAGTTTAGCTACAACTCAAATGTTAAGATTACTTGTCTTAAAAGCTGTTCGTTTAAGAGACTCTGGTGCTGATGTTAAAGATATTGTCAATATCTTAGAAGATTATAAACACAAAATTAGAATTGTTGCTTTTGTAGATACTTTAGAATATTTATATAAAGGTGGACGTTTATCAAAAACAGCTGCAACAGCAGGAACTTTATTAAAGTTCAAACCTATTATTGGTTTAAGAGAAGGTAATCTTGAAATGTTTGCGAAAGCACGTGGAACTCAAAAAGCAACAAGTAAAATTATTGATTTGATTCATGAAGATGGTGAAATTGATTTTGATGAACCTATTTGTATTGGTTATACTGGTCATGATGATGGTTTAGACAAATTTGAACAAACGCTTCGTGATGAATTTGGCTTTGGTGAAGTTTTACATGGCTTTGTAGGTCCTGTTATTGGAACACACGCTGGACCTGGTGCACGTTTAATTGCTTATATAAGCAAATAATGCTTTTTAATGAAATGAAAAAATATGAAGAAAATAGCTTCATGTTTTTCATTTTACGTTTTTTGTTAGCAATTAAGAAAAAACACTAATTATTTATTACATTTTTCCAATCTCATCAATTTGTTCTTCTAGATACTGATTATAGTCTTTCATAAATTCTTTAATATATTGAATTTCTATAGCTGAGTATCTTTTAAAGAATTGGGTATCACGTTTAATCCATAACTGATGCCTTTTTTCATGTTCTTTATAGATTTTTCGACCTTTTTTTGTTAAGCGATAATATTTTTCCTTTTTATTGTTCTCTTTTGTATAGACTTCAATAAGTTCTTGTTGCAATAAGCGTTTAACAATCTTACTAGCTGCCCCTCTCGTCATTTTTAAGCAATCTGCGAGTTTAGTAACATTCATATCTTTGTTTTTTCCAATATAATCAATGCTGTGAACATCTGAATATCCATATGGATGTAAAATGTGACTCTCTGTTAATTTAGAGAGTTGATCTTGCTTTTCTAACTGTTCAGCAAATAAATTCAATAATTCCTGATACATATTATAACTCCGCAACAACACGACATGGTAATCCTGTCATATCACTATAATTCACTGGATATGTATTGATATAACAAGATTGAAAACTTTTCTGATTTAGAACTATATCAAGATGACATAGATTTTCAACCACAAAAACATGATGATCTGCACAATATTGATCCATTAGTGTATGTTCCTTCCCTCTTCGAATACCAGGGCTATCAATTCCTATAATAGCAATTTTTCTTTGAATAAGCTGTTCAATTAATGCCTTTGATAATTGTGGATGGTGAGAAAAATAATCTTTATGACCATAACCTACTTTTTCAATAAAGCCAGTTGCAAATACTACAAACATTCCTTCTTGTATTTGATTGAAATCAATATCATTACAATCTATCTCTTCTTTATTGTAAACATTAAAAATAATTGCTGGTAAATGAAAATAAGATAACGGAAATTCTTTATTCATCACATCAAAATGTGTTCCAAGATGTCCTACTAATGACTTTTTTTCATTTCCATTAGCATCTTTCATCAATTGTGGTGTTATTTTTAAAGTTAAATCATAAAACATAATCTTACCTCCTATATTGTTTCCATGGATACAATATAGGATAAAATTATTTCCTTGTCAACAAAAAATATTATATTTATAAATCCTTATTTTTTAATTAGTTCATTTCAAAACATAGATAATTATCTTCATGATAATAAAATAAGGATGAATAAAACATTTGAACAAGATATCTCGCTTTTTTTATTTTAATATTGTACAATATTAAAAAGAGGTGATTTCATGGAAATAAATTACTTAAGAGAGTTTGTTGTTTTAGCTGAAACAGAAAATTTTTTAGAAGCTTCTGATTCTTTATTTATATCTCAATCTTCTTTATCTAAACATATAAAAGTTCTAGAAAATGAAATGGGTTATCCATTATTTGATCGAACAACACGCAAAGTTCACCTCAATGAATATGGTAAAATATTATTAGGATATGCAAAGCAAATCGCAAGTCTACAATATCAATATACAACCGCCTTAAACAATCAATCAGAAAATATTAAACATTCTATTACAATAGGCTCTATTCCAGTCATGGCCCCTTATCATATTACTGATGAGATACTTAAGTTTAAACGAGAAAATAAAAGTTATTATGTAAATCTTATTGAGGGTGAATCTGCTGAACTTAAAGAACTTTTAAGACATAATAAATGCGAACTCGCTTTTATACGTGATGAAGATGAAAATAACGATGAATTTGCAAAAATTGCTTATGAAGAGGATCAGCTGGTTGCTGTTTTACCAGCATATCATCAATTAGCACAAGAAAAACAAATTTCTTTAACACAACTTCGTTTTGAAGATTTTCTTTTTTTGCAGCCAACATCATTACTATATAATCTATGCCAACAAGAATGTCAAAAAGCTGGTTTCACACCAAATATTATTTATACTGGGCAAAGAGCAGAAAATATCATTGATCTTATAGAAAAAGGAATGGGCGTCTCATTACTTATGAAAAAACCAATTGAGTATCTCTCAAGCCCAAAAATTTCATTAGTTGATATTTATCCTAAAATATCAACTCAGATTAAAATCTACTACAAAAAAGATGTTGTTCTCTCACAACCTGCTAGACATTTTATTAATTCTATCCAAATGCATAAATAACAATTCAAAGCATCTTAACTGGCTTAAGATGTTTTTTTTATCTATCAAAAAAAGATTGCATATCTTACAATCCTTTTTCAATAATTTCATTCAATTTATATAGATTCTTGATTTTGTTGTTTTATCCTTAATGTTAATGATGATGGATGATTTTTACCAAAAATAATATAAGCAATAATAGAAATAATATTTGCGATTGATAATATTCCAAACATATAATGATATCCTAAAATATCTATAAGTACGCCTGCTATTCCACCACCAATACCAATACCTATATCATAAGCACAAAGAAATGTTGAATTAGCAGCACCTCTTCTTTCAAGGGGAGCAATACTGACTGCCATAGCCTGTAAAGAAGGTTCTAATCCTCCAAAAGCATAGCCAGATAAAACAGCAGACAATAGGAATGTTATATTGTTTGGAATGAAAGCTAATAATATGAGAGCCACCAGCATAAAGGCATTACAACTATATACGAAAATAGCTTCTCCCTTTTGATCAGCTACTTTTCCAATAAAAATTCTTGTCAAAAGTAACATAATCGCCATCACTGTGAAATAAAGTCCTCCTGAAATTGTTATTGCAGCTTCTTCAGAAGCAAATTTTAAAATATAATTCTCTAACGACCCATAAGTCAAAAGAAAAATAAGAACAACAAATGATGCTGGTAGTGCATTTTTATCAATTAAGTTTTTTACTTTTAATGGTTTTTTTGTAATTTCTATCTTTGGTGTTTTTAATAATGAAAAAAGAACTAATGAAATCACCATAATAACAGTTGCAACAACAAACAAAAGTTCAAAACTGATATTCATAAGAGTTTCTCCAATAGTTGGTGCACATGCTGTAGCTAAAGCTGTTGCCATCCCAAACATACCCATTCCTTCAGAAAATCTCGACTTTGGAATAATATCTGTTGCTATTGTTGAAGTTGATGTGTTTGAACATGCCAATGAGCAGCCATGGGCCATCCTCAGCAAAATAACCAGTCCAATAGATACTAAGGTCGTGTAAATAAAGATATAGCCCATAGGCATCAGAACCATACCACATAATCCCACTAATAATATCTGTTTTCTTTTTCCATTATCCAACATCCATCCAATAAATGGTCTTGAGAGAACTGCAATTAGTGAAAAAATTGCTGCACAAGCTCCTGACATACTATCGGAATAACCGAGATATGAAATAAAAAATGGAAAAGTTGATAAAATCATCAAGTGATTTAAAAATACAAAGAAATTAATAATGATGATAATAATAAAATTCTTTGTCCATAATTTTTCGCTTTTTTGTTTATTCATTTCTTTCCTCCTGTATAAAAATAAGCAACAAAAAAATGCATAATTCAAAACAATTGGGTTTACGTTTTGAACTACACATTGTTGTTGCTTGATTTTATTTTACGTTCCTATTTTAAAACTTTTCGAAAAATTGTCAAGAATAAAATATCAGAAAAATACGCATAAAAAGAAAGAGAAACTGTTAGAATAATGGAATTATAACAGTTTCTATTTTTCTTATTCTTTTCCTAATTGAATTGCATTTGCATCCTTTTTATCACCAATAATTAAAGCTGCAATTAATGCTAAAGCAAAACTAACAACTGCCCCTATACATAATCCAATAAATCCTATATCAATACCATTAGGATTAATAAAGCAAGGTAATCCTAAAGGACCTGAAGCTCCAAATGCATATAATTTTGCTCCACAGAAACCAGCAATCATTGAACCAATTCCAGCAGATAAGAAACAACTAAACATGATTTTCTTTCTAGGAATTAAGACTCCATATAATGATGGTTCATTGACACCAAAGAAAGTTGAAAATAAGGCAGGAACTGCAATGTTTTTTTCTTGAACTGATTTTGTACGGATAATAACGCCTAAAACCGCACCCATAGTTGCTAAAGCACCTGAGAAAATCAATGGATTTATGATATCATAACCATAAGTTGAAATATTGACATTGAACATCATAATGATAGGCATATGTAATCCAAACATTACCAAGACTGACCAGAATGTTCCTAAGAATAAACCAGCTATTCCGGCATTTAATCCAACGATTAATTGAACTAATTCTCCCAATAAGTCTTGAATAAACATCGCTATTGGTCCAATCACAATGAGAGCTAGTGGAAGAGTAATAATTAATGTTAAGAATGGAACAAAGAAAGATCTAATCATTGCAGGTAATTTTTTATTTAAGAATTTAAAGATTTTTGCTGCTACAAAGACAATTAAAATAATTGGAATGACAGAACTTGCATATCCTGCCCCTGGTAGAATAACAGGTATTCCTAAAAATTCTGTAAAAACACTTGCTTCAAAAATTGTTCCAGCAAAAAGTGTATATAGTGGTTCTGCAGAAGATAATGAGACAATGGCAGGATATGTTAAACACGCACCCAATGTAATTCCATATATCTCTTTAATACCAAACTTCTTAGCTGCTGACCATCCAATTGCAACTGGGAAGAAATAAAATAATGCATCTCCAAGAGAATTTAAAATTGTATAAGTTCCACTTGTTTCATTCAACCAACCTGCTAAAACAACAAGTTTCAACAAAGCTTTGATCATCCCGCTTGCCATTAAAATACTTAATATCGGTTGGAAAATACCACTCATTAAAACTAGAAATCTTGAGAGAATACTCTTTTGTTCAGTATCTCCTTCATCTATATCCAATGGCACTTCCTTATTTAATTGACCAATTTCAACCAATTCATCATAAACATCATCAACATGTGTCCCTATCACAACCTGATATTGCCCACCTGTCTGAATAATTTTCATAACACCATCTAATTGATTGAGTGCTTTGGTATCTGCTTTGTCTTCATTTTTCAGTTTAAATCGTAAACGTGTTATACAATGTGTCACATTAATAATGTTCTCACGTCCTCCAACATATTGAATAATATCTTCACATAATTTCTTATATTTCATCTTCTTTTCCTCAACTTTTTTTATTTTATTTTTAGAAAATTCAATGATTTCAGTTTGATTATGAACAACGTTCTGATCAAGACTTAATATATCATATTGAAAATCTTTGTAATTTGTTAAAACCATAGCCGTTATGAGATTGATATGCTGCTGATCCATAAATGCTCTATCAATTCTAAGGATTTGCTGCCCTTGTTTAATCTTTTGCCCCTGTACAACAAGTGTTTCAAAACCCTTACCAGCTAAATTAACAGTATCCACACCCACATGAATAAGAACTTCCAGTCCTTCCTCATTTTGAATTCCAATAGCATGTTTTGTATTTGCAACAACCCTTACTATTCCTGAGCACGGTGCATAGATTGCATCTCCTTCATAACGAAAAGCAACTCCATCTCCCATGATTTTTTCAGCAAACATTTCATCAGGAACTTCGTTTAAAGAAACACATTTTCCATCCACAGGAGCTAATAAAACATTCTTTTCTTCCATTTTAACCCTCTCCATTCAATAACTTTGAAGCTTGTATAAACTTTTGTACCAGTTTTTCCGGTTCCCCTTTGGGAATAGCACAACCCATTGTTTCAAAAGATAAACCATATTCACTTTCTGGCATAAAATATTCATAATATCCATTTGTATATCCACAAATGAGTCCTAATACAGGGCACTCTTTCTTCATTTGAATACCAAAAGCAGACCCTAATTCACCTGGAAAGACAAAAATCTGCAAATCTCCTAATTGGATAACAGATGCTTTAGCATCAAGATGAAAAGCATGAATATCTAATTGTGTTTTAAGGTTATTTATCTTTTTCATAAGAAAATCTTTTTTAGATTGTTGATTTTCTCTTTCTAACTGTTTTTCCATGTTCATAATTTCATCTCTTAACTCATCATGAACAAATGACATATCATGATGAATTGTATGAAATAGAGTTTGACATTTTATTTCTTTTAATTGTATTGTTTTACTCACATCAATTTGTGCAATATCAGATGCTAATAATGGTGCAACTCTCTCAAGTTCTATGAAATCATTACCTTGTCTTTCATTGCGATTACTACAATCTCCAGCCGCCCCAACCATCATAATTGGATAAAACTTGAATTCATCATACAAACATTGACAAACATGTCCTGCTAATTCACTTGTTAAATAAGTATTTTCACCACTAATGACTGTAGAGTGTACAGCCCAATTCACAATGCCTGCAAAAGCCTCATGATTTTCATTATAAAACTTGACAACAATCACCTCATTGTCTGCTGGTTGTCCAGGATGATTACGATTTCCATAATATCCATAAATGTTTGCTTTCCCATACTTTGCATATGCTGTTTGTAAACTTTCAAGACAATCTTGGAAACTCTTTATAATCATTTTTATCAAATAATCATAATAATCTTGATTAAATTTACCTGTATACCAACTTTTGTGATAAGAGACGACAGATGAATGATTATGTGTTGCACTTAATAAAACACAATCTCTTTCAATGCCAAACTGATCTGCCAGCAATGTCTTCACATCCTCTGCCATTTCTTCTTCAAACTCTAAAAAATCTGCTGAAAAGAGAAATAACATTTGACCATTATTTTCAAACAATAATGATTGACAATAAATATCATCATGAATTCCAATGGCTGGATACATTCGGTTATCACTTCGATATCCAATCAAATAAAACTCCTGCTTTGGTGAAATACAATATCTTGCATGTCCTATTCTCATATTTTCCTCCTTATATTTTTATATTTTCTAGTGTTTTCACTATTTGTTCAGTCAGCATTTCAGCTGATCCTTTAGCAAATTTTGAATTCATAGCCTCATATGTGATTCGATCATACGAAGTCTGATCTGGCATATACTTTGCTCCTCCATTAACCATTGTTAAAATCATAGTTATAGGAAAAGGAGACTGTTTTCTTATATCCATAGCAGTTACACTAGATAATTCCGGTTGAACCCCTACTATCACAATATAACCAAATTGAATGATTTCAACTCCTACCATCTGATCTTGATCATTCAAATAATTATAGTGGTGAGTGGGTTTCAATTCTTGTCTATCTCTTATTTTCTGTCCTGGACAAATAAACTGAGTTTGAATATTCTGAATTTTTCCCATATATGGAACTGTTTTTATTCTTTCACATGCCCTAATCACTTGCGTTGCTAATTTTGTTCCTAAAGCTTTAACAAACACAAAACCATCTTCATGTATATCTGTGACTTGTATCTGTCCTTCTTTATCAATAATATGATGTTTAGCCTGAAACAATGGTGCCTGATCTCCAGCAGCTCCTACAATATACATTGCTACACAATCATCATATTGGCTTTCTATATATTGACTTGTTACACCAGTAAGATCACTTGTAACAGCATATCGTCCATCTTTTTGTAAAGACCCCTCCATAATGGAGGATTGAACATCATAACTATAAAGAAGAGCAATTGTATGATGCTGTTTATTTTCAAATTTAATAATGGGTACGCTTTTATCAGATATTCCTAAATCATTAGCCCCTAACCACCAGCCATCTTTTGTAGAAATATCTCGATTCACATTGACTGAACAAAATCCGTGTCCAAAGCCAACATATACAATTTGCTTTTGTTGAATAGCAAGAGTCACTGCTTTTTTTGCTGAACTATAGAGAATATCACAGAAGACTTTATTTTTTTGTTTTATAGTGAGATCACCTTTTTCAAGAGCATCTACAGAACGAGAATGAGGTGCTGAAAAAGTATGTGTTACACATATCCAAATGTTCTTGAATGGTATATCTGTCTGTTTAGAAATACGTTTTTTTAATTCTTCTATAACATATTCTCTTAATGATGTTAATTCAAATGAAAGGAGAATAAATGGTTGGTTAGCTTCTAAATAGAGAACTCTAACATAAAGATCATCATGTATATAACTAAAATTTTCAACAGGGAAGAAATCTTTTGGAAATAATAATTTTTCTTTTGCCGAACCAACCTTTAATGACTTATCTTCATTCATTTTTATATCTCCTATTCATCAATATGATAGATTTGACATGCATTTTTATATAAAATCATGTCTTTTTCTTCATCACTAATATCTAACATCTTTATAAACTCTGCACCTTCTAATAACCATTCTCTCCTAACTGGATAAGAACTACCAAAAATAATATGATCTGCACCTAATACTTGAATCGCACATTCTAACTGTTGCTTTCCCCATGGCTGTGCATGAGATGTTTCAAAATAAATATGTTCTTTATACACTTTCCAAACATTATCTTGATTACTCTCAAATCTTGCTACCTTTTCAGTAGTCTTTGCATGAGGTGGAAAAAGCATATTCTCAATGGCAAAGAATCCTCCACCCAGCATGGAATGAACAAATGTAAGATTAGGAAACCTATCAAAAAAACCACTAAATAATTCTCTACAGATAGCTGTTGTTTGATCAACACATCGACCATATGAACGTCTTAGATTATTATAATCATATAAACAGTCATATTGTACAGGAACAGGTGTATGATGAATGTAAACTGTTGTTTTTTGTTCATTCAGTTTTTTAAAAAAGTCATTAAAAATATCCGAATCTAAATAATGATTTCCATAATGTGCACATAATTGTACACCTGACATTCCTAATTCATTTCTGCATCTCTCAATTTCTTGAAAACATGCTTCACTAGCTAATGGTGGAACAACTGCTAAGGCAACCAATCGACCTTGACTTTTTCTAACATAATCAGCCATTCCATCATTAAACTTTTTACACATATCTAATGACATCCATTCATGACACCCAGGTAATTTAAGAATGGCTTTTTGAACATTACCTGCATCCATATCAGCAAGTTGTTTTTCTAATAAATAGTCTCCTTCCAAATAATTTAAATTTTGATAGCCTTTGGGTTTTTCAATGACAATCTGTTTGAATTGATCTTCATTTTCTTTCATGTATCCATGAATTCCATAACTAATAGGAATTTCTGATAAAAAACGTTCAGTTTCTTGTGATTCCTCAAAGATATGTTCATCAAACCAATACATGTTGGCATCAATTACCACATTTATCTCCCTCCTTTGACACTATCATTTTAAAATAAAAGCGTTTTCATAGCAATTCCGATTCAGGCTCTATTTATTCCAATATGGAATAAATAGAAAAAGGACAAAATTTATTTTGTCCGCAGTGTAATTAATCTTATGAAGTGATTATTACTTTTCTTATATCATTGATTGATTTTTGTATTAGAAGAAAAACGTCTATATTCAACAGAGTTATTTATTTCAACAACTTTTTCATAATTTTCTTGATAATGAAATGCAAAATAACAACTATAAAGAATATCTAAAATCGTATGAATACTTTGTCTTGTAGAGAATGTACTTATTTTTGTATGAACATTTTCTCTTGTACTCATATATAAGGCTACATCACTATATTGCATAACTGTATTTTCACCATAACCAGTAATTGTAATAATAGGAACTTTCTGTCGATGCAAATCCTGACAGATTTTTAAAACATGTGCAGTTTCACCTGTATAGGAAATGACTATAGCTACACTTTGTGGTGGCATTATTTGAGCTTGAAAAACTTGTTCAATTGGATCGATATTATATTCAATATGAGCACCTAATCGTTTCATAGAATAAAAAAATTCCTGTGATGCTATATAAGACATATTACTTCCAAAAAGATAAATATGTGAACTCTTTTTTAATAATTGAGTGGCTTTTTGAAGATTATCATGATGAATGAGTTGAAGAGTATCTTGAATAGTCTCATTTTGTAAAGTCGCAATTTTATAGGCAATATTCATAATATTATCTTGAGAAGAAAATGGTTTATTAGGATTCACTTGTTGGAAATGACTATCTAAATATTTTCTTTCTTCTATAAAATCCTGTTTAAATTCATTCCACCCTGAATATCCTAATTTTTTTGCAAAGACAATAAATAAAGCAGGTGAAACATAAATTTGTGATGCTATTTGTTTAATTGTTAATCTTTCTAATTGTTCAGGATGGTTGAGAATGAACTGATAGATTAATTCTTCATTGGAACTTAATTTCATAAGTTCCATTTTTTGTGTAATAAGCATGTCATCACCTCTTGTTTATTATAAATCTTATTTAATAAATAATAAATAAAATATTGAATTTATTTAAACAGCGTTTAAAGTGACGTTTGAAATATAGAAAGGTAAAGACTCTTTATTTATAATAAAGTCATCAAGGAGGAATGAAAAGTGAGAAAGGATTTTTTATGGGGTGGCGCTACTGCCGCTAATCAATATGAAGGCGGATATAACGAAAATGGTAAAGGGTTAAGTATTGCTGATGTTGAAAGAGGCAGTCAATTAGGTGTAACACGTCAAATTGATGATAGAGTTATAGAGGGTGTTTATTATCCTTCACATGTAGCTACTGATTTTTATCATAATTATAAAGAAGACATTGCTTTATTTGCTGAAATGGGGTTTAAATGTTATAGAATGTCAATCGCATGGACAAGGATCTTTCCTAGAGGTGATGAAGAAAAACCTAATGAAGAAGGGTTAAAGTTCTATGATGATGTTTTTGATGAATTATTAAAATATAACATTGAACCAATTGTTACACTATCACATTATGAAACGCCTTTAGTCCTTGTTCAAGAATATGGTTCTTGGCGAAATAGAAAATTAATTGATTTTTTTGTGAATTATGCTCAAACATGTTTCAATCGTTATCAAGGCAAAGTCAAATATTGGATGACATTTAATGAGATTAATGCAACACTTGCGAGTCCTAGACCTTGGCATCAAGCTGGCATTGTTTATCAAGAAAATGAGGATCGTTGGCAAACGGCTATACAAGCATCACATCATATGTTAGTCGCCTCAGCTAAAGCTGTTAAACTTGCTCATGAGATTGATCCTCATAATCAAGTAGGATGTATGTTGCTGATTCCAGAATCGTATGCTGCTTCATGTTCTCCTGAGGATCAGATTGCCAGAAGAAACAAGATGGCCTTAACATTCTATTATGGAGATGTCCATGTTCGAGGAAGATATACAAATACTTGTCAGTCATTATGGAAAAAATATCACACTAAAGTGCAGATGGCAAAGGATGACGAAAAAGTTTTAAGTGAAGGAATTGTTGATTATATAGGTTTTAGCTATTATTTTTCTTCAATTGAGGGAAAAGATTTACAACAAGTTGAGGGAAATGTTTTTACTGGTGGTAAAAACCCATTATTACCTGCAACACAATGGGGATGGCAAATTGATCCATTAGGATTAAGAAGTGTATTAAATGAACTTTATGATCGTTATCAAATACCTTTATTTATTGTTGAAAATGGTATGGGTGCTGTTGATTCAGTTGAAGATGGTCAGATTCATGATGATTATCGTATTGATTATTTAAAACAACATATTCAAGCATTAAAAGATGCTGTTGAAATAGATGGAGTAGATTTAATGGGATATACTCCTTGGGGATGTATTGATTTAGTAAGTGCTTCTACTGGTGAAATGAAAAAACGTTATGGTTTTATTTATGTTGATAAAGATGATCAAGGACATGGAACTTTAAAAAGAATGAAAAAGGATTCTTTTTATTGGTATAAAAAGGTCATTGCTAGTCAAGGAGAGGATTTATCGTGATAAAGAGATGGATTGTTTTTATTGCTGGAATGAATTTTCTAGCTATTGGCATCATTTTAAATACCAAATCAATGCTAGGCGTTGGTTCAATTAATACAATACCTTATGCCTTATCAAATATACTAAATATTAGCCTTGGTACAGTTACAACGATTGTTTATAGTGTTTTTATCATTCTTCAATTCATCTTAATCAAAAAAATAGATATGCAAATTATTATGCAATTACCTTATTCCTTTCTCTTTGGTATCTTATTAGATTTCTATGATGTTTTTTTCAATATTATTCCACATACACTAATGACTCAGTTTTTACTTCTTTCATTAGCTATCATTTTAACCGCCTTAGGTGCCTTCATGATGATTTTAGCGAATATTGTTTTAAACCCAGCTGATGGCATTGTTCATACTATCAGTGAAGTTTATCAAAAAGAATTTGGAACTATAAAAAACATATTTGATATCACAGCCATACTATTAACAACCATCCTTTGTTTAATCTCAAAAGGATATATTATTGGCATTGGTATTGGGACTATTCTTTCTGCCATATTCATTGGAAGATGTATAGCACTTTATCAAAGAAGTTATAATCTACATATAGCAAAAAAGTGTATTTAAAAGAGTTCTCCATCAAGAACTCTTTTTTAATTTAAATTCAATTCAATCACAAACTGATTCTCTTCAATTCTTGCTTGTACTGTTCCACCCATTTTTTCAACAAACTCTTTAACAATAGCTAATCCTAAACCCGAAGATGTCTTATGTCTTGCAACATCAGCTTTATAGAATCTTTCAAAGATATGTCCAATGTCAGGAATATGATCTTTTTTCATAGTATTATAAAAACATAGAGCATGACCTTTTTGATAGACTTTAAAATCACCTTCACCATGTATCAATGCGTTATTAATAATATTTTGGAAGACACGTTCTATTGCTTCTTGGTTGACAAAGAATTGAATATTTTGATCTTCAAATATGATTTGTGGTTCAGTATGGTGACTTTCAAAAAATTCATAATAGTGAAAAAGACTATTCATTAAAAGTGGATAGATTGACAATGGTTCACTTTCTAATTCATAATGTTCTGATGTCAATTTCGTATATAAGAAAAGTTCTTCTAGCATATTCTTGAGTTCTTCCATCTTTGCTAAAGAAATCTCAAGATATCTTTGATTTTTTTCTATATCCTGACTTTTCTTCATCATTTGCATATATCCCATTGAACTTGTTAATGGGGTTCTTAAATCATGTGCCATATTTTGAATAGTCATTTTAAGTTGTTGTTCTGCTTGTTCGGTTTTATATTCTCGTTGCTGATAAATCGCTAATAACTTATTTAATCGTAAATAGACTTCATGAAATTCCTGAGTATGAATCTGAGAAGTGAAATGAATATGGCTACCTGTTGCGATAGTATCTAATTGTTGAATGAGATGATTGATTTCATAATGACTGCGTATTAAATATCCTCCCAATAAAACAATGATAATTATCAATAAAATCAACAGGTATACCATAGACTTTTCCTCCTTTAAATATCTTTTTTATAAGATCTTAGTGTACTTAAGAATGTATAAATTAGGATAAAACAAACAACATTGAAAATCATCATGAATATCTGATTCATATCTATTGATTGAACATAACGACTTAACATACCTAAACGGCTCATCAATGTATAGTCAAGAATCTTCTGCCAGCCAAGTATTCCTAATAGTGGATTAACAATTGACATCCAAATGCCAGTTGCATAAACAATCACTGTTCCAATACATCCTGATTTGCTTTTAAGCCAAATTGTTAATGCAGTATACATACAAACAAATGCAATTGCTATGAGGCATAATAACCCAACATAAAGCAACATATCTTGAACAGATGGAAATATAAAGAATGCTGACACACACAAATTAAGAATAATAGCCTCTAAAAAGCATATACTCATCATCACCAATACATATAAACTCAATGCTATACTTTTACTTAAAATATAATGAAATCTATTCACATGAATGCTTAAAACATTCTTTGAAAAACCACATTCATGTTCATGACAATTGAAAAGAACAACGGCAATTCCAATAAAAATGGCTAAGAAATTTTGAGTATATGTTAAATGAAATAATTCAATAAAAGAAATAGCAGGTTGAGTTGAATCCATCCCACTCACTTGAAAAATAAATCCATGAGTTTTCATCCATGCCTGTAAATCAGGATTCAATGCAATATAAAGTGCCATAAAGAATATCAATGATACCAACATAGATAAAATCAAAATAACATATGATGATCTTGATTTTTGTAATCTTTTTAAATCCATACGAAGAAGATTAAACATGTGATGTTCCTCCTTCCATTAGGCTAAGAAAATATTCTTCTAAATCCTGGCTATGAAATGAAGATGAATATACTGCAATACCATGTTTAATGAACTCAGATATAAGTTTAGCTGAATCTGTATATTGATAAATATGAAGACATTTTTGATCATAAACATCATATTCTATTTTTTCAGGCATTTCTTCTAAAAGAAAACAAGCTTTTTCAATATTATCAACTTCTATAAGTAAATACTCTTTACATTTATCATCTAGCTCTTCTTTTGTGATTTCTTGAATCAGTACACCTTCTTTAATAATTCCGAAAGTTGTTGCAAGTTTGTTTAATTCACCTAAAATATGTGAACTGATAATCATTGTCATCCCTTTTTCTTTATTCAATGATATAAGCGTTTCTCGCATTTCTCTAATACCTTCTGGATCTAATCCATTAATCGGTTCATCTAAAATCAAAAAATCAGGATTTCCTAACATTGCCATTGCAATACCTAATCTTTGCTTCATACCCATTGAAAAGTTTTTAACTTTCTTGGTTCCTACATTTTCTAAATTCATTAACTTTAAAACATCATGAATAACATTTTTATCAATAATTCCTAATGACAAAGCCTGTAATTCAAGGTTATCATAAGCACTCATATGCGGATATAATCCTGCTTCTTCAATCAAAATTCCTATTCTCTGATGAGCCATTTGATCATGAGCTGGACCTCCAAAGAGTTTGATTTCACCCATTGTTGGATGAATAAGACCTGCAATCATCTTTAATGTTGTTGATTTCCCTGCTCCATTTCTTCCTATAAAACCATAAATGTCTCCTTTTTGAATATGCATATCAATATGATGAACAGCATACTGTTGACCATATTGTTTACATAATTGATGTGTTTCCACAACATATTGTGTGTTCATATCAACACCCCTTTCTTTTCTAACTATAGAATAAAGGATAATGTTTCAATAAACGTAAAGAAATGTTTAAGAAAGGTTAAAGTTTTATTCTATAAGTTTAAACCCCATCCCCCATACAGTTTGAATATAATGATCTGTTCCTGTAGTTTTGAGTTTTGTACGAATATTACTGATATGGACATTGATTGTTTTATCACCAACTATATAATCATCTTCCCAAACATATTCATAAATATTTTCTTTGGTAAATACTTTTTGAGGATAGTGCATAAGTAACTCAATAATTTTAAATTCACGGGCTGTTAATTCTATGATTTTCCCATTAACTTCAAGAGTCATCAAATCTAAATCAATATGCCAATCTTTATAGATCAGTTGTCTTTGTTTATTAACATCCTGACGCAACTGGACTTTGACTCTTGCTAAGAGTTCATCGATATCGAATGGTTTACAAATATAATCATTTGCACCTAATTCAAGTAAATTCACTTTTGTTTCTATTTCACTTTTCGCAGAAAGAACAATGACCTTTGTTTGCTTAACCAGCTCACTGATCAACTCCTCACCTGATAATCCTGGTAACATCAAATCCAAAAGAACCAAATCATAATGATTCATAGATATGAGCAATTTCCCTTCACTTCCTGAAAATGCCTGAAAACAAAGATAACCATTCTCCTGTAAAAATTCTTTAATCATATTATTAATATCATTATCATCTTCTATAATGAGTATTTTTTGCATACAACTCATCTCCTTATCAATCATTATAATCATTATATTTTTATTTGTATATGAGAAAAGCCATAAATTCCTTTATGACTTATGACTTCTCATTATAAATTGTAAAAGTATTTCTACCACTTTCCTTAGAAATATATAATGCTTGATCTGCTTTTTTGTATAATGTCACAAAATCAACACCATCTTGTGGAGCAATACATACTCCAATACTTGCTGATATTTCCATCTGACTTCCATCAAAATTAATTTCTTGATTTAATGCTTTTTGTAGACTCTTCACTTTTTTATATACGAATTCAATACTTGGTATAGGTAAAAAGACAATAAATTCATCTCCACCCAAACGACCTACAATATCTTCACTTCTAAAATTATCTTTTAATGTTTTCGCAAATTGCATCAAAACATAGTCTCCAAATGCATGACCATATAAATCATTTGCTTTTTTAAAATGATCTATATCTAAGATAAAGAATGCATGAAGATGATGAGGATCTGTTAATAATCTTTTTTCAATAATTGTCTGGATTGAAGCTCGATTATATAATTGGGTTAAATTATCAATTCTCGCTTCTTTCATCATAGCTATCTCTTGACGTTTTTCTTTATCAATATTTTTACGATATGTAAACATATGAATACAATTATCTTCCTTATTATAATAAACACGTGCATCTATACGCATCCAATAATAATGTGTTCCATCTTCTGTTATTAAGAAATCATATCTTAAATCGGTATTTCCTAATTCATATTGCTTTAAAACATTTTCAGTACAAAAGGTTTGAATATAGCCTTCTCTATACTCATCTTTAATCTGTTTTTGAGCAATAACTTTAAGTCCCTCATTATAAGGAAGACTTGGTGGAGCACCTAAACTCTCAAAATATCTTTGTGTACTTACATTAGCAGAGCAATTCTTGGTAATATTTAATTCATAGATATTATCATATAATTTTTCAGTTGCTTTTCTAAAGGCAATATTTCGTTCTTCAATAAGTTTATTAAATCCCTTAATAACATAAGTAACAACAAATAATATTAAAATTAAAATGCTCGCTATCACTGCTATTGTAGTATATAATTGTTTATTTAATAATTGTAATGCTTCTTGGTTACTTTTTTCAATAATGAAATGCCATGATAAGTCATTAATAAAACGACTCTCTATAAAATCATCTTGTTGCCCTAAATGATTTGAATGAATCCAATATTTACCCACTTGTTTTTCATCACAACTATTCAATACTTTTTCTTCTAATGATTCTAAATTCATTAATTGAAAGAAATTTTTATTTTGATATCCCAAATATTTTGTTGAAATTTCAATATTTCCATGCTCATTAATAAAATATGCCTTAACTTTGAAATCATCTTCATAAGTTTTTAAGATACTCTGTATCGAATCTAAATGAATTCCTACACCAATAATACCAATAACATTACCTCTTGTATCTTTGACTTTATAATCAATAAATAAAGCTATATTATTTTTTGATGATTCTTCATCATTCATATGAAAAGTATAATCTTGATCAGATTCTAAGAACGAGTAATACCAAATATCTTGACTATTTAAAATTCGATTTTTACCATCAAAACAATAATATCTATCTGTTTGTGTTGAAACAAGAAAAACTGAATCACATTGATATTGATTTTGACATTTTTGTAGATATTGAGTCACTATACCAGTAAATTCTTGATTCTTTAATTCCTGACTCAAGTCATTTTTTAATACATTGTCATTTGATATCATTAAAGAGGCATGAAGAGGTTTAGATAGAACTGATTCTAATTGATAATATATGCTTTGAGAAGCAAGGGATGATACCCTTTCAATACTCTCTAAAGAAGCATAATAATCACTGTGATAATTCAAAAATGCGATTAATGAAAAACCTGCAACAATAATAATACATATTAACAAATTAATTCTTATTAAAGGATTATCTTTTTTAAACATACACCCTCCTCCCCATCATTTTTTTGATCATTCATATTATCTATTTGTTCATCTAAAACACCCATACTAAACTCCGCCCAACTATAACAGATCATATAGTCACGTCGATAAGTATTAATTGCCCATGCATCCCCTTCAATAAAGCGATAATAATCACAGTCAATCTTATTAGGATCAATAGCAATGAAATTACGATGCCTTCTTATGATATCCTCAATCCCTGCTTTTTTTAAAGTATTCCTTAGTTCCATAAGGATGACTTGATAATAATTTTTAAGTTTAACATCATATGGTTCATCTTCCCATAAAATACTACAAGCTTGACGTGTTGTGACACCTATTCCACGCCGATCTACCAAATAAGCTAGTAGTTCCTTTGCTTTAGAACGCTTAAATATTAATGGTTTACCATCTACAAAGATTTCAAATCCACCAAATGTTTGAACTCTAATTCGTGTATGAGCGATAACCTGATAAGCAAAAGTTAATTCTCTTTGAATATCTTCTTTTTGAACGGGTTTTAATAAATAGCCATTAGCATGTACAGCAAATGCATCCATAGCATATTTTGCATAAGCAGTAACAAAAATAATATGAATATCTGTTTGTAAATCTTTCATTTCTTTAGCAAGTACAATTCCATTTTTTTCTCCAATTTCAATATCTAGAAAAGCAATATCAATAGAGGTTGTCTTTATAATAGTTAGGGCTTCTTGATAAGAGTGACAAGGATAAATTTCAGAATAAGGAATAACTTGTTGAAGAATACTCATTAAATCCTTTAAAGCCATTTCCTCATCATCTATAATTAATATTTTCAAGTTATTTCTCCTCCTTTGGAAGGATAAGTGTTACTGTTGTTCCTTCTCCATCAGAACTTTCTATTTCAATTGTCCCATGACGTACAAGTTTTAGACGCTCAGACACATTACAAATACCTATATGAGTTTCATTTTGAGAATCTATTTCCTGATAATGAAATCCTACACCATTATCTTTAATAAGTATTCGATAATCATTATCTGTTTCCTGAGATTGAATCCAAATAGTTCCACCATCTTTATTTTTTAATACACCATGATGCACTGCATTTTCTACAATTGGCTGAACTGTTAATGGTGGTAATGTAAAATCAGTTGTTTGAATATCATATTGAATATTTAATTTATCTTTAAAACGTAAACATTCTATATTAAGATAATTTTTAATATGTTCTAACTCTTGGACAAAAGGAATTTGATCTGTACTTGATAGAAATTCTATATTTAATCTTAAAAATTGTGATAATTGTGTTATAGCTATTTGAGCCTGTTGAGGATTACTTTCACAAAGATATCGAATCGTACTTAATGTATTATATAAGAAATGTGGCTTAATTTGATTAATCATCATTTCAATCTTATGTCTTTCTAATTCTAATTCAATCTCTTTTGTTTTTTGTGCTTGATCAATTTGCATATTCAAATAAAGAGCTAAACATGAGATTGAAGTTGATAAATACAATAATGCAACTCCATAAACAAAAATTTGAATAAACATTGCTACAACAGGTAAAAGAATATATCCCATCAAAGAAATTGTCTCCCGTTTACTTAAAACTTTATGATTTTTTAAAATAACAATACTATTAATAAGTAAACAAATAATTCCCCAGCTTTGAGATAACCAAAATAAACCTTGACGATGATAAACATTATGTTCATCAATAATATAATAAATATTTGTCCATTGTGAAACAAATACTAAAATAATAGCAATAATAGAAAGTCCCCACATTATCTTAGCAGGCATTCTTGATATCTCTTTTTTTGTTTGTAAAAATGAGATTAAGTAATCTGTAAAAGTAGCGAGAATTAAATAACTGAAAACAAATGCACAAAAATTTCCAATACGAACTAAAATAATACTCCCTAAATCCATATGACCTTTGAAAATCAAAGCAATAGAATCATTAAATAAAACAAAAATATTACAAATTAACATACAAACAAATTTTTGATTAAGACGATCTTTTTTATCATTACCAGCAATAATACTCAAAACAACTAATAGAGAAATTAAACCACTAAAAACTTCTAAAGCAATATTTATATATCTTATCATTTTAGCCTAACTCCTCTCTATAGGTATTCTTATATTGTAAACAATACAGGATTACATAAGGATTACAATATTATAACATATTCATGTATTATGATAAAAAATCTTCCCTTTTTTTGTGAAAAAAAGAAATAAATTATACTCAAAATATTATTTTTAAGCTTAAATTAAAAAAGGACAATTATCGTCCTTCATCATGCTTTCTTATGCATATTCATATGTCTTTTATGCCATTCTTCCAATATTTTATCTAACATCAAATCTAATTGTTGTTTTTCCTGAATTGTTAACATATCAAATAAGTCCTCATCATTTGATTTCTTATTTTTTATTTTATCATAACCCATTTGTGTTAAAGCAATAATAGACTTTCGTTTATCATTTTGATCTTTACTACGTTGAATAAGATTTCTTTGTTCCAATTTAGATAGAATTTCACTTAATGACCCTGCTTCAATAGCCAACATTTCTTGCAGTTGCTTTTGAGATATTTGATCATGTTGTGATAAGATTTCTAAAATATTTTCTTGTCCTCTTTTTTTACCGGTCTTATGCATTAAAATATGTCCACATTTCATGAGTTTTCCTGTTAAATCATTTTGAGCGATAACTGAACTTTGTTGAAAATAAGCAACACCTTTTGCACATTGTAATTGATTTTTATGACAATGCTGACTACAAAGCGTACATATTTCTTTCATGATTCATTCTCCTGTACAACAAAAGTTTTCATTTCTTTTTTAATTAAATACATTGTTATTATAAAAGCAACCAAATCGGCAATTGGAACAGCTACAAAAACACCATACAATCCAAAAGCAAATGATAATATCAATATCAATGGAATAAGCAATAAACATTGTCTTAATAAATTAAGAAAACTTGACTGTTTCACCATACCAATAGCCTGAAAAAAGTTTGCACACATTGTTTGACAACCTACTAATGGTAAGCATAGAAACCAAATTCTCAGTGCCGTACTTCCTAAATGAATAATCTCTGCCTCTTGATTAAACATAGAAATAATGAGTGCTGGAAAAAGTTCAATCGCTAAGAATCCAGCTACTGCGATAAGACTTGCTCCAATAATGGTATATTTTAATGTTTCCTTGACACGATGATAACATTTTGCTCCAAAATTATAACTAATGATTGGCTGCTGTCCTTGTGTCATTCCTGTTAATGGCATCAACATTAACGTTTGTACACTTGTAATAATACCAACTGTAGAAATAGCAGTATCACCACCATATGTGCCTAATGTTCCATTAATCACAATATTTAAAACACTTGTTGACATCTGCATTAAAAATGCAGGTAATCCTGTTTTTATAATCATATATGTAAAATGTTTCTTTAATTTCATATGTTCAAACTGACATTGAATAAGACCACGTTTTCCAAACAGGAACATTAACTGCCAGACCATACTTAAAAATTGTCCACCAATTGTTGCAAGGGCAGCACCTTCCATACCCATATGACATTGTACAATCAGTATATAATCAAAAAGAATATTAAATCCAGCTCCTAATAATTGTGATACCATGGCATTTCTTGCATTTCCTTGTGCTCTTGAAAAATTATTCCCACACATAGCCACACACTGAAAAACAGCACCATATAAAATAATACTTAAATAAGCCTTAGCATGTGGTAAAACTTGATCACTTGCTCCTAATATAGTCAAAATAGGATCCATAAACAAATTTCCAACAATCATAAAAAACAAACCAAAGATAACCGTAATCATCAAAGCATTCCCCTGATAATATTTCGCATCATCATCTTGCTTTGCTCCTAAAGCAATTGAAAAACGCGTTGCTCCACCAACTCCTGCCATTAAACTTAATGCCATTAAAATCAGGGTCACTGGATAAGAGATTGTAATCCCTGCCAATCCTATTGAGCCTAAATGTGGGGCATTTCCAATAAACATCCTATCAACAATATTATAGATTGCATTAACAATCATTCCTATCATTGCAGGAACTGATAATTCAATTAATAATGGTAAAATTTTACCTGTTTCCATTTTTTCTTTATTCATAAACTTCTCTCCCTTTAGGTACCTAACGATTATATCTTAAACCTCTTATTTCCATTTGTCAAGGTACCTAAAGAATAACTTGTAGTTGGCTAAAGTTTTCCATTAAAACAAATATTTTTCTATTATAAAAAAGCATGAAGTTTAGAAATAATAACTAAGTTCATGCTCTTGGAAGGATTATAAATTGATTGAAATATATTTTAATTTTAAATATATTAACTTTTTTATTAGACATCTTTAGATATAGCCAATGTTAATATACTGCTCATTATAATATTTTTGACACTACCTTATTCTAAATTAAATTTAATACTATTATGTCAATCAATATAGTTACTTTTTTCATACTATAAAGAAAGGTTATTTATGTTCACTCTAATTCTTCACCCTGAGTTGCAATGACTCTTTGATACCAATAGAAAGATTTCTTCTTATAACGCTGATATGTTCCACAACCATAATCATCTACATCAACATAAATAAAGCCATAACGCTTTGCCATCTCTCCTGTTGAAGCAGACACAATATCAATAGCACTCCATGTACTTAGTCCAATTAAATCAACTCCATCTTCATTAACTGCCAATTCTGATTGATAAATATGTTCCTTTAAAAAATGAATACGATAATCATCTTCGACTGTCCCATTTTCAAAATGATCACGTGCACCTAACCCACATTCAACAATAAATAAAGGTTTTTGATAACGGTCATATAAGCGATTTAATGCAACTCTTAAACCTACGGGATCAATTGTCCACCCCCATTCACTAATCTGCAAATACGGATTAACAACACCTTTAATGAGCTTTTCAGCTGCCTTATTTTTACGCTCACCTGGATCATGGCTGACTGTGTTACTTACATAATAACTAAAACTTATATAATCAACAGTTCCCTCTTTCAGTATTTGTTGATCATTTTTTCCCCAAATAATATGAATATTATTTTTCTCAAAATACTTTTTCATATAGCTCGGATAATATCCTCTACATTGTACATCTGTACAAAAGTATTCCATCTTATAATCATTTTCCATTATAATAGTATCTTCTGGATAGCAGGTTTCTGGATAAATGGATAAATGAGCTACCATACATCCTATCTGAAAATCAGGATTGATATCATGCCCTACTTTTACTGCTTTTGCACAAGCCACAAATTGATGATGAAGCGCTTGATAAATAATATCTTTATTGTCTGGCTTTTCGGCAAGTCTAATTCCCGCTGAAACAAACATAAGTAAAAGATAATCATCATTAAGTAAATTATTGATTTCATTAATTGTTATCCAATATTTAACTTTATTTCGATATCTCATGAATACAGTACGACAATATGTTTCAAAAAAGTCAATGAGTTTTCTATTACTCCATCCACCATAATGTTCAACAAGATATAATGGTAAGTCATTATGTAAAAGAGTAACAATAGGTTCTATGTTATATTTTTTCAACTCATCAAATAACTGATCATAAAATAACAATCCTTCTTCATTTGGTTCTTCTTCATCACCATGTGGAAAAATTCTCGTCCATGCAATTGAGACCCTTAAACATTTAAATCCCATTTCAGCAAATAATTGAATATCCTCTTTATAACGATGATAAAAATCAATAGCTTTATGACTCGGATAATAGACTCCTTCTTGTAACCCTTGAAATATATCTCTTTCTCCATGACTGTCACATTTTTGTAGAATATCAGAAATACTTAAACCTTTTCCTCCTTCTTTATAAGCACCTTCACATTGGTGAGCTGCCAATGAGCCACCCCATAAAAAATCTTTGGACATTTTCATTACTCATCACCTCTATACTTTCTACCAAAGAAATATGAACTTAAAAACGAAACTATAAATGAAACAGCAACACAAACAACTATTCCAATTAAATTAGCAGTTGTTTTCATATATTGTGGAAATGACGTTAGTCCTACTGGTCCAAAAGCATAACATTTAACACCTAATATCATATACAATGCACCAGCAACAACACCACCTGCCACAATGCCAACAAGTGGATACTTATACTTAAAATCTATTCCATATAATGCCGGTTCTGATATTCCTAGTAAAGCTATCGCACCATTAGAAACTGCTGCTGACTTCATTTCCTTTTTCTTAATATGTAAAGAAGCACCTAACGTTGCTCCTGCAACAGCGATATTGTTTATAAAAATTGCAGGCATTAAATAATCATAACCTAACAATGCTAAGTTTTGCATCATGAGTGTCATTGATGCATAGTGCATTCCAGTCATAACATAGAATGATAAAGATCCAGCAAAAACCGCTCCTGCAACTGGTCCAAATGTTGTAAAGAAAGTTTCTAAAAATTGAGCTAAAAATGTACCACAATAATTCCCAACCGGTGCTATTAGACAAAGCATAATAGGTGCTGAGATTGCCATACTTAAAAATCCTGTAAAAATAATATTAAGACTTTTTGGTACAAAACGGTCTACAAACTTATATACAAACGAAAATAAAATAACACTTAACAACACTGGCAAAACTGTTGATGCATAAGATAAACATGGAATTTTTAAAAACAAAAATTGTATTTCTTGCCCTGCTGTTTGATTTAAGAAAGTTGGATACATCAAACACCCTGCAACCATAATTCCAAAAATTTCATTGATTTTAAATTGTTTAGCTGTTGTATATCCTATCATAAAAGGCATGAAATAGAATGGTGCATCTCCTAATGCATTTAATACAATAAGAGTTCCATCATTAGTAGGTAATATATTTAACATTTCTAAAAACATTGCTATACATTTAATCATCCCTCCTGCACTGAATGCATATACTAATGGAGTAAAAATATTAGCCAATACTTCTAAAAACTGATTTGACTTTTTATGTGGCTGACCATCATCTAAATCTTCTTCTATAGTAGCTAGAACTTCTATATGATGATTTTCACAGATTTGCTTATAAACCTCATCAACATCTCTGCCAATAATAATTTGCAACTGCTCACCTACCCATTGAACGCCCATAACACCTTGAGTTTGTTCTATTTTTTCTTTTTCGATTAAGCTCTTATCTTTCACGCTAAAGCGTAAACGTGTTACACAATGTGTCAAACTAACTAAGTTGTCTTTTCCTCCAATCAGATCTAACACATTGTTCACCAGATCTTTATACATTTTTTTCGACATTTCTTTGTCCTCCTTTTTTTATTAATATATATTTGCTCCACAACAGTGTGCACCCTATTGTATTTGCTAAAATAAAAACCCCAGTACAAAAACATGTTGTTTTCATGTACTGAGGTAAAGCCCTTACTGGTTACAATCCTCTCTTGAACATAAACGATTAATATGAAGAATAAGATACAAACATTCTTCTTGCGATAAAGAACAATCTAATACTTTTTCAATATAATTTTTAATTAAAATTGAACATTCATATGTCTTTTGATAATTTTCTTTTAAAATATCAAACAATTCTACATTTTCACTTTGTATCATATGATGATTTTGTCCTCTTTTTAAAAGATAATGCATATGAGTTACAAATCTAGAATAATTAAATCCTTTTTTATCAATTACAAATTGAAAATACTTTTCAATAATTCCAGTCATTTCTTGAATATGCTGTTCATCTATTCGTTGAACATTATTTTTATTCATTGATTCAGCATTAATTAAATGAATAGCAATATAAGCAGCCTCTTCTCTCGGTAAATAAATCTCCATTTTCTTTTTAATTAATGCAATTGCTTTAAGTCCAATTTTCATTTCTATTTCGTAAAGATGCTCAATATCATAAATAATAGGCATCTTAATATTCATATTTTTTTGATATCTTTGAATAGCAAAATTTATATGATCTGCAAGTGTAAAAATGATATTTGAACTAATAGGACTCTCTATCTGTGTTCTTGCAAATTCAATAATTTGAGTTGATATTTCAATAATATCTATTGGAATATCATTAATCATACTTATATAGACAGGATCAATATCATAATAAGTTCTCTGAATTTGTGAAACAGGTATTTCATAAGGCGGTTTTGTAAAACCAATACCTTTTCCAAAAGCAACAACTTCATTGTTATTATTATCTAAACATAGAGAAACATTATTATTGATATTTTTTATAACTTTCATACACATTCACCCCTTATTTAGAATTGATTTGAATAACAACATCTGAAATATCTACTTTTTGAGGATGACTAATTACCAAATGATATCCTTTTAAATCAGTAATAATTAATGGTGTGGTAAGATCAACATGATGCATATCCATAAACTGCCTATCTAATTTCATAATGGGATCATGCGCTTTGACTTTATCATGTATATTGATGAGTACCTCAATACCTTGACCATCTAAATTAACTGTTTCTAATCCAACATGTAATAAAATTTCTACACCATTTTCTGTTTTCATACCAATTGCATGTTTACTATTTGCGATCATTATAATTTCGCCATCACATGGTGAATAAATAACATTGTCATCAAAAGAAAAGCCTATACCATCTCCTATTAATTTATCTGCAAATACTTTATCAGGAATATTTTCTAGTAAAATACTCTTTCCTTTAACGGGAGAATAAAGAACACAACTTTTATTTTTTTTAAATCTAAACATATTGAACTTCCTTTCCAATAATTGATTATAATATAAAAACTCCTCGAGGCTCCATAAAACATAATTATGTTTTATAAAGGTAAAGCCTCGAAGAGTAACAATCCTTATCGACAAAAAAATCATATCATAAAAGTAGATAACTGTCAACTTGAAACAACAAAGTTAACCGTCAAATTATTTGCAAATTATGAAAAATGTCATAATTTTATTTTTACAGCTATAACAGCTATATTTTACCATATCAGCATTAAATACTTATATAACTTAGCTATAATAAAACTGCTTCCAAACCATTAAATTATTATCTTAATTTTAGGAAGCAGTATAATTATATATTGTTTTTACTTTATTAAAAGTTGTCTAATAACTTATTCACTTGGCTCTTCTTTTTCAGTAGCAAGCATTTGTTTTTCAGCTACTCTGAAAAATGGTAAATAAAGAACAATTGCAATAACAATTTCAATAGCTGACCAAATAGTGGCACGCCAATCCCATCCTGTAGCCATTAATGGTCCAATAATTGGTGGCATTGTCCAAGGAATTTGGGCAACTGGTGGATTTACCCAGCCAATAGACATAACTAAAAATGAAGTCGTTGTTAAAACCAATGGAACAAGAACAAATGGAATCATCATTAATGGATTCATAATAATTGGAAATCCAAAAATAACTGGTTCATTAATCTCAAATATTGCTGAAGGTAATGAAATTTTTCCAAGTTGTTTATATGTTTTACTACGTGATCTTAACATCAGGAAAACCAATGTTAAAGTAGCACCTGTTCCACCGACATTGACAAACAATGAACTAAACCCTGAAGCAGTAATATAGGGGATAGGTGTATGATTAGCATAAGCCAATGCATTTGCTGAAACAAATTGAATAAAGACTGGATCAGCAACACCTTCAAGTGTCATATCACCATGAATACCTGCACACCATAACAAACTAACCAGTAACGTATAAACCAATATTCCTGGTAATGTATTCAATGCGAATAATAATGGTGAAAAAATATATTGAATAAATGCATTAATATTAAAATGGAATGGAACTCTCACAATCCAAAATAATATTAACGTTAAGAATGCTGGTACTAAAGCAACAAATGAATTTCCTACTGCTGGTGGAACACCTTCAGGAAGATGTATAACCCAATTCTTAACAATACAAAGATGATAAATCTCAACTGCAACAATAGCTGATATAATAGCAGTAAATAACCCAGTTGAATCAAATCCTACTGCTGATAATTCAAAATCATTCGTTAATTGTGTAATAATAAAAGCCATTAAAGCCAAACCACCACCAGAAATACCACTTAAATCATAACTTTTAGCCAATTCATAACCAATACCTACAACACCTAACAAAGAAATAATTCCAAATGACGCATTAACAGCCGCATTAATCATTCCTTGATATGGTTCCAAAAAATTTGTCCATGCATCAATTGGAATGTTTCCAACAATCAAGAAAACACTTCCGCTAATAATTGCTGGTAATGTGACAACCAATCCGTTCCTAATTGCTACTAAATATCTAAGATTAGCAACTTTAATTAATGGTGGCATAAGCTTATCCTGTATCCAATCCATCATTTTGTTCATAATACTGTCCTCCCATCTTTTCTATAACTTCTTTCTACCTTGATTATATAAATCATTAATTATAATGTAAACATTTCCAAAGGACATTGGAAACTGTTAACAAAATTGTTATTTTTACCATAAAAAAACACTCTGTTACAAATATCAATCATCAAAATATGATATAAGAAAAAAGCCAAAATAAATTTGACTTTTTCCATTAAATTTGATTTTGAAGATGTTTTTGATAATAAACTTCTCTAGATAAACGTTCTAGAATATAAACAACTGGTATTTGTGATGTAATATTAGTATCTTGATACATCTCAGTATTAATATAATAAGGTATATTTAAATCAGATGATTTTGCGATTTGTGAATTTGCACTGTTGGTAATAGAAATAATCTTAATTGGATGAACTCTGAATCGATTAATATAATCTGACACTTCAGCATTATGCCCTGTTACAGAAAAGACAATTAAACAAATATGATTATCTAATTGATCTGGTAAGTAATAAACCGGACTATTTTGTGGATCAATGACAGGAAGTGAAAATGTAAAAAGTGATGAAAAGAGAATAGAGCCATAAGTTGCCATAACTCCTGATGTTCCAGTACCGACAAAAAATAACAAATCTGATTCAAGAATAATATCAGTTGCTTTTTGAATCATATTTTTAAAATCATGATAAGCTGTACGTTTAAAATATTCAATAAATACAGTCTCATCAAGTTCTTGAATTAATCGATTATTTTCTCTAATACTCTTTCTATAATCTAGTAATCTAACTCTAAAATCCGAATAACCTTGACAGCCAAATTTTTTACAAAAGCGTAAAATAGTTGTTGTGCTCACAAATGTTGCATCTGCTAATTCCCTAATACGCATATAAACAACTTTATCTAAATTAGCGTTAATATAATTATAAATTTCCATCTCTGTTGGCTTTAAATCAACTTCATCATTCAAAAATAACATTCTTTCACTTCCTTTTCATATGATCAAATATGACACATTATCCCACTCCTTAAAATTATCATAGCACGTCCGTTCTATTCTCACAATTTATATCACTGATAGGTTAATATTTTATAAATACAAATATTTTTCTATTATTTTCTGTTTATGCTAAATATTTTAAATCAGATGAATAAAAAAAGAGATTTCATATTTTATGAAGTCTCTCTAATCACTTATTTTAATTAAACAATTCATCAAATACCTTATAACCAATTAACAAAAACATAAATAAGCCAATCGCAATATAAATATGAATATAGAAAACAAAATCATTAAGCAATAGACGACTTATACTAAAAACAATCATCCATACAATAAGCATAAAAACAAACTTATACTTTGTTTTGTTTATCTCAAAAGAATTTTTACAAATATAATCAACAATAAAAATAGATACAAATATCAAAGTCCCATAACTCACAAAATCTCCTAATTTTAAAACCAATAATGGCAAAGTATTTTGATCAAAAATGATTTCCAAAATACAAGTTACTAGCCATATCACAAGAACAATCCAGCAATATAAACAAATAGGAGCTATCATGGATAATATTTTTTCAGTTATACTTTGTTTAGGAACTTCTGCTAAAATATTATCACAAAACTCTTTGTAATCATTACCAATAACATCATGCATATCCATGTTTCTTTGTTCCCCATCTATCATCATTTGTGTAATATCATTACGAATGATTTCCTGCTGATAATCACTTATTTGAGAAGTTCTCAAATAAACAATGATATCAGTTAATACATTTTGATTATCCTGACTGAGCTTCTCTTCTAATTGATTATTTTGTTTTCTTAACTGATTTACCTTTCTACTCATCATTATTTTCCCCCTTAATATCCTCTAGCAATTTATCTACAGCTGTAGATAATTCTTCATAACTTTGTTGAAATCTTTTCATTTCTTCATTTCCTTTTTCGGTCAATGAATAATATTTACGTTTTGGTCCTACATCTGATTGACGATATGTCGCCATAACCATACCATTTTTTTCTAATCTCAATAATAATGGATAAATCGTTCCTTCAACAATTTTCCCAAAGCCATACTGCTCTAATTGTTGTGAAATTTCATAACCGTATGTTTCATTCTGACTAATAATCGCAAGAATACATCCTTCCAATGTTCCTTTTAACATTTGTGACGATATCATCATATCACTCCTCTATATTGTATTGCAAGATACCTTTTACATCTATATTGTATTACAATATAGTATGCACGTCAATAAAAAAAACAGACTGAAAAATCAATCTGTTATAGATCCTTGATATACCACTTATCGCATGCGTAGTGATCACTTTGTATTAATGGTTGTTCTAATAAACGAAAACCATTTTTAAGATAAAACTTATTGGCTGGAATCATGTTTTCAAATGTTTCTAAATAACATTGTTGATAATATTTTTTAGCAAATTCTAATGATAATTGTAAAAGCTGCTGAGCCAATCCCGTTCCACGTACTTCTTTATAGCAGTACATTTTTTGTAGCTCACAAACTCCTATTTTTCCTTTGACCGGTCCAATCCCACAGCCACCAACCACATGTCCATTCTTTTTAGCTACTAAATATTGTTTACCTTGCCCTTGATACACTTGATAAAATTGACCCAAATCAGGATCATCCCAAGCACAACCAGGTTTATTCCAACCATATTCAATGAGACAATCACGAATGAGTTTTTCTACTTCAGCATTATCTTCTTCTTTAATCAACTGAATCAACATGATGAACAACAACCTTTTTTAAACGTTTTTCAAAATCACGACGTGAAAACATAATAATTGCACCACAGCCTAAACATTTAATCTTAATATCAGCACCCATTCTAATAATTTGCCACTGATTTGATTTTTTACATGGGTGTTGTTTTTTCATCTCTACAATATCATTTAACCCATATTCCATATTCTATCCCTCTCTTTGTTGATATGCTTGTAATGTATTTTCTAATAACATAGCGATTGTCATTGGTCCAACGCCACCTGGAACCGGTGTAATATATGAAGCAATATCTTTAACATCATCAAAATCAACATCACCACATAATTTATTATTTTCATCACGATCCATTCCAACATCTAATACAACAGCACCTGGTTTGATGTATTCATGATTAAAAAACTTAGCTTGTCCAATTGCTGCAATTAAAACATCAGCGCGTTGACAGACTTCTTTAAGATTAGCTGTACGTGAATGAGCAATTGTCACTGTTGCATTTTTATGTAAACATAAAAGTGCAACTGGTTTTCCAACAATATTACTTCTTCCCACAACTACAACTTCTTTACCAGTTAAATCATAGTTAATTTCGTCTAACAAAACCATCATTCCTTGTGGAGTACAAGGAACTAGTCCATTTTGACCTAGTAATAATTTAGCAACATTTGATGGATGAAATCCATCAACATCTTTAGCCGGATCAATTAAATCAAGAATCTTCTCTTCATGAATATGTTGTGGTAGTGGCAATTGAACTAAAATCCCATCAACATTTTCATCTTTATTTAAATTCTCAATAACATCAATTAATTCTTCTTCACAAATGGATGCTTCCAATCTAATAACCTCTGATAACATGCCAACATATGTACATGCCTTTTCTTTATTACGTACATATGTTTGACTTGCTTGATTATCTCCCACCAAAACAACAACTAATTTAGGAATTCTTTTTCCTTGTTCTTTTAATTGATTAATTTTTATTTTTAATTCATCTTTTCTTTTTAATGAAATCTCTTTACCGTTAATATTCATAAAATAATCCCCCTCTTGGTTGTATTTATTATAATGTAAAATAAGTTTCTTGTAAACTCAAAGAAGAAATCTGTTTTTATCACATCTCCATAATATTAACATAAGATATAAAAGGACGTGATTTTATGGAATTAACTTATAAAGAAACAATTTATCATGTTTCCTATCTTACAATGATTGGAAACTTCATCCTTTCTATTTTTAAATTTCTAGCAGGACTATATGGTCATTCTCATGCAATGATAAGTGATTCTATTCATTCATTAAGTGATGTTGTCAGTACAGTTATTGTGATGATTGGGGCACATTTTTCAAGTATGCCTTCTGATCATGAACATCCTTATGGACATGAAAGAATGGAATGTATTGCAGCTATTCTTTTATCAGTTCTATTAGTTTTTACAGGTCTTCAAATTGGCTATAATAGTTTATTATCACTATTTCATCCTCAAACTATAGTTATTCCTCATTTCATTGCATTCATTGCAGCTATTGTTTCTATCATTATTAAAGAAGCCATGTATTGGTATACCCGTTATTATGCTCTTAAAATACATTCTCCTGCCTTAATGGCTGATGCTTTCCATCATCGTAGTGATGCTTTATCTTCAATTGGAAGTTTCATTGGAATTGGTGGGGCTATGCTTGGCTTTAAATGGCTTGATCCAGCAGCTGGAATTGTTATTTGTTTGTTTATATTAAAACCTGGTATTAGTATTTTCTATGATGCAACAATCAAAATGGTTGATCATAGCTGTTCTGATGAAATTAACAATGCCCTTATTCATTTTATTTTAAAACAAGATTATGTTATTTGTATTGATTCTTTGAAAACAAGAATGTTTAGTGAGAAATATTATGTTGATTTAGAGATTGGTGTTGATGAAAATCTTTCTTTGAAAGAAGCTCATATGATTGCTCATAAAACCCATGATGCTTTAGAAAAAGAATTTCCTGATATTAAACATTGTATGATTCATGTGAATCCAAAAACAAAATAGCCTCTTTTGAGGCTTTTTATGTTAAAATAATAAAAAAGGAGACATTTTCAATCTTTCAATCGTATTAATAATGAGAGAAGAGATAATCATGGATGTAAATAAAAGTCATAGTGAACAGGAAATTATTGATGTCTATGAAAGAAATGTTGATATGGTCTATAGAATTTGTTTTTCTTATATGAAAAATATTGTCGATAGTGAAGATGCTGTTTCACAGACATTTATAAAATATTTAAATTATCATAAGCCGTTTCTTTCTTTAGAACATGAAAAAGCTTGGTTTATTGTAGCTGCCAAAAATACTTGTAAAGATATGTTAAAACAATGGTGGTATAAGAAAAGAATTGATAAAGAAATTATTCTTACAACTGACCCTTTTGATAAAGACAAAACACGTGAAGCTGTCTTAGAACTTCCTAATCGTTATAAAATGGTGACTTATTTATATTATTATGAGGGTTATAATAATCAGGAAATTGCTCATATTCTCAAAATTCCTTCTTCTACAGTTCGTAATCGTCTTGCTCGATCTAGAAAAATACTAAAAAGAAAGTTAGGTGAAAATATGATATGAAAACAATAAAACAAACTTATGATGAAATAACTCTTTCTCCCCATAGAAAAGAGATTCTATTACATAATCTTCTTTTGCATAATTCTAGTCATGAAACATCTTTTAAACATTCAAAAGTGATTCTATCAATTGTTACAATTTGCATTATTGCATTCATTATCATTCCACATATTTTAATCAATCAAAAAAAGAAAATACACTTATTAATCCCAAAAATACCAATCAAATAAATTGTACTTTAAATGATATCCCTCATGATGTTTCTAATATTGAACTTCAAAATATGAATTTTTATGTTTATGCTAATACGAGAGTCTTCCATCAAGATATCTTAGATTCATTTATTAATGATATTTATAAAAATCAACCCTGCCATATTCGTATTGCTATTTCAACAGATGAAGGTGATCCTATTTTAACAGAAGTTTATTTTAATCCTGAAAAAGGTGTGACAATTTATTATGACACAACTAGAGATGACTTTGGAGTTCAGGCATTAAGCGAATACCATTATCAAAAAATTGGTGTCTATCAAGAAACTCTATATGCTTATAATCATGAACTTAATCAAAATGTTATTGAAAATAATGAAGCCTTTTTTATCACTTATACCCATCTTCAATCCTAGGAGGTTATAAAAATTATGAAAAAAACACTTATTTTCCTTATTTTGGCAGTAATGTTACTGCCTTCGCATGTATCAGCAGACATGGGACCAAAGCCAACTGTTAAAATCGATGTTAATGGTATTCAAGAAAAAGCTTATATGACACTTTTATCTAAGGAAAAACAATCTGGTCCTTTTGGTGTTTATGAAACACAAAATGATGATAGTAGATATTTTGGGGATTATGGTCCACAAGAAGTATGGCAGGCATTTGTAGATTATAAAGATGTTGATGGTTTTTATTTCTTACAATATTTCCAATTATGTGTTGATTATTTTCAATGGACTTATTATCCACCTGATGAATTTAAAGTCTTAATTTATTTTCCTCAATCAGATACTTTTATTGTCAGTAAAGAAATATACCAAAGATATGCTTTCAATAGTTTTTATACAGTTACATTAAACTCTCAGAATTTAAATGTAGAATCTCATTCAATATCTACTCCAGAAATCACTGTTGAAGCAAACTACATATGGAATGAAGCCATGTTTGAGCTTGTAATGAGAATGTTAATAACAATCATAATTGAATTGCTGGTTGCTGTTATAATGAAATTCCGTACTCAAAAAGAAATATTATGTATTATAGGAGCAAACATATTAACTCAAATTATTCTTAATTTATTATTAGAAATGAGTAGAGCTTATATTATTGGTATCTTTGCATTATGTTTCTATCTCATATATGAAACTCTAGTTATTCTAATTGAAAAATACATTTATAAAAAGGTCTTAATATCACATAAAAAGAATGATATTCTCACTTATACAATTGTTGCTAATATATTTTCTTTCTTTTTTGGATGGGTATTTATATGAAAAAGCAGAAAGTCAAACTTCCTGCTTTTTCACTATTTATTTTTTTCAATAATACTTCTTGCAATAATAATACCATTGGCTCCCGCTTGAGCAAGTCCTCTTGTTAAACCAGCTCCATCACCACCAACATATAAACCATCAATTTCACTTTCAAATCCTTTTCTCACTTTTGGTCTTGCTGAATAGAATTTTGCTTCTACTCCATATAATAATGTATGTTCATTAGCAATTCCTGGAGTGACATGATCTAATGCTTCAATCATTTCGATAATTGATTTCATTGTATTATATGGTAAAACCAATCCTAAATCACCTGGTACTGCCTCTGGTAAAGTTGGATTTGTATATCCTTCCTTTAAACGTTTATCAGTTGTACGTCTACCTCTTTTGATATCACCATATCTTTGCACAATAATGCTTCCGTGTGATAACATATTGGCAAGTCTTGCAACCTCATGGGCAAATTCATTAGGTTCATTGAAAGGTTCACTAAAGATATGTGATACCAATAATGCAAAATTAGTATTAGGACTTCCCAGTTTTGGATCATGATAAGCATGACCGTTTGCTAACATTGTTCCTGAATGATTTTCAACAACCACATGTCCACTAGGGTTAGAACAAAATGTTCTAACTTTTGTTCCTACAGATGTATTGTAAACAAACTTTCCTTCATAGAGATTACTATTAATTTCATCCATAACAATATTGCTTGTTTCAACACGCACACCAATATCAACTTGATTATTATAAAGTTCTAATCCTTGATTTTTCAAAACTTTTGTTAACCATGTTGAACCATCTCTACCTGGTGCTAAAACAACATTGGGTGCATAAATTTCTTCACCATTTTCTAAAACAATCCCTTTCACAGCATTATTTTCTACTATAATATCTTTTACAGCTGTTTTAAATTGTTCATCAATATGATTTTTTAATTCATTAGACATTTCTGTCATAATTCGTAAATTTTCTTCTGTACCTAAATGACGAACTTTTGCACGCAATAATTTTAAACCAACTGCATATCCTCTTTTTTCAATCTCTTTAATTTTATCAGTTGTTGGATCAGTAATTTCTAATGTTGCTCCATGTTTCAAATATAATTCATCAACATAATGAATAACATCTTCTACTTCCTGATTATCCATATAATCAGTTAACCAACCACCAAACTCACTTGTAATATTAAATTTTCCATCAGAGTACGCCCCTGCACCACCAAATCCTGAAGTAATTGAACATGCTGGTAAACATCCTGGTTCATTATCTTTGATAATTGGACAACTTTTAATCTTTTTATCTTTAATTGGACAATGCCTAAACATAACATCTTGTCCTTTATCAATTAATAAGACCTTTTTGCTTGGATCTTTTAAATAAAATTCATAACTTGCCATAATTCCTGCTGGTCCAGCCCCAACAATAATAACATCATAATTTTTCTGCATAAAAAAACGCCTCATTTCTGGGCATAAATGAATTATCCTTATTTATTATAGTCAAAAATAAGCGAAATTGTCAATACATTAAACATTTCTCAAACATTTTATGTTCCTTTATAACATGTTTTTCATCACACCTTTAATTATAGAGATGACATTATAATCTCATCTCTATAATTTCTCCAGTTTGTGTCTTTATATCTACAATTAATAGATTCTTATGTTGTTGACAACATTTATGTAATCCTATTCTCATTATTTTTCGCTGTTCTTTTGTTAATGATATATATTTTTTAACAATGAATGCTCCTATCCAAATAGAGAATCTATTGATAACTAAAAATCTTGGTAATATAAGACTGATTTTAACTTTTTTAGTCCTTATCTTCAATCTCATCATTCTACAGTTATTTCAATTATATCTCCATCAGCAGTATTAACCTCTACTAATGTCCCCATAACTCCATTTTCAATTAATGCTATAACCATATGAAAATCAATTTGCTTTAATATCTCACTGCCATTAAATTCAGGAAGTTCAACATTCATATCAGCCGCTATCTTTATAAGAGCTAATGGTAAATTAACTTTTATTTTATCACCAGCAGTAGTATTGATATGAACTCTTAATAACATATCATTAATATTTTTACGATCTTCTTTCGCTACAAGGTGAACTGTTTCTTCTTTTTCTCTTACAAGTTCATCTAATGAAATATGATAAAAATCAGCCAATTGAATAAGTATAGATAGATCCGGTATACTTAAATCATTTTCCCATTTACTGACAGCTTGAGATGATACACCCATTTTTTCAGCTATTTCATCTTGTGTCATTCCATGTTGTTTTCTTAATTCATTCATTTTATTTCCTAAAGTTTTTTTCATTATTAACCTCTTTTCTTTTGATAAATAGATTATAGAAAATGTATGCTTAAAAAGGAAGCGACTATAAGTTGAATGACTCTCTTTTTCGTTGATATGAATACAACTTACAGTTGATTACAATTGGTTTCGTTTGACTTCACCTTGACTCATAACTGCTAAAATATCAAAATGATCATTAACAACCAAAATATCACTATCATAGCCAACTTCAATCTTTCCTTTATTTAACCCATATAATTGGGCAGGGTGAGTAGAAGCCATGAAAACAACATCATTCATACAACATCCACATATTTTCATCATATTATGACATGCTTGATTTAATGTTAAAGTACTGCCAGCTATTCTTCCTGTTGCTTTTACACGTGCTTTGCCATTTTTTATTTCTATCTCTTTTCCTGAAAACTGATAAAGTCCATCCGGTAATCCTTTGCATGGGTTCGCATCACTAATTAAAATCAGTCGCTCTTTTCCAATAGCCTGATAAGTCGCTTTAACCACATCCTGATGAATATGAAATCCATCTACAATTAATTCACAAAACAATTTTGATATTATAGCCCCTGTAACAACTCCTGGTCCTCTATGTAAGTGTTGACTCATTGCATTATAAAGATGAGTAATCCCTTTTGCCCCATAAGCTTGTGCTTCAAGAACTTGTTGAGCAGTTGCACTACTATGACCGACATTCATAACGATACCATGATTATTCCCATATGTAATCAGTTCTAAAGCTTGAGGTAATTCAGGGGCAATTGTCATAGCTTTTAATTTTTTACAATGATTCAAATAATCATCAAATTTTTGAAAATCTGGTTCTATCAACCCTTCTTCTTTCATAACAGCCTTATTATTCTTATTTAAAAACGGTCCTTCCATATGAACACCTAATAAATGAGCATTCCCACAATTATCATACATATCTAATATTTTTAACATATCTTCATGATTTTCAACAGTTAAACTTGCCATAAAACAAGTCACTCCTTCATCTAATAAAGCCTGACTCATTGTGTCAATATCTTCAATTTGACAAGTATTAAAATCATACCCATGAATTCCATGTGTATGTGTATCTATGAGTCCTGGTATAATATAAGCCCCTTTTGCATCAATGACCTGATCTGCTATGATATTCTGATAATCTTTATAAACACCTATAATTTTATTTCCTTCAACAAGAACTGCTCCATTTTCTATTTCCTTTTCCCCGTCAATAAGAACTTTTCCATTTTCAACAAGTATTTTCATTTCTAAACTCCTTTCTCTTTATTGTCATATCTGATGATGAATAAACTCACTATTATTATACGATTTACAATAGAAAAGTAAACATTGTGATAATATGAAAACACTATTTACAGTTTCAAAAACACAAAAAAAGTGCTTCATTTTTATATTCAGCAACTTTTTTATCCTCATAATTAACGTCTACGAGAATTAACACTTTTATAATAATGTTTTTTATATTCATTCATCTTATAATCAGCCATCTTTACAATCTCATTAATATCTAATGCTTCTGTTTGTAAAGCAATACCATAAGAAATAGAATAGCCTGCTTCATCAATCTTATTTGACACTTCTTTGATTGTTTTTTCAACTTCATCAAGCAATGCATTGGGACATAAGATTAAAAACTCATCGCCACCCATCCGAAATATCTCGCTGTTTAAAAAATGTTCTTTACATAAATCAGCAATCAATCTCAACATTTGATCACCAGCATAATGACCTTGTAGATTATTTACTTCATGTAAACCATTCACATCAATAAAAACACCAATTAAATGATCTATATCTGCTGACTGAAAGTTTTTTTCATATTGAATAAAACTATTGCGGTTCTTAACTCCAGTACTTAAATCCATATGACTTTGAAATTCTAGTTTTTGTTGATTTATAAGAATTTCATATTGATAAGTTCGAATACGAATAGCTATATATGTTGCAAAAGCAAAATTAATGACATATAAAAAAGGAAATCTTAAGAGAAACGTTGGACTATATTGATATTGTAATAAAAATGATAAAGGTCCAATAAACACTAGTAATAACATAATTAAATAATAAACATTAATGATGAAACCAGCCTTAAAATCAATAGAGATCATAAAAGCATAAGTTGCAATGAGAATCCACAAGATAGCAAAACCATCATTTCCACCGAGAATTGTATAACTTGTAAAAATCACCACACAAATAACAATATAAACAGCTTTTAAAAATATATCACAATTATGATATTTGCTCATATAATAACCAATAAATAAAAATAGAGAACATCCCACTGTAGAACATAACATTATATAAGACTGCTGGCGAATATTTAAAATACTCATAATTAAAAATGCAACCGAAGCAATTAAAGCAATTCCTCTTTGATTTCGTCTTTCCTCTTTTGCACGATGTATTGTCACAAATTCATCCGCATATAATACTTTTTTTACATGTTCATACAATCTCATTATATAGCACGTCCTTCTCATCCCTATCTAAGTTTATTATACACTAAAAAATACGAGGGGGGGAATTATTTTAGATCTTCTACCAATAATTCTATCTCGTATTTTATATTTTTATTGACACCCTTAAACGAGGAACAAAGCCACAATTAAAGGTATTGTTACAACTGATAATAGCGTAGTCATAAAGACTGTTTTGGCTGCCAATGAAACATCCCCATCATATTCAGTAGCAAACAAAACTGCACTATTAGCAACTGGCATAGAAATCATAATCAATGTTATCCCTAAAATTAATGGATCACCTATAATCAGTTTTAAAATAGGATAGGCTATGACAGGCACAATAATTTGTTTGATAATTGTATAGGGATAAATCTTTAATTCAGTAAAGACTTCTTTTAATGGTATATTTGCTAATGTTGAACCAATCAGTAACATCGCCATAGGTGTCGTAATATCTCCCACCATTGTTACAGTTGAAGAAATAACATCTGGAAAATGAATACCAGTAAAGTAAATCAACAATGCAACAAGTGAAGCAATCACTCCAGGAGATAATAAATTTTTAGGATCAAGTTTCACATTCTGACCAGTTCCATAATTCATAATAACAATACCAGCAGTAAAAACAAACAGATTAAAAATCATATTAAAAATAGCTGTAAAGAAAACGGCTTCATTGCCAAATATTGCTTTCATCACTGGAAATCCCATAAAACCAATATTAGAAAATACAGTCATAAATATATATAATCCTTGTTGAGGCAAAGGAATTTTCATAACTTTAACAATGATAAATCCTAATATTGGCATAATCAGATAAATTGCAAAACCAATCAAGAAAACAAAAAGAATATCATTAAAACTTTGTGTAACAGTTGTAGATAATACAGATGAAACAATCATTGCTGGAGTTGTAACAGTTAGTAATAAAGTTGTCAATTTTTTATTTAAATCAACATCTAATATCTTTACTTTAAACAAGAAATAACCTAAAGCAATCACTAAAAACAATTGAATCATCTGCATCAATATAACTTGAATATCCACAACAGTTTCCCCCTATCCCTTTAATCCTTTTGCTTGTCTTTCCATGTTTTCCACAACAATATCATAAATCTCTCCAAGTGTTGCTGCATACTCTAAAACAAGCCAAGGCTCATTGGTATGAAAATGAATCTTAATTAATTCATCATCACCAACAGCCAACAAACAATCTCCCTTAAAATTCTCAGTTATATAATCATTGATTTCATCTTCATTTAGATTCTGTCCTTCAATTAATAACTGTGTATCAAATTTAAATTCTAACATTTCTATTCTCCTTCAAATAAATAAGCACCATTTGTTTCAATAACTTTCTTATACCAATCAAATGATTTCTTTTTATATCTCTTATATGTTCCATTTCCTAAATCATCACAATCTACATATATGAATCCATATCTTTTACTCATCTGTTTTGTTGATTCGCTCACGATATCTATACATCCCCATGATGTATATCCCATTAAATCAACTCCATCTATCTCTATCGCATTTAACATTTCTCTAAAGTGTTTATCAAAATAATCAATACGATAATCATCTTCAACTGTTCCATTTACTAATTCATCCTTAGCTCCAAGTCCATTTTCTACTATGAATAATGGCTTTCTATAGCGATCATATAAATCTACTAGCGAAACTCTCAAACCAATTGGATCAATCTGCCATCCCCAGTCAGAACTTGGTATATATGGATTTTTAATAGCTGTCATTGTATTAGCTGCTGTTTTCTTGAGCCCAGCGTCATCTTTAGCTACACAACTACTAGAATAATAACTAAATGAAACAAAATCAACTGGATATGCTTTCATAATATCAAGATCTCCTTCTTCCATCTTGATATTCAATCCTTCATTCTTAAACTTCGCCAGTAGATATGCTGGATATTCCCCAAAGACCTGTGTATCACTATAGCAGTATGTACTTCTCATATCCTGCTGTGCCTGTAAGACATCCTCTGGCTTACATGTATATGGATAATATGTTAATTTTGTCAGCATACATCCTACCTTTGATCCTGGTATCTTTTCATGACATATCTTTGTCGCCAAAGCACTTGCTACAAACTGATGATGCATCGCCTGGAAGATCACTTCCTGGAAATTGCGACCTGGGAATCGATCTTCCACCAGTCCTCCTGTTGTATACGGATGTCTGATCATTGAATCCACTTCATTGAATGTCAGCCAGTATTTCACTTTGTTCTTATATCTTTCACAGATCACTTCTACATATCTAACAAACATGTCAATCACTTCTCTTGATGCCCAGCCATCATAATTGAGTGTCAAATTGATTGGCGGTTCATAGTGTGACATTGTCACTAATGGTTCAATCCCATATTTTAAACATTCATCAAAGATATCATCATAGAACTTCAAGCCTTCTTCATTAGGTTCCTTGTCATCACCATTAGGAAAGATTCTTGTCCAGGCAATGGACATACGATAAACCTTGAATCCCATTTCAGCAAACATCTTGATATCTTCCTTATAATGATGATATCCATCAGATGCATGTCTTTTAGGATACAGAGAATCATCCTTAGATAACAAAGCATCTTCAATATCCTGAGTTGTGATACTATTATGTGCCTTATAATCCTGAACATCAACATCTAAATGATGTCTAGCACAATCAGAGACACTAACTCCCTTTCCTCCTTCATTCCATCCACCTTCATATTGATTGGCAGCAGTGGCACCACCCCATAAAAAACCATCAGGAAACTTTCTTGTCATAAATTATTCCTCCTCTTATTTAAATTTATTATAATCAAAATACTAAGACCTGCTTTCTTTTTTCAAAAGTTGAAACATTTTGTTTATATGAAAACAAGAGAGTCTCTTGTTTAATATGAATGAGACTCTCTTACTTGTTTAATTTTGTAATATATGAACTTTCAAATATAATTTTTTCATTTTCAACTACAAATGTTTCAATTCCTAAAATGTTCCTTTGTTCATTTTTAAAAACGTGCAAAACATAACTTCCATAGTCCTTTTGTAATAAAATTTCAGAATGAGGAACATCTTTTTTTTCATTTCTTTTATGAACTTCTGCATCAATAAGTTTTTTGATATCATCATGTCCAACAACTGGTTCTTCTAATAAATTGGTTATCACAATTGCATCACTTGAAAAATCATCTAAAATTATATTGATATCCTGACTACGCATGACAGAACTATGATGTCGAACAACTTCTATTGCACTCTTCATTTTGAAACCTCCTCTATACTTTTTTGAACAAGTGGATCATCTTTAGCAAAGCCAAAGAAATAAGTCACAATAGCCGCAACAATCACTGAAATAGCTTCAGCTGATACACCTATAATAATATTCATAGTTGATCCACCAACATAACTGGCTAAATGTAAAACATTAGCAACAGGAATCAAATTATAAACAGTTACACCAAATATACCAATAATTATCCCTCCTACAAAACCACCTGCAACCATTCCAATAAGTGGACGTTTAAATCGTAATCCGAGTCCATACATAGCTGGTTCTGTGACACCCCCAACACAACAGGAAATAAAGTAACCAATAACTAAACTTTTTTCTTGTTTATTTTTGATTCTTAAAATAGCTCCAAGACACATCCCATAAACAGCAGCTCCTGCAACCAATGCCCCTGGCATAATGATTGTATCTGATCCTGTTGATGAAAAAACAACAAATAAAGCTGACATTAAAACAACATGCATCCCTGTCATTACCAATATCTGCCACAATGCTCCAATCATTGCGATGGAGATAATTGTAAATAAACCACCATATTGAGAAAGGCTTAATAATCCTCCACTAATAAATTGTCCTACAAATGCACCAGAAGGTCCTAAGACACATAAACTGACAGGCAACATAATAGCGATTGTAAGTGTTGGTACAAAGACTGTTGAAAGCATATTTGGGATGATTTTATTGAGTATTTTTTCTACCTGTTTCATTACCCATACAGACATAATAATAGGTAGTATTGAACTTGTATAATTTTGTAAGCTTGCTGGCATCCCATATATACTTAAGCTCTTCGATTGTGCAACAAATTCAAGTAATGTCGGATGAATCAAAATGGCTCCTAAAAACATTCCTAAAATAGGTGAAGTACCAAATTTTTTAGCTGCCGTATATCCTGTAAAAATAGGTAAGAAATAAAATCCAGCATCTCCTACAAATGCAAAGAGAATATATAAATCGCTACTTTCACTTAAAACATTCAACATCATTGGTCCTAATACTGTTGTCAACATTTTAAAGATTGATGCTGAAATCATAATTGGAATGAGTGGTGTCATACATCCTGCTAACCCATCTAATATTTTCATTCCTAATGTTTTTATATTTAGTTTTTCTTTTACTTGATCATGACGATGCTCTTCTATAGCAAAATCTCCTAATTCACAAACATTTTCATAAACAAGCTGGACTGTTTGGCCTAAAATAATTTGTAATTGCCCACCAACATATTGAACACCTAAAACCCCTTGTATCTTTTTAATTTGTTCAGTTTGGGCAAGACTACTATCTTTTAAACTTAATCTTAATCTCGTCATACAATGCGTCACAAATGATATATTGTCTTTACCACCAACACATTGAACAATTTCTTTAGCGAGTTGTTCATACTTTTCTTTTTTTGACATAATTTTCTCCTCTTTTCATCTTTAAAATAAAAACCAACAATTAAAAGACTATTGTCTCTTTATTTGTTGGATAATGCCCTTTCGGTTACAATTCCTCTCTTGCATATAATCGATTGACATGCAACATTAAATAGAGTAGCTCTTCTTCACTGGGTACCCAGTGAAGTTTTTCTTCTATGTATGTTTTTATCTTTAATACACAATGATATATCTTTGGAAATTCTTTCTTCATATTCTGATACATTTTAATATTATCACTTGAAATACTTACTCCTACATTCTTTCTTTTTAATAAATACTGTAAATGAGAAACAAACCTTGAATAATTAAAATCATCTCTTTTAATATGAACATTTAATTCTTTTTCCAATATAAGTGTGATTTCATTAATAATGTCTTCATTCATATTATCATCTAAATTTCTTTCTCCCATCGCTTCAGCATTCACAAAATGGAGTGCAATATTCCCTGCTTCTTCTCTAGGTAGATGAATATGTAGTTCACGAGAAATCATTTTAACAGCCATCATTCCTATTTCCATTTCTTTTTCATAAAAATATTGAACATCATAAATCAATGGATTTTTAAGATTTAAATGCTGTTGATGTCTTTTAATCGCAAAGTGTAAATGATCTGCAAGTGTAAAAACAATATTATTATTGAGTTCACAACGAATATAATTTCTCGCAATATCTACCACTCTTGCAGAAATATCAAATATTTCTTCAGGTATTTCATCAATAAGCGCTAAATATCTTGAACTAATCCCATAATATGTACGGTGAATAAGACTTAAATCATTTAATTCATAAGGTGTTTTAGGAAAACCTATGCCCTTACCAAAAGCAATTAATTCATGTTGATGACTATCTAAACATATAGCAACATTATTGTTTATTTTTTTGATCACTTTCATGAATTTCCCTTCTTTCTATATAAGTTCAATAATTCGATTTTCCCCTTTTATAACATGATCTCTATAATCAATATGGACATGATAATTCTTTTTATTCGTAATCACCATCGGTGTTATCAGACAAACATCTTTTTCTTTAAAAAACTGCCTATCAATTCTCATAATCATCTGTCCTTTTTTCACCCTTTCGCCCTCATGAACTAATATTTCAAAACCCTTCCCATGAAAATGAACAGTTTCTAAACCAATATGAATAAGAATTTCAACTCCCATATCACTCACCATTCCAAATGCATGCAAAGTATGAGCAATCATTGTTATTTTTCCATCACATGGTGCACAGATATAGTCATCTTGAGGTATAAATGCAACTGTCTCCCCAAGCATTTGAGAAGCAAAGACTTCATCTGGAATACTATTAACCTCAATCATTTGTCCAGTCATTGGGGCATACAAAGATAAATCTTTCTTTTTTAAAAAATCAAACATTTTTTCATCCTTTCTTAACACAAAAAAACTTCTTTAAAAACATACACAAAAATAGTATCTACTATTTAAGGTAATGCCTTCAAAGAAGTGACAATCCTTTTACAAGTTCAGTATAACATACGTTGAAAGCGCTGTCAAACTTGTTTTTCCGTTTTATAAGGCTTTTTCATTCTGATTTGATAATATATTCTGTACCATTACTCTCCATTAAACTTGTCTTTTATAGAGTATACTTTTAAATATTAACGGTATAATGTGTTTAATATATCATACTTATAAGTCTTTAATAACCAGAAAATAAATATATATTTAACTTGACTTTCGACTTCATTTTTATCATACTTTGAATGTATGAGAAAGGATGTGAGATTATGGATAAAGGCAAGCCCAAACCGTATAAAACTGATCTCACATATGTGAGATCTTCTTAAAAAAGGAGGTCTAAAATGGAAAACAAAACACAAATTCAATTAGAAAAATTATTACAAGCATTAATTAAACATGATACAAAAGAGATTGATCATATTTACGATCATGTTCAGACAATTGATTTAGCACAAGAAATTGAAGAATTAGAAGATAATCAATTGGAATATTTATGTAATCATATTGATGATGAAAAATTATCAGAAATATTAGAAGAATCTGATGAAGAATTACAAGTTGATATTATTGATTGTTTAAATAATCAAAGAATTTTAAGATTATTTAATTTGATTCCTAAGGATACAATTGTTGATATCTTAGGGGAACTTCCAATTGGTAAACGTAAGCAATTAATGACTTTAATGAAAACAGATGATCAGAAAATCATAGAGCAATTACTTGGTTATGAGGAAGATACTGCTGGTGGTTTAATGACAACAGAGTATATTGCTTTAAATGATCATTTAACAATGATGAATGCACTTAAGAAAATTAAAGAAATTGCTCCTAAAACTGAAGTCATTGAAACTATTTTTGTTTTAAATGATAAAAAGCAATTAATTGGAACTGCTGATTTAAGAGATATATTAGTTGCTGATGAAAAGGCAACATTGGAATCTATTATGGATGATCAGGTTATTTCTGTAACTCCTGAAACAGATCAGGAAGAAGTTTCTTTATTAGTATCCAAATATGACTTAGCAACTATTCCTGTTGTTAATAAAAATAATGGATTACTTGGGATTATTACAGTTGATGATATCATCGATGTTATTCAAGAAGAACATACAGAAGATATGTTACAGATGCATGGTGTAAATAAGGAAGAATCTTTGGATTCAACATTATTTGAGTCTATTAAAATGCGTCTTCCATGGTTAGTTATCAATCTTGCAACTGCCTTTTTAGCATCATTTACTGTTAAAATGTTTGAAAGTACAATTGAACAAATTGTAGCTTTATCAGCCACAATGACAATTGTGACAGGAATGGGTGGAAATGCCGGAAGTCAAACATTGTCCATCATGATTAGAAGTATTGCTTTAGGTGAAGTCCATTTTAAAGATTGTTTTCCGGCACTGAGAAAAGAAATCTTTTTAGGGATTATTAATGGCTTTGTTACTGGACTTGTCACAGGAATTATTGTTTATGCACTCTATGGTAACTTTTATTTAGGTGTTATTATTTGTATTGCTATGATTGGAAACTTAGTAGTATCCGGCTTCTTTGGATTTGTTATACCAGTCGTTTTAAAAGCACTACATGCCGATCCTGCTTTGGCTTCTTCTATTTTTTTAACAACAGCAACTGATGTTTTAGGATTCTTTATATTTTTAGAATTAGCTAACTTATTTCTACCATTTCTTGTTTAAAAAGGGAATTCATAAATCAATTATGAACTCCCTTTTTAATTATCCATTGTTCATAACCATACATAAACCACAATATATCTTAGTATCTTCTTCTTGGTCATAATAGACAATATGTTGATGTAAATACACCTTTTCACCCTGAAGATTAAAGCATGAATAATAGAAATCCATCCCTTTTCCCCAAGTCTTGAAATCAACAAAGATTTTTTCTACTGCTTCTCTATCTTCTGGACAAATACTCTCTAGCCCAAGTTGACTGCCAACCATTTGATTCATATCCTGTTGACTATATCCTAAATAATCTTTAAGTCCATAATTAAGAATATGACAAGCCAGATGATCATCTTTCACACGATATTCAATGATATTTCCTGGTATTGAATCTAAGATCATATGAAGTTCTTTTTGTCTATTCATCTGCTCAGTATAATCATTAATTACGCCATAATAAATACGTTGATGAGATTCTCTATGTAAGAAAAATGCTTTTAGATTCATCCACATAATTTCACCATTTAAACGATATCTTCTAAATGTTCCACTTGCACCCAAATGCCCATTTTTTTCAGCACGTTTAAATATATCAATCGCATAATCTCTATCTTCTTCATGTACCTGCAAAAGAATCGAATCTGCTTTTTCATTAAGATCCACTGGATTACATCCAGTAATACGATAATAGCCATCATTAACTGTTTTCAATGTCACATTATCATGATCATCAAGAGAATAAATCGCAACGCCACCAATGATATTGTTTAGCATAGATTCACTTGTAATATCTTTTTTAAATAAATCATCTATTTGCAATGTTGGTAAACTTTCTACCATAATATCTCTTGTATCAACATTTTGTAAGTGAGAAAGAAGTTCATCAAAATCACTCGCTGGCATCGGCTTGTAAAAATGGAATCCCTGCATATATTCACAATTCATATTCAACAAATGTTTAACTTGTTCTTCAGTTTCAACACCTTCAGCAATAAGCCCCATTTTTAACCATTTAGCCATGAGAATAGATGATTCTAAAACACTTAATCCTTTATTAAGACTATTTTCATCCATATCTAAAAACTTCATATCTAATTTTAAGACATCAACTTCAATATCCTTTAACATATTTAGTGCAGAATAACCACTTCCAAAATCATCCATTAAAACTCTAAAACCATGACTTCTTAATTGAGATATTGTTTCAATTAATTGTACAAAATTATCACTATATGCACTCTCAGTAATTTCAATTTCTAAGTAGCGTTTAGGTATTTGATAATTTGTACATAAATTTTCAAAGACTTGTACCAGATTATACTGGTAAATATCTAATCTTGAAACATTAACTGATAATGGAACAATCACTTGCTGTTTCACAATTCTATCATGAAGATACTGGCAAGTCTTTTCCCATACATAATAATCTAATTTATAAATAAAGCCACTATTTTCTAATATCGGAATAAATGTATTAGGCATTAATAAGCCTTTTGTTGGATGATTCCAACGCACCAAGACTTCTGCACCTATGATTCTTTGAGTTCTAGCACTACATTGTGGTTGAAAATAAATTTCAAATTCTTTATTCTCAAGTCCATTTTTCACACTAAACAAAATTTCCTGTTCATTCTCTAATTTCAATTTCATTTTTTCTTGATATAAAGCAACTCTATTAATATAATTTCCTTTAATTGAATTTTCAGCCATAATAGCACGATCACACATCAAAGTCAGAGGTGTTTTTCTATCTTGAATCGGATAAATCCCAGCAGCTGGTAAAAATCTATATTCAATATTGTAATTTTGAATCCAATTCACAATTTCATTTTCTAACATTTCTACATGACAACATTCATAAGGAATAAGACAAAGAAAATCATCATTCCCATTACGTGCAGCATAACCATTATTTGACTCTACAAAACGACGGATACAACTCGCAACATATTTTAATAAATTATCTCCTTGATCAGTTCCATACCATTCATTAAAGAGTTTGAAATGTTCTATATCAATAGAAACAATTGCATATTCTGTATCTAAATCTTTAGCTAATCTATCTTTAACAAGTTCTTGAAAAGTGTTCAGATTATAAAGAAATGTTAATGGATCTATTTGTTGCTGGTAACGATTATCAAGTTGTTTTTGAAGTCCGTTATATCTTTCATCGACATTCACAGCATAACAAAGATAGCATTTTTCATTGATATTCTTTTCAACTGGCTGCAAATATAAAGAAAAATAATGATAATTATTATCTGATCTTAAAACTCGGAAATCATCTACTATATGCCCCATATTCTCAGTTCGATATTCTAATGTAATTAAATCAAAGAAAGCTTTAAATCTTTCAATATCTTCTGGATAAATATATTTGGTGCTAAATTGTTCAACTAAATCCTTAATTTCTCCTTCATTAGCAATATCTACCTCTGAACCATCATTACAAAGATAACGATATGTCTGTGTATTAACATTTAATTCAACAAGTTCATCATAGTGCTGATCTTGATTTATATTTAAAAAGACTTTATGTTCTTCATCATTAATTGGATACATGGTTACTAAAATACATTCCCCTTCATGAGGCCAATTCAATCTTAAAGTCGTACAATTATCCCATCCACAATACAATTCATTATATTTTATGGATGTATGAATAACTGTTTGACTATTATTTAAGAATACAAGTGGACAATCTGAACATGGCTCACTACGATTTCTTAATAATCGATAACAGATAGAATTATTTTGTAATGTTGGATATAACTCTTTTAAAGAATTATCAAAATAAACAATTTGATATTGTTCATTAATTACATAAACTCCTCTTGTTGAAAGTCTTTCATTCTTTTTATTTACCATATAACCATCTCTTTTCTTCTTTATAACATAAACGCATACATTATTATCATAACATTTCTATTGAAAATCACAATCAAATTCTTGTCTCTATTTTAATTTTAAAGGGAATAATATGAATCATTCCCTTTGACACATTTACATTGTTTTTTTAATATAAGTATCATTCATAAGGATGAATACTATTTACATCCAATCAGTTCCATCTTCTCGTTTGAGTATATAGCGAATCATTGCAAACAGTTCTTCTTGAGTACGTGATTTGACAATGAAAACATGATTTCCCATAGCTGCTGATAAAGCTTCTGGTACATCTGTTTCTAAAGCAATGTTTTCACCATAAACTGCTCTAATCTGATCATAATTATACATATACCAAATACCATCACGACGACCTGTATAAGCAACCCAATATTCTCTTTTAATATCATAATAACATTGATTATACTTAATCATATCTGCCCATATTGTATAAACATCTACATTATAAGCAAAATTCATCATATCAGGCATATAAGCGCCAGGAGCACGCATATTCACTTCTAAGCCAACAATATCACCCTTTTTACCTAATCCTTCTCTATCCTCATCTAAACGAAAGAATTCAAAGTGGAAAAAACGACTTCTTGTATCAAAAGCTTCGACTGCTCTTTTTCCAACCTCTGCAATATCCAAACCTTCAACTGGCTGTGAATAAAAGGCTGTATCAGAGGCTTCATTGACATTATCCATGATTGAATTTAACATAACATGGCTTGTCGCTATTAAGATATTTTTATCTTTATCTGTAATACCATCAAAAGTCTCCACATGTCCAGGTACCATCTCTTCAATAATAAATTGAATCACTGGATCTTTTGTTGCAAAGAAATAATCTAACTCATCATCATTTTTTAATTTATAAGTAGAACTTGCTCCCACACCATTATCCGGTTTAACAATAACAGGATAACCTACCTTATTCGCAAAAGCTTTTGTTGCCTGATAATCATCCACCATTCTAAAACGTGCAGTAGGTATTCCAGCTGCTTTATAAACATCTTTCATTTTTGATTTATATTTCATTGGTGCCATATGTTGAATCTTTGTTCCAGTTGTTACATTGAATTCATTACGTAATGTTGCTTCCAATTCTAACCAATATTCATTTTGTGATTCAATCCAATCAATCTTACCATAATGCCAAGTATAATATGCACATGCACGATAAACTTCCTCATAATCTTCTAAATCATCAACCTTGTAATACTCTGTTAAAGCAATTTTAGTATGATATGGCAAATTATCATAACTTGCATCACCAATTCCTAAAACATTCACACCACGAGCTTTTAATCGATCACAAAAATTATAAAAATAGAGAGGAAAGTGTGGTGAAATAAAAATTAAATTCATATTATATCACCCTTTCTACAAAATATGGAAATTGTACTTGCCACCAATCCCAATCATGATTGACATCATTTCCCCAAAAATCAATCCATGCAGGAATATCTTTATATTCTAAAAGTTCTTTCATGCGTGCAGTACTTCTAATCATATCATCTTCCCAGGCTCCTTGACCACAACATAAAACAATCTTACAATGACGATACATATCAACATAAGGATGATCATAACTCATCCCATGAAGATATTGAATAGGTGAATTACGATAAATAATATCATCATGATAATCATCAAAGAATAAATCACTATCATAATATCCACTTAATGCAATTGTTCCCTTAAAAATATCTGGTCTTCTAAACATAAAATTAGCAGCATGCGTCGCTCCCATAGAACATCCTGTTGTAAAAATACCATCAGCATATCCGCCACCATTACCATAAGAATTAATCTCAAAAATTCTTGGTACCAATTCATTAACAATATAATAATACCATTGTTCCATCATATATGTACGATGTCTAGGATCAAGTCCTTTACCAGACCAAGATTCTGGATCAATACTATCACAACAAAACAATTGAATTCGTCCTTCATCAATTAAATGTTCAACAGTCTGTACCATCCCAAAATTTTCAAAATCAAAATAACGTCCATCCTGCGCTGGAAAGACTAAAATAGGTTGACCAGCATGTCCATATACCATAAACTCCATATCCCTATTTAAACACTCACTATATTCCTTAAACCATTCTTTTTTCATATTGATTCCTCCTATCCTAGCACAAAATCCACAAAAGCATTCACTTCATCCATTGTTTCAAAACGTGCTGTATATGTAAAATTCCCCATTGCACCACTTAAAATATCTGGCATTCTTTCAGCCATTAATAAATCAAATTGATATTTTTCCATAACTTCATTGTGAGTATGTTGATAATGCAAATAATCTCTTCTTCCACAATAAACACAATGATAAGGTCTATGATGATTATATTCACTTTCTCCCTTTACAACCATATCTGCATAAATATCATATACATTAATATCATTTGCAAAATTCATCATATCAGGTGTATATCCTCCTGGTGTTCTTAAATTCACTTCTAAACCAATAATATCACCTTTTTTACCTAATCCTTCTTTATCTTCTAACAATCTAAAAAATTCCATATGGAAACATCTTCCAGCTGTATAAAAAGTCTTAACACATGCTTTTCCAGCTAATTTTAAATCATAAGGTATTTCTCTTAAAGAATAATAATACATACTACTTGCATCATTCACAACATCCATTATTGGATTTGGAAAAACATGTGATGTTTCAAAAATAACATCTTTTTCAAGATTGGCTATACCATCATATGATATAATCAACCCATTAACAAATTCCTCCATAATATATTGAGTTGGATGATCTTCCAAATAAAAAGCCTTTAATTCTTCATCAGAAGAAATCTTATATGTCTTTGCTGCTCCTACACCATTATCTGGTTTTACAACAACTGGATAACCAACCTCTTTAATAAATTTTAAACCTTCTTCTAATGTTGTTGTTAAATGATATCTTGCTGTTTTAACTCCAGCCTCTTCATAAAACTTTTTCATTTTAGATTTACATTTAATATCTTCAATATGATCAGTATGTATTCCTGTTGTTATATTGAAATCAGTTCTTAATCTCGCATCTTGTTCTAACCAATATTCATTGTTAGATTCTAACCAATCAATATGACCATAATGAAATATAAAATATCCCATTGCTTTCACCATCTCATCATAATTTTCCATTGAAAATACTTGATAATAATCATCAACAGCATTCTTCAATTCTTCAGATAATTGATGATAAGGTGTATCTCCTATCGCTAAAACTGTGACACCTTTCTCTTTTAAACAATCACAAAATTGATAAAAATTTTTTGGAAAGGAAGGTGATACATATACAAAATTCATAACTATTCCCCTTTCTCTTTTTTTCTATTATATCATAGATATAACTATTATAAGGCAAAATTATTAAGAAATTTTTCTAAATATAAAACAAAAGGAATAGTTTTTTACGACTATCCCTAATTTTTACATGTATTTTTCTTTATTACACCATATAACATCACTACAATAGCAATTATTAATAATGTTAATCTTAACCAATGTGGAATCATATCAGCATCATATAAGAGATATGTCGTAGAACTGATCAATAACCCCACAACAAGATAATAATTTGTTTTCTTTGATCTTTGACACATATAAATCACTCCTTAATATTTATGAAAGTAATAAATCTTAAAAGCAAGAATAATAAACAACATCATAAAAATCGTTATAGTTAAAGTATACGCAACAACTAAATTTATATAAGCTGCCAAACTATCAGCAATCAATAAGCATAACACAATAACAATCAGTGAAGACTGACACATTTTCTGTTTAATTAATATTTTTCTTTCATCATGTTCTTGAATATAAAGTTTCATTAACTGTTCATCTTGTTTAACAGCGGACTCATATTTATAAACAATAATCACACCCATGAGGACTAAACCTGTACATATTCCCATTTGAAAACTTAAACCAAATTCTAAACTTGATGCATCTTTTTGAAATAAATATAAAACAATATTAAAAATAATTAAAATACATAAAACAATTTTAATCAATAAACTTCTCTTTTTAATATCTTTACTAAATTCTTCCATTATATTCCTCCTCTACTTCTGTAAAATCAAATACCTCTTCAATTGACAAATCAAAATATCGTGCTATTTTGTATGCCAAAACTAGTGAAGCTACATATTTTTCTTTTTCTAGAGATATAATCGTCTGTCTTGTTACCCCTACAGCTAAAGCAAGTTCATCCTGAGACACTTTATTTTTCTTTCTTAATTCTTTTATCTTTGTCTTCATTTCATCACTTCCTACAATTAGTATAGTACACTTTACATTTAATGTAAAGTTAATTTTACATTTTTCTATTTATTTATGTAAAATTAAATTTTCTATTTCTGAAATAATAAAGCGTTTACAAAACGAATTCAGTATAATAGAAATGATATGGGAGGAATTTTTATGAAAGATAAAAATATACTGAAATTTCAAGTCTTCTATTTTTTATTGATAGGGGCTGTGGGATGTTTTACTCCTTATATTAATGTTTATTTGGAAAAAAGTATTGGTCTTAATGGTTCAGAGATAGGATTGATTACTGCAATTTCATTAATATTAGGTGTCTGCGTTATTCCCTTATGGGGGATTATTGGTGATAAAACAAGAAAATACAATTTATTGTTGATGTTTTCATTAGCTGCTAGTATTGTTGTTTTATATTTTTATTCAAAACAGACCGTTTATATTGGCTGTATTGTCTTTGCATTATTGTTAGAACTTGTTAGATTAGGCTCAACACCTATGGCAGATACAATTGCAATGAATTATACTGCAAAAACGAACGGTAATTATGGTTCCATTAGAGGAATGGGATCATTAGGTTATATGTTAGGAAGTATGGCCGTTGGTTTTTTAGCTGATATTTTCGGTTTAGATGGTCCTTTGTTTACAAGCTATATGTTATTATTAGGAATTGCTTTACTCATTTGTTTTACCTTTCCTAAAGCTGATTCAAAGGATATTGATAAAGAGAAACCACAAAAAGGAAATTTTAAAGATTTACTTCTTAATAAAAACTTTTTATTTATGTTAGTGCTTGTTATTATAACCCAAATTGTTGTTGATAGTTCAGGTGCTTTCGCTGGTAACCATTTAATTGTTACATTAAAAGGGGATAATTCATTAATCAGTTGGTTGACATTTGTTCAAGTCTTACCTGAATTTTTATTCCTTATGATTGCATCAAAAGTCATTAAAAGGCTAGGTTATAAGAAGTTCTTCTTACTTGCAACTATTCCAATGGCTATTCGTATGTTTACATATGCACTCGTTCCTAATTCATATGTATTCGTTATTGTGAGCATCGTTCATTGTCTTGGTGTCGCATGTTCGACAGTTGCTGCTCTCGCTTATATTCAAGAAACAGTTAATCCAGCAGTTTTTGGTACTGCAGTTACATTGCTTAATGCTGCAATGAATATTGGAAAGGCAGTCTTTGGTTATATCTTTGGAAATGTCTATTACTATTTCGGTTCTTACAGACTATTCCTCATTGGTGCTATTATCGTATCAATTGCTATTGTGATGATTCTCTTTACTAAAAGACTCGATATTGATCATTCGAATCCACTTGAAGATAACTAAAAAAACTATGACCTCATGATCATAGTTTTTTAGTTATCCACATTTCTGCAAAGAAAAAAGGGAGAGACTGACGTCTCTCCCGGATTGAACCGGCAGCCTGCTATTGTCGCACTTGCGCACTATCTTCGCCGCTGTGATGCTTAACTTCTGTGTTCGGTATGGGTACAGGTGTCTCCATCACCCTATCGCCACCGGATCTCTTTCCTTCTCCTGAATGCACGAGCACTCAAAACTGAACAGCTCTCTAGCTTCTTTCTCCTTGAACCCTTCTTCTAGGCTAAGCCCTCGACCGATTAGTATCATTCAGCTCAGCATATCGCTATGCTTGCACCTATGACCTATCTACCTCTTCGTCTTAGAGGGGTCTTACTTCGCTTTGAATGGGAAGTCTCATCTTGGAGGGGGCTTCACACTTAGATGCCTTCAGCGTTTATCCCTTCCAGACTTAGCTACCCAGCTGTGCCACTGGCGTGACAACTGGTGCACCATTGGTCTGTCCACCCCGGTCCTCTCGTACTGAGGGCAGCTCTCCTCAAACTTCCTACGCCCACGACAGATAGGGACCGAACTGTCTCACGACGTTCTGAACCCAGCTCGCGTACCGCTTTAATGGGCGAACAGCCCAACCCTTGGAACCGACTTCAGCTCCAGGATGCGATGAGCCGACATCGAGGTGCCAAACCTCCCCGTCGATGTGAACTCTTGGGGGAGATCAGCCTGTTATCCCCAGGGTAGCTTTTATCCGTTGAGCGACGGCCCTTCCATTCGGCACCGCCGGATCACTAAGCCCGACTTTCGTCCCTGCTCGACTTGTTGGTCTCGCAGTCAAACACCCTTTTGCCTTTGCACTCTGCGCATGGTTTCCATCCATGCTGAGGGTATCTTTGGGCGCCTCCGTTACTCTTTGGGAGGCGACCGCCCCAGTCAAACTGCCCACCTGACACTGTCCCGTCATCGGCTTCACGATGTCCGGTTAGAACCTCAATGCATCAAGGGTAGTATCCCAACGGCGACTCCTCGAATACTGGCGTATCCGTCTCTCAGTCTCCTACCTATCCTGTACATCATGCATCAAGATCCAATATCAAGCTACAGTAAAGCTCCATGGGGTCTTTCCGTCTAGTCGCGGGTAACCTGCATCTTCACAGGTACTAAGACTTCACCGAGTCTACAGCTGAGACAGCGCCCAAATCGTTACGCCTTTCGTGCGGGTCAGAACTTACCTGACAAGGAATTTCGCTACCTTAGGACCGTTATAGTTACGGCCGCCGTTTACTGGGGCTTCAATTCATTGCTTCTCCTTGCGGATGACAACTCCTCTTAACCTTCCAGCACCGGGCAGGCGTCACCCCCTATACTTCGACTTGCGTCTTGGCAGAGAGCTGTGTTTTTGGTAAACAGTCGCTTGGGCCGTTTTACTGCGGCTCAGCTTTCACTGAGCACTCCTTATCCCGAAGTTACGGAGTCATTTTGCAGAGTTCCTTAGCTATAGTTCTCTCGCTCACCTTAGGATTCTCTCCTCACCCATGTGTGTCCATTTTCGGTACGGGCTGACAAAGAGTTTATTGCTAGAAGCTTTTCTTGGAAGCTTGCTTTGGCGACTTCTGTACTTATCGTAATGTTCCATACGCTTCACGCCTTCGGGTTTCAACATCCGGATTTGCCTGGATGTCCCCTACCTCGCTTGCACCAGCTATTCCAGCAGCTGGATCGCCTAGCCTTCTCCGTCACTCCATTGCCTCTTCGCCAGGTACGGGAATCTCCACCCGTTATCCATCGACTACGCCTCTCGGCCTCGCCTTAGGCCCCGACTTACCCAGAGCGGACGAACCTTCCTCTGGAAACCTTGGGTTTTCGGTGCGTGGGATTCTCACCCACGTTCCGCTACTCACACCGGCATTCTCTCTTCCTGACGCTCCACATGTCCTTGCGATCATGCTTCCTCGCTGTCAGGAACGCTCCCCTACCACTTATACTTCGTATAAATCCATAGCTTCGGTATTATGCTTAGCCCCGGTAAATTTTCGGCGCAGAGTCATTCGACTAGTGAGCTGTTACGCACTCTTTAAAGGATGGCTGCTTCTGAGCCAACCTCCTAGTTGTCTGGACATCTCCACATCCTTTTCCACTTAGCATATATTTTGGGACCTTAGCTGATGGTCTGGGCTGTTTCCCTCTTGACTACGGACCTTATCACCCGCAGTCTGACTGCCGCATATGTCTTCATGACATTCGGAGTTTGATTATGCTCAGTACCTCGGGATGAGGCCATCACATATTCAGTGCTCTACCTTCATGACACTTCCTGCGACGCTAGCCCTAAAGCTATTTCGGGGAGAACCAGCTATCTCCGAGTTCGTTTGGAATTTCACCCCTAGCCACAATTCATCCGCCAACGTTTCAACGGGGGTCGGTTCGGTCCTCCATCGGGTTTTACCCCAACTTCAACCTGATCATGGCTAGATCACTCGGTTTCGGGTCTATGACATGCAACTTCCGCCCTTTTCAGACTCGCTTTCGCTTCGGCTCCGCATCTCCTGCTTAACCTCGCTCCATATCATAACTCGCCGGCTCATTCTACAAAAGGCACGCCATCACCCTTTAACGGGCTCTGACTTCTTGTAAGCATATGGTTTCAGGTTCTCTTTCACTCCCCTCCCGGGGTTCTTTTCACCTTTCCCTCACGGTACTGGTTCACTATCGGTCACTAGGGAGTATTTAGCCTTTCGAGATGGTCCTCGATAATTCCGTCAGGATTCCACGTGCCCCGACGTACTCAGGGTCTGTCTCGTCTCACTCCCACAATTTCGGATACGGGAGTTTCACCCTCTTCGCTGCGCCTTCCCCTGCGCTTCTCCTATCATGCTCGCTCAACTTTGCTGACACCCCTATAACCCCATCGCTATGATGGTTTGGGCTCCTCCGCTTTCGCTCGCCGCTACTTACGGAATCGTTCTTACTTTCTTCTCCTGCAGGTACTGAGATGTTTCAGTTCCCTGCGTCTTGCCTCATGCATCTATATATTCAATGCATGATGACACACCTCTCGATGTGCCGGGTTCCCCCATTCGGACATCAGCGGGTCTTAGCCTGCTTACTGCTCGCCGCCGCGTTTCGCCGTTTGCTGCGTCCTTCTTCGCCTCCTAGTGCCTAGGCATCCGCCATACGCTCTTTCTTGCTTAACCTAAAGTGTTCAAGTTCTTTTTCTTGTTTTCTCTTTTGTTTATCTTAGTTTTTTGCAACTAGATGAATCGACCTTCAATCTCTTTCCTGATCTCGTTTCTTCTTCATCTATCTTCTTTTCTGTTGTAAAAAGTTTTTGCTAGTTTGCTATTCAGTTTTCAATGTTCCTGCCTTGAATGCACGCAACGCACATTCAAAACTAAACAGATCTCCACGTCTTCTCTTCTCCCTAGAAAGGAGGTGATCCATCCCCACGTTCCCGTAGGGATACCTTGTTACGACTTCACCCCAATCATCAGTCCCACCTTAGACAGCTCCTTCCTTGCGGTTAGGCCACCGGCTTCGGGTGTTACCAACTCTCATGGTGTGACGGGCGGTGTGTACAAGGCCCGAGAACGTATTCACCGCGACATTCTGATTCGCGATTACTAGCGATTCCAGCTTCGTGCAGTCGAGTTGCAGACTGCAGTCCGAACTGAGAACGGGTTTATGGGTTTCGCTCCACCTCGCGGTCTCGCTTCCCTCTGATCCGTCCATTGTAGCACGTGTGTAGCCCAGGTCATAAGGGGCATGATGATTTGACGTCATCCCCGCCTTCCTCCTCCTTGCAGAGGCAGTCTCGCCAGAGTCCCCAACTTAATGATGGTAACTGGCAACAGGGGTTGCGCTCGTTGCGGGACTTAACCCAACATCTCACGACACGAGCTGACGACAACCATGCACCACCTGTATCCGATATAGCTATTTCCTCATCTCTGAGGCTTTTATCGGTATGTCAAGACCTGGTAAGGTTCTTCGCGTTGCTTCGAATTAAACCACATGCTCCACCGCTTGTGCGGGCCCCCGTCAATTCCTTTGAGTTTCATTCTTGCGAACGTACTACTCAGGCGGAGTACTTATTGCGTTAACTGCAGCACTGAGGTCTGACCCCCAACACTTAGTACTCATCGTTTACGGCGTGGACTACTAGGGTATCTAATCCTATTTGCTCCCCACGCTTTCGGGACTGAGCGTCAGTTGCAGCCCAGATCGTCGCCTTCGCCACTGGTGTTCCTCCATATATCTACGCATTTCACCGCTACACATGGAATTCCACGATCCTCTGCTGCTCTCTAGCTATTTGGTTTCCACGGCTTACCGAAGTTTAGCTTCGGGCTTTCACCGCAGACCTCTATTGCCGCCTGCTCCCTCTTTACGCCCAATGATTCCGGATAACGCTCGCCACCTACGTATTACCGCGGCTGCTGGCACGTAGTTAGCCGTGGCTTCCTCATAAAGTACCGTCACTCATATGTCATTCCCTACATATGCCGTTCTTCCTTTATAACAGAGGTTTACATACCGAAGTACTTCCTCCCTCACGCGGCGTTGCTCGGTCAGGCTTTCGCCCATTGCCGAAAATTCCCTACTGCTGCCTCCCGTAGGAGTCTGGGCCGTGTCTCAGTCCCAGTGTGGCCGTCCACCCTCTCAGGTCGGCTACGCATCGTCGCCTTGGTGAGCCTCTACCTCACCAACTAGCTAATGCGCCATAAGTCCATCCTTCTGCTATCCCGTGGGATATTTAACAGTGAGGTCATGCGACCCCTCTGCCTATGCGGTCTTAGCTGCCGTTTCCAGCAGTTATCCCCCTCACAAGGCCAGGTTACTTATGTATTACTCACCCGTTCGCCACTCACTGATTAATCAGTGCGTTCGACTTGCATGTATTAGGCACGCCGCCAGCGTTCATCCTGAGCCAGGATCAAACTCTCCATTGTCTATCTCCTAAACAATTTCTTGTTCTCTTGACTCTCTTTGTTTC